>DATELQ010000036.1:0-88309 GCA_035276475.1 Thermoanaerobaculia bacterium | reverse complement strand
TCGTCTCCGGATTGACGAAGGACGACTTTCAGCTCTTCGTGAACGGGCAGCCGCAGACGATCGACTCGTTCGACGTCGTCGTCGATGACGGCAGTGCGCCCGCGGCGAACGCCCCGGTCGATCTGCACCGGCGGCGCCTCTTCGTGCTCCTCTTCGACACCCTCAACTCGTCGACGATCTACATCTATCGCGCGAAGGAGTCGGCGCTGCGCTTCGTCGACGAGGCGGGTCCGGGCGACACCTTCGCCGTCGCCGTCGTGAAGCGCGACGGCATCCGCTTCGCCGTTCCGTTCACAAATGACCGCGCGGCCGTGCGGCGCGCGATCGTCACGCTGAATGTGAGCATGGCCGGCGACGCGTTCAATCTGGCCATGCTGCGATCCGAGCGCATGACGTGGCAGAACACCGCGAGCGACAAGCTCGCGGAGGACGCGGCGCTCAACACGATCGACGGCGGCGTGCAGCTTCGCGGCTCGCGCAGCGCGGCGCTCTCGGCCGCGCTCGAACGGCAGTACGACAAGATGGAGCGCGAAGGTCAGATCGCCGTGCACACGCGCAGCGTCTCCGATCTCGGCGACCTCGCCGAACGACTCGCGCCGCTGAGCGGCGTGAAGCACGTCGTCCTCCTGACCACCGACTGGGGCGGCTCCCTTCTCGATCGTGGCGAGTACTACACCTTTCTCGACCGTCTGCATCGACGGTATCGGAGCGCGGGTGTGATGCTCGACGCGATCGACATCGCCGGCCTCGCGGCTCCGTGGAGCTCCGCCTCTCCTCCCGACACGCGCGGCCCGTTCTGGGACCTGACCCTCGCCACCGGCGGCACGTTCGCGCCGTCGCTCGACAGTCTGCGCAAGCAGCAGAGCGTCACCTACATCCTCGGCTTCACTCCGCCCGCGACGGACAAGAAAGACAACGCGATCACCGTGCGCGTGCGCAATCAGCCGTTCGGCACCGTCGTGCGCTATCGCCGCGGCTACTCGACCGACGACGGCGCGGCGCCGGCGAGCAACGCGCTCTTCCTCGCCGACGTGCTGATGAACGACATCGCGCAGAACGGGATCAACGTCGATCTCGACGTCGCGCGCGACGCGAAGCAGACCATCATCACCGCGCGTCTTCCCGGCCCGGAAGTCCTCGCCCTCGGCAAAGACGGCGCGACGCTGCTCGATGCGTTCTTCTACGTCTTCGACGAAAACAACGTCGTCGCGAGCTGGTCGCACACGCGTTTCAACGTCGATCACGAGAAGGCGCGCGAGTTTCTGAGCGAGAGTCCGTTCGCGATCCGGCAGCGCTTCCCGCTGCCGCCGGGCCGCTACGCGGCGAAGGCGCTCGTGCGCGTCGTCGGCAGCGACGTCGCGGGCTTCGCGCGCAAGGACCTGGAGATTCCGCGGTGACGGGCCGTGCGGTGGCATGAATGTTCCATCCACCGCCGGCAACCGTTCATTGACACCGCGAAAGAATATCCGCACAATCAGCGCCGTTCAGCTTCATTACCAGCTCTTCTTCGTAGCACCCGCGTAGTCATTTCACACAAAGACTGCCAACACGTATCCGGCTCGCCGGATATCCGTCGTTACAGCACAGCATTCACTTGGAAATTCGGTCGGTATCGTTTCATCGGGCGGCGTATCAGCCTGGCGATTTTCCGCGTGACCGGAGGCCGCAGTTCGCAATGGTCGGCCGTTCCAACGTCGGAAAATCGAGCCTGATCAACGCCGTCCTCGGGCGGAAGGGCGTGGCCCGCGTCAGCCAGACTCCCGGCAAAACGCAGGCGATTCAGTTCTACCTCGTGAACGAAAAGTTTTATCTCGTCGACCTCCCGGGTTACGGCTACGCAAAAGTTCCGAAGTCCATGTCCCGCTCCTGGGGCGAGCTCGTTCGCGGCTATCTCGAAAGCGCGGACGATCTGAAATTGATCTTTCTCCTGCTCGACATCCGGCGCACGCCCGGCGAGCAGGATTTGCAGATGCACGCGTGGGCGCGCGCGCTCGACACCGTCGACGAGCGCGTCGTCCTCACGAAGAGCGACAAGCTCTCGAACAACCAACTGGCGACGAGCCGCCGCGCCATCGCGAAAGAGCTCGAAGTCGACGACGCGGAACTGATCGCCGCGTCGGTCGTCAGCAAAAAAGGCATCGACGAAATTCGGCGCGAGATGATCGCGCGGCTGTAAAGAGGAAACCAATGGCACAGACTGAAACCGAGAACGAAGCAACCGCGGTGATGGAACCGGAAATGGCGGCGCCGGAAAAACCGGAGAAGCCGAAACGCGCGCCGCGCAAGAAGGCGGCCGCGAAGGAAAGCGCGGAAGAAGCTCCTGCCGCGGAAGCCGCCGCACCCGCCGAAGAAGCGCCCGCGGCGGTGGAAGAAGCGCCCGCCGCCGAAGAAGCTCCGGCGGCCGAGGCGGCAGCGGCTGCGCAGAAGCAGCCGGATGTCACGCTCGACATCCGCATGCTCAAGGAGATCAAGCTTCCCGATCTCTCCAAGCTCGCCAAAGACCTCGGCGTCGAGAACGCGTCGGGCATGCGCAAGCAGGACCTCATCTTCGGAATCCTGCAGGCGCAGACCGAAAAGTCGGGACTCATCTTTTCGGAAGGCGTTCTGGAATGCCTGCCGGACGGCTTCGGCTTCCTGCGCGCGCCCGAGTACAACTATCTGCCCGGTCCGGACGACATCTACGTCTCGCCGTCGCAGATCCGCCGCTTCGATCTCCGCACCGGCGACACCGTCTCCGGCCAGGTGCGTCCGCCGAAAGAAGGCGAGCGTTACTTCGCGCTGATCAAAGTCGAGGCGGTGAACTTCGAGCACCCCGACGTCGCGCGTGACAAGATCCTCTTCGACAACCTCACGCCGCTCTATCCCGAGAACCGCATCCGACTCGAGACGCCGGTGCACATGTCCTCGCGCGTCCTCGATCTCATCGCGCCGGTCGGCAAGGGACAGCGCGGACTCATCGTCGCGCCGCCGCGCACGGGCAAGACGATGCTGCTGCAGAGCATCGCCAACTCCATCACCACGAATCATCCCGAAGTCACGCTCATCGTGCTGCTCATCGACGAGCGGCCGGAAGAAGTCACCGACATGCAGCGCTCGGTGAAGGGCGAAGTCATCTCGTCGACGTTCGACGAGCCGGCATCGCGTCACGTGCAGGTCGCGGAGATGGTCATCGAGAAGGCGAAGCGCCTCGTCGAGCACAAGCGCGACGTCGTCATCCTCCTCGACTCCATCACGCGACTCGCGCGCGCGTACAACACCGTCGTGCCGCCGTCGGGCAAGGTGCTGTCGGGCGGCGTCGACTCCAACGCGCTGCAGCGTCCGAAGCGCTTCTTCGGCTCGGCGAGAAACGTCGAGGAAGGCGGCTCGCTGACCATCATCGCCACCGCGCTCATCGACACCGGCTCGCGCATGGACGACGTCATCTTCGAGGAGTTCAAGGGCACCGGCAACCTCGAGGTGCACCTCGACCGCAAGCTCTCCGACAAGCGCGTCTTCCCGGCCATCGACATCAACAAGTCGGGCACGCGCAAAGAGGAGCTGCTGCTGGAGAAGCCGGAGCTCAACCGCATCTGGGTCCTGCGCAAGGTCTTCTCGCCGCTGTCGACGGTGGAGTCGATGGAGCTGCTGATCGAGAAGCTGGAGAAGACGAGGAGCAATACGGAGTTTTTGAACTCGATGTCATCCATGTAGGATCCGCGCCACGCTGTGGCCGGGTCCCTTCTCGACGACCACGCGCGCCCGCTCGCGTTCGGGCGCGATGTGCTCGCGCAGGTTCACGAGGTTGACCGTCCGCCACACCTCCTTCGCCAGCGGCAACAGCTCCTCCTCGGTGTACGCGTGCAGGAAGGAGCGCGGGTCTTCGCGAAGCGTCCGCAGGCGCTCCAGGAACCACATCTCCAGCTCGCGCTCCGGCGCGTCGAGGTAGATCGCGAAGTCGACGCCGTCGCGGATGCTCTGCAGCCCTTCGAGGATCACGACGTCGGGGCGGTCGACGATCTGCACCTCCTCGACGACGTCGTAGCGGACGTGCGAGTAGAGCGGCACGCGCAGCGGCGCCACGCCCGCCTTCAGCTCGGCGACGAAGCGGTCGAGCGCCGTCTGGTCGTAGGATTCCGGAAACCCCTTTCGCGGCATGAGGCCGCGCGCCTCGAGGACGGCGTTGGGGAAGAGGAAGCCGTCCGTGTTGACGACGTCGACCTTCCACGCCGCCAGCGCGGACGCCAGCGCCTGCGCCAGAGTGCTCTTCCCGACGGCCACGCTGCCGGTGATGGCCACGAGGTACGGCCGCGGCGCCGACCGCAGCTCGGCCTCGATCATCCGCGCCAAATCATCCACGGAAGGAGTTTAGCTGCCCCCGATGTTGGTACCCTTCGTTCGGATGGCAAAGAAACGCTCCCGCGTCAAAGACTTCCTCTGGCGTCACTCCGCCGGCATCGCCTTCATGGTGATGGTCCTCTTCGTCGCCTTCATCGGCTTCGTCGGCTACACCTACGTCGTCATCACCAAGAAATTCGACTCCAGCCGCCGCTGGGACCTGCCGAGCCGCATCTACTCCGATGCCACGCCGATCGTCCCCGGCCTCGATCTGCCGCGCGCGCTGCTCGAGCCGCGCCTCAACCATGTCGGCTATCACGAGGTCCCGGAGCGCGTCGCGCAGCCCGGCGACTACCGCTACGTCAACGGCAACCTCGAGATCTACCTGCAGAACTTCGAGTATCCGGACATCGAGTTCCGCGCCGTGCCGGTCACGGTCGGCTTCGACGGCGAGACCGTGCGCGACGTCCGCCGCCTCGACGACGGCGTGGCGTTGCGCGGCGTGCGCATCGAGCCGGAGCTCATCACGTCGATCTACAACAACGAGATGGAGGACCGCCTCCCGGTCGCGCTCACGGCGGTGCCGCTGGTCGTGCAGAACGCCATCATCGCCAGCGAGGACAAGAACTTCTATCACCACGAAGGGATCTCCATTCGCGGCACCCTCGGCGCGCTGCGCACCGACCTGAAAAGCGGCAACTGGACGCACGGCGGCTCGACGCTGACGCAGCAGCTCGTCAAGAACCTCTACCTCACGCCCGAGCGCAAATGGAGCCGCAAGATCACCGAGGCGCTCATGGCGGTGCTGCTGGAGATCCGCTACCAGAAGCCGCAAATCCTGGAGTCGTACCTGAACGAGGCCTACTTCGGGCAGAACGGACCGGTGCAGATCGTCGGCGTCGAGCAGGCCTCGCGCGTCTACTTCGGGAAGCACGTGACGTACTTGACGCTGCCCGAGGCGGCCACGCTTTCGGGGATGATCCCGTCGCCGAACGTGCTGAACCCGCTCAAATATCCGGAGCGGGCCAAGGTGCGCCGCGACACCGTGCTCCGCCTGATGCGCGAGCAGGGCTTCATCAAGACTGATGCGGAGTACGCCGCCGCCGTTGCCGCGCCGCTGACGACGGCGCGCTTCCCGAAGACGTCGCGCAGCGCGCCGTTCTTCGTCGACCTCGTGCTCAAGCAGCTGCGCGAGACCTATCCGGAGACGCAGCTCAAAACCGAGGGGCTGCGCATCTTCACCACGCTCGATACCATCATGCAGCGCTCCGCCGAGCAGGCCCTCGACAGCGGCATTGACGGGCTCAATCGCAAGTACTCGTATCTACGCAAGTCGCCGACGCCGCTCGAAGGCGTCATGCTCACCATCCAGCCGGGCACCGGCTACGTGAAGGCGCTCGTCGGGGGCCGCAACTACTCGAAGACGCAGTTCAACCGCGCCATTCAGGCGCGCCGGCAGCCCGGATCACTCTTCAAGCCGTTCGTCTACGCCACGGCCATGGACCCCGGACGCCACCAGGATGCCTTCACCGCGGCGACGGTACTCGACGACTCGCCGATCAGCGTGCAGACCGGCGCGACGGTGTGGTCGCCGCAGAATTACGACCTTCGCTTCCACGGCCGCGTGACGGTGCGCGAGGCGCTGGCGCACTCGTACAACATCCCCGCGGTGCGCGCGGCGATCAACGCCGGCGTGCCGAACGTGATCAAGACGGCGGCGACGATCGGCATCGAGTCGCACCTGGCACCGTATCCGTCGGTGTCGCTCGGCTCCTTCGAAGTCACCCCCCTCGAGATCGCCTACGCCTACTCCGCCTTCGCCAACCTCGGCGTGAAAGCCGAGCCGGTGTCGATCCTCGCGGTGTCGACGCGCGATGGGAAGCTCCTCGAGTCGCGCGAGGTGAAGATGAAGCGCGTGGCCTCGCCCGGCGTCTGCTACGTGATGAACAACATCCTCCAGGACGTGTTCAACTACGGCACCGCCGTGAAGGCGCGCGGGCTCGGCTTCGAGCGGCCGTACGCCGGGAAGACCGGGACGACGAGCAACTATCGCGACGCCTGGTTCATCGGCTTCTCGCCGCGGATTCTGTCGCTCGTGTGGGTCGGCTTCGACGACGGGCACTCCGTCCGCCTCGCCGGCGGCGACGCCTGCGTGCCGATCTGGACGCAGCACATGAACCGCATCGCCGGCATGGTGCCGGACGTCGAGTGGAAGCGCCCCGACGACGTGGTCGAGCGGCAGATCGACCCCGAGTCCGGCATGCTGGCCACGTCGTATTGCCCGCAGACGAAGAGCGAGATTTTCGTGCAGGGCACGGAGCCGACGGCGGTCTGCGCGCTGCACGCCGGCTCCGGCGAGCCGTCGCCGTTCTGGCGCGAGCCGATGCCGCAGGCGGAGATGCCGCCGTCCGAGGGGACGACGGAGCGGCCGGCGGTCACTCAGCAGCAGCAACAGCAGCGCGAGCAGCAGCGGCGCGACCGCACGATTCGCGGGATTTTGCGAAGGATCTTCGGCGGCAACGGGTAGGGATTCGCCGTCGCCGCGCCTCTCCTAGGCACACATGCAAGAAATCACGACGCGCGCGGACCTCATCAACGCTCTCCGTGTGGCCTCGGAGCTCGAGCACGGGCTGATGGCGCAGTACCTCTTCGCCGTCTACTCGATGAAGCGCTACACGTACGAAGGCCTCGACCCGGTGCAGCTCGAATTCGTGCGCCGCTGGTCGTCGTCGATCACGCTCATCGCCCGCCAGGAGATGGAGCACCTCGGCCTGGCGCTCAATCTGCTGGCGGCCATCGGCGGCACGCCGTCGTTCACGCGTCCGAACATGCCGCAGCGCCGGGACTACTACGGCAAAGCGGGCATCAAGCTGACGCTGACGCGTGGCGATCTCGCCTCGATCAAACGCTTCCAGCACTTCGAGTCGCCGGACGAGCTGCTGCGCTACGCCGAGGACGGCGTGATCGATCAGAAAAAAGCGGTGGCGTGGTGCCGCCGGGACGGTGCGGCCGACAGCCGCGCCGCAGTGACGAAGATCGTCGGTGCGCGCGCCGCTTTGCGCGGTAAGAAGCTCCCCGGCAAGAAGAAGCTCCTCACCGGCGCGCCCGTGCTGACGTTCGGCTGGAACTCGGTGCAGGAGCTTTACCTGGCGATCCGCAGCGGCTTCGAATATCTCCACGACGAGCTCGGCGACAAGAAGCTCTTCGTCGGCCCGCCGTCGCTGCAGATCTTCGGAGGCCCGAAGAGCCCACAGCACGGCTCGATGAACGACCTCAATCAGTACGGGCTCGACATCATCGCCATCACGAACATCGCCTCGGCGCGCCAGGCCATCACGATGATCCTGGAGCAGGGCGAGGGGATGGAAGTGAAGCCCGGCTATCTCCCCTGGACGCACTTCTGCCTCTTCACGCAGATCCGCGGCGAGATGGAGAAGAACGCCCTAGGCGGGCTCGCCGCGCGGCCGGTGGTGCCGAACCCGATGACGATGCTCTACCCCGACGTCTGCCCCGACGACGAGGTGACGCTGCTGAGGGATCCGACAACGATCCGCGTCTCCCAGCTCTTCAACGGCTCGTACGAGCTGATGCTGCTCCTGCTGCTCTACCTCTACAGCGACAACGTGAAGTCGCAGGATCAGGTGAACGATCTGATGGATGCGGCGTTCTTCCCGCTGATGACGATGTTCGTCCGGCCGCTCGCGGAGGTGCTGACGGAGATGCCGGCGGGCGTGACGACGGAGGGCGGCATGACGAACGCCGGCCCCGGCTTCGAGCTGAACGGCGACGTGCTGCTCTTCCCGTCGATTCCCGCGGCGTGGGACCTCTTCCAAGAGCGCTTCGACGTTCTCGTGCGCGGCTTCGACGAGGTGCTCGACAACGGCGACCCGTGGATGAAGCAGCCGGGCCAGTCCGAGACCGGATTCAAGACGTCGCGGATCTGGCGGCGCATGGAGTGGATGCGGTCGAACATGCGGCGTCTTGCGGAAGACTGGCGAGAGAAGTGGAAGAACATCGGAAGGACGAGCTGATGCTGATCGTCGACTTCGAAGGCTACTTCCAGGATCGGATGACGACCGATCCCGATCCGACGGACGAGAAGCGCGGCGTGAGCGGCTACACGTTCGCGTTCGCCGGCGAGCCGGACCTCGACAACATCGTCCGTTTCCAGCCCGACGAGCCGGGGGTGTACGAGCGCGACTTCGGCCCCTTCGGCGGCCCGAAGGTCGGCGTGACGGTGCGCCGCGCCACGCGCGACGGTGAGGACGTGCCGGAGCTCGTCGGCGCGCGCGTGGCCTTCATCGACGACTGCGAGATCCGCGAGGAGAACGGGATCCTGATCCGCGACGACTTTTTCGTGATCGATCCGCTGCACGTGACGATCGCCAAGGACGGCAAGACGCTCCTCGACCGCGTCGACTATCTCGATCCGAGCGATCCGTCGAAGCCGATCGAGCGCTGCACCGGCGCGGAGCTCCAGCGCCGCCAGCCGCTCGGATTCGTCTCGATGTCGCAGGAGGTCGCGAACGCGACAGGCATCGGCCTGGCCACACCGGAGAATCTGAAGGCAAACCGTCTCCGCCGCCGGGAGAGCCTGGAGATTCTCCTCAAGCAGACGAAGGACCCGACGCAGCGCGCCGCGCTGGAGTCGCGCATGTTCCAGCTCGCCATCGTGGACCAGTGGTGGAACCTGAGCGTGACGCCGCGCCCAATCGACCGCCGCGCCGCGCAGCTCGCCCTGCAGGCCTACGGCTGGAACGTCGACATGAACGGCAAGGTGTCGGCGAACAAGCTCGGCGGCGACGAGTCGAAGCCGTGGATCCTCGATTTCTGGATGGGTGGCTGGGACGGCGACGCGCTCTGCGGCTACGTCAAGGGAACGTGGACGATTCCTACTCGATGAGCGCCCGCGGGCGCACGCTGTGCGCCTCCACGGTTTCTTCGAGATAGCGGACTCGGCACGAATGCTGCGGAGCCGCCCGCGGTTAAACTTCCTTGATTCAATGACCACCCTGAACCTCCAGCAGACCCCCGAGGCCCTCGAAGCGCCGCCGGAACCGGGCTTTTTCGGCCGGATCTGGAACCGCGTCGAGGGCGCCCTCCTCTATGTCGGGGGGATCACCGACCTGGGGGTTCAGACCGTCAGGGGGATCTTTCGGGGGCCGATGGAGCGGGCGCTGCTCGTCGCGCAACTCGATCAGGTCGGCGTCCGCTCCCTCTCCATCGTCGCCATCACTTCGCTCTTCATCGGCATGGTGCTGGCGCTGCAGACCGCGTATTCGCTGGAGGAGTTCGGCGGCAAGCTCTTCATCGGCAAGGTCGTCTCGCTCTCGCTCATCCGCGAGCTCGCCCCGGTATTGATGTCGCTCATGGTGGGCGGGCGTGTGGGGGCGGGCATCACCGCGGAGCTCGGCACGATGAAAGTCACCGAGCAGATCGACGCCCTGCGCGCGTTGGCCACGAACCCTGTGCGCAAGCTCGTCGTCCCGCGCGTCCTCGCCACCACGCTCATGTTCCCGCTGCTCACCATCGTCTCGAACGCCGTCGGCATCCTGGGCGGGCTGCTCATCGCGGTCGGCAACCTCCACCTCACCGCGAACTACTACCTCCGCAGCGTCATCGAGACCGTCCGGTACAACGACCTCGCTTCGGGCGTCGGCAAGACCTTCTTCTTCGGCTTCGGCATCGGCCTCATCGCCTGCTTCAACGGCCTGCGTACCAGCGGCGGCGCCGACGGCGTCGGCCGTGCCACGACGAAAACCGTCGTCACCGGTGCGATCACCGTTTTGATCATGGACTTTTTCCTGACCAAGCTGTTTCTCCTCGTGTTCTGATGACCAACATCCCGCCGATCGAACGCCGCCGTGTGCCGCGCGAGCCCTTCGTCGAGTTTCACGACGTCTACAAGGCCTATGGCACGAAGCAGGTGCTGCGCGGCGCGAGCCTCACCGTCTTCCGCGGCGAAGTCCTCGTCATCCTCGGCGGCTCCGGCTCCGGAAAATCCGTCACGCTGCGGCACATGCTCGGCCTCGAGGCGCCCGACGCCGGGCGCATCATCGTCGAAGAGGAGGACGTCACCGATCTCGCCGAGGAAGAGCTGTACCGCGTGCGTAAAAAGTTCGGGATGCTCTTCCAGAGCGGCGCGCTCTTCGACTCCATGACCGTCTTCGAGAACGTCGCCTTTCCGCTGCGCGAGCACACCGAGATGTCGGAAGGGGAGATCGAGCGCGCCGTGCACGAGAAGCTCGAGCTCGTCAACCTGCCGAACACCGAGCACCTCATGCCCGTCGACCTCTCCGGCGGTATGCGCAAGCGCGTCGGCCTGGCGCGCTCCATCGTCCTCGAGCCAAAGATGATCCTCTACGACGAGCCGACCACCGGCCTCGACCCAATCACCTCGCAGAAGATCAACGAGATGATCATCGACCTGCAGTCGAAGCTGAACATCACCTCCGTCGTCGTCACGCACGACATCCAGTCGGCCTTCTCCGTCGGCGACCGCATCGCCTTCTTGAACCGCGGCGTCTTCGAGTGGGTCGGCACCACCGACGCCGCGCGCAACGCCGATCATCCGATGCTGCGCGAATTCTTCCGCGCCTCCGCTGTTACAGCAGCTCAGCCCGCGACGTAAACCCCTCAGGGAAAAACTATGGCACCGCAGAAAACAGAGAAATCGATTCGCGTCGGCCTGCTCGTGGCCGCCTCGGCGATCGTCTTGATGGTCTTCCTCTTCTTCATCGGCAGCGAGCAGAAGATCTTCTCGCGCAAGAACGAGTACCGCGTGCGGCTCGACAGCGTCACCGGCCTCGCCGAAGGCAATCCCGTGAAGATCTCCGGCGTCACCGTCGGCGTCATCAAGGACATCACCCTCCCGCGCGATCCGAAGCAGAAAGACGTCGACATCCAGCTCATGGTCGACCGGAAGTTCCAGGAGCGCATCCGCAGCGACTCGCGCGCGCGCTTGAAGAAGCTCGGCCTTCTCGCCGGCGACAGCTACATCGACATCTCGCCCGGCAGCCCGCGCTTCGACATGCTCGAGCCGGGCGCGCTGATCCCGGCCGCGCGGCAGACGAACGTCGACCAGCTCATCTCCTCGGGTGAGGACCTCGTCGACAACTTCGTGCAGATCTCGTATTCGCTCAAGAACATTCTGAGCCGCGTCGACCGCGGCGAAGGGCTCCTCGGCGAGCTCACCACGCAGCCGGAGACGAAGCAGCGCCTCACCGACACGTTCCTGACCACCATGAACAAGACCAACGCCGTCCTCTCGCACGTCGAGAGCGGCCGCGGCGTTCTCGGCAAGTTGATCTACGACGACAAATACGCCGAGGAGCTCACCGGATCGCTGAAATCGACCGCGGGGTCGCTGCAGACCCTCGTCGTCAACCTCAACGACTCGTTCAAGAACGGACAGGGCCCGCTGCCGGCGCTCCTGAATGACCCCGAGGGGAAGAAGAAGGTCTACGACCTCATCAACAATCTGAATACGACGTCGGCGAACCTGGCCACGTTCAGCGACTCGCTCAAGAACGGGCAGGGCCTCGTGCCGCGGCTGATGAACGACAAAGCCTACGCCGACGCGTCGCTCGCCGAGTTCACGGGACTCGTGCACCAGCTCAGCGATGCCGTGGCGAAGATCAACAACGGCCAGGGCACCGCCGGGAAGATCATCAACGATCCCTCGGTGTACGAATCGATCAACGACATCCTCATCGGCATCAACGAGTCGAAGCTCTTGCGCTGGCTGATTCGCAACCGGCAGGAGAAGGGGATCGAGAAGCGCTACCAGATCGAGCAGAGCCGCCCGCCCGCGCCGCCGGCGCCCAGCACCAGCACGCCGCCGCCGTCGACAACGACCACTGCCGCGCCGGTGTCGACCACCACCGCTCCGCCGCCGACCACCACGGCGGCGCCGGCGGTTACGTCGACGCAGGCCGTCACGACCACCACCACGAGCGGTCCGCCACCGAAGTGATAGCATGCGCCGCTTGTAATTCGACCGGGAGGAACTCCTCGTGGACATTGCCGTAATCGGAACGGGCTACGTCGGCCTGGTGACCGGCGCCGGCCTGGCCGACTTCGGGAACGCCGTCATCTGCTGTGACATCGACGAGCGGAAGATCGCCGCGCTGAACAAAGGCGAGATCCCGATCTACGAGCCCGGTCTCGACACCATCGTCAGCCGCAACGTGGCCGAGGGGCGGCTGCGCTTTACCACCGACCTCCCGGAGGCCATTCGCTCCAGCCGCGCCATCTTCATCGCCGTCGGCACGCCGCCGAAGCCCGACGGCTCCGCCGACCTGCGCTACGTCGAGGACGTCGCGCGGGCCATCGCCCGCTACATGAACGGCCCGAAGCTCGTCATCACCAAGTCCACCGTGCCGATCGGCACCGGGCGGATGATCGAGCGCATCCTCAAGGACGCGGGCAACGGCCATCACGGCTCTGTGGTGTCCAATCCCGAGTTCCTGCGCGAAGGCTCCGCCATCGAAGACTTCATGCGCCCGGACCGCATCGTCATCGGCGCGTCGGATCCTGAGTCGATCGAGCTGATGAAAGAGATCTACGCGCCGCTGCACTCGCTCGAGATCCCGTTCGTCACCACGAACGTCGAGTCATCGGAGCTCATCAAGTACGCCGCGAACGGCTTCCTGGCCACCAAGATCTCCTTCATCAACGAAGTGGCCGTGCTCTGTGAGCTCGTCGGCGGCGACGTGCAGGATGTCGCGCGCGGCATCGGCCTCGACGGCCGCATCGGCTCGAAGTTCCTGCAGGCCGGTCCCGGCTTCGGCGGCTCCTGCTTCCCGAAAGACACCTCCGCGCTCGCCGACATCGCCAAGCGCCACGACTACGACTTCCAGCTCATCGAGGCTGTGCTGCGCGTCAACCAGGGCATCAAGGAACGGATGGTCGTCAAAGTCGCCGACGCGCTCGACGGCGAGCTTCGCGGCAAGACGATCGCCATCCTCGGCCTCGCCTTCAAGCCCGAGACCGACGACATGCGCGACTCGCCGACGATCACGCTGATCCAGGGGCTGCAGAGGCAGGGCGCGCTCATCCGCGCATACGACCCGCAGGCGATGGAGAACGCCAAGACGATGTTCGAGAACGTCCGGTTCTGCCGCGATGCGTACGAGACCGCGGAGGGCGCCGACGCGCTCGTCATCGCCACGGAGTGGAACGAGTTCCGCGCGTTGAACCTCGACCGTGTCAAGAAGCTCCTCCGCCGCCCCGTCATCGTCGACCTCCGCAACGTCTACGACCCGCAGCGCATGAAGAGCGAAGGCTTCCAGTACCACTCCGTCGGCCGCGCCGAAGACGTCCGGGTGCGGGAGCGGGTCTGATGGGCCGTGCCCTCATCACGGGCGGCGCGGGATTCTTAGGCTCGCATCTCTGCGAGCTCTTTCTCGCGCGCGGCCACGAAGTGATCTGCATCGACAACTTCATCACCGGCAGCCCGACGAACGTCGCGCACCTCTTCGGCCGCGACGGCTTCTCGTTCATCAAGCACGACGTCACGAACTACATTCACGTCGAGGGACCGGTCGACTACGTGCTGCACTTCGCCTCGCCGGCGAGCCCGATCGACTATCTCGAGAAGCCGATCCAGACGCTCAAAGTCGGCTCCCTCGGCACGCACAAAACCCTCGGCGTGGCGAAGGACAAGAAAGCGCGCTATCTCCTGGCGTCGACCTCCGAGGTCTACGGCGACCCGCTCGTGCACCCGCAGAAAGAGGACTACTGGGGCAACGTGAATCCGGTCGGCCCGCGCGGCGTGTACGACGAAGCGAAGCGCTTCGCCGAGGCCATGACCATGGCGTATCAGCGCTTTCACGGCGTGGAGACGCGCATCGTGCGCATCTTCAACACCTACGGCGAGCGGATGCGCGTCAACGACGGCCGCGTCGTGCCGGCCTTCATCGCCCAGGCGCTGCGCAACGAGCCGCTGACGGTGTTCGGCGACGGCTCGCAGACGCGCTCGTTCTGCTACGTCTCGGACCTCGTCGAGGGGATCTACCGGCTGCTCATGTCCAACGAGCCGCTGCCGACGAACATCGGCAACCCGTCGGAGATGACGGTGCTGCAGTTCGCCGAGGAGATCAAGCGCCTGACCGGCACGAGCGCCCCCATCGAGTTCCGCCCCCTGCCGGAAGACGATCCGAAGATCCGCCGCCCCGACATCACCAAGGCGCGGACGTTGCTCGAGTGGGAGCCGGTCGTGCCGCTCGAGACGGGGCTCGCGCGCACGATCGAGTACTTCCGAAAGGTGCTGTTATGACCCGTCGCATTCTCCTCGGCTTCGTCGCCGGCTTCGTCGCCACGCTGGTGTTCCATCAGATCGCGCTCTGGATCCTCCACTACTTCCACTACATCGACCGCACGCCGTGGTCGATGACGCCAGTGAAGCCGTGGGGCGTGCCGGCCGTGATCTCGCTCGCGTTCTGGGGCGGCGTGTGGGGCGCGATCATGATCGCGATCCTGGCGAAGTCGCGGAACCTGCTCCTGGCCTCGACGCTCTTCGGCGCCGTTCTGCCGACGCTCGCCGCCGCCTTCATCGTCGCGCCGCTGAAGCACCAGCCGGTCCCGCACTCGGGGAAGCTGCTCGTGGTTGGATTGATCGTGAACGGGGCGTGGGGGTTGGGGACGGCGTTGATTTACCGGCTGTTCGGACGCTGAATCGTCTCTTCCCGCCGCGGCCCTGTGGAGATGATGGTCGCAGGGCACTCCGTCTCGTCCTCGATGAACTTGATGTAGTCCCTCGCCGCCGCGGGTAGCTCGTCGTACGAAGTGATCTCCTCCGTCGACGTCTTCCATCCCTTCATCACGCGGTACTCCGGCTTGTAGTCGTGATGCGCGACCGAGAATGCCGGGAACGTCCGCCAGCGCTCGCCGCGCACGTTGTAGCCGGTGCAGACGGGGATCTCGTCGAACTCATCGAGCACATCGAGCTTCGTCAGCGCGATCGCGTCGAGGCCGTTCAGCATCGCCGAGGTGCGCACCACCGGCAGGTCCAGCCAGCCGGTGCGGCGGGGGCGGCCCGTCACCGTGCCGAACTCGTTGCCGCGGCGGCGCAGGTGCTCGCCATGCGCGTCGTCGCGCTCCGTCGGGAGCGCGCCGCCGCCCACCCGCGTCGTGTACGCCTTCACCACGCCCAGCACGCTGTGGATGTGCTTCGGCGCCACGCCGAGGCCCGTGCAGATCCCGCCGGCCACCGTGCTCGACGACGTCACGAACGGATAGGTGCCGTGGTCGACGTCGAGCATCGTCCCCTGCGCCCCTTCGAACATCACCCGCTTCCCGGCGCGGATCTGCTCGTTGATCAGCACCGTGCCGTTCGTGATGCGCGGCGCCAGCACCTCGCCGTAGCGCGTGTAATCGTCGAAGAGCTTCTTCGGATCGTGCGCCGGCTTCCCGTAGAGATTCGAGAGCACGGCGTTCTTTTCCGCGCAGGCGAACTCGATCCGTTCGCGGAGAATGTCGGGGTCGAGCAGGTCGGCCACGCGGATCCCGTAGCGGCTCACCTTTGTCTCGTACGCCGGGCCGATGCCGCGCCCGGTCGTGCCGATCTTCGTCTTCCCCGCCGCCTCCTCGCGCGCGAGATCGACCGCCTTGTGGTACGGCAGGATCACGTGCGCGGAGTCGCTGATCTTGAGGTTCTCTTCGATCGTCACGCCGAGGCCGCGGAGGCTCTCGATCTCGTCGAGCAGCGCCTCCGGATCGATCACCATCCCGTTGCCGAGGATGCAGAGCGTCGACGGGTGAAGGATGCCCGAGGGGATCAGGCGCAGCGCGAAGTGCGCGTCGCCGAATTTCACCGTGTGACCGGCGTTGTGGCCCCCCTGATAGCGGGCCACAACGTCGTAGTCCTCACAGAGCAGATCGACGATCTTCCCTTTGCCTTCGTCGCCCCACTGCGTGCCGAGCACGGCCAGATTGCGCATCGCGCGCGGAGCCTAGCACAGTGTCATTTGGCGGCAGTCTTCATGGGCGGCGCGGGGTACGACAGATCCGGGCGGTACCACCCCTCGCGCGACTCGAACTTGCGCGTGATCGCCAGCGCGCGGGCCTGAAGGGCGCGCAGGTCGTTGCCGAGCGTGGCGGTGTTCTTCTCGTCGGACATCGCGAAATCGGACGCGCTCTTCGCCGTGATCGCCGCCACCAGGAGCGGCAGGTCGTTGCCGTTCATGGCCATGTAGATTGTGAAGCCGTCTGGGATGTTCTTCGCCTTGAAGAGCGCCGCGTAGTCCTTGGCGATCGTCTCCGCCTCCGACTCTTTCCCCGGCACGAGGTAATAGAACTGCCAGCGCGCGTACATCTGCTCTTCCGGTTTGACGCGCGGCGTGGCCGGCATGTACGAGAGATCGTCGCGGCGCATGGCCATGATCTCGTTGTACGACGTCGTCGTGCCCACCGAGCGCGCCATGATGTCCTGCCACTTGTCCTTGCCGACCTTGTCGGGCAGCGACATCCAGGTGTTGAACATCGTCTCGTAGCCGGCGAGGCCGCCGGGCATGCGCGAGACGTAGAGGTAGTGGAAATCGGGGGTCATGAAGGCGGTGAAGTTGACGTTCGGGTCGTTGATGTTCTTGGCGGCCAGCGTGGCCAGGAACTCCTTCGTCAGCGCCTCGTAGCGCATCATCATCGCCGGCGGCACGATCTCCTCGTGGACGGTGATGAAGGACGGCTTCGGCTGCGCGAAAACGGCGGCGGGGAGCAAGAACAGGCCGAGGGCAAGAGCGGTTCGTCTCATGGATCAATCCTCCTGATACGCACGAAAATTGCTGATGTAGACTTCTCGTCGTGAGCAGCGTTCCTGTGCACTCCCCTACGGCCGTCCCGGCCGAACGGTTCATTGCCGGCATCCGCGAGCTGTCCGAGGGCCTCATCACCAAGCAGGCGATCTACGACTACCTGGTGGCGTGGGAGATCCGCCGCGAGGACCTCGAGCACTACAAGCAGTGGCTGCCCGACCGCCACACCCGCAACAAGATCTTCCGCAACGACCTCATCGAGGTGATGCTGATCTGCTGGCCGGTCGGCGCCATCACGCCGCTGCACACGCACAACGGCCAGCTCGGCTGGATGACGATGATCGAGGGGAAGCTCCTCGTCGACAACTTCCGCAAGATCGACTGCAATCGCCCCGAGAACCAGCAGGTCGTCGGCATGGACTGTCTCGCCGGCGCCACGCGCATCGAGATGAAGCACCTCGGCACGGAGCTCTGCGTTCCCGGCGGCCCGCTCAACACCGTCGACAAGACCCAGACCATCCACCGCATCAAGAACCTCAGCGAGTGGGACGAGCCCGCCGTCAGCATGCACATCTACTCGCGCCCGATCGACTCGTGCGTCGTGTTCGACATCGAAGCCGGGCATTGTTTCCGCCGCGATCTGAAGTACGACAACGAGTAATGCCGCTTCTCGACACACTCTCCTCTGAGCTCGAACAGATGACGCAGGCCGGCACGCTCAAGCGCGAGCTGCCGCTCCAGTCACCGCAAGGTCCGCTCGTCCAGATCGAAGGCCGCGGCGACGTCATCATGCTGACGTCCAACAACTACCTCGGCCTGGCCGATCACCCGGCCATCGTCGAGGCGGCCGAGAAGGCCGAGCGCGACTACGGCTACGGCCTCGCCTCCGTCCGCTTCATCTGCGGAACGCAGACGATCCACCGCGACCTCGAGCAGCGCATCGCGCAGTTTTTTGGAACCGAGGACTCGATCCTGTACGGGTCGTGCTGGAACGCGAACGAAGGATTGTTCCAGACCATCGCCCAGGAGCAGGACGCCATCATCTCCGACGAGCTCAATCACGCCTCGATCATCGACGGCGTGCGCCTGGCCAAGGCGAAGAAGGAGCGCTACGCGAACCGCGACGTCAACGACCTCCACGCCAAGCTGCACGCCACGAAGGACGCGCGTAACCGCGTGGTCATGACCGACGGCGTCTTCTCGATGGAGGGCTCGCTCGCGCCGCTGCCGGAGCTGGTCGACGTCTGCCGCGAGCACGACGCCTTCTTCGTCGTCGATGACTCCCACGGCACCGGCGTCCTCGGCAAGACCGGCCGCGGCACCGGCGAGGAGCTCGGCGTGTTCGGCAAAATCGACGCGTACACCTCGACGCTCGGCAAGGCCTTGGGCGGCTCGCACGGCGGCTTCACCACCGGGCCGAAGACGCTGATCGACTATCTGCGCCAGAAGTCGCGGCCGTATTTGTTCTCCAACACCCTGCCGCCCGCCGTCGTCATGGGCTCGCTCGCCGCGTTCGACCTCCTGGAGAAGGACACGAGCTTCGTGACGCGCCTGCGCGAGAACACGCAGTACTTCCGCGCGCAACTCACGCAGCGCGGCGTGACGGTGCGCGAAGGCATCCACCCCATCGTGCCGATCCTCATCGGCGACACGGCCAAGGCCATGAAGATGTCGGCCGAGCTCCTCGACAGCGGCGTCTACGTCTCCGGCTTCGGCTACCCCGTCGTGCCGCAGGGGCAGGCGCGCCTGCGCTGCCAGATCAGCGCCGCGCACACGCGCGAGCACCTCGACACGGCCATCGAGGCGATCGTCGGGCTGGCCGAAAAGTACGGGGTGCTCTGAGTTTATCCCTCGCGAAGACGAGGGATCAGGCGAGCCGCCGCACGACACGCGTTACGAAGCACGACTCGCGCGGTGTCATGCATGATCCCTCGTCTGCGCGAGGGATAAACTCGATCCCATGCGCGTCCTCATCTTCGGCGGCACGCAGTTCATGGGCCCGCACGTGGTCCGCCAGCTCCTCGACCTCGGGCACGACGTCACGCTCTTCCATCGCGGCGAGCACGAGGCCCTCCCCGAGGTGCGGCACGTGCACGGCGACCGCGCCCGCATCCCGCACGAGCTCGAGCCGGAGCTCGTCATCGACATGTGGTGCATGAACGAGGCGCACGCGGCGGCGGCGCGGGAGCGCTTCGACGGCGTGCGCTACGTCGTGCTGAGCAGCGGCGACGTCTACCGCAACTATGACGGCCTGCAGCACCACTACGACGGCCAGCCCGATCCCGCGCCGCTCGCCGAGGACGCGCCGCTGCGCGAGCGGCTCTACCCGTACGCGCACATGGTGAAGCGCATGGGCGACTGGGTGCGCGACTACGACAAGATCCTCGTCGAGCGCACCCTCGCCGGCCCGCGCACGACGATCCTGCGCATGCCCGCGGTCTACGGCGCGAACGACGCGCAGCAGCGCTTCTACGACTGGATCGACGCCATGCATCGCGGCGACGACGTCATCGCCGTCGGCGACGCCATCGCCGAGTGGCGCTGGACTCGCGGCTACTCGGAGAACTGCGCCGGCGCCATCGTCCACGCCGCGCTCGACGAGCGCGCGGCCGGGCGGACGTACAACGTCGGCGACGTCGATGCGCCCTCCGAAGAGGAGTGGCTGCGGATCCTCGCGCGCATCGCGGGTTGGAAGGGGCGCATCGAGCGCCGCGCCGGCATCGCCCAGCCGCTCGACTTCCGCTTCCACCTTCACACCGACACGCGCCGCATCCGCGACGAGCTCGGATGGCGCGAGCACGTCAGCCGCGGCGAGGCGCTGGCTTCACTTCTTCGGTGGCGGCGCGGGTAGGGAAAACGGTCGCGCGGGTCACTCCTAGAAGAGAGGTCAGGAGGCTCCATGCGAGTTCGATGGCTGATTGTGTCAGCGCTGCTTCTCGCCGCGTTTGCAGCGGTCGCCGATGTTTCCTTTCCGCCGAATTCGAGAATGCCGGACGCCGCTCCCGGACAGACGATCTCCATCCCCGTCAACGGTCTGACCGCGCAGAACACCGCCAACGTGACGGTGACGGACGAGATGGGCCGCTCGACGACGATGCAAGGCAAGGTCGATGCGGACAAGAAGCTCGTCACGATCGCCTTGCCGCCAATCCTGACGCCCGGCCGCTACGCCGTCACCCTCGTCACCAATGCCGCAACGCAGCCGGTCGCCGTTCCGGGCGAGCTCCGCGTCAATCCCATCAAGCCGAAGATCGCCGGCATCGCGCCGGAGGAGACGGCGTACTCGCATTCGTTCTTCACGCCGTCCTTCGATTTTCGCATCACCGGCGACGGCTTCGTCCCCGGCCTCACCTCCGTAATCACCGACAGCGGCGACGTGCTGGCCGGGCCGGCGACGTGCAACGGCAAAACGACCGCGCCGTGCGTCACCGTCGAGAACGCGCACGTCGTTCACGCTGTGAACGTCACCCGCTATCGCGAGTCGGCCGGGCCGCTCGACGTCGCCGTGCGCGTCGGCGACGTCCGCTCCGACGACAGCAAGAAACTGGTCCTCTCGCGCATTCCGCGCGGGGCCATCTTCGTCGCCGCCTTCGTGTTGTGGATTCTCCTGGCCGCCGCCGTGATCGCCACCGTCTCCGCCATCCGCGGCAAGCGCATCGGCGGCAAGCGTTACGGTATCTTCTCGGTCTTCCTGATCGACAACGAGACCAACACGTACAGCCTCTCGAAGCTGCAGCTCCTGCTCTGGAGCGCCGTCTCCGTCTTCGCCTACATCTATCTCTTCCTCTGCCAGTTGCTCGTGCAGTGGAAGTGGCAATTTCCCGATGTTCCGGAGGGGCTGCCGGTGCTGCTCGGCATCAGCGGCGGCACCGCCATCACCGCAGCGGCGGTGCAAGGCACGCGCGGCGCTAAAGGGTCGGGACCGATCCATCCGGGCCCGGCGGACTTCATCAGCTCCGGCGGCGTCGTCATTGCCGAGCGCTTCCAGTTCTTCGTCTGGACGATCGTCGGCGTCCTCGGATTTCTCGGACTGCTCTTCGCGGCCGACCCGGCGGCCATCAGCGTGCTCCCGAAAATCCCCGATCAGTTCCTCGGACTGATGGGCGTTTCCGCGCTGGCCTACCTTGGCGGCAAAGCCGTGCGCAGTCCCGGCCCGGTCGTGCGCACGGTGATCGTGACGAAGAAAGACGCGACGTACGAGATCCGAATCGACGGCGAGAACCTCGAGAACGACGCCAAGCTCCGCCTCGACGACGCCGCCGACCCCTTCACGCCGCTCAAGATCGACGCCGTCAACCAGGCGTCGAACTCCAATCCGAAGTGGAGCACGCGGCTCACCGTCTCAGTCAAAGAGGACTCGGACGTCGGAAAAGCCCTCGCCACCGGAACGCACAGGATCGAAGTCGTCAACAACGACGGCCAATCGGGTGCCGGCACGTTCACGATCGCCACGCCGAAACTCGATGCAATCGCGCCGATCGCGCCCAAGGCGGAAGAGCAAACGCTGCAGCTCACCGGCGAAAACTTCGTGACCGGCATGACCGCGGAATGGACCGCGCCCGGCGAAACGGAGCCGGTCAAGATCAACGCCGTGACGGTGACGGACGAGAAGACGGCGAGCGTCAAGGTCACGGCGAAAACTGCCGGGAAAGGGAAGCTCGTTCTCGTCCCACCGATCGGAGGGCTCGTCACCGCCGACGTCGAGGTGAAGTAATCACCCTCACTTTTTCGCCGGCGGCGCCGTCTCGATCACGATCTGCCGGATTGCCGCCTCGCGTGATTCCTTCCCGTCGAGGTACGCCTGCCAGTGCGTCTCCAGCGACTGGCGGAAGCCGCGAAAGCCGCGGTCGTACATCTGCAGGACGATCGGCTTGTAGTCGTGGATGCCGCGGCGGTCGAGCGCGCGCCGCGTCAGCTCGCCGGACGTGTAGAAGAGGATGGCGTGCCAGAGGTTCGAATACGGACGGATGCCCGTCTCCTTCGTCACGCGCACCAGGTCCTCGCCGATCGCGCCGGAGCGGTCGTCGACGATCACGTGCGACGGCTCGTGCAGCATCGACTCGAGCGCGTAGAAGCCCTCGCCGCCGGGATTGTCCTGGCTCTGCATCACCACGTGCGCGCCGCCGGCGCCGAGCGGCACCGTGTACGCGCCGAACTCCCAGCCGTACGACGTCACGTCGACGAGAATCCGCTTCGGGAACGGGCGCGCGTACGCCTTCTCGTGCGCCGCCACGAGCTCCTCGCCGGCCGACGCGAGCAGCGGCTCCGCGACGGAGATCCAGAAGCGGTTGATGCGGTCGTCCTCCGGCCACTGCTGCGCGCGGTACAGCGGCATCGCCGATTCCAGCGCCGCCGCGGCCGCGCGGGGAATCGAGTCGGGCAACTTCGTTCCCTTCGTCGACGAGAGCGCTGCGTTCATCGCCTTCAGCTCCTCGTCGACGATCGGATTGCGTTTGCCGAGGAACGCGCGGTACTTCTCGATCGCCCCCTTCCACTGCTCGTTGTCGGCGAGCGGCTTCACCGGCCCGAAGCGCGCCTCGTACATCAGGCGCTGATGCAAGTTGACCCAAGCGTTACTTTGCAGTTGCCAGCGAGCCTGTGCGCTCGCCAGCACCGCGAGCAACGTGATCCATTTCCGCATGGATGACATGATGCCCGCAAACCGTTAAAGTCGAGTGAGGTTCAGCGATTGCGTCCAGCACCAACGACAACCAGTGCCGCGGCCACGCGGAGCTTCGTCCATCTGCGCGAGGGGATCGAGACGTTCCTCCGCTATGGGCGCGGCAGCTCGTGGAAAGAAGCGTCGATGCGCGAGAAGCTGCACGCGCTCTCCGTGGCCGTGCGGCGGCCGGCGCTCGACGCCATGCGCGAGAGCGAGCGCCGCTACCGGGAGCAGGACGCCAAGCGGCTCTACTACCTCTCCATGGAGTTCCTCATGGGCCGCGCGCTCGGCAACAACCTGACGAACCTCGGCCTCTACGACGATGCCAAGTCCGTGATCGCGGAGCTCGGCACCGACCTCGAGGAGATCGTCGGCGAGGAGCCCGACGCGGCCCTCGGCAACGGCGGTTTGGGGCGGCTCGCTGCCTGCTTCCTCGACTCCCTGGCCACCATGGACATGCCTGGATTCGGCTACGGCATCAACTACGAGTTCGGCCTCTTCCGGCAGACCTTCGTGAACGGCTTCCAGCATGAGAAGCCCGACCACTGGCTCGACAGCGGCGGCTCGCCGTGGCTCATCGAGCGCACCGACGACATCGTGCGCGTTCCGGTGTACGGCTCCATCGCCCACGCGAACATTGGCGGCGTCTACCAGCCGGCGTGGGTCGAGTACAAAGAGATCATCGGCGTGCCGCACGACATGCCCATCGTCGGCTACGGCGGCGAGACCGTGAACGTCCTCCGCCTCTTCAGCGCGCGCTCCTCCGATGACTTCGACATCGGCATCTTCAACGCCGGCGACTACATCTCCGCCGTGCAGCACAAGATCAACACCGAGGCCATCACCAAGATCCTCTACCCCTCGGACTCCGTCGAGCGCGGGCGCGAGCTGCGCCTGCTGCAGGAGTACTTCCTCGTGGCGTGTTCGGTGCGCGACATCGTCCGCCGCTACCGCCAGACCCACGACTCCTTCGACGACTTCCCCGGCAAGATCGCGATCCAGATGAACGACACCCACCCCGCGCTCACCGTCGCGGAGCTGATGCGGACGTTCATCGACGACGCCGGCCTGCCCTGGGAGCACGCCTGGACCCTCGTCGTGAAGACCTGCGGCTACACGAACCACACGCTGCTCCCCGAGGCGCTGGAGAAGTGGCCGGCCGAGCTGATGGAGCGCCTCCTGCCGCGGCACCTCCAGATCATCGGCGAGATCAACCGGCGGCTCCTCCTCGAAGTCGAGCGCCGTTTCCCCGGCGACATCGCCGTCGCGCAGCGCGTCTCCATCCTCGAAGAAGGGGAGCGCCGCAACGTGCGGATGGCGAACCTGGCCATGGCCGGCAGCCACTCCGTCAATGGCGTTGCGGCGTTGCACTCCGAGCTCGTGAAGACGACGCTCGCCCCCGACTTCTACAAACTCTGGCCGGAGCGCTTCAACAACAAGACCAACGGCGTCACGCCGCGGCGGTGGCTCCTGCACGCCAACCGGCCGCTGGCGTCGCTCATCACCAAGGCCATCGGCGACGGCTGGATCCGCAACCTCGACGAGCTGCGCAAGCTGGAGCTCTTCGTCGACGACGCCGCGCTCCTCGAGCGCCTCGACGCCGTGAAGAGCCGCAACAAACTGGCGTTGGCGAATGTCGTGCGCGATATGCCGAACGGCATCGCCGTCGATCCGGAGTCGATGTTCGACGTGCAGGTCAAGCGCATGCACGAGTACAAGCGGCAACTGCTCAACATCCTGCACGTCGTCGACCGCTACTGGCGCATCATGGAGGACGGCCAGACGCCGCTCGTGCCGCGCACCTTCGTCTTCGCCGGCAAGGCCGCGCCGGGCTACTTCATGGCGAAGCTCATCATCAAGTTGATCCACGCCGTCGGCGAAGTCGTCAACGCCGAGCCGCGCACGCGCGACTGGTTGCGCGTCGTCCTCCTCCCCGACTATCGCGTCAGCTTGGCCGAGTGCATCATCCCGGCGGCGGAGCTGAGCGAGCAGATCTCCACGGCGGGGAAGGAGGCATCGGGCACCGGCAACATGAAGCTCGCCTTGAACGGCGCGCTCACGATCGGCACGCTCGATGGCGCGAACATCGAGATCCGCGACGAAGTCGGCGACGACAACATCTTCATCTTCGGTTTGCACGCCGACGAAGTGGCGGCGCGCCTCGCCGACTATCGCCCCGAGGAGTATTTGGCGAAGAGCGCGGTCCGGCGCGTCGTCGACACCATTGCCGCGGGGCACTTCTCGCGCGGCGACAAAGACATCTTCCGGCCGATCGTGGCGAAGCTCACCAGCGCGCGCGACGAGTACGTCCACCTCGCCGACCTCGAGCCGTACATCGAGACGCAGGCGCGCGTCGACGAGGTCTACCTCGACCGCCCTGCGTGGCGCCGCAAGTCGCTCCTCAACATCGCCCGGATGGGGAAGTTCTCCTCCGACCGCACCGTCGCCGAATACGCGCGCGACATCTGGGGCATCCGACCGGCTGTGATTGGAAACTTCGCGCACGCCGGGATCTAGTCTTGACCCTTTGGGCGGGTCAAAATCGATCCGTGACCCACCACTGCATCGTGTAACTCATTCATTTCATTAGCGCCACTCGTGGCAGCTGCCTTGCCCTTCCGCCGCCCGCCCGGACGAAAGAAAGGTAGGTTTGTTTGAAGCGTCTCGTCCTCCCCCTCGTCCTCCTGTTGCTTTCCACCCCGCTCTTTGCGGCCAACCCGCACAAGCGCAACGTCGACGACAACGACACCGTTGTCCTCCACGGGAATACCCACCCGCTGGCCAATCCGCAGAACGACCGCGGACCGGCGGACTCGAATCAGAAGCTCGAACGGATGATCCTCGTCCTCAAGCCGCGCGCCGGCGCGAAGGACTCGATCGACCGCCTTCTCGCGCAGCTTCACGACCCCAGCTCGGCGCAGTACCACCAGTGGCTCACGCCGGCGCAGTTCGGCGCGCGCTTCGGCATCGCGGACGATGATCTGTCCGAGGTGCAGGCGTGGCTCACGCGCGGCGGCTTCACCATCGATGAGGTGCCGAGCGGCCGCGGCTGGATCAACTTCACCGGCTCCGTCGGTCAGGTCGAGCGCGCCTTCAAGACCCAGATCCACAAATTCGACGTCGGCGGAAAGATCCACACCGCCAACGCCAAGGACCCGCAGATCCCGCGCGCGCTCGTCGACGTCGTCGGCGGCGTCGTCACGCTGCACGACTTCGGCCGCCATCCGATGAACCACGGCTTCAAGCCGGTTCCGGACTACACCAGTGGCACGAGCCACTACGTCGCGCCGGCGGACTTCGCGAAGATCTACAACGTCAACCCGCTGTACACCTCCGGCATCAACGGCACCGGCCAGACCGTGGCAATTGTCGGCCGCACCGACATCGCCTTGGGCGACGTGCAGTATTTCCGCAGCTTCTTCGGCCTGCCGGCGAACGACCCGGTCTTCGTCCACAACGGCACCGACCCGGGCAACCTCGGCGGCGGCGAAGAGGGGGAAGCGGATCTCGACGTCGAGTGGTCGGGCGCCGTCGCGCCGAACGCCACCATCAAGTTCGTCATCTCCAAGTCGACCGCGACCACCGACGGCGTCGACCTCTCCGCGCAGTACATCGTCAACAACAACGTCGCCAAGATCATGAGCACGAGCTTCGGCCAGTGCGAGTCGTCGATGGGGACGACGGAGAACAACTTCTACAACAACCTCTGGTCCCAGGCGGCCACGCAGGGCATCACCTCGTTCGTCTCCTCGGGCGACAGCGGCGCGGCCGGCTGCAACGGCGGCAACGACACGACCGGCAGCGGCGCGGCGGTGAGCGGCCTCGCGTCGACGCCGTACAACGTCGGCGTCGGCGGCACGCAGTTCAACGACGCCGCCAACCCCGCGACGTACTGGTCGTCGACGAACAACGCCACCGACAAGAGCTCCGTGCTGTCGTACATCCCGGAGATGGCCTGGAACGAGTCGGGCAACGTCAGCGGCGGCTCGGGCCTCTGGGCCTCGAGCGGCGGACAGTCGTCGATCTACGCGAAGCCGTCGTGGCAGGTCTGCGTCGGCGTTCCGGCGACGAACGCGCGCTTCGTCCCTGACGTGTCGTTGACGGCGGCTGGCCACGACGGCTACCTCGTCGTGCAGGGCCACACCTCGACCGTCTCGGGCCTCGGCGCCGTCGGCGGCACCTCGGCGTCGTCGCCGTCGTTCGCCGGACTCATGGCGCTCGTCAATCAGAAGACCGCGGCATCGTGGGGCAACGCGAACACGAAGTTCTACACGCTCGCCAATGCGCAGTACGCGAGCGGCGGAACGGTCATCTTCCACGACGTCACCTCGGGCAACAACAGCGTTCCGGGCGTGACCGGCTTCAGCTGCGGCACCGGCTACGACGCTGTCACGGGCGTCGGCACGGTTGACGCGAACTCGATGGTCAACAACTGGAACGGCGCGGCCACGCCGGACTTCGGCATTAGCGCCTCGCCGACGTCAGTCTCGGTTGCCCAAGGCGGCAACGGCACGTCGACGATCACGACGTCGGTCAGCGGCGGCTTCAACAACGCCATCTCGCTGAGCGCCAGCGGCGCTCCGGCGGGTACGACTGTCAGCTTCAGCCCGGCGTCGATCGCGGCGCCCGGCAGCGGCTCGTCGACGATGACGATGGCCGTCGGCGCGTCGACCGCGGCCGGCACGTACACCGTCACCGTCACCGGCACGGGCGGCACGACGTCGCACTCGACCTCCGTCTCGCTCACCGTCACCGCCCCGGGCGGCGCGCTGACGAACGGCGGCTTCGAGACCGGCACCTTCAGCGGCTGGACGACCACCGGCACCGCCGCGGTCAACACCGCGTCGAAGCACAGCGGCACGTACGGCGCGCAACTCGGGTCGACCGCACCGTCGACCGACAGCACCGCCGCGCAGACGTTCACGCTGCCGTCGAACGCCTCGACGCTCTCCTTCTGGTATTCGAACACCTGCCCCGACACCGTCACGTACGACTGGGCCACGGCCACGCTCAAGGACAACGTCACCGGGACGACGTCGACGATCCTGGCGAAGGTCTGCACGACCACGCCGGTGTGGACGCAGGTCAACGCGAACGTGGCCTCCAGCGCCGGCCACAGCGTCACGCTGACGCTGACGAGCCACGATGACAACTACGCCGGCGACGCCACCTTCACGTACTTTGACGACGTGGTCGTCAACACGTCGACGCCCGACACCACGGCGCCGACGACGTCGATCACTGCGCCGGCGAACGGCGCCACGGTCAGCGGCACTGCGGTCAGCGTGACCGCCAGCGCCTCCGACAACGTCGGCGTGACGCGCGTGGAGTTCTATCTCGACGGTACGCTCAAGTCGACCGACACCACCTCGCCGTACGCCTGGACGTGGGACTCGACGACGGCCGCGAACGGCTCGCACTCGCTTGTCTCGAAGGCATACGACGCGGCCGGCAACGTCGGCACGTCCGCCACGGTCACGGTGACGGTCAGCAACTCGACGTCGTCGCAGCTCCTCGGCAACCCCGGCTTCGAGAGCGGTAACGTCACCTGGACCGCCAGCACCGGCGTGATCGACAGCTCGACGGGCGAGGCCGCGCACAGCGGCTCGTGGAAAGCGTGGATGGACGGCTACGGCAGCGCGCACACGGACTCGATCCTGCAGCAGGTGACGATCCCGTCCGGCAAGACCTCGGCGACGCTGACGTTCTGGCTGCACATCGACACCGCCGAGACGACAACCGTCACGGCGTATGACACGCTGAAGGTCCAGATCCGCAACAGCAGCGGCACCGTGCTGGCCACGCTGGCCACGTACTCGAACCTCGACAAGAACACCGGCTACGCGCAGAAGTCGTTCAACCTCAACGCGTACATCGGCCAAACGATCCAGGTTTACCTCGTCGGCACAGAGGACGCCTCCGCGCAGACGTCCTTCGTCGTCGACGATTTCGCTCTAAACGTGCAGTAACTGGGAATGGGGTCAGGTCTTCACTTTTCAGTTTCTTATTTGGCTACGAATAAGAAACTGAAAAGTGAAGACCTGACCCCCAAGCAGCTCGTTGAAATGGAGGAACCGGAATTTGAAACGACTCATGCTCTCGGTCGCTCTCTCATTCATCGTCCTCACTCCCCTATATGCCCAACAGAAATCGATTCTCTTCGACGCCAAACATGCACAGACCGCCGGAAACGCCGATTGGACACTCGATGAAGACAGTTGCGGAGTCGCCCAACGCTATCCAACGCCCGATCAAGCCGGCATCACCGCGTCGACCGCCGAAACCTATTGGAGCGGTGCGTTCTCCGCGATGGGTGTCGACCTGGTCAAGAAAGGCTTCCACGTCGAAAGCCTCCCCACCACCGCGCGCATCAGCTACGGCGACTCGACGAACGCCCAGGACCTGACGAACTACAACGTCTTCGTCATCCCCGAGCCGAACGTCGCCTTCACCTCGGCGGAGATCACCGCCATCCGCAGCTTCGTGCAAAACGGCGGCGGCCTCTTCATGATCTCCGACCACGCCGGCGCCGACCGCAACAACGACGGCATCGACGCCGCCGGCGTCTTCAATCAGCTCATGGGCAGCCCGAGCGTCTTCGGCATCGTCTTCAACGACAACTCCTCGGACAGCGCGTTCGGCTGGTTCGACAATCATCCCGACGACAACTACACCAGCGACTCGACGTCGCCGATCATCCATGGCACGTTCGGTGTTCCCTCCGCCGGCCGCGGCCTCGGGCTCTTCGGCTCGACGTCGATGACGGTCAGCGGCGCGGCGAAGGGCCACATCTGGAAGACCGGCGTCTCGAATACGTCGACGAGCGGCATCACCTTCGCGACGTCGACGTACGGCACCGGCCGCGTCGCCGCGGTCGGCGACTCCTCGACCGGCGAGGACGCCACGAACTCCTGCAGCCACACGACCTACCTGGGCTACAACGATCCGAGCTACGACAACGGCCTGATCTACGCGAACGCCGTGGCCTGGCTGGCCAACGGCAGCGGCGGCGGTGGCGGCGGCGATACAACGCCCCCGACGACGTCGATCACCGCGCCGGCGAACGGCGCGACGGTGAGCGGCACAGTCAGCGTGACCGCCAGCGCGTCCGACAACGTCGGCGTGACGAAGGTCGAGTTCTGGCTCGACGGCGCGCTGCGGACGACCGACACGGCCTCGCCGTACTCGTGGAGCTGGGACACGACGACGTTCGCGAACAGCGCGCACTCCCTCGTGACGAAGGCGTACGACGCCGCCGGCAACGTCGGCACGTCGTCGACGGTGACGGTCACGGTCAACAACTCCAGCGGCTCGACGCAACTCCTCGGCAACCCCGGCTTCGAAAGCGGCGCGGTGACGTGGACCGCCAGCAGCGGCGTGATCGACAACTCGACCGGCGAGGCCGCGCACAGCGGCTCGTGGAAGGCATGGATGGACGGCTACGGCTCCGCGCACACGGACTCGATCCTGCAGCAGGTGACAATCCCGTCCGGCAAGACCTCGGCGACGCTGACGTTCTGGTTGCACATCGACACCGCCGAGACGACGACCACGACGGCGTACGACACGCTGAAGGTCCAGATCCGCAACAGCAGCGGCACGGTCCTGGCGACGCTGGCGACGTACTCGAACCTCAACAAGAACACCGGCTACACGCAGAAGTCGTTCAGCCTGAATTCGTACATCGGGCAGACGATCCAGGTGTACCTGGTGGGGACAGAGGACGCGTCGTTGCAGACGAGCTTTGTGGTTGATGATTTTGCGTTGAATGTTCAATAGGTGACAGGGAACAGGTCACGGGGCACAGGTGGTGTTCGTTGCTAGGAACACCACCTGTCCCCTGTTCCCTGTGACCTGTCCCCTAAATTACGCCGAGGTCGATTGCTTTCAGCACGGCTCGTGTTCGGTCTCGAACGCCGAGTTTCGCCAAGAGATTCGAGATGTGATTCTTCACGGTCCCGTCGCTGATGTTCAGCAGCTCCGAGATCTCCTTGTTGCTATAGCCGCCGGCGAGCAGGCGCAGGATCGTCTTCTCGCGATCCGTCAGCGGCTCGGGCAGCTCCGCGGAGTCGAAGGCCACGTTCGACTCGCCGAGGGCGCGGACGATGCGCTCCGTGATCACCGGCTCGATGCACGTCCCTCCCTCGGCGAGCGTGCGGATCGCGCCCGTCAGGCGCTCCAGCGACACGTCCTTCAAGAGCCACCCCTTCGCGCCGGCGCGCACGGCCTCGAACAGATTCGTGTCGTCGTCGAACGTCGTCAGGATCAGCGTCGGGAAGCGGCCGCGGAAGTGCTTCAGCACGCCGACGCCGTCGAGCTTCGGCATGCGTAGGTCGAGCAGCACCACGTCCGGTTTGACCGATTCGATGACGTCGAGCGCCTCTTCGCCGTCGGCCGCTTCGCCGGCGATCTCGATGTCGCCGGACAGCCCGAGGAGCGAGCGCAGGCCCTGGCGGACGATCGTCTGGTCTTCGACGATGACGACGCGAATCATGCTGGAAGTGAAATATGCACCGAAAAGCCGCGGCCGCGCATCGACGAAACCTCGAGCCGCCCCTGCACCTGCTCCACGCGCTCGCGGATCCCGCGCAGGCCGTTGCCGAACTCGACGCGGTCGGTGCCGGCGCCGTCGTCGCGCGCGTCGAGGTCGAGCGTGTGATCGGACGACGACAGCCGCAGCCAGAGATTGCGCGCGCCGGAGTGGCGCACCGCGTTCGTGACGATCTCCTGCACCGCGCGCAGCGCCACCTGCGCCACCGCCGGGTCGCTGATGGCCACGTTCTCGACGTCGACGTGCAGCGCCGGCGTGGCGATGACGTCGCGCAGCGCGTTGATGGCTGTGGCCAGGTCGACCGGCTCATCCTCGCGCAGGCGGCTGACGACCGCGCGCACGTCGGCGAGGAGGTCCTTCGTGATGGCCTGGCTCTTCTCCACCGACGTCTTCGCCTCGCCGCTCGCAAGATGGCTGGCCACTTCGAGGTTCAAGCTCAACGCAGTGAGGTGATGCCCGAGGAGGTCGTGGAGGTCGCGCGCGATGCGTAGCCGTTCCTCGGTGCGGCTGCTGAGGTCGAGGAGGCCCGACGTCACCTTCAGCTCCGCGTTCGCCTCGGCCAGCGCCTGCCGCGCCAGCGTCTCCCGGTGGGCGATGCGCACGGCGAAGTAGGCGAAGAGCTGGAAGGCGGCGTAGGGGAGGAGAATGATGTCGAATCCGCCGGTCATGACGGCGAGCGCCGCGGTCTGGGCGAAGATCCAGGCGAAGGCAGGCAGCATCTCCAGGCCGCCGAGCTCCCCCGCGATGATGACGAGGAGCACCGGCTCCATCTTCAAGTGATGCGGCACCAGCGCCATCGCGCCGAGGGCGGCGAGCGTTTGCAGTGCGTTGAGGAGGCGGCGCTGTATGGGCGGGCATTCGCGCCAGGTGGCGGCGAGGAAGCCGGCGATGAACACGGCCATGCAGACGTACCACAGCGGTCCGCCCGAGCCGACGCTGGTGAAAAGGATGACACCCCACGTCAGGATGCCGATCAGCGAGAGATTGCGTCCGCCGAGCATCGCTTAAAAGTACACCCGCGCTCCGAATGTCGTCAGCCGCTTGACTTGGATGTACGACATTTCGCCCGTGCCGAGGAACTCCGTCTCGATCACGTACGCGGAGAGATTCGGGCGGAGCTTGCGCGAGAGCGTGAGGCGCGCGATCGACGAGCCGTCGCGCAGGTTGGTGATGGCGATGAGCTCGACGTCATTCTTGCCGAACGGCGCGTCGGCGCGGACGAAGGCGTAGTTGCGGGCCATGCGGAGCGGCGCGTAGCGGCGGTTGGCGTCGAGGAGCGACGCCGGCTCGATGCTGTTTTCGAACGCGCGCCACTGCGACTCGGTGAGGCCGTCGCCGGAGCGATAGACCTCGGCGATGACGTTGACGTTCTTCGGGAACGTGTACTGCCCGCCGAGGAGGAGGTGGCGGCGCGTGACCTCGGTGTGGAGCTCCAGCGCCTCGCCGAAGACGCGGGCGAGGCTCACGCCCTGCTGCGTGCCGTTCGCGTCGTGGCTGAAATGCAGCGACACGTCGGTGCCGCCGACGAGGCGATAGACGCGCGCGGCGACGGTGTGGTCGCGCAGCGCATAGACGGAGATGTTCGTCTCGCGCACGAACGCGTCGGCGCGGAGCATGTCGACGCCGCGGTAGGCGCTGCGGCGGTCGGTCGGATCGGTCGGATTCTTCTGCGGGCTCACGAACGCCACCGGATTCCAGGCGTAGCCGGTGCCCCACTTCTCGATCACCCGACCGGCCGTGACGTCGAGCCACGGCCGGAGGTTCGCCTGCACGAAGGCCTCGCCGAGCTGGAGGTGATCGGCGGCGCGGTCGCTGGCATCGGCGCGCAGCTTCACGTGCGCCTTCACCCGCTCGGTCTTCGCGTCGGCGTAGAGCGCCGCGTCGCCGACGTTCGTCGTGTACGGCAGCCCGGCCACGTTGTGCGGGTTCAGCGGCGAGTCCGTGTTGGCCGGCGAGAGCTGCGACTCCGCGCCGACCGAGCCGAACATGCGCAGCGTGGCGAGTAATAAAAGCGTGTTCACCATTTTCCGAGTGCGTCCTTCGTGAACATCCGCTCCGGGTTCTCCTTCGACGTCAGGTTCGCGTAGCGCATGAGCGTCTTGTTCCCCGGCCGCAGCAGATCGTCGATCTCGATCCCCGTCACCACCCGCCGCCCGGCCATCGTGCCGAACTCGCGGTAGAGCGCGCGCTTGATCAGCTTTCCGCTGACGACGTAAAAGTCGGCGCGCAGCGGCTCGTACGTCGCCTTGTCGATCCACAGCTGCACGCGGCTGTAGGCGATGTCGGCGTCCTTCGCGGCGAGGTCGAGGACGAACGCCTTGTCCTCTTCGACGACCGACTTCGCCACGTAGTCGACCGTGAAGCTCGTCCGGGCCACGTCGCCGTTCGAGGCCTGTCCCATCAGCCGCTGCAGCGGCGAGATGCGGATCGGGCGGCTCGCCGTCGGCATGTAGAACCACATCGCGTCGCGCAGCATCAGGAGGAGCTTTCCCTTCTCCGTCGCCGGCGCCAGGAACTCGACCACGCTCCGGTCGCTCCCTTTGCCGTAGACGCGGAACTTCGACGACTCCGGCTGGTCGTGCGGCGTGTAGGCGGTGAGCTCGACGTCGATCGCGAAGCTCTCCAACGGCGTGCGGTACGCGTCGACTTTCTTGAGGATCGCCGCCGCATCCTCGGCGCGCAGCGGCGCCGAGGCGAGAAGAAGTGCGAGTGCAAAGAGTCGCTTTTTCATCAGATGTGCCCCAGTGCGTCGACGACCTTCATGCGCGACGCTTTCAGTGCCGGGACGATCGAGGAGATCGTGGCGGTGACGATGGAGATGACCGCGGTGGTGACGAGGATCGACGGCGTCAGCAGCATGCGCAGCGGGTAGCCGAGGGTGTAGCCGGGCGGCGGCGGGAGCATGACGTGGCCGCGGTTGATGAGGCTCGCCAGGAGCACGCCGGCCACCACGCCCGCGATCGCGCCGAGCACGCCGATGACCACTCCCTCGGCGAGGAACATCCGCGCCACACGCGACCGCGTCGTCCCCATCGCCATGAGCGTGCCGATCTCGCGCGTCCGCTCGAAGATCGACATCAGGATCGTGTTGGCGACGCTGAAGACGACGATGGCGCTGACGATGAGTCCCAGGAAGCCGAAGATGCCGTTGTAGAGCAGCACGACCTGGTGGTAGAAGGTCGCCAGCTCCGACCAGCTCTTCATCTCGATCTGCGGCAGCTTCCGGGTGAGGTCGGCGCGCACGGCGTCGGTGTCGTCGGTGTCGTTGAGCATCACGATCAGCCGCTCGACCTTCTTCGTCTGCAGCAGTTGCTGCGCGCCGGCGATCGGCATCTTCACGGCGCGGTCGTCGAACTCCTTGACGCCGCTCGTGAAGATGCCGGCGACGCGCACGTCGGTCGCGTTGAGCGAGCCGGCCGTCGTCGTGGTCATGAGCGTCAGGTAGTCCCCCGGCTTCACGCGCATCGACGTGGCCAGGCCGCGGCCGACCAGCACGGCGTCGGTCTCGTTCGCCGGCAGGTCGGTGCCGCCGACGAGGCGGTAGCCGTTCATCGCTTTCTCTTTGAGCGGCTCGACGGCGGTGGCGATGAAGGTCTCGGACTTGTCGCCGTTGCTGACGAGGCCCATGAGCGTGATCTGCGCGGCCGTCATCTTGACGCGCTTGTCGCTCTCGACGGCGCGGCGCAGCGCGGCCACGTCGTCGAGGCCTTGTTCGAGCGGCTTCTTCGACTCATTCGACGCGAAGCCGCGCTTGTAGACCTGCAGGTGGCCGAGGCGGCTGCGGATCGTCGACTCGCGGAGGGCGCGGAAGGTCTGCTGTTTGTATCCGCCGAAGAGGATCAGGCCGACCGCGCCGAAGACGATGACGAGCAGCGTGATGGCCGAGCGGCGGCGGTTGCGGAAGACGTTACGAAACGCGATTCTTGTGGTCATGTCGTTCTCCTCACGCGACGAGCGCGCGTGCCTCCTCGGAAATGCGTCCGTCGCGCAGCCGCACGAGGCGCTGTGCGCGCGACATGACGGCGGGATCGTGCGTGGCGAAGACGAAGGTCGTCCCCGTCTCCGCGTTCAGCTTGGCGAGAAGGTCGAGGATGTTCGCGGCCGTGTCCTGGTCGAGGTTCGCGGTCGGCTCGTCGGCAAGGACGAGCTTCGGCTCCGCGACCATCGCGCGCGCAATGGCCACGCGCTGCCGCTGTCCGCCCGAGAGTTGATCCGGCCGCTGCTTCGCCTGCGCGGTGAGGCCGACCTGGTCGAGCCAGCGGCGCACGCGCGCGTCGCGCTCGCGGCGGGCGACGTTCTGCAGCAGGAGCGGGTACTCGACGTTCTCGTACGCGGTGAGGACGGGGATGAGGTTGAAGGTCTGGAAGATGTAGCCGAGGGTGTTGCTGCGCATGGCCGCGAGGCGGTGCAGCGGGACGGCGGTGACGTCGACGCCGTCGACGACGATGCGCCCGCCGCTCGGCTTGTCGATGCAGCCGATGAGGTTGAGGAGCGTGGTCTTGCCGCTGCCGGAGGGGCCGGCGAGGGCGAGGAAGTCGCCGCGATCGATGTCGAGGTCGACGCCCTCGAGCGCGCGCACGTCGACGCGGCCGAGGCGGTACGACTTGGTGATGTTGGTGAGGCTGACAAGCATGGGTGCGTCCTTTCTTCGATTGCCAATGTAGGCGGCGCGGCGCGGACGCACATGTGCCGGTGGGAGGGTTTGTAGAGCATGACTTTCGGCACGGTCGGCCGCTTCGCGCCCTCGCCCACAGGTCCGCTGCACCTCGGCAGCCTCGTCGCGGCGCTCGGCTCGTACCTGCTGGCGAAGCAGAGCGGCGGCCGCTGGCTGGTGCGGGTTGAGGACCTCGACACCCCGCGCGTCGTGCCCGGTTCCGCCGAGGAGATCCTTGCGGCACTGAAACGATACGGCCTGCAATGGGACGGCGAGGTCGTCTACCAATCGCAACGCACCGCGCTCTATGAAAAAGCATTGAGCGCGCTGCGCGAGAAAGGCCTCGTCTACGACTGCGCCTGCTCGCGCGCGGAGCTGCGCAGCGCGGCGTCGGCGCCGCTCGGGCGCGAGCCGATCTATCCCGGCACGTGCCGCAACGGCATCGCCCCCGGGCGGGTGGCGCGGGCGGTTCGCTTCAAAGCGCCCGACGAGGTCATCGCCTTCGACGACCTGCTGCGCGGCCGCGTCGAGGAGAACGTCGCGCGCGAGACCGGCGACTTCGTCATCCGCCGCGCGGACGGGCTGTTCGCCTATCAGCTCGCCGTCGTGGTCGACGACGAGGAGCAAGGCATCACGCAGGTCGTGCGCGGCGGCGATCTCCTCTCTTCGACCGCGAGACAAATCGCCCTGCAGCGCGCCCTCGGGTATCGCACGCCGCAGTACGCGCACCTGCCGCTCGTCCTCAACGACAAGGGGGAGAAGCTCGGGAAGCGCGACGGGGCGCTCCCCATCGAGACGCTCGACGATGCGCGCGTCGCGGCGACATTGGCGCAAGCAAAGTCGATCCTCAGCGAAGCCGGAATCCGACCAGCACTGCCGTGAAGTTCACGCCCGGGTTGCGGTCGGCGTAGCCGGCGTTGGAGATGTGGCCGAAGCGGAGGCCGGCCATCAAGCCGCGGTCCGTGAGGATGCCGGCGCCGGCCTGGGAGATGAAGTTGAAGTGCGACGTCGACTCCGGCACGCGCTCGCTCGCGTAGATCGGGCCGCTGGAGAGCTCGACGTAGGGCCGCACGGCGCCGTGCTTGCCGAAGATCTTGCGCGCCAGGAGCGACAGCGACGCCGCGTTGACGCTCTCGGTCTGATGCAGCGTGTCGAAGAAGTCGACCGGCTGCTTCATGTGCGTGGCGGCGAAGTCGACGCCCCAGTCGAAGTTCCACTTCGCCGCCCCGGTCGCTTCGAAGTTCAGCGACTGCAGGTCCATCTTCCCGTGCTTGTTCGGAGCGCTCTTGGCGCCGAGGCCGTAGATCGTGAAATGCGCCGGCCACGCGGCTGAGGCGGGCAGAGCGAGCACAAAGAGTGCGACAAATGCAAGGTTTTTCATCGGCGAGTTTCGGAATGGTAGCGCGGATTGCGTTGACGCGCGCACCCCGCTGTCGCACAATCCCCCGAATCTAAACGATCGAGAGGTAAGGAAACGATGGCGAGCACGAAAAAAGCGTCGGGCAGCAAAGGCGGCGGAAAGGGCCTCGCGGCTCCGGTTCAACCGAGCGCCGATCTCGCGCCGATCACCGGCGACAAGCCCATCCCGCGCAGCGAAGTGACGAAGCGCGTGTGGGACTACATCAAGAGCAAGGGCCTGCAGGACCAGCAGAACAAGCGCATGATCAACGCGGACGACAACCTGAAGAAGATCTTCAACGGGAAGAAGCAGGTGTCGATGTTCGAGATGACGGCGCTGGTGAACAAGCACCTGAGTTAGCGCAGACCCGTGTCGATGCTGATGTCCAGCTTCGTCACGGTATTCGCCTTGATCTCGACGACGGCCGGCACGCCGCTCACCCGGTCGATGCCGGCCTTCTTCACGTCCACCGTGTATCTCGCCGGCGGCAAGTCGATGAGGTACGCCCCCTGCGAGTCGATGTCGACGGTGTGGAGCAACTCCGTGCCGGCCTCGTTCATCACCAGCACCTTGCGTAGCGCGTAGGCGCCGGGCGGCGTTGCGCATGGCGAGGCTGTCTCGACCGGGCAGTTCGGCCCGATCGTCACCACGCCGGCGAGCCGCCCGTGATCGATCGTCGTCGACGCCAGCGGCGCGGTGGGGCTGCTGCTGCCGTCGTGGCAGGCGGCCAGAAGAACCAACAGGGCGATTGCGCCGTGCGCGCGCATGGTGCGATTCTACGCCCATGAAGAAAATTGCGCTTCTCGCCGCACTTCTGGTCGCCGCCTGCGCATCCATGCCGGGCAGCGACGCCGAGCAGGCCATTCGCAAGATGGATGAGGAGTTCAGCGCCGCCGCACGCGCCGGCAACGTCGACGGCATGATGGCGATCTACGCCGACGACGCGGTGCTGATGCCGCCGAACTTCCCGGCCTTCCGCGGGCGCGACGCCGTTCGGCAGTTCTGGTCGGGCTTCCTCGCCGCGGGGCAGATCGACGCCACCGTCGCGGCGGACCGCGTCATCCAGTCGGGCGACCTCGCCGTCGAGATCGGGCATTACAACCTGAAGATCACGCCGAAGGGCGGCGGCGCGCCGATCGAGGACAACGGCAAGTTCACGCTGACGTGGCAGCGGCGCGGCGGCCAGTGGAAGGGGATTTACGACATCTTCAACTCGGACCGGCCGGCGAGATAGCGGTTGGCGATTGGCGATTCGCGGTTAGGAGGGCGGCGGGCCTAAACGCCAACCGCTAATCGCTAAGCGCTAGTATCGCCTCAGCCACGTCCGCGTACTTGCCGGCGAAGTGATGCCCGCCCGGCTCGCGCACGATCTTGGCGAGTCTCGGATCGAGCTCGTGGCAGAGCGACGCCTTCTCCTTCTCGCCGTAGACGCAGAGGATGTTCTGCCCGCGCAGCTTCTCCAGCTCCGGCTTGACCGGAAACTGCGGCTCCTTTGTGAAATGCCAGAAGAACCACGACGGCGTGTACTTGAAGTCGATCGTCGACTCGAGGCCGAGCAGCGCGATGAGCTTGATGGACGGGCGGAGGTCGGCGGGGAGGCGGCTGGCCATGAACGGCAGCGTGTCGGCGCCGCGCGAGTAGCCGATCAGCACGACGTTCGGCTTCTTCCAGACGATGCGGTAGTAGCGGACGACGCGCTCCAGCGCGCAGCCGCAGTCGTCAGGCGTGCGCCGCGTGCGGAGGTACTCGTTGGCGAGGAAGCCGACGACCGGCATCCCGTCGGCGCGCAGCTTGTCCGTCACTTTGCTGTCGATGCGCCGCCAGCCGCCGTCGCCGGAGATCATGACGGCGAAGCGGTCGCCCTTCTGCTGCGTCGCCGGCAGCTCCACGAGCGGGAGGTCGCGCACGTCGGCGCGCCCGACGCACTCCGCGCGCGCGGCGGCGGCAGTCGCCGCGAGCAGCAGAACGAGGAGAACGACGAGAGGCCTCCGGCGGGCGGGCACGGCCCGCACCGCTGGTTGCCTCCGGCCGAACGCGCGCGTCTCGCACGAAGCACGATTCGCGCGCCAACAAACGCCGCGGGCCGTGCCCGCCCGCCGGAGGCCCTTCGTCGGTTCCCTGTGTCTCACTTCAACTGCTCGAGGATGATGCGGCCGAGCTTCTCGTAGCCGCCGTCGAAGTGATGCGCGCCCTTGAGCGTCACGATGTTGATGTGCGGCTGTCCGCCGAGCTCGCGGCAGAGCGAGTCTTTGTCGTCCTCGCCGGAGAGGCAGAGGATCGAGTGCGAGCGCAGCTTCTCCACCTCCGGTTTCACCGCCAGCCCCTTCGACGCCGAATGCACCCAGTCCGCCATGTGAAACTCGAACTGCACTTTCGGGCTCGGCCCGAGCAGCGCGATGAGGCGGATCCGTGACTGCAGCTCCGGCGAGAGGCGGGTGATCATCGCCGGCAGCACGTCAGCGCCGCGCGAGTAGCCGACGAAAAGCAGCCGCCCTTTTTTCCACGAGGAGAGATAGCGGTCGCAGATCGACTGCAAGTCCTTCGCGGCGGTCTCCGGCGTCCGCTTCGTCCAGAAATACTGCAGGGCGTTGAGGCCGACGACCGGCAGTCCGTTGTCCGCGAGGACCTTCGAGATCGACTTGTCGATCGCCGCCCAGCCGCCGTCGCCCGACACGAAGACCACGAGCGTGTCGGAGCCGCCCCGGGCCGCCGGCACTTCGATGAGCGGCAGCTTCGCCTCGGCGGCCGCGGCGGTCGCAGCGCAGACGAGAATCGTGAGAAGAAAAAAGTTCCGGACCAAACTCGGCTATGGAACAGCGGAGGGGATGGGCGGTATGCCCGCGCGGTCGAGCATGGCGTTGACTTCCGGTGACGCTTGCTCGCGCACGAAGTAGATGTGCGGCAAGGCGGTGCAGAGGTCGGTCTCGTGCTGCAGGGCGTCGCGCAGGTGGCGGATGGTGCTGACGAGGTCGCCGCGGAGGAACGTCGCCTCGGCCGCGAGTCCCGAGTAGGTCGTGCGTGCCGCGCTGTCGAGGCCGCGCTCGACGATCGTCGCCGGCTCGACGAGCCCCTCCTCCACCAGCTCGATGGCCTCGGGGGTCATGCCGATGTTCGTCGCGCACTGAAAGAGCACGTTGCCGTCGACGCCGAGCTTTTTCAGCTTGCGCAGCGCGTTGCGGAGGCGCTGGTAAATGAACTCCGGCGGGACGAAGCGCATCAGCTCCTCGAAGCGCTCCACCGAGGGCTCGGCGGCCATCGCTTCGAGCTGCGCGCGCCACTCGTCCGGCGCCTCGTCGATGTCGTCGAGGCACTGCTCGATCTCGTCGGCGTCCGGACACTCCTCGCGCGCCAGCACGAGCCGCGCGATCGCGGCGGCCTGATCGCCCTCGCCGCGCTGGACGAGCAGCTGCACCAGCGGCAGCGCGCTGCCGCCGTTGAGCCACTGCTGCTGCAGGGCATCGAGCTCGGGGTCGACGATGAGTCTCATTTCGTTACGACACCGCGAAGGCCGCCGGAGATCAGCGCCGCGAGGTTCGTGAGGATCCGCGGCAGCGCCAACCCTCCGGGTGAAGCGATGTACATCGGCTCCCACACCGGATCGAACTTGTCCTTGTACTGTCGGAGCCCTTGGAAATTATAGAAGTTTTCGCCGAGGCGGTATGTGAGCGCGCCCACACGGCTCCACATCGTGCCGAGGGAGCGGTTCTCGAGCCCCGCCAGCGGCGCCATGCCGAGGTTGAACCAGCGGTAGCCCTGCTGCTGTCCCCAGACGATGAGGTTGACGAAGATGTAGTCCATCACCCCGCCCGGCGCCTCGGGGAGATGGCGCATGAGGTCGACGGAGAGCTCCTCTTTCGTCCCCGAGGGCCAGAGGTTCGCGAAGGCGACGGCGCGTCCGCCGCGCCGCACGACGGCGACGGGATAGCGGCGGATGTAGTCCTCGGCGAAGAATCCGAGCGAGAAGCCTTTCTCGCGCGTCTTCTTCTCGGCGAGCCACGAGTCGGAGATGGTGCGGAGCTCCGGCAGGATCGCCTCGGCAGGCTCGATCGAGAAGGCGCATTCCTCCGCCTCCACCTTGCGCTGCATCTTGCGCATCCACTTGCGCGAGCCCCCTTCGAGCGAGAAGGACTCGAGGTCGACGCGCGCCTGCTCGCCGATCTTCAGCGGGATGAGCCCGAGGTCGAGGTAGCGGTGGAGGTTCTCGCGCTGGATCTCGTAGAAGACCGGCCAGCCGGCGTGGAGGTCGCAGAGCTCGCGGAACTTCCAGAGCAGCTCCTGCTTCTCGTCCTCGGGGCCGACCGGGTCGCCCATGGCGATCCAACTTCGCCCCTCGACGCCGTACATGATGAAGGCGCGCCCGCTCTCGCTGAAGAGGAGCGGCTTGTCGCCGAGGAGCGCGAGGTGCGCGTGGGAGCTGACGTCAGTGTCGACGATCGTCGCGGCGCGCTCGATCTCCTCCGCCGCCGGCGGATCGGGCTCCGGCGCGGCGGGGCGCAGCAGTCGCCCGATGGAGAAGAGGAGCAGCACGCCGACGACGCCGACGGAGGCGCGCAGGAAGCGCGGCGCGTCGGCGCGGAACTGGAAGCGCCACCACAGCTCGCGCGAATACTCGATGTGCTTGTAGCTGAAGAAGCCGAGCCACGCGGAGGTGATGAGGACGAGAAGGATCGCGGCGATCCAGCCGGGGCCGAAGCCTTCGTTGAGGAGCGAGGCCTTGCGGTAGAAGTGCCGCCGCGACGCCACCAGGCCGAAGAGCATGATGGCCAGGATGAAGGCTTCCTCGAAGTCGGCGCCTTTAAGGATCTGAAAGAAGATGCCGAGGACGAGGACGCCGACGGTGATCTGGTACGCGGCGTCGAGCCGCCGCTGCAGACCGCGCGCGAGGAGGAGCAGCGCCGCGCCGCCGATGCTGGAGAGGAAGTGCGAGATCTCCACGAGCGGCAGCGGCACGAGGCGGCGGATCCAGCGCACGCGGTGGCCGAGCTCCGGCGTCGCGCCGGAGAAGAGGAGCACGGCGCCGCCGACGAACGTCGTGAAGGCGAGGAGCTGCGGCGCGATGCCGGGCGCCCACCGCCCGAAGATCCGCCAGGCCTTGGCCACCCCTTCGCGCTTCTCCACGATCTCGTGCGCGGCCAGAAGGATGATGGCCACGCCGAGCGGCACGAGGTAGTAGATGGCGCGGAAGGCGACGAGCGCGCCGAGGATGGCCGCGGCGGGGTAGTACGGTGCGAGGAAGATGAGGGAGATGGCTTCGAAGATGCCGAGGCCGCCCGGGACGTTCGAGGCCACGCCGGCGATCTGCGCGAGAAGGAAGATGCCGAGGAAGCGCGCGAAGTTCAGCGGCAGGCTGTCGGGGAGGAGGATGTAGAGGACGGCGGCGGCGACGACCCAGTCGAGGCTCGAGACCGCGACTTGGGAGAAGAAGAGGGCGGGCGAGGGGAGCTCGAACTCCCACTGCCGGATGCGCAGCGGCTTGCGCCGGAACGCGATCCACGCCATGTACGCAATCGCCGGCAGGAGCAAGACGACGCCGAGGATGCGCACGGAGTCGAATGGGACGTGGAGGTTCGCCGGGACGGCGGGCGGCGCGACGATGAAGAAGATCCCGCCGAGGATGACGAAGCCGAGCCAGAAGCTGATGGTGCAGAAGGCGATGACGCGGGCGATGTCGACGCCGTTCAATCGCCACGCGTTGTACAAGCGGTAGCGCAGCGAGCCGCCGACGAGTCCGGAGAGCCCGACGTTGTTGTTGAACGCGTAGCCGATGAACGAGGCGAGAGCGATTTTGGGGTAGGGGAGCGGGTGGCGGATGTAGCGGAAGGCCAGGGTGTCGTAGCCGGTCATGACCAGGTAGCCGAAGAGGGTAAGGACGATGGAGAGGATGATCTGGTCGGCCGGCAGGTTGCTGACGTAGTGGATGACCTGGTGGTAGTTGAATTTGGCGAGGGTGTCCTGAAGGATGCGCAGCGCCACGGCGAAGAGCGCCACGACGATGAGCGGCTTGGCGAACGGGAAGATCCGCTTGAAGCGTTCCAACCTCGCGATTCTATAATCCGCCCGTGTCCCTCACATTCGTAGTTGGCCGCGCGGGCGACGTCTTCGGCCCTGCGCTGGCGGACGCCGTCGATGCGGCGCTGCGCGGCCGCTTCCCGTCGCTCACGCTGCGCGACGGCGATCCGTACCACTCCGAGCCGGTGGAGTTCGCCGGCTGGCGCGACCTCGCCCGCCGCGCGCCGCTGCTCGTCGAGCCCTATCAGGCGGTGTTCGTGCCGGTTGACGTCGCGGCAGTGGAGACACTCGTGATCCCGAACGCCGCCGACCCCCTGCAGGTGGCCAGCCTCTCGCAGCTTTTAGCGGCGCTGCACGCGTTCGCCGAATCCGCCGCCCTCCCCACCGACGACGTGGAGCTGATGACGCTCGCCGCGAAGTACCTGGAGGATGACCTCCTGATCAGCGACGACCTCGACGTGCAGACGTACGTACAGTTGATGTTGAGCGCGAAGCAGGCGGCGGCGACGGGGCGGGCGTTGTGGGTGGTAGCGTAGAGGCGTACTCTCTCTCCCCATCCAGAGAGGAGAGTGCCATGCCCGACCTGCTCGTCCGTATTGTGCCCAAGGAAGGCGGCGGTTCGATGTTCGATCCCGGTTCGCTCGCGGCTCCGCAGTTCGCCGGAGTGAGTTGGGAGAACACGACCGGCATCACCCATCAGATCCGCATGACCGACGGGAGTTTCGAGACCGAGATCATCCTGCCCGGCCAGGGCTCGCGGCCGCTCTATGTCTGCGAGCCGGCCGAGGGGACGAACATCCCCTACGCCTGTGCGCTGCACGAGGACGAGGTGGGGAGCCTCTTCGTCGCTGCCGTGCAGAACATGAACGAATGAGGGAATGACGATGCGACGCATCTTGATCGCGCTTCTCACCACGGTCTCCGTCTACGCGCAACAACAGCCGGTCAATACCCAGGTCAAGTGCCTGCCCGACAACCAGGATCTCCCGAAGATCCCCGAGCTCGTCACGAGCGGCGGGCGCCTGCGCGCGACCGTCACCGTCAGCAGTGAGCTGAACCGGATCCCGGAGCGTTATCCGATCAGGATCAACAACGCGTCGGCCCAGCCGGGCCAGCCCGGGACCTTCGAGGCCTGCTGGCCGCAGTGGATCCGCGCGCTGCGCAGCGCCGAGGCGCAGCCGCCGTACGCCGCCATTCCGGAGGGAAGCTACGGCGATCCGATGCCCGGCCCGACGCTCCGCGCGCGCGTCGGCGACGTCATCGAGCTGACGTTCCTGAACAACATCGATCCGGCCAAGTTCAACCTGTCGCGCGACGGGGGCCAGGGCGTCGACCGCGGAGACCAGCGGCAGTGCGACGACTCGAGCGCCGGCTATCCCGGCGCCGACACCTATCCGAACTGCTTCCACGGCTCCACCACCGCGAACATCCACTTCCATGGCACGCACACGAATCCGAATACGACCGGCGACAACGTCTTCCTCGAAGTGCTCTCGTCACGACGCCTGGCGGGCGCGCCGGTGAAGCCGGACGACGTCAAGGCCCCCTTCGACGAGTTCTTCCGGCGCTGCGAAGTGGAGCTGGGAGCGATCCAGTACCGCACCTGGCCGCGCAAGTGGAGCGACCTGCCGAAGTCGTGGACCGACATGCAGCGCGAGCGGCTGATGCAGTTCGACTCTCAGCCCGGCACGATCAACAAAGTCTGGCCCGTGAACGAGCAGGTGCTGGCCAACGGCGCCTGGCCGCAGTACTACATCGGCTCGTACCCGTACTGCTTCCGGCTGCCGTATCTCCCCAACGCGAAGACGCCCGCACCCGCGCCCGCAACGGCGCCGGATGCGCACGCCGCGCACACCGCCGGCGCCGGCGGTGCGGAGTCGCAGGGAAGCGCCTGGAGTCCTCTTCTGACCGAAGATCCGCCGCGGTTGCCGCTGCAGATGGGGCAGGCGCCGGGAACGCACTGGTATCACGCGCACAAGCACGGCTCGACGACCATCGACGTTTCCAACGGCATGATCGGCGCGTTCATCATCGAGGGGCCGTACGACGACTACCTGAACGAGCAGTACAAGGCCTACGGTCCGCAATGGACGCGGAAGCAGCCGGTCATGGTGATCAATCAGCTCGGAACGACGCCGAACCTGATGAAAGGCCAGGGGCAGGACCGCGGCAACGACTTCTCGATCAACGGACGGATCAGTCCCGTCGTCACCATGGCGCCGGGCGAGGTGCAGATGTGGCGCATCGTGAACGGCGCCTCCCGCGCGGGCGTGCTGTTCGACGAGGGGCCGCCGGCCGGCTTCCACTGGCGCATCCTGGCGCGCGACGGCGTGCAGCTCAAGGACACCAACTACCAGAAGACGGCCGACCATACGTTCCTGCTCGCCTCGGGCAACCGCATCGATCTCCTCGTCAAGGCTCCGGACTCGTGCGCCGCCCCCAACTCCTGCACGTTCCACGTCCGGAACACCGTCGAGCCGTCGAACAACAGCCCCTATCCGATCAACCTGCTCACGGTGAAGATCACGGGCTCGAAGCCCTCGCCGCCGATGGACTTCGTCAAGACGGCGGACCCGAATTTCCCCGACTTTTTGAACGACATTCCGGCCAGTTCCGTGAAGGCCACGAAGACCATCGACTTCTCCACGATTCCGCAGGTATTCGAGGGCGGCGTCGGTCCCCCTCGGAAGCCGGCCGCGGTGCACCAGATCGACGGCAAGTCGTTCGACGGCGACGTCGGCGCGCTGGTGCGGCTGAATACGACCGAGGAGTGGACGGTCCGCAACTTCGCGCAGATCGAGCATCCCTTCCACATCCACATCAACCCCTTCCAGGTCATCGAGACGTTCGAGCCGATGGAAAGGCTCGCGGATGGGACAACGCCGCGGTACATCACCGACGAGTCGACGCGGACGAGCCCGGAGCAGTGTTTCCTCGATCCGAAGAAGCCGGAAACGTGGAAGTCATGCACGCCTCCCAAGTTCGCGGCGACGGATGCGATCTGGTGGGATGTCTTCCCCATCCCGGGCGGGCTGCAGGCCGTGACCCAGGACCCGGTGACGAAGAAGAATGACAAACCGATCGTCGATGGCAATGGGAAGCAGATCGTGATTCCGGGCTGGTTCAAGATGCGCAGCCGTTTCGTCGACTACGCCGGCTTCTACGTCATCCACTGTCACATCCTGGCTCACGAGGATCGCGGAATGATGACGGTGGTGGAGGTGGCGCCGAGTCAGTCGCCGTACTCGCACCATTAGCTGTCCTCGTTTCTGGACATCGATGCTGTCGCCGACAGCAACGTTACTGTCGGCGACAGCATCGATGCCTTCGGCGACCGTATCGATGCCTTCGGCGACCGCATCGATCCCCAGAATGACCGCATCGATGCTGTCGGCGACCGTAACGATGCCGTCGGCGACCGCATCGATGCCCAGAATGACCGCACCGATGCCGTCAACGACCGCACCGATGCCGTCGTTGCCTACACCCTCCGGCTCGGCGGCAACAGCGACTTATTGATCGCGATCGCCGCGATCGCCCCGTCGGCCGCGGACGTGATGGCGAGCTGCGCGCCGGGGACGAGGTCGCCGACGGCGTAGACCCCCTCCAGCGTCGTCTGCCTCGTCTCGTCGACGACGATGTTCGGCGTCTCCGTCTCGACGTCGCACCCGAGGTTCTCGGCCAGGAGGCAGGCGCGCTCGACGCCGCAGGAGAAAAAGAGCGCATCGACCTCGACGCGCTCTCCGGTCGCCAGCACCGCCGCGCGCACGATGCCCTCCTCGCCGAGGAGCTCGAGCACGCGCTCATCCTTCACGTTGATCTGTTCCGCGAGGAGCTTGCTCGTCTCCTCCTGCGAGAACTCGCGCTCGTGGCCGTGCGTGAAAATCGTCAGCTCGTCGCTCCACTGCAACAGCTTCAGCGACAGGCCCACCACGCGCTTCCCCCACCCGATCACCCCCACGCGCTTGCCGCGGACCTCGTAGCCGTCGCAGTCGGGGCAGTGGAAGACGCTGGCGCCGTAGAACTCCTCGAGGCGCGGGATGTCGGGGAGCTTGTCACGCACGCCGTACGCGAGCACCACGCGGCGCGCGCAGAAGCGGCCGGCCGAGGTGTGCACGTTGAAGATGTCGCCGACCGGCTCCACCTTCTCCGCCGTGCAGTTGCAAATCTCCACCCCCGCCGCCTCCGCCTCGGCGCGTCCGCGCGCGCGCAGCTCGTGGGGCGCGATGCCGTGCATGCCGAGGAAGCCGTGCACCGCGCGCGCGGCGTAGTTGCGCGGCTTGCCGCTGTCGATCAGGAGCACGTTGCGGCGGTAGCGGCCGAGGAAAATCGCGCACGTGAGACCGGCGGGACCGCCGCCGATGATGATCGCGTCATAGGTGGATTGGCTGGGCACTCAGCCGAGCGCTACTGCCTACCGCGTGCCACCGACCGCCGTCTGCGTCTCCGTCACGCGCACCGACACGTTCGACGCGGCGATCGGATCGCGGCCGTCCTGCTCGTGCACCCACACCACCACCGTGTAGACGCCCGGGCCGTCGGGGAAGGGGATGGCGAAGGCCACGCTGCCGTCGTCCGCGACCTCGAAGTCGCCGCGGCGGCCGTCGCTGTACTGCTCGCGGATCTCCACGCGGTAATCGCCCGACGTCTCCACGCGGTTGTGCAGGCGCGGGAGATACTCGCGGCGCTTCTCCGGCAGCGAGTACGAGGTGATGTCGTTGGCGAGCTTCGCCGACATCGCCCGCGGCGCCGTCTCGTGATGCACCGTGATGGCTTCGACCGAGTAGCCGCTGTGCGGCTTCACGCGCAGCATCAGGCGGTCGGCGGTCGACGCCGTGCGCGGCAGCGGCCGCACCCACTCCACATACCGCCGAATGAACTCCTCGGCGATGCGGAACTCGCCGTGCTCCCACGCCAACCCGAGGCCGACGTGCGTCGCGCTCGCGTCGAGGATCGTGCGGCGGTGGCCGTCGTGCGGCGCCACCTCCTCCATCATGGCCTGCTGCGAGCGGCGCATCATGTCGTACAGCGCGCGGTCGCCGAAGCCGTAATTCGCCGACCACGCCGCCACGTTCTCGCTCACCCCGTCGTTGCCGCCGGAGAGCGAGTAGCGCATGTACGGCGCCAAGCCGTCGAGCGTGAAGTGCCCGGTCGTGCCGTTCTTGATCTGCTGGCGGCAATAGTCGTCGGCGAGCGCCGAGGCCACCGGGTCGAGCGCCACCGGCTTCAGTCCGAACTGGGCGCGGTCGCGGTTGATCAGGCGCAGCAGCTCGTCCCGCAGCGTGAAGCGGATCTCATCGCCCGGAGCGTCGCCCTGCGCCAACGGCGCGGCGAGCGCGAGGAACGCGGCGAGCACGGCAAGCAGCAGCTTCTTCATCGTCAGCGGAGTGGCAACTCAATGGAAATGCTGAAACCGGGATTCAAATTCTCGGCGTGAATGGTACCGCCATGCTCCTCGATGGCCTTGCGGGCGATGGCAAGGCCGAGGCCGGTGCCGCTCGACTTCGTCGAAAAGTAGGGGTCGAAGATCTTCGGCAGCATCTCCTGGGGGACGCCGGGGCCGGTGTCCTCGACGCGCACGACGACCTTGGAGTCAACCGAGTGGCTGCCGAGGCGGACCTCGCCGCCGGGCGCGGCCTGGAAGGCGTTCTCGATCAGGTTCGCGATCGCGCCGCGGAGCATGCGCGCATCGCCGGAGAAATTCGCCGGCGTGGAGGCGTCGATGTCGGCGCGGAAGTCGATGCCGCGCTCGCGCGACGAGGCGTAGCTCGCGGCGATCTCCTCGAGGAGCTTCCGGAAGTCGAGCGGCTTCCGCTGCGGCTGGCGCAGCGACGCGTAGTCGCTGAACTCCTTCGACGTCTCGCGCAGCGTGACGACCTGGCGGAGGATGTTGTCGACCGCGCTGCGGACGACCGTCGGCAGGCTCGGGTCGTCGCGGTCAGCGACGGCGCGCAGATGCTCGGCCGTGAGCTGGATCGGCGTCAACGGATTCTTGATCTCGTGCGCGACCTGCCGGGCCATCTCCCCCCACGCCTCCAGCCGGTTCGACCGCAGGATCTCCGTGACGTCCTCGGCGATGAGGAGCTCTTCGGCGCTCTCCGGCAGCGGCACCATGGTGACGCGGAAGATGCGCACGTTGCCGTCGATCGAGATCTCCAGCTCCTCCGACTCGGTCCGCCGCGGCTTGTGCCGCGCCAGGAATTCGTCGAGCTCGATCGAGCGGACTTTGAGCAGCGCGCGCGCCGCGGCGTTCGTCGCGCCGACGCGCCCCTCGCCGTCGAGCACGACGACGGCGGCGTTGATGTTCTCGAGCAGCGTCTGCAGGCGGTCGCGCTCGTGGCGGAGGTCGTTCTGCTGCCGCCGGATCGACGAGGCCATGTCGCGGAACGTCGTGACGAGCAGGCCGAGGTCCGGATCGCGCGGCGGCGTGACCTGCACGTCGAAATCGCCGCGGGCCACGGCGCGCGCGCCGCCGACCAGCGCCTGCACCGGCTTCGTCACGCTGCGCGCGGCGATGACGGCCACGGCGATTGCGCCGAGGACGATGAAGACGAGGAGCATGTAGATCGTCGTGGCCAGGTCGTTGACCTGCGTCTCGATCTGCCGCCCCTGCACGATGAACGGCAGCGCCAGCGTGTAGCTGCGGCCCGGCGCGAGGTTGACCGGGCTGTAGATCTCGATGTAGCGCGTCGACCCGGCGTTGTGCGACGCGCGCACGAGCTGCTGCCCGCCGAGGAGGATCTTCGTGTAGACGCCGCCGGGGAGCCGCTCCGCCTCGACGTGCGCGGCAAAAAGATCGCGCCGGCTCGAGGCGATCAGCGTCTCGTCGCGGAAGAGATGGAGGTCGTGCCCGATCACGCGCGCCAGCCAGTTCAGCACTTCGTCGTCGAGGAACTGCTCCGGGGTCGTCGTCGCCTGCGAGGCGAGGTAGTCCTCGATCACGCGCTGTCCGGCCACGAGCGCGGTCTGCCCGCGCTCGAGGTATTCGGCTTCGAGCCGGTTGGCGAGGTAGGCGCGCACGAAGAGAACGAAGACGATGAGCGGGAGCACGACGACGGCGGTGAGGTAGAGCGACGTGCGCGTGCGGAAATCGAGCGTGCGCAGCGACCGGCGGATGATCGGCAGCGAGCGGACGGCCATTGCCAGGGCGACGAGGGCGATGCCCCAGATGGCCACGCCGCCGGCGCGGCGCACTTGCCCTCCCGGCGTGGCGATCGACAGCGGGAAGGCGTAGAGCGCCTCGTCGGTGCGGCGCACGTAGATCGCCGAGCCGGCGTCTTCGATCCACGTGCCGCGTCCCGGCTTGAGCGTGGCGAAGTAGAACTTGGCGCTCTGCGGAAGGCGAACCGAGGAGCCGTGAACGTTGCCGTCGCGGTCGTAGACGACCGGCTCGCGCTGCACGTGCAGCCCGATCGACGGTTCATCGGAGTCGGGATCGAAGAAGTCGCGGTAGGCGTCGGCGAACGTGACGGCCCCCGGATCGGCCGGGTTGACGACGTGCACGCTCCCCTCGGCGATCGGGATGCCGAACACCGTCAGCTCGAAGTCGTGGTGGATCAGCTCCCGCGTCAGCGCGCCGACCTGCAGCGTCTCCTGCCCCTGCTGCGCGCCGCGCTCGCTGAACTGCGGCAGGCCGACGCCGAAGCGGCTCAGCGGATGGTCGAGAACGTCGCGGATGGAGATGACGTTCGGCACGCGCAGCTTGGAGAGGTCGGAGCGCAGCCAGAGCGCGTAGGCGAGGTCCTCGAGGTTCATGCGCGAGAAGTGGTCGGGGAGCATGGTGCTCAAGTCGATGTGCGAGAACTGGTTCTGCAGCGTGTCCTCGATCATGGCCCGCAGCTGTCCCCCCTCGCCGGAGACGAGCGGCGCATAGGTGTCGGCGACGAATTTCTGCGCGCTGGCCCGCTCGAAGGTCTGCATCGGGTACCAGACGGCCAGGACGAGGAGGAGAGCGGAGGAGAGGAGGCGCAGGGAGCGGCGCTCCACGACGAACTGCACCGCCGAGGCAATGAGAACGGCCGCGGCGATGGCGATGAACGCGTTGCGCTTGACCGGTTCGAGAACGATGGCGATGAGCAGGGCTCCGGCAATGACGATGACGAGCGCTGCGCCCCGCCCCCTGCGCTCTGCGCCCTGCGCGAGGTGCAGCAGCGCGAAGCCGAAGAGGATGAGCGCCGCGAGCAGCACCGCCTGCGCGGTCGACGCCGGGAGGATGTGGTCGGGGAGCGAGGAGATGCGGCTGTTGTCTACCATGTTGCTCGCCAGGAGAGCGAAGCCGAAGGCGCCGGCGATGGCCAGAAGCGCGCGCACGATGCGCGGGAGCCTCGGCGCGATGGTCACGACGATCGCCAGCGCGGCAGCGGCGGTGAGCAGGAGGTCGAACGGCGACTTCGTGAACGGCCCGAGGATGCGCGAGGCGTAGACGTCGAAGCCGAAGATGTGCGTCGGGTCTTCGTCGATGGTGAAGGGGAGGAGGGCGATGCGGGCAACGATGATGAGGAGAACACGGATTAGCGGCGGCATGGCCGCCGCACTCCAGATGGCCGCAATGGCGATGAGGATGCCGGCGAGGTCGTGGCCGTCGTGGCGCACGCTGTCGACGATGACGGCCTGCGTGCGCGGCATGATGTCGACGTAGAGCGTCGCGTCGGGATGCGGGATCACGACGAAGCGCCGCGCGCCGCGCTCCTGCCGCAGCGCGCCGGCGTGGTACGTGGCGCTGACGAGCCAGTCGTCGTCCGGATCCCAAAACGAATGCCGCGTGGTGTTGTTGACGATGCGCTCGAAGGCCTGCACGGTGTAGCGCGGCGAGGCCTCGGTTTTTGTGACGTAGAGGCTCGTGGCGTCGAAGAGGAACGCGGCCGCGCCGGAGACGCGCAGGTCCTCCCCCCACCAGGCTACGACGCTGCCGTTCGGCGAAGTGACGCGCATGCCGCGGCCGGGGTGGCCGTGCATCTCCGCGTGCAGCATCTCGAAGATGCGCCCGCGCGGCGCGCTCGGATTCGCCGCGAGCTGCTGCGATACGCGCTGCGCCGCGGCGGCGAGCTCACTCTCGTCGCGGCTGACGTCGCGCCGCAGCCGCTCGACTTCGCGCTTGAGGTGCACGTCCGCGCGCGCGGCGAACGAGTTCGACACGACGCGCACGCGGTAGAGCGTGGCCAGCTCCACGAGGGCGGCCAGGAAAACAAAAAGCGCCGCGATCCGAACGACCGCGGCGCGTGTCAGGACTGGGTTGGGGCGCTGCGCCCCTTCGGTGTTCACTTACCGGCAGATCGTACCGAAGCAATCGACCAGCGGCCGTCAGGATTCTGACGCAGGGTGATGTAGAGCTCGCGCGTCTCCGCCCCGGCCGCGGTCTTGATGGCCCAATTGGCCACGAGGTGGTACTGCCCCTCGGCGCTCACTTTGCGCGCGCTCTTCGTATCGAAGCCGCTCGGCTTGACCTTGTTGAAGAGCCCATCGAGCAGGTACGCGGCCTGGTCGCGCCCGAAGAAGCCGCTCTCGCTGATGAGACCGGGGAATTGCAGCTGGACATGGTCGCTCCCCGCCAAGCCGGCCACGATCGCCTGCGGGTCGCCGCCGCCGAAGCCGCGCGAGAGGTTCGAGTTCGCCGCGTCGAGGTCCTTGAACTGCGCGGACGCGAGGACGGGCACGAACGCGAGCACCATTGCGATTGCGATGTTCCGAAGTCTCATGATCGTCTCCTTGGATGTCCTTCGCAACAGGGTGCTACCACGGCTTATTCTAACAAACTCAATCATTTAGCCGCACTCGAAAATGGACGACTCGTCCTCGTCTCGCGACACGATCCCGCGCTCCACTGCACAGTCAATGAAGTCCCTCGGCGGCTCTGCCGTGACGCGCAACCGCTGCCGTGTCAGTGGATGCGTCATGACGAGCTCGGCCGAATGGAGCATCGGCCGCACCGCGTCGCGCGCGCCGTACAACCAGTCGCCGAGGAGCGGATGCCCAATCGCTGCCATGTGAACGCGGATCTGATGGGTGCGTCCGGTGCGCAGTTCCAGCGCGACGAGCGAGCCGCGCGGCGTGGCCCGCCGCGGCGTGACGACGGTGACGGCGCGCTTGCCGTCGTCGCCGACCGCGAACTTGATCGCGCCGATGCGGACGAGCGGCGCATCGACGATCTGCCGCTCCGCGAGCTCGCCGCTGCAGAGCGCGAGATAGCGCTTGCGGATGTCTTTCGTCTCGAACTGCCGCGTGAGCTTGGCGTTGATGCCGGCCATCTTGGAGAAGAACATGACACCGCTCGTGCCGCGGTCGAGCCGCTGCATGAGGAAGGCGCCGGGTGCGTAGGCGAGGACGTCTTCGAGGAGGTAGGGCTCGGGTTTGAGGGGCTCTTGGATGGCGATGCCGGCGGGTTTGTTGATGAAGAGGAGGGCGTCGTCTTCGTAGAGGATGTGCAGCATCGTTAGCGCCACGGAAACTCAGAACGCAGAATGCGAATGCAGAATCGAGAAAGTTTCTTCATTCTGCATTCGGATTCTGCGTTCTGAATTTCGGTGGCCGTTCGCGTCACTCCAACAGATGCGTCTCCCACGGCCCCTCACCCGTCACCTGCACGACCGTCTCCACCGGCACCACCACAAAATGGTGCACGTCCGGCGGGTTCACATAAAAGTCGCCCGCATGAAACGTCTTCGTCTTCGACGTGTCGACCACGTCGCCGAAGCCGACCATCACGCGGCCCGACAGCAGCGTGACGCGCTCGGGGCGCGGGTGCCAGTGCGGCCCGACGATCGCGCCGGCGGGGAACTTGATCCGGAGCGTGAAGATGCCGCTCTTCGACGGGTCGCCTTCGAGCACGGCGATGCGCGCCCCCTTCGGCATCGTGGGCGGGCCTTGTTTCCAGACGATCGATTTGGCGTGGACCTGGATCGCGAAGAGCAGCGCGCTAACGATCATCAGCATCGCTGGAACGGTATAACAAAAACTCCTCGCGAGTCCGGGCGAACTCGCGCAGCGGCTCCTCCCACTCGGCCACCCATTCGTCGACGTCGCCGCCGCTCTCGACGATGTGGCGATAGCGGTCGCTGCCCGCGAGCAGGTCGATGGCCAGGCGGTCGGAGACGAACTCGTACGTCTCGTGCCGCCAGTCGAACTGCTCCGGATCCATGTCGCGCGCGACTTTCACGCACCACAGACCCGTGCGGTACGGCTCGAAGATGGCCCGGTTGGTGACGTGCAGCTCCGCGCCGCCGCAGACTTTGCCGGCGTGCTTCTGGAACGTCGGGAGGAAGTAGTGCGGGCGGAAGCGGACGCCGGGCAGGCCGACGCTGTTCAATCGATCCGCGAACTTGAACGGCTCGATCCACGGCGCGCCGAAGAGCTCGAACGGGTGCGTCGTGCCGCGGCCTTCGCTCAGGTTGGTCCCCTCGACGAGGCACATGCCGGGATAGACCGTGGCGGTGTAGACCGTCGGCATGTTCGGCGAAGGGATGACCCACGGCAGCTCCGTGTCGCCCCACCACATCGAGCGGCGCCACCCCTTCATCGGCACGACGAGAAGCTCGCAGTTGAGGTTGAAGACTTTGTTGAAGTAGCGCGCCAGCTCGCCCGCGGTCATGGCGTGGCGCGTCGGCAGCGGGAACATGCCGACGAAGCTCGAATACTTTTCTTCGCGGATGTTCCCTTCGAGGTGCACGCCGTCGATCGGATTCGGGCGATCCAACACGATCACCTGCACGCCGAGGGGGGCGGCTTCGCGCATGCAGAGCGCCATCGTGTAGATGAAGGTGTAGTAGCGCGAGCCGATGTCCTGCAGGTCGATGACGAGCGCGTCGATCTGGCGCAGGAGCTCGCGGCGCGGCGCGAGGTCTTTCTCGCTGCCGCCGTAGAGCGAGTAGACGGTGAGCCCGGTGAGCGGGTCGACGGAGTGCTCGACGTGGGCCATGTCCTGCGCCTCGCCCCAGATGCCGTGCTCCGGGCCGAAGAGCGTCGTCAATTTCCACCCGCGGCCGTGATGCAGGAGCGGCACGGCGTGGCGGAGGTCGCTCGTGACGGCGCTCTGGTTGGTGACGAGGCCGATGCGCTTGCCGACGATCGGCCGCGGATCGTCGAGGAGGACTTCGAGCCCGGTGCGGACGCTCACGGGTGGCGCTCCACGCGCGCGCCGGAAAGGAGCTCGAGCGCGTGCGGGATGAGGTGGAGGATGGCGGAGAGGTTGTCGACGGCGCCGTTCACGCTGCCGGGTAAGTTCACGACCAATGCCGTCCCGCGGATGGCGGCCTGCGCGCGGGAGAGCGCGGCCATCGGCGTTTTCTCGAGCGAGCGCAAGCGCATCAGCTCGCCGAGGCCGGGGATGGTTCTCTCGCACACGCGATTCGTGGCCTCGGGGGTGACATCGCGCGGCGCGATGCCGGTGCCGCCGGTGGTGACGACGAGCCGCGCCCCGTCGCCGGTGGCGTTCTCAATGGCTGTGGCGATGTCATCGGCGTCGTCGGCGACGATGACGACGCTGTCGACGTCGTAGCCGTTCTGCACGAGGAGCTCGCGCACGTCGGGCCCGGAACGGTCCTCGCGAGTGCCGCGCGATGCGGCGTCGGAACAGGTGATGACGCGGGCGCGTATCATCGCGCGCGAATTCTAGTGCGCCGCACCGACTTCGCCTACGAGCTCCCCCCCGAGCTCATCGCTCAGGAGCCGCGCGAGCGCGGCCGCTCCCGGATGATGGTCGTGCGCGGCGAGGCCATCGAGCACGACACCTTCGCCAACTTCCCGAGCCGCCTCGCCCCCGGCGACGTGCTCGTCCTCAACGACACGCGCGTCATTCCGGCGCGGCTCTTCGGGCGGCGGGCGGGGATGACGCGCGCGATCGAGCTGCTGCTAACGAAGCAGCGGGAGGGGGGGCGGTGGGAGGCGTGGGCGAAGCCGGCGAAGCGATTGAAGGCCGGCGACGAGATCGTCTTTTCGGACAATCTGCGCGCGCACGTCGAGGAGCGCAGCGAAGGAACCGTCGTCGTGCGCTTTGACGGAGACCTCGGCGAGATCGACCGCGTCGGCGTCATGCCCCTGCCGCCGTACATCGGCCGCGAGGAGCCGCGCGAGAGCGACCGCGAGTCGTACCAGACCGTCTACGCGAACGAGCGCGGCGCCATCGCCGCGCCGACGGCGGGGCTGCACTTCACGCGCGCGATGCTCGACGAGATCGCCAAGACGCACGAGATCGTGCGGATCACGCTGCACGTCGGCATCGGAACGTTCGAGCCGGTCAAGGTCGACGACGTCGCCGAGCACGTCATGCACTCGGAGCGGTACGAGATCAGCGACGACGCGGCCGAGAAGCTCAACGCGGCGAGGTCGATCGTCGCCGTCGGCACGACCACGGTGCGCACGCTCGAAAGCGCGTGGACGCCCGACGGCTTCAAGGCCGGCAAAGGCGAGACGAACATCTTCATCACGCCCGGCTACGAGTTCCGCGCCGTCGACAAGCTGCTCACGAACTTCCACCTCTCGGAGTCGACGCTGCTGATGCTCGTCTCCGCCTTCGCGGGCATGGAGACGATCCGGCGCGCGTACGCCGAGGCTGTTCGGGAGCGCTATCGGTTTTACAGCTACGGGGATTGCATGTTCATCGACCCTGGAACTGCGCGATGAACATATCCAGATTGTTCGGGTCCGGCTGCATGTGCAACGCCTGGGTGAGGATGTCGTTGGCCAGCTTCGCGTCGATCGCCTTTGCCGCGCGCAGGTGCGAGATCCCCTCGGCGCTGTGCTTCGCCTGCAGCAGGCCGAGGGCGAGATAGATGTGCGTCTCCGGCGCGCGCGGCGCGAGCGTCACTGCCTTGCGGTACTCGCCGACCGCCTCCTCCAGCTTCCCCTGCTGCGAGAACGCCGTCCCCTTCTCGAGCGCGGCCATGACCTTCTGCGCCGTCGCCTGATCGACCGGGGCGGGTGCGGGCTGGGCTTGTGCCGGGGCAGGTGTTGGCGTGGGCGCCGCTGATGCGGCCTGTACCGGCGCCTTCGTATCCGCCGCCAGCACGCGCTCCGCGAGCGCGATGTTTCCCGGCGCCTGCCCGGCCTTCGGATCGATCTCCAGTGCCCGCCGCGCGTGGGCGATGGCGTCGCGCAGCGTGGCCTCGCGCGTCCCCGGCGGCATGTTCCGCGCCTCCATCAGGAGCGCCGTGCTCGCCGCCACGTGCGACTGCACGAACCAGCCGTAGAGCGGGTTGTTGCCCTTGTCGGCCCAGCCCGTCCCCAGGTCGATGGCGCGCTGCAGGTGCGGGAGGGCGCGCTTCGGATCGCTGAACTGCAGGTACTGCCCGAGCGAATACTCCGCGATGGCATTGTCGCCCGTGATCGCGATCGTGTGCGAGAAGAGGGTGTCGCAGTTCTTCCAGTAGCCGACCTGCCGCCACGCCATCGCCGCGAAGATCACCAGCACGACGGCGGCCGTGCGCGCCAGGGCGTGCTGCGAGACCGGCAGCGCCATGGCTCCCCAGACGGCGGCGATCGTCAGGCCGATGAACGCAAAGTACGTGTAGCGGTCCGCCATCGCCTGGCCGCCGATCTGGATCAATCCGATGACCGGCACGAGCGCGCCGACGAACCACAGCCAGCCGACCAGAAAGTACGGCGCGCGCTTCCTCAAAACGATCGCCGCGCCGGTGACAAGGAGAAAGAAGACGACGCCGGCGACCGCCTTCCACGCCGCCACGGGCACGAGCGGATAGAGCACCGCCAGCCGCACCGGCAGGAACATCTTCCCCGTGTACTTTGCATAAGCGACGAACGCGTTGGCCACGCGGCGCGCGACCGGGATCAGCGACGTCGAGCTGACGCTCTGGATCCCGACCTGCCCCGCTACCGCGGCGATGCTGCCGGCGACCGTCAGCACGAAGAGCGGGATTTTTTCGATCAACAGCGGGCCGACGTCTTTCGCGCGGCACCAGCGCGCCAGCGGCCAGTAGTCGAGGAGCAGCAGGATGAACGGCAGCGTCACGTACGTCTGCTTCGCCATCAGCGACAGCGCCATCATCGCCGCCGTCAGCCAGATCTTCCGCCGCGCGTAGAAGAAGAGCGCCAGGATGGCAAACAGCGTCGAGAGAACGTCTTTTCGCTCCGCGATCCACGCCACCGACTCCACGTGCGCCGGGTGAATGGCGAAGATCGCCGCCACGAACGCGCTCGGCCACGTCGCCGCGGTCATCCTCCGCATCGCCGCGAAGAGAAAGCACGTGGCCACGGCGTGGTACAGCACGTTCATGATGAGGTACCCGCCCGGCTGCAGGCCGAAGATGCGGAAGTCGAGCATGTAGGAGATCCACGTCAGCGGCAGCCAGGTCAGGCTCGTCGACGTGAACGCCCACTTGAAGTCGGCGTTGCGCACGGCCTCATTGAAGAAGACGAACTGCGGGTCGTCGTAGTTGAGGAACTCGTGCTTCCACACCTGCGCGAAGACGATGGCCACGAGCACCACGAGGCCGCCCACGATGCCCCACTCGCGCTGTCCCCACACGTCAGTTGTTGTCGAAGAGTTGCCGTCCATCGGGAGCGGTAGTGTAACCTCGCGCGCCATGAAGCGAGCCGCACTTGCTCTTCTCGCCATCGCCGCGTTCACGCTGCACGCGCAGACGCCGCCGCCGCCCGCTCCCGTGCCCGCCGAGGGGAAGAAAGCGGAGCCGAAGAAACCGGAGAAAGCGGAGCAGGAGCCGCGGCCGGTGTCGCAGGAGCAGCAGAAGCAGGAGACGCAGAAAAAAGACGCGCCTCCCGTGCCTTCGACGCAGCCGTCGCCGAATCCGATCGGCGCCGAAGGCGCTGCGGAGAAAAAAGAAGACAAGAAGTGGGACGTCAACAACCCTCCCGGCCCGCATCACGACGTGGCGATCGATGTGACCGAGGGGACGTGGATGTCGCTCGACGTCAGCCCCGACGGCCAGGAGATCGCCTTCGACCTCCTGGGCGACATCTACACGGTCCCCATGGGCGGCGGCGAGGCCAAGTCGCTCACCAGCGGCGTCGCCTGGGACATGCAGCCGAAGTACTCGCCGAACGGCAAATGGATCGCCTTCACCAGCGACCGTGCCGGCGGCGACAACATCTGGATCATGAATCGCGACGGCTCGAAGCCGCAGCAGGTGACGAAGGAGACGTTCCGGCTTCTGAACTCGCCGAGTTGGACGCCCGACTCCGAGTACATCGTCGCCCGCAAGCACTTCACCGCGGAGCGCTCCCTCGGCGCCGGCGAGATGTGGCTCTACCACCGCAGCGGCGGCGACGGCCTGCAGCTCACCAAGAAGCGCAACGACCAGAAAGACTCCGGCGAGCCGGTCTTCTCGCCCGACGGCCGCTACCTCTATTACAGCGACGACACGACGCCGGGCGCAATCTTCCAGTACAACAAAGATCCGAACGGGCAGATCTACGTCATCCAGCGCCTCGACCGGCAGATGGGCGAGACCGAGCCGTTCGTCACCGGCCCGGGCGGCTCGATCCGGCCGACGCCGTCGCCCGACGGCAAGTCGCTCGCGTTCATCCGGCGCGTCCGCTACAAGTCGACCATCTTCGTCCTCGACCTCGAGTCGGGGCGCGAGACACCGCTGTACGACGGCCTCGATCGCGACATGCAGGAGACGTGGGCCATCCACGGCGTCTATCCGTCGATGGCCTGGACGCCCGACAACAAGGCGATCGTCTTCTGGGCCGGCGGCCACATTCATCGCATCGACGTGGCGTCGAAAGCCGTCGCCGACATCCCCTTTCACGTGAAGTCGTCGCGGCGCGTCACCGAGGCGCTGCGCGTGCCGATCGACGTCGCGCCGAAGGAGTTCCCGGTGAAGATGCTGCGCTGGGTCTCCGTGTCGCCGAATGGCAAGCAGGTCGTCTACTCGGCGATGGGACACCTCTATCTGCGCGACCTGCCGAACGGCACGCCGCACCGCCTGACGAAGCAGAACGACGACTTCGAGTTCTATCCGGCCTGGTCGCGCGACGGCAAGTCGATCGCGTACGTGACGTGGAACGACGACAAGATGGGCGCGGTGCGCATCGCGCCGGCCGCGGGCGGCGAGGGGCGCGCCATCACCGACAAGCCGTGCCACTGCATCGAGCCGGCGTTCTCGCCGGACGGGACGAAGGTCGTCTACCGCACCACCAGCGACGGCTTCCTCATGCCCGCGATCTGGTCGCGCGAGCCCGGCATCTACGTCGTGCCGTCCGCCGGCGGCGCGTCGAAGCTCGTCACCAAGAAAGGCGCGTTCCCGGAGTTCGGCGCGTCGAACGACCGCATCTACTTCATGTCCTTCGAGAGCGAGGACAAGCGCGCCCTGCGGACGATCAACCTCGACCGCACCGATGAGAAGCAGCTCTACCTCTCCGCCTTCGCCACGCGCTTCACCGTGTCGCCCGACGAGAAGTGGCTGGCCTGGCAGGAGAAGTTCAACGTCTACGTCACGCCGTTTGTGCACACGGGGCAGAGCGTCGACGTCGGTCCTGACTCGAAGTCGATCCCGACGGCGAAGGCGACGAAGGAGGCCGGCAACTATCTCCACTGGTCCGTCGATTCGTCGAAGTTGTACTGGTCCTTGGGGCAGGAGCTCTTCGAGCGCGATCTGAAGGACGCCTTCGTGTTCATCGCCGGCGCGCCGGAGAAGCTGCCGCCCGCGCCGGAGCACGGCATCAACGTCGGCTTCAATACGACGTACGACGTGCCGACGGGCGCGCTCGCGCTGACGCACGCGCGCATCCTGACGATGAAGGGCGACGAGGTCATCGACGACGGCTCCGTCGTCATCGACGGCAACCGCATCGCCGCGGTCGGCCGCAACGTCGCGATCCCCGCCGGCGCGAAGGTGATCGACGTCTCCGGCAAGACGATCATGCCCGGCTTCGTCGACGTGCACTGGCACGGCGGCATGGGCTCCGACGACCTGATCCCGCAGCAGAGCTGGGTCGACTACGCGACGCTCGCCTTCGGCGTCACGACGCTGCACGACCCGTCGAACGACACGGCGGAGATCTTCACGCACGCCGAGATGGCGCGCGCGGGCCTCGTCACGGCGCCGCGCATTTTCTCGACCGGCACGATCCTCTACGGCGCGAAGGCGCCGTTCAAGGCCGACATCAACTCGCTCGACGACGCGCTCTTCCACCTCAAGCGGATGAAGGCCGCCGGCGCCATCAGCGTGAAGAGCTACAACCAGCCGCGCCGCGACCAGCGCCAGCAGGTGATCGAGGCGGCGCGGGAGACCGGAATGATGGTCGTGCCCGAGGGCGGGTCGCTGTACATGCACAACATGACCATGGTCGTCGACGGGCACACCGGCGTGGAGCACTCCATCCCGGTCGGGAGCGCGTACGAGGACACGTTCCAGCTCTGGAGCGGGACAAAGGTCGGCTACACGCCGACACTCATCGTCGGCTACGGCGGGCTGTGGGGCGAGCAATACTGGTACGCGAAGACGAACGTGTGGGAGGACCAGCGCCTCTTGTCGTTCGTGCCGCGGCGCATCGTCGATTCGCGCTCGCGCCGGCGCACGCTGGCGCCCGAGGACGAGTGGAACCACATCAACAACGCCGCGATCGCGAAGAAATTGTTCGACCGCGGCGTCTCCGTGCAGCTCGGCGCGCACGGCCAGCGCGAAGGACTCGGCGCGCATTGGGAGCTGTGGATGTTCGTGCAGGGCGGGATGACGCCGATGCAGGCGCTGCACTCCGCGACGATCGCCGGCGCGCACTACCTCGGGCTCGACAAGGACATCGGCACTCTGGAGCCGGGGAAGCTCGCCGACCTGATCGTGCTCGACGCCAATCCGCTCGACAACATCCGCAACAGCGAGTCGGTGCACTACACGGTCGTGAACGGACGGATCTTCGACGCCGCGACGATGAACGAGATCGGCAACCACCCGCGCACGCGCAAGCCGTTCTTCTTCCAGATTCCGGGGGTGGACGTGGCGGGACGGGCCAGCACGACGGATACGGAGGACTGATCGCCCGCCGTCATTTCAAATGCGACGCCGTGCTGACGGCGACCCAGATCACGACGTCCCACTCCGGCCCGATCGGTGCGCGGACGCGCGGAACCGGATAGACGGCGCCGATGTCATACCGCGCGTGCGTGCTTCCATAGAGATCGTTGAGCACGCTCCTCGGCGCCTTGCGCATGTCGAGAAAAAAGTACGGGCGATTGGCCGAGCGGAAGACGGCGTCGTATCCGTTGTCGTGGGCCTCGTCGACGTGCTTCTCCTGGAGTGCGTGCGTCGTGAAGTCGCGCGCGTTGAAGTTGCCGTAGTCGAAGACGAACCCGAAGGACATGTGATCGTTCGGAAAGTGAGCGTTGAAGTACGTGCCCATCTGCACGCCGCTGGCGCGCCCGATGTGATAGTTGTGCGCCCACATCATCATCTTCTCGCCGGGGTGCTCGACTTCGACGATCCACTCCGCGTTCTCGGCCATCCAGAGGTCGCGTGACGTCGGCGTATGCCCGGCCAGGTCTTCGAACTGGATCGCTACTTTGGTGTAGCGCAGCATCCGCTCGTATTCGGCGGCGCTGCTGGCGGCGACGTAGGCATCGCGGGAGCTCTCGATCGTCTGGTACGCGGCCGCAACCTTGGTGCGGCAGTCGTTCTTCGCCGAGGTGCTGAGGCTTTGATACACGCTGAAGTCGACGTTGGCGCACGAGAGGTTCGCGGCGAACGCGTTTGCGCGTTGCGGATCGACGCGTTGCACGTACGCCTCCGCGCCGGCGATGGCCGCCTGCGAATACTGCATGTCGAATCCGCGGAAGGAGAGCTGGGGGCGGTCGGGATGGGCAACGTTGTACTCGTGCATCCAGACGACGAGGTCTTCGAGCTCCTCGACCGACCAGGTCCAGAAGTGCATTCCGTGCACGAGCGCGACGGGGTCGCCGTTCCCGGTCTGGACGTAGTCGTTGATGGCATCGGCCTCGGGGAGGTTGCCTTCGATTGAGAAGACGGTGAAGCCTTTGTGCTCGACGAGGTAACGGAACATCCGCGCCTTCATGGCGAAGAACTCGTGCGAGCCGTGGGTGGCCTCGCCGACGCCGACATATTTGTGGTTGCCGACGAGATCGCTGAGCGGCGCGAGATCGCGGTCGTCGCTGCCCGGTTCGACGGTGTCGAACGGGATGGCCCGGAGGGCGACCCACTGCGGAAACGTCAGTCCGTCGTCCGTCGGCGGCAGCATGGCCCGGCGCCGCACCTGGGCGAAGGAGCTCGTGGCGATGAGAAGGAGGAGTGTGAGGACCGCGGCCGAGCGTCGCATGGGGGAGAAACGAGTTTACGCCAGTCGCAGCCGGCGTCCTCGCCGGCCGCCCCGGCGGCGTCCCGCCGCCGGTCCTACCAATACGCGGTCGTCACCTCGCAGTCCCCAAGCACCACCGCCTGACAAGCCATCCGCTCATCCGCCGCAAACCCGCGCGCTTGGGCAAACCGCGCCTCCACGCTCGTCGGTGCGGTCAGGCTCTCCGCCCCGGCGACGACCCGCACCTTGCAGCGCGAGCAGACCCCGATTCCCCCGCAGGAATTGCCCAACGGAACCCCGGCGCGGCGGGCTACATCGAGGATCGTCTCGTCCGTCTTTGCCTCGGCCGCCTTTGCCAGCGGGGTGAACGTTACGCGCATGCAACATTGTCCCAGGAAACTTTCGCCATTCTGCGTCGTCTATGTATGCGACATGGGAGGGATCATGAGCACGGCGATCAAGAGCATGGATGACGCGAAGCTGGCGGAGGAGATCGTGAGCGTCCTCGGCGCGCGGGTGGTGCGCGTCTGCAGCGACGACCGGGAGAATCTCCGCTACGCCATCCGCGGCCCGATCCGGCTGCGCTCGATCGTCCTCGGGCGGGCCGCGCTGCGGCGCCTCCTGAACGACCGCGACGGCGCCGTCAAGATCGAGTACCTGCAGCGCGACCTCCTCCGCTGCGCCGAGCAGCGCGGCGAGTACGTCTACCCGCGGCGGAGCGCCATCAACCCGATGCACGATCAACCTGCCGTTGTTTTGGCGGTCTGACCGGCAAACTGTCGGTAAACGGCGCAAATCGCCGTCAAGTTGGTGGTAAACTGCCGGCATGGCAGTCGAGGTTGACGAAGTCGATCTTCACATCATCGACGTCCTTCTCCGCGACGGCCGCCTCCCCTCTACCGAGCTCGCCGACATCGTCGGCCTCTCCCGCTCCGCCGTCGGCGAGCGCGTGGCCCGGCTCGAGCGCAGCGGCGTGATCCGCGGCACTACCATCGTGCTCGACCCCGCCACCCTAGGCCGTACCATCACCGCGTTCGTCTCCTGCCGCGGAACCATCTCCGAGGCGAAGGCGAAAAAGACCTTCGAGGCGCTGATGAAGAGCGACGAAGTCGTCGAGGCCCACACCGTCGCCGGCGACGACTGCTACCTCATCAAGGTCCGCACCGCGTCGATCGCCGCCCTCAACACCCTCGTCTCCAAGCTCAACTCGCCGCCGCTGTCGCTCTCGACGCGCACGACGATCGTGATGAAGACGCACTTTGAAAAGTGCGGCGGCGTCACCCTCGGGGAGGACCGATGAAGTCTGGGACGGAGCGCCCCTCACCCGTCGCCTCCGGCGCCACCCTCTCCCCGCTTGCGGGGAGAGGGACAGGCGCGAAGCGCCAGGGTGAGGGGCGTCTCGTCCCGTACATCGCCTTTGCCACCGTCTGCATCGTCTGGGGGACGACATACCTCTTCATCCGCATCGCCGTGGAGACGATCCCGCCGCTGCTCCTCACCGCGGTGCGCTACCTCGGCGCGGGCATCATCCTCTTCGTCATCGCCACGCTGCGCGGCGACCGCCTCCCGCGCGACCGCCGTACCCTCGGCGAGATCGTGCTCGTCGGCCTGCTCCTCGTCGGCCTCGGCAACCTGAGCGTCGTCTGGGCCGAGCAGTGGGTGCCGAGCGGCATCGCCGCGCTCCTCGTGGCCACCGCGCCGTTCTGGGCCACGGTCATGGAAGCGTTGCGCAGCGGCGGCGAGCGCGTGCAGCGCCGCAGCCTCGGCGGGATGATCATCGGCTTCGTCGGCGTGGCGCTTCTGGTCACGCCGGGCGGCGCCGGCGGCGCCGTCGACCACCGCTTCATCCTCGGCGCCATCGTCATCCAGATCGGCTGCGTCGGCTGGCAGTACGGAACGTCGCGCGGCAAGTACAACCTGGCCAACGTGCCGCCGCTCATGTCGTCCGCGCTGCAGGCTTTCGCCGGCGGCGCGATCGTCGGCATCACCGGCCTCGCCCTGGGTGAGCTTCCGCGCTTCCACGTCACCACACGCACCCTCTTCGCGCTGCTCTACCTCATGATCTTCGGCTCCGTCATCGCCTTCACCGCATACATCTACGCGATGCGCAGCCTCCGCGTGACGACGCTCTCGCTCTACTCCTACGTCAACCCCGTCGTGGCGGTGATCCTCGGATGGATCGTCCTCAACGAGCGCCTGACGTGGGTCTCGATCACGGCGATGGCGACGATCCTCGCCGGCGTCGCGCTGGTGCAGGGCCGCTCTGTCCTGCGCCGGAGGGCGCCGCGGCGGCCGAACGGCGAAGAACCGGTTCTCGGTTGAGCCGGCCGGCTAATGCCGGAAAGCACAATCGTTGGCCGCGCCAGGCGTATTCGCGCAACCCGTCGACCGCTGTCCAGGTCGGGTGATAACGCTGGTAAATGTCTTCAGCGTCGACATCGCCCCAGCTTCCATCCGCGTTTTGTGTGGCGAGCAAAAAGTCGACGCCCTTTCGAATGAGCGGATGATCCTCGGCGAGGCCGAACGATTTCAGCGCATCCAGAAACTCGCCCATGGTCTCGGGGTCGTCCATATCGATCGCTCGGACGAGATTCTGTTTCAGGAATGAATATTCGGCCGGCAGCCATCGCGGCGATAGCTGGTAACAACTATAGCTATTCAGCGTGTAGACGACGTGCGTGACCGCATACGTAGCATCGTAAAACTGCATGTCGTCGGCATCTATATATGGAGGGTAGGGACGCATCGCGGGGAGCCACTTGATGACCTCCGCATACGGCGCTCCCAAACGCACGCCATAGCGTTCGCCCATGTAGGTTCGAATCACTGCATCCTGCCATACCGCATACCGCGTCATCATCGTCAAGCGTCGCTTGCAGTGATGGCACGTCTTGCGGCCTCGCGGATTCGAAGCTCCACAATCGCAGTCATTGGGAACATCGCTCGGCGGAGGCTCCGTGGCGGGATCGAAGTAGAAATAATCAACGGCCGTGAACTTGGCTGCTGCCTTGCGCAGGTCCTGCTTCAATTGGTTGTCAGGCACACCCAGGCTGTGCGCGGAGTAACTCCCGGAAACAAGATTCGCAATGTCGTCCGGGTCGGCGTTGCGCGGCACCTTGGCATTGCGGCGGCGCCATTGATGCGCGCGCTCGCGGCCCATGTCCAGCGCCTTCTTGCGCAATGCCCGGTCCTTTGATGTCGATGCCAGACAGTGAAAGCAGCCGAGGTAATCGAACCCGTACTCGTCGAAGTTCGCCCGCTTGCGCGCAGTCTGATAGATAAAATCCAGACCACGGTCAATTGCGTGTTTGCGGATGTTCATAGCGCTCCGGACCTAGACGGCCGCCAATTCTCGATCCAGATTAATCCATACTTCAGCAAAGAGGAGAAAAATATGGGACTCTGGGGACAGATGGGCTGTACCGTGACGAATCAGACCGGCGGCACGATCACGAACGTGAGCGTGCTGCACCAGTGGTCATCGTATCAAGATTCGCCGAATCCGAATCCGACGCCCTCGCTGGGCTCAAACGACGAGATCCAGTTTCAGATCAATGTCGGGTCGGGCGGCTCGGACGACTGGTCGGTGACGTTTACCGACTCGAGCGGACAGTGCTGGTACCGCAACGGCAAGCAGTGTGACGTGGAGGACTCCGACTACAAATCGGGCAGCCCGGTGAACATCAACCTGCTGGCCGGGTCGCAAGGCTTCAGCATCGAGATGCCGTCGAGCAGCTCGTGCACGGACAACTCGTACGACAAGTGTCCGGGCTGAGAGGGGAGCGGCCGCCTCGGCACATCCTTTGATCATCCCCTTGCGGAGGTGTGTTCATGAACATCAATCCGCAATGGATCTGGATTGCCGCGGCGGCCGTGGCGGTCCTCGTGATCATCGGGCTCATCGCTGCGGGGGCGCGGCGCAGCCGCACGGCGGCGCTGCGCGACCACTTCGGCCGTGAGTACGACCGCACGGTGGAAGAGGCCGGCAGCCGCTCGCGCGCGGAGCACGAGCTCGTGGCGCGTGCCGAGGAGGCGAAGAGCTTTGACATCCGGCCGCTGGCGGCGGCGGAGCGCGACCGCTATCGCGACGAGTGGCGCAAGGTCGAGGCGCGCTTCGTGGAGCGGCCGACGACCGCGGTCGTCGAGGCCGACGAGCTCATCACCGACGTCATGCGCACGCGCGGCTATCCGATCGCGGAGTTCGAGAAGCACGCGGCGCTCCTCTCGGTGAAGCACCCGCGCGTCGTCGAGCACTACCGCGCCGGGCACGGCATCATCGATCGCGAGACGCGCTCGACGGAGGACCTGCGACAGGCCGTGCTGCACTACCGCTCGCTCTTCGAGGAGCTGGTAAACGACGGTGGCGGCGTCGACGTCGAGCGCCCGGTCCGGACGGTGCGCGAACGCGATATCGTTCGGGACGAGGAGCGGCCGCGCGGTTAACACGAGAGTTCTCTACTTCCACGGCTTCGCCAGCTCGCCAAACAGCGAGAAAGTGCGCCTCCTGCGCGACCTTCTCGCGCCTGACGTCGAGCTGGTGACGCCGGACCTCAACGTTCCCTCGTTCGAGCGGCTCGACTTCGAGGCGATGGTGGCGCTCGGCCTCGACACCGGCCGCGCCATCGACCCGTGCGCAGTCGTCGGCAGCTCCCTCGGCGCGCTCGTCGCGCTCGAAGTCGTCCGCCGCGGCATTGCCCGGCCGCTGATCCTCATCGCGCCGGCGCTCGGCGTCGCGGAGCACTGGATCGCGCATATCCCTGAGGGCGACCCCGTCGAGGTCTTCAACCACGCGCGCAACGCCAACGCGCCGATTCACCGCGCGTTTTTCGAGCAAATCGCCGGCGCAGGCGCCGATCGCGACGCGCCGGCGGTCCCGATCACGATCTTCATGGGAATCGAAGACGAGACTCTGCCGTTCGAGCGCGTCGAGGCCGTCTGGCAGCGCTGGCGGCCGCACGCCGCGGCGGGCTCGCGCTTCGTCGCCGTGCCGGGCGGGAACCATAGCCTGCTCTCGTCCGTCGTAGAGGTCGCCAAAGAGATCCGAACACGATGCGCCTGACCATTACTGCGATTCTTCTCGCCGCCGCCACCACCGCGCTCGCGCAACAGCCGAGCGACGACTCGCTCAAGCAAGGGCTGCTCAACCTCGCCACGATGCAGCAGCTCGCCACCGCGATGGAGTACCAGAAGCTCACGCAGGGGACCTACCGCGTCGGCGCCGCCGACAGCGAGACTGCCGGCATCCTCGCCGTCGACATCAATCAACTGCGCGACCCGTGGGGGACGCCGTACCGCATCGACGTCGATCCGAAGTTCGGCTACCGCATCGCCGGCGCCGGCAGCGACAAGACGTTCGAGGAGGGCGCGTGGGCGACGAAGGGCGAGACGACGTCGCTCGCCGCCGACAGCGTGATCGTCGCCGGCGCGTGGGTGCGCACGAACCGCGCGTGGCTGGCCGGCTTCGTCTCCGAGGCGCAGAAGAGCGAGCAGTCGCTCTCCACGGCGTTTCCGCGCGGCGACGTCTACCGCGTCGTCAACACGATCCCGAACGCGTGGGCGTGGCTGCGCATCAACGAGATCGAGACTGAGGCGCTGAAGAAGGATCCGAAATTCGCCGACCTCATTCGCGAGCGCATCACGCAGGACCGGGTGAAGGCGCTCTCCGAGCGGTTCCTCAAGACGCGCGTGGTGCAGAAGTCGGTGCGCGGCGTGCGCACCCCGCGCGTGCTCGACGAGTGGGGGACGCCGCTGGAGGTCGCGGTCGTCGATCCCGAGGGGCTGCACTTCCGGATCATGAGCGCCGGCGCGGACAAGACGTTCAATCGCGACACCTGGTCGAAGCCGATCACCGGCTCGTTCGAGGAAGACCTGATCTACGACGACAGCGCCTGGACGCGCGTGCTCGACCTCGACACGCTGGCGCAGGCGTTCCTCCCGCCGGAGCTGCAGGCGCACCCGTCGGTGACGAAGCAGAAGACGGCCACGGGCCAGCAGATCTACAAAGTCGGCGGCGACGTCGCCGCGCCGGTGGCGCTGGTGCGCAGCGAAGTGCCGTACCCGCCGGAGCTCGCCGGGGCGCGCAAGATCGGCGCGGCCGAGGTGACGATCGACGCGGCGGGGAAGGTGATCGAGGTGAAGCCGATGCTGGGCTTGAGCCCCGCCGCCGACCAGATGATCGCCGACGCGCTGAGCCACTGGGAGTTCCGTCCCGCAACGCGGGCTGGACAGCCGGTGGCCGTGGTTTACAGCGTGACGCTGTCGTTGACGCCGCCGAATTAACGCGCGCTCATCATCACCACGTCCCGCGTCTGCTGATAGTGCGTCAACACGATGCGCGATCCATCCGGCGCCCACGCGAAATTCGCGATGCTGCCGTCGGTGAAGCTCGTGATCGGCTTTGCCTCTTTGCCGTCGAGCGGCAATAGATAGAGGTTCTCCTTCTTCCCTTCGTCCTTCACGAACACGATCGACTTGCCGTCGGGGCTCCAGCGGTACAGGCAGCCGTTCAGCGGCAGGATGCGCGCCGCGCCGCCGGTGGCGGGGAGGATGGCCAGGCTCGCGCACGGCTCGGCGAGGCCGAAGGTGCAGGCGAGGAGCTTGCCGTCGGGCGAGATGGCGCCGTCCGAGGCGCGGTCGGCGAGAAGCTTCGTCACCGGGCCGCCGCCGATCGGGACGCGGAACAGCTTCGGCGCGATGTCTTCGAGCGCGGAGAAGATCACCGCCTGGCCGTCGGGCGTGACCTGCAGCGACATCGCCCATACCCCCATGCGCGCGATCGTCACGGGCGCGCCGCCGTCGAGCGGCACGCGCTGCAGCGTCGAGCCGGCGGCGTAGACGACGTTCTTCGCGTCCGGCGTGACGGCGAAATCGTAGATGAGCGGCGCAGTGACAATCGGCCGCCGCTGCGAGCCGTCGAGGCTCATCCGCCAGATCGTCGACTGCCCGCGCGAGGGCGATGAATAGACGATGGTCGCACCGTCCGCGGTGACTACCGGATGCGACTCGGCGCCTTCGTCGTTCGTCAGTTGCCGCGCCGACGAGCCGTCGGCATTGGCGATCCAGAGGTCGACCGTCCCCGCGGCGGACGACGTGTAGACGATGCGGTGGTCGCGCGTCCAGGCGACGCCGTCGAGGCCGTCGGTGCTGCCGACGCTCTTCGTCAGCTCCTCGGCCGGCGCTCCCGGCGTGACGGACCAGAGCGTCGCCTGGCGCTTCATCCGGATCGCGGTGAGCGCGCTGCCCGTGGCGCGCGGTTCGGCGTAGTCATTGTCGTCGTCGGTGATCGGCGCGATCGATCCCGACGGGAGCTCGACGCGCATCAGTTGCTTGTGTCCGCCGGAGCGCTCGTCGACGGCGCTGACGATCAGCGCGTCGCCGCGCGCGCTCCACGTCGCGCCGTCGAACGTGCCGTGCCACTCCGCGAGCGGCACACTCGCCTTCGCGCCGGTCGCCGCATCGATCGTGAAAATGCTTCGGCCGTGCGTGACGGCGATGCGCTTCCCATCCGGCGACCACGCCGGGGACGTCGTCTTTTCGGACAGCGGAAGCGTCGTCAGGATGCGCTCGTGCGAGCCGTCGCGCGCGGTCACGACGATATCGCTTTCACCTTTCTGCAGGATCTGGCGCACCAGCGCCACGCGCGTGCCGTCCGGCGAGACCGCGGCCTCGGTGTCGGCGTCGTGGACGAGCGCCGTGGCCGGTCCGCCGAGGAGCGGGACCTGCGTGAGGTTGCCGTAGATCGAATTCTCGTAGCTCGTCGGCAGCACGTAATTCGAGTCGGGCGAGAACGTGATGCCGACGAAGTGCGTGTCTGCAACGGGCGGAACGATCACGACGCTGCTGCCGGTTGCGATCTGCTGCAGGCGCACGGCCTGCCCTTTCTCGTCGGACGTCGTGTACGCGACGAAGCGGCCGTCGGGCGAGACCGCGAGGTGCCCGACGTTGCCGCTCGTGGTGATGCGCATCGCGGCGTGCGACGTGCCGGGCGGCGCCGCCGGCGTGCGGCTGCGCCAGATCATGACGATTGCGGCGCCGACGCAGATGGCCATCGCGGCGATGAGCCAGCCGACGCTCGCCGAGCGCGGGAGCGGGATCACGCGCGCGCTGTCGATCTCGCGCGCCAGTGCGCGGAGGTCGAGCGCGACGTCGCGCAGCGACTGGTAGCGGTTCTCGCGGTCCTTGACCAGGCACTTGCCGATGAGGCGCTGCATCTCGTGCTGCACGCGCTCGTCCGCGTGCTCGAGCGGCCGCGGCTCCCCGTGCAGCACCTGATGCAGCGTATCGACGAACGACTCGCCCTCGAACGGCTTCTGCCCCGTGACCGCCTCGTAGACGATGCAGCCGAAGGAGAAGATGTCGGAGCGCTGGTCGATCGGCTTGCCGGCGATCTGCTCGGGCGACATGTAGCCGGCCGTGCCGATGAGCTCTCCCTGCCGCGTGATGGCGCGCATCGTCGGCGAATCGGCGCCGAGGGGATTCCATCCCGAGGGCGGCTCGACGAGCTTGGCCAGCCCGAAGTCGACCACCTTCGCGTATCCCTCGGCCGAGATCATGATGTTGTCGGGCTTGAGATCGCGGTGCACGATGCCGGCGGCGTGCGCCTTCGCCAGTCCGTCCGCGGTCTGCGCCAGGATCTCCAGGCGCCTCGGCATCGACGGATGGCCGGCCAGAAACTCGCGCAGCGTCTCGCCCTCGACGAGCTCCATGGCGATGTAGTGCAGCTCCTCGCGGCGGCGGTCCTTCGACACGTACGACGCACGCGCCTGGCCGATCTCGTAGATGGCCACGATGTGCGGGTGGTTTAGCGCGGAGGCGGACTTTGCTTCCTGGGCGAAGCGGTCGATGCGCTCGCGGTCGCCGGTGATGACGGCCGGCAGGACCTTCAGCGCGACGTCGCGTCCGAGGCGCTCGTCGTGGGCGCGGTAGACGTCGCCCATGCCTCCGGAGGCGATGAGGTTGACGATGCGATACGGACCCAGACCCGCGCCGTTCGGCAAGTGCCGCCGCTGCTCTTCGGGATAGGCCTGTTGCTGAACGACAGATGGCATCGCAACCTCCCGCGTGGCGATTTTTGGGATCCCGAACCTTTATACACGCGAGTGTGGAAGTGCGTTTTTGCCGTTTTCCGATCCGTGCGCCTCTGTCGTTGAAACGTCACAGCTCCATGCGAAACGCGAAGCACGCGCCGTCGAGGAGCTTGTGGTGCAGCGGCCGCGACTTCCACTCCTCGAAGTGCACCTCGCGGGCGTGCTTCATGTCGTCGAAGAAGGCGTCGCGCAGATGCTTCGCAAGCGCGGGGTCGGTGAAGCCGACGGTGATCTCGTCGTTGCGCTGGAAGGAGCGGTCGTCGAAGTTCGTCGAGCCGACGCACGACCATGTGCCGTCGACGATGATGATCTTCTGGTGCAGCAGCGTCTTCCGGTACTCGAAGATGCGCACGCCGCGCTCGAGGAGATCGCCGAAGTGGTGATGGCTGGCGTGCTGCACGAGCGGCGAATCGATGACCGAGGCGGCGGGGAGCATGACCTTCACGTCGACGCCGCGCTTCACCGCCGCGACCAGCGCCTCGATGGCGTCCTCGTGCGGGAGGAAGTAGGGGTTCTGGATGAGCAGCTCGTGGTGGGCGGAGGAGATGGCCAGGTAGTAGAGCAGCTGCACCGAGGAGATGCTGCCGTGCGGCGAGGTGTAGGCGACGTGGGCGTCGGTGTCGCCGCACTTCTCGAGCTTCGGGTAGTAGCGCTCGCCCGCCGGCACCTCGCCCGTCTCTTCGATCCAGTTCTCGCAGAAGCAGCCCTGCACTGTGTTCGCGACGGGTCCTTCCATGCGCACGAAGGTGTCGCGCCAGTGCTCGCGGTCCTCGGCGTTCCCGGTCCACTCCTCGGCGATGCCGTGCCCGCCGACGTACGCGACGCGCCCGTCGAACACGGCGATCTTGCGGTGCGTGCGGTTGTTCATCACGCCGATGTTGCTGACGCGCAGCGGATGGAACTGATGCACCTTGCAGCCGGCCTCCTTCATCGTGCGCATCAACCCCTTGTCCATGCGCGAGGAGCCGGAGTAGTCGAGGAGGAGCCGCACCTCGACGCCGTCGCGGGCGCGCGCGGCCAGCGCCTCGGCGACGCGCACGCAGACGTCGCCCTTCCACCAGATGTACGACTCGATGTGGATAGAGACGCGGGCTTTGCCGATATCGTCGAGGAGGCGCTCGAAGTAGAGGCCGTTCTGGAGGATTTCGACGCGGTTCCCTGCATCGATCGCCCCCTCGGTGAGGCCGATGAGCGACGGCACCATGACGTCGATGCTGCCGTCGCCGGAGAGCTCGAAGCTCGGCTTGATGCGGCGCCGGTTCGTCGTCCAGAGGAGGAGGAGCAGGCTGCCGATCAGCGGCACGTGCCAGTCGAAAAGAGGGCGCCGACTAGAGTCTGCGGAGCGCCCTCGCGGCGAGCTGCTTCGCTTTCTCAATCTTCTGCTCCTGCGGCCGGTCGCCGCCGAGGCTGACGCGGACGATCGTGTCACCCTTCAGCACGTACAGCGCGCCGGCCAGGCGGTTGCCACTCCAGACTGCGTCGTCGCCGACGCCGTCGACGTGGATCGCGTGCGCTTCACGCTCCGGCCGCGGCTTGTTCGAGGTGAGATGCTCGTTGGGAAAGTGCTTGCGCCAGAACGTGCGCGTGTCGCCGCGCATGACGTCGATGGAGACGGAGTCGGAGAGGCGCGGCAGCGTGAAGAGACACTGCGAGACCTGCAGCTCGCGGTTCTTGGTTTCCTTCAGCTTCGTCGATTTCGGCCGGGCACCCTGCACCTTGGCGACGTCGCGCGCCGAGAGGACCTGGCAGGCGTTTGGGGCCCGGCCGAAGCCGAGCCCCAAGATGAGTGCGAGAACCGTCAACATGCCGGCGGGCAGGTGCATAACGCCTGCCCGGCAACCGCTAATTGATGTCCTGCCCCGCCTCCAACTTCTTGATCGCCCCCTCGAGGTTCTTCTTGTTCCCGTCGTCCGGCGCCTGCGCCAGCGCGGCCTTCGCGTACTTTAGGGCCTCGGGGTAATTGCCCTTCGCGGAGCTCGCGCGCGCCAGGCTGACGTTCGTCGGCCACACCGGGCCGAAGCGTTTCGCGTTTGCCTCCCACACCTTGATGGCCTCGTCCTTCTTCTTCTGGTTGAAGAGCTGGCGTCCGAACATGTGCAGGTCGACCGCGGTGGCCGTCGGATGGTTCATGGCCTTCTCGCGCGTGGCCGCGGCGTCGGCGGTCTTGCCGTTCAACTCCTGCGCGGTGGCGAGGGTCATCAGCGTCTGGAAGGTCTCCCGCCCGATGCCCTGCGACGGATCCGCCGCCGCTTTCGCCCACGCCAGCGCCTCCGGTCCGCGCTTCTGCTGGATCGCGTATTGCGCGGCGTTCAGGAAGTTGAGGTAGTCGAAGCCCGGCGAGGAGCGGAGCTCGTTGCCGAGCTGCGCGATGTAGAGGTCCGCCGTGTTCGGGACGGTGATCTCGAGCGGTGCCGCCAGCTCTTCCCACTTCATCGCCAGCGTGGCCTTGTCGTCCTTCCGCTCGGTGAAGTCGTACGTCAGCACCTCGCGGTATTCGCTCTTCTCCGGCTTCACCTTGACCCGCAGCGCATCCTCGGTCGGGTCATAGAAGAAGCTGCCCCACGACGTGTGGTTCTTGGAGAAGATCGCCGTCCACTCGTTCGGATCGACGATGAAGAAGAGCGCGTACGAGCCGGCCGGGAGCTTCTGCCCCTGCACCGTGATGTCCTGCGACGTCGTGAAGACCGTGTTCTCGTTCGCGCCGCCGCGCCACGGGCACTCCTTGCACGTGCCGAAGCCGAGGTTCGTCAGGCCGTAGGGAACGAGCGCGCCCCAGATCTTGCCCTTGCGGTCGTCGCCCTGCGGGCTATGGACGTGCGGACTGCTGTACTCGACCGAGACTTTGACCGGACCGATTTGCTGAATGATGGTTTGGCGTTGATTGCCGCCCGACGGCGGCAGCGTGATGCCCTGCGCGAACGCGCCCAGAGCGCACAACGCCACCGCCGTTGCGGTGAGGAACCGTTTGCCCATGGCTTGCCCTCCTTATTTCGCGTGGAGAACGAAGTAAGCCATGGGCGGTTGCAGGGCGCGGGTCAGCGAACTGTGAACTTCACCACAGGCTGTCCCACCAGTGTTTCGCCGGTCTGACGGCGGCGATGTTCATCTTCTTCCGTACGGCGCCGATCTGCCACCCGGTCAGGCTCGCGACGTTCTTGGCCTCGCGCTCCTGACGCTGGCGCAGCTCCTGGCGGTATTGATTGGCCGCGGGGCAGCTCTCGGTGCCGGTCCACGGATGATGGAGGACGTAGCGGGCCTGGAAGTTCTGCTGGTCGCCGGTCTCCTGGAAGACGAGATCCTCGGGGAAGTGCGCGCGATCGTAGCGGACGTGGAGGCGCGTCACGAACGCGGGCGTGTTGTTGTACTGATCGTTCCCTGCCCACCAGACGCCGAGCTGGCGCAGCTCCTTGTTCGACAGCGGGTCGGATGCGCACGGGTCGCACCACTGGCTCTGCCACGCGTACTCGAGAAAGACCGTGCGCATCTCCTCGCGGCGCACCTGCTCGGCGAAGAGCGCTTTGTAGAACGGCCCGAACTCGTTCTTGACGAAGAGCGGCACGTCGTGGTCGCTCGGCAGCTTCACCGTGCGGTAGTTCGTCGTCTCCACGCGTCCCTTCTTCGTGATCGTGTAGACGAAGAGCTCCTGCGGGCCGTTCGCGTTCACCGTGCCGAGGCGGATGGGGAGCATGAACTTCGGCGAGTCGTAGGCCACCTGGATGGGGCGGAGGTACTCGTAGCCGAGCTTGGCCTTCTCCTTCAGGTTCACCTTGGCCACGAAGAAGTGCATGTGCTGGTTGATGTAGCTCTCCAGCACCGCGGCGGCGCCGTTCGGGATCGAGTAGCCGTTCTCGCGCAGCCACGTCTCCAGGCCGTCGGATTGCTTCGCGGAGAGGATGAGGATGTCGTACTCGCCGACGGTGTACTGCGCCTCGATCGTGACGCCTAAGGACTTCGCGCGCGCCGGCGGCGCAGCGACTGGCTTCGGTACGCCTGCGGCCTGGTCCATCATCTTGTATACCGTCTGCGGACGGCACGGATCTTCGTCGTAGTACTCGACGAGGCGCGGCGCGGAGTAGGCGTCGATGCGGTCGATGAGGGCCTTCTCGGCGACGTGGATCTGACCGCGCTCGATCTTCGTCGGCACCGGGATGACGACGGCGAATTCTTTCGGGTCGCCCTGAAAGTCGTTGGCCATGGTCATGACGGCCTTGTCTTCGTCGTGCACGAGCACGACCTGCGAGGCGCGGTTGAAGAGCTTCGCGTCGCCCTTGGCGACGTAGAAGCCGCAGAAGGCGAACGCGCGCGGCGCGGTCAGGACGAGAAGGAGAGTGAACGTTGCGGTTCGCATTGGGTGCTTCCTTTCCATGTGAATCGTTCCGCCCGGAACACGAGGTCGATGACGGGTGTGAGGCACGAGACGATGGCGAGCGACCAGAGGATGCCGTTGGTGCGGAAGAGGCGGAACTGGATGTAGCCCGCGCCAAGAGCGACGAGCGCGGCGAAGAGGACGCGGCCGGCGCGGGAGTCTGGCGTGGTGCGCGGGTCGGAGATCATGAAGAACGTGAAGAGGAGCAGCGCGCCGTTCTCAAGGCGGTGCAGCGGGATGGTCATCGGCTCGCCGAGCCAGAGCGAGCGGCCGATGACGACGGCGCTCCAGAAGACGATGAAGGCGTAGGTGACGTCGCTCCGCGCCGCGCGGTGCACGACGAGCCCGCCGAGGCAGATGATGAGGAAGCCGAAGAAGGCCACGTTGCCCCACTGGCCGGGCGAGACCCAGGCGTCGTTCGTCGTGGCGATGAGCGCGACGATCGAGAAGTTCGTCGGGTTGAAGAGGTGCTTTCCTTTGATGCGGAGGACGAACTTGCTGGCGATGGCGATGACGGCGGCGAGGAGCAGGACCCAGAGGTGATTGCTGCGCAGCAGCAGCGCCAGGGAGAGGCCGGAGATGACGGCGCTGCGGATGTCTTTGGTGAAGATGCGCTGCGTGGCGATTGCCGTGAGGACGATGAGCGCGGCGCGCAACAGGGTGACTTCGAAGCGGAGGGCAAAGACGCCGTAGAGCAAGAGGATTGTCAGGGCGCCGATCTGCCAGTACCGAGGATCGAGTCGCTGTCTCATTGCGGTCTTTGGACGCAATGTGGGGCGGAAAGGAAACTAGAGCAAGCTCGCCCCCGCCGTCGCCGCCCCCTCGGCGAAGCGCTCCGGCCGCAGGGCGTGGACGTCGATCGACGTCTGCGCACCCGTGATCATCTCCGCCACGATCTGTCCGATCGCCGGCGCGTGCATGACGCCGTGGCCGGATGAGCCGTTCGCCAGCCAGGCGTTGGCGAAGCCGGGCGCGCGGCCGAGGATGGAGTGCTTGTCGGGCGACATCTCGTACAGCCCCGCCCAGCACTGCGCGCGGTCGATCGGCACGCTGCGCAGCATCGGCACGCGCGCGTCGGTGAAGGCGCGTACCTTCGCGATCCACTCCTCGTCGACGTTCAAGTCGACAAAGCCAGGTGGGGCGGGATCGGGCCAGAGCAAGAGCACGCGGCCGTCGCGGACGCGGATGTGGTAGCCGTCCTCCGTCCAGATCGTCATCGGCGTCGTGTCGGGGAGGACGTCGGTCACGATCGTCGGCGCGGCGCGGCGGCGCAGCGGCGTGACCGGCACGTCGAAGCCGAACGTGGCGGCCCACGCGCCGCCGGCATTCACGAAGTGCTCGGCTTCGATGTCACCGCGCGTCGTGCGCAGCGCCACGACGCGGTCGCCGTCTGCGCGAATGCCGAGCACCTCCGCGCCGAAGTCGAACCGCACGCCGCGCCGCACGGCGGCGTCGTGGTAGCCGCGCAGGATTTGCATCGCCCGGATGAAGCCGTCGGTCGGGCAGTGCGCGCCGCCGACGACCGCGTCGTCGCCGATGGCCGGGCTGATCTCCCGCGCTTCCGCCGCCGTCACCATCCGCGCCTCGGTCACGCCGCAGGCGTGCTGCACGCGCTGGGCGTCCCGGAGCACGCTCATCGTCGCCTCGCTCGACGCGAGGAAGAGATAGCCGTACGGCCGGTAGCCGCTGTCGACGCCGATCTCGTCCGGGAACCGCCGCAGCTTCTCACGCGACAGCATCGACAGCCGCACGTTCACCTCGGTCGCGAACTGGGTGCGAAAGCCGCCTGTCGCCAGCGGCGTGCTGCCGCCGCCCAAAGCCGGAGCGCGGTCGACGACGAGCACGTCGCGGCAGCCGAGCTCGCTCAGGTGCCAGGCGATGCTCGCCCCGATCACCCCCGCCCCCACGATGACCACTTGCGGCATTGGCGGGACAGTGTGTCACAATAAGTCCTCTCTCAGCTCTCAGCCGGAAGACGATGTCCTTGATCGACGCCGCGCGCTATTCGTTCTCGGTGTACGCGGTTCCGACCGCGCTGACGAGCCTCCTGATGCTCGTCTTCGGCACGAGCCTGCTCCTGCGGCGGCCGTCGCGCCTCACCGCCGCGTTTTTCGGCATGACCACGAGCGCGTCGCTCTGGCTCTGCGCCTACAGCTTCATGTACTGCGCGGACGACGCGCGCGCGGCGCTCATTTGGGCGCGCCTCGGCTACGCCGGCGTGCCGCTGATCGCGCCGGCGATCTATCAGTTCACCGTGGAGATGCTGCGCATCGGCCGGCAGCGCCGCACGCACACGCTCATCGGCTGGATCCTCGGCCTCGTTTTCGTCACGATGGCGGTGCCGACGCAGCTCCTCGTCACGCGCGTGCAGCACTACTGGTGGGGCTTCTATCCGCGCTACGGCGGCGAGCTCACGATCCCCTTCCTCGTCTTCTTCTTCGGCTACCTCGTGGCCGCGCTCGTGGAGTTCATCATCGCCTATCCCGCCGCGCGCGGCGTGGAGCGGCAGCGCATCCGGATGATGATCGCCGCCTTCGCGATCGCCTACCTCGGCTGCGTCGACTACCTGCCGAAGTTCGGCGTGCCGGTCTACCCGGGCGGCTACATCCCGATCCTCGCCTTCGTCTGCCTCGCCGCGTTCGCGTTCCGGCGCTACGACATCATCGCCATCTCGCCGTCGCTGGCGGCGCGCGAGATCATCGGCACGATGGCGGACGCGCTCTTCGTCTGCGACCGCCAGGGCCAGATCCAGCTCGTCAACGCCGCCGCGGAGCGCCTCCTCGGCTACGACGAGCACGAGCTCATCGGCCGGCGCCTCGAGGACCTCATCGCCAAGGACGACGAGACGTTCTCGTCGTCGCTGCGCCGCCGCACCGTGCGCACCGAGGAGCACGCGTTCCAGGCCAAGGATGGGAAGAGCGTTGAGCTGACGATCTCGATCGCGCCGATCGTCGACGACGGCGAGCCCGCCGGCGCGATCATGATCGGCCGCGACATGCGCGAGCGCAAAGAAGCGGAGCGGCAGATCCGCCGCGCGCTCACGCTGCTGGAGTCGACGCTGGAGTGCACCGCCGACGGCATCCTCGTCATCGGCGCCGGCGGCCGCGTGCTCACGTACAACCAGCGCTTCATCGACATGTGGCGCATCCCGTCGAATCTCCTGGCGATGTCGAACGACCGCATCATCACGGCGCACATCGTCGAGCAGCTCATCAATCCGCACGACTACGTCCGCACCGTCGACGCGCTCTACCAGCAGCCGCAGGCGGAGAGCTTCGACCTCCTCGAGTTCAAGGACGGCCGCCGCTTCGAGCGCTACTCGATCGGCCGCGCCGTCGAGGGCGGGGCGACGATGCGCGTCTGGAGCTTCCGCGACGTCACGGCGCGCTTCGCCGCGGAGTCGGCGCTGCGCGAGTCGGAGCTGCGCTACCGGCTCCTCTTCGAGCAGAACGCCGCCGGCGTCTGCGTCACGCGCCCGGACGGCTTCGTCGTCGACTGCAACTCCACGTTCGCGGCCATGCTCGGCCACAACCACGCCGATCTTCTCGGCCAGATGATGAGCGAGTTCTACGTCCGCCCGCTGGAGCTCGGCGAGCTGGTGTCAATGCTGCGCGACGTCACCACGCTCAACAGCGTCGAGGTGGAGATGCGCCGCCACGACGGCACGAACGTCTGGGTGCTGATGAACCTCACGCTCTCCGGCGACCGCATCCACTCGACCGTCGTCGACATCAGCGACCGCAAGCGGGCCGAGGAACAGATCGAGTTCCACGCCTACCACGACGTGCTCACAAACCTCCCGAACCGCAAGCTCTTCATGGACCGCCTGTCCCAGGCGCTCACGCGCTGCCGCCGCTACGGCAAGTCGCTGGCCGTGATGTTCGTCGACCTCGATCACTTCAAGTCGATCAACGACACGCTCGGCCACACCGCGGGCGACGAGCTGCTGTTAGAGATGTCGCGCCGGCTGCGGCAGTGCATCCGCGACGACGACACGGTGGCGCGCCTCGGCGGCGACGAGTTCACGATCATCCTCTCCGAGCTGCGCCATCCCGAGGATGCGGCGAACGTCGCGGAGAAGATCCTGGAGTCGATCGAGCGGCCGCTGACGATCGCCGACACGCCGATCGAAGTCTCGGCGAGCATCGGCATCGCCCTCTATCCGGTCGACGGAACCGACGCCGAGGCGCTGCTGCGCAACGCCGACAGCGCCATGTACCGCGCGAAAGAAGCGGGGCGGAACACGTACCAGCTCTGCACCGACGAGATGAAGCGCCGCGCCGTGGAGCGGCTGTCGCTGGAGACGCGCCTCCGCCGCGCCGTGCACGAGGGCGAGCTCTTGCTGCACTACCAGCCGCAGGTGAGCCTGATCAGCGGCAAGGTGATCGCCGTGGAGGCGCTGGTGCGCTGGAACGACCCGGAGCGCGGCGTCGTGCACCCGTCGTCGTTCATTCCGCTGGCCGAGGAGAGCCGGCTGATCGTGCCGCTCGGCGAGTGGGTGCTGCGCACGGCGTGCGCGCAGATGCGCACCTGGCGAGACAACGGCGTCGACGTCGGCTCGGTGGCGGTGAATCTCTCGCCGCGGCAGTTCCAGCAGCATGATCTAGTCAACGTGGTGCAGCGGGTGCTGGAGGAGACGGGACTCGAGGGAAGCGCGCTGGAGATCGAGATCACGGAGTCGACAGCGATGCAGAACGCCGAGGTCTCGCTCGAGGTGCTGCACGCGCTGCGCAGCCTCGGCATCGGCATCTCCCTCGACGACTTCGGCACCGGCTACTCATCGCTCAATTACCTGAAGCGCTTCCCCATCACCTGCGTGAAGATCGACCGCCTCTTCATCCGCGACGTGGAGACGAGCGACGGCGATTCCGCGATCGTCTCTGCAGTGATCGGCATCTCGCGCAATCTGCACCTGCGCGTCGTGGCGGAGGGGGTGGAGACGACGGAGCAGGCGGTCTTCCTGCGGCGGCGCAAGTGCGACGCGGCGCAGGGGTATCTGTTCAGCAGGCCGGTGGCGGCGGAGCGGATCCCGACGATCGTGGCCGCGCATCCGGAGCATCGGCGGCAGAGCGGGCCGTGGGTGCACGTATAGCGGTTAGCGATTCGCGCTTAGCGGTTAGGGGCTCTTCCGTTCCGAATCGCCAACCGCTAACCGCCAATCGCTATCGCCGCCATCTCGACGTCGTCGTTCACCATCGGATACTTCCCGGTGAAGCACGCGGTGCAGTAGAGGCGCTGCGGGTCGTCGCCGTTGCGCACGGCCTCGAGCATCCCCTCCTCGGAGAGATATCCGAGCGTGTCGGCTTCGATGAAATCGCGGATCTCCTCGACGGAGCTGGCGCTGGCGATGAGGTCGCGGCGCTGCGGCGTGTCGATGCCGTAGTAGCACGGGCCGGTGGTCGGCGGCGAGGAGATGCGCATGTGCACTTCCTTCGCCCCGAACTGCTTGAGCATGCGCACGATCTTCTTCGACGTGGTGCCGCGTACGATGGAGTCGTCGACGAGGACGATGCGCTTCCCTTCGACGATCTCGCGCACGGGGTTGAGCTTGATCTTCACGCCGAAGTTGCGGATGGATTGCTTCGGCTCGATGAAGGTGCGCCCGACGTAGTGGTTGCGCACGAGCCCGAACTCGTAGCGGATGCCCGACTCCTGCGCGTAACCGAGCGCGGCGAAGACGCCGGAGTCCGGGACGGGAACGACGATGTCGGCGTCGACCGGGTGCTCGCGCGCGAGCTGCGCGCCGAAGCGCTTCCGCACCTCGGCCACGTTGTTGCCGAAGACGACGGAGTCGGGGCGCGCGAAGTAGACGTGCTCGAAGACGCAGCGCGCCTCGCGCGGCGAATCGAATTGATGGACGGTGCGGATGCCGTTCGCGTCGATGACGAGCACTTCGCCGGCGCGGACTTCGCGCAGGGTCTGGGCTTCGATGAGGTCGAAGGCGCAGGTCTCGGAGGAGACGACAAACGCGTCGTCGAGCTTGCCGAGAACGAGCGGCCGAAAGCCGTGCGGATCGCGCGCGACGTAGATGCGCCCCGGCGCGAGGAGCGCAACGGAGTACGCGCCGCGCACACGCGAGAGGGCGTCGATGAAGGCGCGCTCGACGTCGGGCTCCGGCGACCGCGCGATGAGGTGCACGACGACCTCGGTGTCCGACATGGTGTTGAAGATGGCGCCCTGCTGCTCGAGCTGGCGGCGGATGTCCGCACCGTTGACGAGGTTCCCGTTGTGCGCGAGAGCGATCGGCCCTTTGCTGGTCGACGCGACAATCGGCTGGGCGTTGCAGAGCATGGAGCCGCCCGCAGTGGAGTAGCGGACGTGCCCGATGGCTGCCTGCCCCGGCAGCCGCGCCAGCCGCTCCGGCCCGAAGACGTCGGCGACGTGCCCCATCTCTTTCTCGACGTGGATTTGCGGCGTCCCCGGCGCGATGATCTGCTCCCCCGCACCGCTGGAGCCGATGGACTCGCCGATGTTCCCGTCGGAATGGACCGGGTTCAGCGAGACGGAGGCAATGCCCGCGCTCTCCTGCCCGCGATGCTGCAACGCATAGAGCCCGAGATAGACGATGTTCGCCGCGTCCCGATGGTTGAGAACGCCGAAGACACCGCACTCTTCTCTGAACTTGTCGAACATAGCGCCGGAGCCCTGTGAAACAGAGTGTAGCGCAGCGGAAATCCGGCAATCAGGGCAGGACTGGAAAGCCCTCGGCGCGGGCGGCGGAGGCGAGGTCAGTCGTCGCTGTGGCGATCTTCGAGCAGCTGTTCCAGAACACTGTGTTCGAATTTGGGTAGCGGGCGTGTCAGGAAGTCGTCCGGTAGCGACCCGCTGCCTCGCCGCGCCGCGCCGGCCTCCACGAGGTAATCGAGCCACTGTTCGATTGACAGCCCCTCGCCGCGCTCGCGAAAACCGTCCGCGATTTCTTTCACATATTCGTACGTCGGTCTAAGGTGGCCGATCGTCTTGCCGCCGTCGATGATCTCGACTGCCTTGCCATGCTTCAGAGCATCGATGTAGTCGTCGATGTGCGCTCGAAGCTCGTCGATCCCCGCGGTCTTCATCTCCCCGAGTGTACCTCGGCAGATTTAATGCGCAATCAACTCCGCCTCTTCCCCCACCCCACGAATCACATCCTCCGCGGAGTCTCCGCCGAGTAGCAGCCCGAACGCGCTGCGCCAGATCCGCGCGAGCTCGACGGCGTTCGTGCGGATGAGGGGGACGCCGCGGCGCTCGATCACGAACGCTGCGGCGACGGTGCGGCCGATGCGCTGCGCCGGCACGCTGTGCTCGCGCGCGATGCGGAGCACCTCCTCGGGGCGGGGGGTGGAGACGACGGCGCGGGCTTGCGACTCGCTGAAGAGAAGCGCGACGGCGTCGAGATCATCGGCATGACCAAAGAGGTCGACGTGGCAGCCGATGTCGTCGGTCGCGCACTCGGCGAGGGCGACGGCGAGCCCTCCGTTCGACACATCGTGGGCACTGCGAATCGCGCGGTGCTCGTGCAGCGCGAGGAGGCACTCGACGAGCGCTCGCTCGCGATCGAGGTCGACGCGGGGAGGCGAGGCGACGACAGAGCCGAGCCGCAGTTGCGCCCACTCGGAGCCGCCGAGCTCGTCGAATGTTGCGCCGAGGAGCACGACGTCCAACCCAGCCTCGGGAAACTGCAGGTCGCAACCCGGTGAAGAGCAGATCCCCACCATGCCCACCGTCGGCGTCGGATAGATCGGCCGCCCCTCGGTCTCGTTGTAGAACGACACATTGCCCGAAACGACGGGTGTTTCGAGAGCGCGGCAGGCGTCGCTGATTCCGCGGATGCACTCGGAGAACTGCCACATGATCTCCGGCCGCTCGGGCGAGCCGAAGTTCAGGCAATCGGTGATGGCGACGGGACGCGCCCCGGAAGCGGCCACGTTCCGCGCTGCCTCGGCCACCGCCTGCTTGCCGCCTTCGTACGGATCGAGATAGCAGTAAAGGGGATTGACGTCGGAGGTCATCGCCAGCGCGCGCCCGTTCCCCTTCACACGGACGATCGCCGCGTCGCGCCGCTCCGGCTTCGCCACCGTATTCGTGCGCACGGTCGTGTCGTACTGCTCGTAGATCCAGTGCTTCGAGCATAGATTCGGCGACGCAACGAGGTGCAACAAATCCTCGGTGAGCTCGGAATCGTCGACACGAGAGCGCGACAACGGCGGCGCAACCTCACGCGCAGACATCGGCCGCGAATACACCGGCGCCTCCGTCGAGATCGGCTCCACCGGAATCGCCGCCACTTCTTCACCGTGAAAGAAGATGCGAACCAGCCCGTCATCCGTCACGGAGCCGACGATTGCCGCGTTCAAATCCCACTTCTCGAACACGCGCACGACCTCGTCCTCGCGGCCGCGCTTGGCCACGATCAGCATCCGCTCCTGCGACTCGCTGAGCATGATCTCGTACGGCGTCATGCCGCTCTCGCGCACCGGCACGCGGTCGAGGTCGAGCCGAATCCCCGTCCCCGCCCGCCCCGCCATCTCGAACGACGACGACGTCAGCCCCGCCGCCCCCATGTCCTGAATCCCGACGATCGCGTCCGTGGCCATGATCTCCAGACACGCCTCGAGCAGCAGCTTCTCCGTGAACGGATCGCCCACCTGCACCGTCGGGCGCTTCTCCTCCGAGGTCTCGTCGAACTCCGCCGAGGCCATCGTCGCGCCGTGGATGCCGTCGCGTCCCGTCTTCGAGCCGACGTAGATCACCGGGTTCCCGACGCCCGTCGCCGTCCCTTTGAAGATGCCGTCGCGCTTGGCCACGCCGAGGGCGAAGACATTGACGAGGATGTTCCCGTTGTAGCAGCCGTGGAACGACGTCTCACCGCCCACCGTCGGGATGCCGATGCAGTTCCCGTAGCCGGCGATGCCGCGCACCACGCCGTCGACGAGGTACTTCATCCGCGGCGCGTCGAGCTCGCCGAAGCGCAGCGAGTCGAGGCAGGCGATCGGCCGCGCGCCCATGGTGAAGATGTCGCGCAGGATCCCGCCGACGCCCGTCGCCGCGCCCTGGTACGGCTCGATGTACGACGGATGGTTGTGCGACTCCATCTTGAACGCCGCCACCCAGCCGTCGCCGATGTCGATCACGCCGGCGTTCTCGCCCGGCCCCTGCACCACGCGCGGCCCGCTCGTCGGGAAGTTGCGCAGATGTACGCGGCTCGACTTGTATGAGCAGTGCTCCGACCACATCACGGAGAAGATGCCGAGCTCCGTGTAGTTCGGGACGCGCCCTAGGATTTGCTCGATGCGCTGGTATTCGTCGGGAGTGATGCCGTGCGAGGCGACGACGTCGGCTGTGACCTGCATGAAATGCGATTGTAGAAGGTGAGGGCGGGCTTGCGGCCCGCCAGAGGAGCTCGGGCGACACGCCCGCTGATGTCCAGTTCAGTTTCTCCTCTGGGGGACCACAAGCCCGCCCTCGGCGCGGACGCGATGGACTACCGCGGCGGCAGAGGCGGCCGGCTCGGACCCGCGCCCGGCTGCGGCCCGTGCTGCTGCAGGAACTCGCGCGCGGCCTTGAAGGCCTCGAACTTCGTCCTCTGTTCCGGCGTCAGCGTCGCCGTCAGCTTCGCCTCCAGCGCGTCGTGTGCGGCCTTCATCGCCGCGTCGAACTCCGTGTGCGCCGCCTGCCACGCGCTCTTCTGCGCGTCGGTGAGCTGCAGGTAATCGGCGAGCGCGTTGTTGCGCGGGGGCGGAGGTGCCGGCTGCGCGGCGGCGGGAATCGCGATGGCGGCGACCAAGGTGAGGATGATGAGCGTTCGTTTCATGTCGTTGTCTCCTTGCCGCATGTGACGATCACGATAGGCATTTGCTGAACGGCGTTCATCAAGCGTTCGCAAGCGGTTTGTAAGCGGTGTAAAAAGCACCCGTAACAGCGATTCCGGCCGCGCGCGGACGTGTAGACTCGGCGCAAATGCAACGTCCGTGGCTCCTCGTGGTGGCGACGCTGCTCGTCGTCGCGCTGGCCGTGCTGGCGACGCTGCAAGTGCGCTGGATCAACGATCTGAGCGACGCCGACGAACAGCGCCGCCGCGGCGCGCTCGACGTCGCCGCCCGCCGCCTCGGCGACGAGCTCACGCGCGAGGCCATGCGCGCGCACGACGTCTTCGACCAGGCGCCGCGCGACGCGGCGGGGCTGCTGCGGCGCTATGAAGAATGGAAGAGCGGCGCGCGCGATCCGAAGCTGATCGCGGCGATCTACGCGGCCGACACCGACGGCGACTCGATCGAGCTCTCGCGCCTCGACACCGGCAGCGGCGCGCTCGTGCCCGTTCCGTGGAACGCCGCGCTCGATGCGGTCCGCCCGGTGGTGCGCGCCGGGCCGGACATGCCGGCTGTGCGGCGGACGCCGATCGTTGCGGAGATCCCTGCGGTCATCACGCCGCTGCGCCCGGAGGCGCGGCCCAATCCACCGCCGCCGGAACGGCGCCCGCCGAACCCGCCGCCGTGGATGGATGGCGGTCCACCGCCGCCGCGCGAGCGGCCATTCGCACCGCCGCCGCAGGCACGTCCTCGGCGGACGACGTTGATCATCGCGTTGGACCGCGCCGCGCTCGCGAGTCTCGTTCAGGACATGGCGGCGCAGACGCTGCCCGATACCGACGTCACCTTGCTCAGCGGCGACGCGCCCGATCCCAAGGGTGACGCCGTCGTGGTGCCGACGCTCGTCGCCGGCCCGGGACGCAACGCTCCCGACGCGCCGCGCGCGTACTGGCGCCTCGCCATTCGTCCGCGCGGTATTCCGCTGACCGAGATCGTCGCCGCCGCGCGCCGCCGCAACCTCGGCATCAGCTTCGCCATCCTGGCGCTGCTCCTCGGCAGCTTCGTGTTGCTCGCGGTGCTGGCGCGCCGCGCGGAACGGCTGCGCGTGCAGCAGCTCGAGTTCGTCGCCGGCATCACGCACGAGCTCAACACGCCGCTCGCCGCGCTCACCTCGGCGGGACAAAACCTCGCGGACGGCATCGTCGGCGAACGCGATCAAGTGACGCGCTACGGCGCCATGATCGTGAAGGAGTCGCGGCGGCTGTCCGAGACCGTCGCGCAGGTCCTCGACTTCGCCGGCATGCAGTCGCGCCGCGTCCCGGCGAGCGTTACCGCCGTCGACGTGCGCGCCGTCGTCGAGGACGCGGTCGCGCAGTGCGGATGGCTGGCCGAGGAGGCGAAGGTGAAGATCGAGACGCAAATCGCGAGCGGCGTGCCGGCGGTCGGCGGCGACGCCGACGCCCTCACGCGCGCCGTGCAGAACCTCGTCGCCAACGCCATCCGCCACG
>DATELQ010000035.1:0-16740 GCA_035276475.1 Thermoanaerobaculia bacterium | reverse complement strand
AGGCGATCACCCCCACCGAAGATTTGAAGCCTATTTCTTCTTCCACTCGCTGATCGACTTCGAGATCTCGGCCTTCACTTCGGCGTTGTCGCCGACGGCGGCGAGCGCCGCCTCGGCGTCCTTCACCGCGGCGTCGCGCTGGCCGGCCTTCGCCTCGAGCTGCGCGCGGAGGTAAAGGTTCTGGTACGTCGCCTTGGCCTTGACCGACTGGTCGAGCCACGCGCGGGCATTGGCCATCTCGCCGGCCGCGTTCGCGAAGTTCGCGGCGCGGTACGGCGTCTGCCAGTCGTCCGGCTTCGCGCCGGCGACGGCGTCGCGGGCGGCGGCGAGCGTCTTCGCCGTGGCGTTGGTGCCGACGGTGAACGGCACGGCGAGCTTCTCCCAGCGGATCTCGAACGTGGCGGTGTCGGTGGAGATTGACGGGACATCGAACTCCATCGCCTCGGTCATCGGCGCGGCGTGCGGCTTGGCCGTGACGCGCAAGGCATCCTCCTCCGCCTTGTACGTGAACGAGCCCCACTGCTTGGCGACCTTGTTGAAGATGATCGTCCACTCGTTCGGGCCGGGGATGGTGTGGAGCGAGTACGTCCCCTTCGGCAGCGGCTTGCCATCGATGGTGACGTCGTCGCTGAACGAGATCGTCGTGGCCTCGTTCGCGCCGGTGCGCCACACCGAGCCGTACGGCACGAGCGCACCCCAGATGGCGCGGCCTTTGACGCTGGGACGGTGGTAGTCGATGGTGACGTCGGTTGTCCCGACCGTCTGCGTCAGCACGGCGTGCGGGCTGGCCTGCGGATACTTGACCTGAGCGACTGCGGGCACTGCAAGCAAAAGCGTGATCAAAGCGAGTTTGCGCATAGTGGCGCGGATTTTAGCGGCGGTCGGGCCAGATGAAGAAACGATCCTCCAACAACACGCGCCGGCCGCGGCCGTCGACGATCTCGACCTGCAGGTCCGTCCGCTCGGCGACGCCGGGGGGACGGCGGTCGAATTCGCGCACGAAGCGCGGCTTGGCCGTGGCGTCGTACCAGGGGAAGCGGCGGCGCAGGGTCGGGTCGTCGAAGAGGAACGGGGCGATGCAGACGCGCCCGTTGGCGAAGCGGAGCGTGATGGAGCGGATGCCGTACGGCGAGAGGGCGAAGCCGGAGACGTAGAGCTTGTCCGCGATGCGCTGGCCGGGCTGGGGGAAGTCGACGAAGCCGAAGGTGTCGTGGTTGTAGGTTGGCTGGCCGCTCAGGAACGCGTCGAGGTCGGGTGCGCGTCGCGTACCGCCGCCGAGGCGGAACAGCCAGTCGCCGCTGATGCCGCCGTCGAAGCGCTGGACGAAGCCGAGGTGGCCGCGGGCGAGCTCGCGGCCGAGCCACTGCCGCGTCGCGTCGTCGGCCGCGTCGCCGTGGACGACGATCGTGCCGACGCCGATGCGATTTAGTTCACCAATTAGTAAATCGCTGTTTACTAACGATGCGATGCGTAGAGTCTCGGGCGGCGTGAAGCCGGAGACGCCGTTGACGATCGGCTGGTGGTGCGCGGTCGCGTGGAGCATGTAGGCATAGTCGAGGCCCTGCCCGATCGGGAGCTCCAGCGTCGGGCCATGAATCTCGCGGTAGACCGGCGGCGTGCCCGGTACGACGAGGTACCAGAGGAGCGGCGCGGCGCAGAGCTCGACGACGAGCGCCGCGGCGGCGAGCGGCGCGAAGCGCTTCACCCCGTTCGCGATCAGCATGGCCATGCCGGCGTAGGCGATGTTCGCCCACCGCGCCGGGACGCGGATGGCCTGGAAGCCGGGCACGTACGCGAAGAGGAAGCGGTGGAAGAAGAGGTGGGTGCCGAGCGCGCCGGCGACGCCGAGGAGGATCCAGGCGAGGGCGATGCCGCGCGGCTTCTTCGTCACGCCGATCGCCGAGAACAGAATCGCGAGCGCGCCGGGAAAGAGCCACCGCTCCGGATCGACGTCCGCGTCCTTGAGCTTCCCGTACCAGCGCATCGTCTCCGCGGCCACGAGCCAGTCGCGCGGCTCGGCGGAGAAGCGCTTCGTCTCCTGCCACGTCCGGCGCATGTCGTACTCGCGCGCCACCTTCGCGTACGGGATCAGAAAGGGCGCGAGGAGGAGCGCCGCTCCGAGCGTGCACGTTGCGATCGGCAGCGGGCGCGGGCGCACGATCAGAAACGCCGCGAAGATGGCCACGCTGCCGAAGAGCAGCCAGTGGACGTTCGACAGTCCGTTCATCAGGAACGCCGCGCCGAAGAGCGCCGCGCGGATCCACGTTGGCCGCTTCGCGTAGTGCAGCAGGGCCACGATGAGCAGCGGCAGCCACCCCGCCCACACATGCTGCACGTGCGACGCGTGCGTGATCCGGAACGGCACGAACGCGTAGAAGATCCCAGCCGCCACCCCCGCCCACCACCCGCCCGTCACGTACCGCCCGAGCGCGTATGCGCCGAAGCCGCTGAATGCGTACCCGAGGAGCATGGCTACGTTGTAGGCGGCGACGGGGCCGAGGCCGGCAGCGCGGAACGGGAAGAGCACGACCGCGATGCCGTAGAGGTTCTCGCTGTACGCCAGCGGAAGCTTCGCCGGATAGAACGTGTTTGCCTGGAACAACGACAACGGCTGATGGAACGTCGCCCACCAGTCCCAGTCGAGAATCCAGGTGTTGATGAAGGGATCGCCGGGCCAGGCGACGGCGCTGCCGAGGTTGGCGGCGAGCGGCCAGGTGAGCGCTACGGCGAGCGCAACGAACAGTGCCGCCGCAAGCGCATGAGATCGCCACATTGAGCGGGGATGATACGGTGAAGGTCAGTCAAGTTCTCAAACGCGGATTCCGCGGGCGCTGCCCGCAATGCGGCAACGGGCCGCTCTTCGTCCGCTTCATCAAGGCCCACGAGCGCTGCTCCGCGTGCGGCCTCGTCTACCAGCGCGACCACGGCGACACCTGGCTCTTCATCATCATCACCGACCGCATCCCCATGCTCTTCGGCATTGCCGCACTCTACTTCGGCTTCCAGGCCGACAACTGGGCCGCCAACGTCGTCTTCTTCGGCGTGCTCGCGGCGATGATCGTCGGCACGATCCGGCAGCGCGTCGGCCTGGCGCTCGCGCTCGACTTCCTGTCCCACCGCTGGTTCGCTTAAACTCTCCGCCCTATGGTCGCCATCCCATTCACCGGCAACTACGAAGACCTCTCTACTGACCGCGGTTACCAGTTCAAGTTCTATTGCGAGAAGTGCCACAACGGCTACATGTCGTCGTTCAAGACGTCGACGGTCGGCATGCTCGGCTCCGCGGCGCGCGCGGCCGGCAGCCTCTTCGGCGGCTTCTTCGGCAACGTCGCCGACAGCTCCTACGAAGTGCAGCGCGCCGTCGGCGGCTCCGCGCACGACTCCGCGCTGAAGGACGCCGTGGCCGAGATCTCGCCGATCTTCAAGCAGTGCACGCGCTGCGGCAACTGGGTCTGCAAGCCGATCTGCTGGAACGAGAAGGCCGGGCTCTGTGAGAACTGCGCGCCCGACCTCGACGAAGAGATGGCCGCGGCGCAGGCCGAGGCCGCGCGCGAGCAGATCCAGCAGAAAGCGCGCGAGGTCGACTGGACGAAGCAGCGCAACGTCGGCCAGGTCTCCGGCGCCGTCTGCCGCGAGTGCGGCGCGAAGACGCAGGGGGCGAAGTTCTGCCCCGACTGCGGCGCGTCGCTCTCGCCGAAGCGCAAGTGCGGCGGCTGCGGCCACGAGGCCGAGGGGGCGGCGGCGAAGTTCTGTCCGGAGTGTGGGCAGAGATATTGATATAGCTGTCGCCGATGACGACCATCGTCCTCTTCGGCGGCCCGTCCGACGAGCGCCACGTCTCCGTCGCTTCCGCGCAAGCCGTCGTCCGCACGCTCGGCGACGTGCTGGCGTGGTTTTGGGCACCCACGGGTGCCGTCCACGACGTCGCGCTCGACGATCTCCTCGCCCACGAGCGGCCGTTCGAAGTCGACTTCGTCCCCTCCCGCCCCGCGGCGTGGCCGACGCTCGAGCAGGCCCTCGACACGCTCCCCGTCGATGACCCCATCTTCGTCCTGGCGCTGCACGGCACCGGCGGCGAAGACGGCGTCCTGCAGCGGATGATGGAGCGGCGCGGCATCCCCTTCACCGGATCCGACTCCGAGGCGAGCGCGGCAGCGTTCGACAAGGGGCGGGCGAAGGAGATCGTCTCCGGCAAAGTGCGCACCGCGGAGTCGCACGTCGCCCGCAACGGCGCGGAGCTCGCCCATGTCGCGCGGGAGATGCTCTCGCGCCACGAGAAGATCGTGCTGAAGCCGCTGGCTGGCGGATCGAGCCGCGGCCTCTTTTTCGTCGAGCGCGACGGCGACCTTCCCGACGTCCTACCGGTACCGTACATCGTCGAGCAGTTCGTCAGCGGGCGCGAGCTCACGGTCGGCGTCGCGGACATGGGGAACGGCCCGTTCGCGCTGCCGGTGATCGAGATTGAAGTCGATCCCGGCCGCCAGTTCGACTACCTCGGCAAGTATCTCGGCACGGGCACACGCGAGATCTGCCCCGCGCAGATCCCCGACGCGATGCGCGACGAGGCCCAGGCCGCCGCGCTCGCCGCCCACCTCGCCTTAGGGTGCCGCGGCTACTCGCGCAGCGACCTCATCGCCGTGGCTGACGACGAGATCTACTTCCTCGAGCTCAATACGCTACCCGGACTCACGGCAGCGTCGCTCGTGCCGCAGCAGCTCCGCACCGCGGGGATCTCGTTCCGAGACTTTCTCGAGACGCAGATTGCGCTTAGTTCCCGCTCCGCTTCTCGTTCACCACGGTAATCCTCCCCTCCATCTTCGGCGCGATCGGCTCCTTCCGCTTCTTCAGCACCGTCACGAACAGATCGCGCAGCGGGGCGCTCATGTCGAAGTGCTTCCGCTCCGGGGGGATCGCGCTCATGATCGACATCAGTCCGCCGCCGCCGTTGGCGAGGAAGTCGGGGAGGGCGACTTTGTAGAGCGCGGCGGGGTCGATCGGATCGCCGCTCGCCAGCGTCACCGACACCAGGCGTGCGGGATCGTTCTCGGGCTTCGAGGCGTCGTACGTGTAGCGCAGGCCGCTCGGCTGCAGCGTGCCGTGCGAGCCGCCGAGGTTGCGGCGGATCATGTCCGTGAGCTGCGCGCCCGTCATCGTCACCACCGCCGGGTAATTGTCGAACGGGCTCACCTCGAAAATGTCGCCGTACTTTAGGTCCCCCGCATGAAGGTCTGCGCGGATGCCGCCGGAGTTCATGAAGGCGATGTCGGCGCCGGTGCCCTCGCGCGTGAGGTCCGCCAGGAGATTGCCGAGCGACGACTCCTGGTCGTACGAGCGGGTGAAGTTGGCCGCCGCGCGCACGCCGAGCGGCTCGAGGCGCTTCGCCGCCACCTGCTCGTCGTACGGCTTCAGCACCGCCGCCACCTTCGCGTCGGGCGCGATCGTTTTTCCCTCGAACACGCGCGGCTCCATCGGTGAGCCGGCCGGCACGAGGCGCGCGTTGCAGTGCCACGTTCCCTTGAACACCGCGGGGCAGATCATCGTCAGCGGGCGCATCTCCGTGCGCGTCACCTTGTGCTGCGCCGGGTCGATCCAGAGATCGAGCGTCGAGAACTCGCTGCTGTAGTTGAGCGCCTGCAGCGTGGGAACGCCGTTGATCACCTGGCGCATCTGCGAGTGCGTGTGCCCGGCGAAATAGGCGTCGATCGTCCCCTTCGGCAGCGCGGCGAGGAACTTCATGGCCTCGTGATTCGGCTCGCAGCTGGCCACGTCGTTGATATCGCTCATGTCCTTGCAGCGGCCGCCCATGTGGGCGATGACGATGACGGCGTCGGCGCCGTGGGCGCGGAGGTTCGCCGCCTCCTCAACCGCGGCCTTCACCGGGTCGTTGAACGAGAGCGTCGTCACGTTCTGCGGCATCGTCGTCGCCGGCGTGTCGGGCGTCGTCAGGCCGATGATGCCGACCTTCACGCCGCCGACGTCCGCGATCGCCGAGCGCTTCAGCCACGGCGGCGTCTTCCCCGTGGCCTTCTCGGTGATGTTCGCGGAGATGAACGGGAACTTCGCCTGGGCGATGCGCTCCTTGAGCGCCCCAAAGGGATCGTCACCGGGATCGCGCGGCACGGCTTTCTCGCGGCCGGCCGGGCCGTAGTCGAACTCGTGATTGCCGATGGCCACGGCGCTGTAGCCGATGGCGTTGTAGGCGTCGACGAGCGGCTTCCCCTCGAAGTAGTTCGACTCCAGCGTCCCCTGGAAGACGTCGCCGGAGTCGACGACGAGCACGCGGCCCGGGTCCTTGGCGCGCAGCGCGGCGATGTAGCTGGCGAAGAGCGGCAGGCCGCCGTAGGGCGGCTTCTCGTCGCGATGCCCGGCGAACCAGCCGTGGACGTCGGTGGTGCCGACGACGACGACGTGCACCGGCTCGGTCTGGGCGAAGGAGAGAGCAGCGGCCAGGAAGAGAACGAGGGGGATCAGCCGTTTCATGGAGCCGCGCATTATAGTTGTGCGACCGGATGCGCATGGTTTTCAAGCTCGCCGCGAACGCGCTCGCGCTGCTCCACCTTGCCTTCATCCTCTTCGTCATCCTCGGCGGCCTGCTGCTGCTGAAGTGGCCGAAGCTGATGTGGCTGCATCTGCCCGCGGCAGTGTGGGGGGCGCTGATCGAGTTCGCCGGCTGGTACTGTCCTTTGACTTCGATGGAGAACGCGATGCTGCGCCGCGCCGGGGAGTCCGGCTACACGGGCGGCTTCGTGGCGCACTACATCTTCGGCTTGATCTACCCCGCGGGGCTGACGCGCGGGATCGAGATCGCCATCGGCGCCGTCGTTCTCGTCGTGAACGTGAGTGTGTACGTGAGGGTGTTTCGCTGATGCTTCCTTCTGCAATCCCGCAGCATCCCGTCGAGACGACGGACAAAGACTTCGAATCGCTCGGCCTGAGCGCCGCCATCGTCGGCGTCGTGAAGAACATCGGCTTCGAGAATCCGACGCCGATCCAGGCCGCGGTCATCCCCGTCGCGCTCGAGGGGCACGACCTCATCGGCCTGGCCCAGACCGGCTCGGGCAAGACGGCGGCGTTCGCGCTGCCGCTGGCCGAGCGCCTGGTGCACGGCCGCGGCGTACGCGGCCTCATCCTCTCGCCGACGCGCGAGATCGCCCTGCAGACGAAGGCGTTCCTCGACCTCTTCGGCGCCGAGCACCAGCTGGCCACGGCGTGCCTCATCGGCGGCGTGCGCCTGCGCCCGCAGACGGAGTCGCTGAAACACCAGCCCGATGTCATCGTGGCGACGCCGGGACGCCTGCTCGACCACGTCCGCCAGCGCCACGTGAAGCTCGACGCGATCGAACACCTCGTCCTCGACGAAGCGGACCACATGCTCGACCTCGGGTTTCTCCCGCAGATGCGCGAGATCCTGCGTCTCCTTCCGCGGCAGCGGCAGACGATGATGTTCTCCGCCACGATGCCGGACTCGATCGAGATGATCGCGCGCGAGTTCATGCGCGACCCGGTGCGCGTCGACATCGCCCCGAAGGGCGCCGCGACGGGGATCACGCACCGCCTCTACGTCGTGCGCGCCGAGGACAAGCGCAACGCGCTGATGGCGCTCCTGAACGAGGAGCTCGGATCGACGCTCGTCTTCGCGCGGCGGAAGATCGACGCAGAGTGGCTCTACCACGTGCTGGAGCGCAAAGGGCACCCGGTGTCGCGCATCCACTCCGACCGCTCGCAGGGGAAGCGCGTGCAGGCGCTGGAAGGGTTCCGCGCGGGCTCGCACCGGATTCTCGTGGCCACGGACATCGCCGGGCGCGGCATCGACGTGCCGGGGATCGAGCACGTGATCAACTTCGACATCCCCGAGGCGGTGGAGGATTACGTGCACCGCGCGGGACGGACGGCGCGCGGCGCGGCGCTGGGGATCGTGTCGACGATCGTGACGTGGCAGGACCTGCCGATGGTGCGCAAGATCGAAGAGACCTTGGGCGAGAAGTTGCCGCGCTGCGCGGTGGCAGGAATCGAGCCGTGGGAGGAGATGGAGCGGCCGTCGGCGCGGCGAACCCGCACGCGCGTTTAGAGCTCTTCGCGATACGTGTCGTTGTACGGCCACCGGTCGACGTCCGGCTTGCGGCAGCGCACGAAGCAGCGGTGGCGCAGCAGCTCGAGCTTTTCGTCCGGCGTCAAGTCTTCGTCGTACTTCTGCTTGTCCCGCCGCGCGTCGACGTTGTAGTGCAGCGCGCCGTCGAGCAGGTAGTCGCGGCGGAACGCGGTCCGCCACTGCGAGTTGCTTCCCCATCCCACGGATAGATCGGTCGTGCGCCGGTTCGCCCGGCGGTACGCCCAGTAGAGCAGCGAGGTCTCGGCAATCTCTTTCGGGAAGTCGACGTCCGCGACGACGCCGGCGCGCGCGATCAGGAGCGCCCCGAGCATGTACCCCGGCCAGACCTCGGCGAAGGCATCGCCGACGGTGACGATCTCATGGAAGAACGGATGGAACGCGCGCCGCTCGATGCGCTGCAGGCCGAGCGCGTCCATGAATTCAGCGTAGCCGCCGTCGATGCGCAGCAGGTCCGCCACACGCGACAGTGCATACAGCTCCCACAGCTCCTCCGGCGTCGCCTTCGGAATGCCGGGCCGTTTGCCGAAGGCGTCGAGCCAGCGGCGCTCCTCGTCGAAGCTGCCGCGCGGCACGCCGCCGTGGTCGCGGATCTCTTCGTAAAGCTCGCGGAACATCAGCCCCAGAACTTCCACCACGGCCGCGGCGGCAGGTCGTCGACGCCGTCGACCCACGTCATGACCGGCAGCGACGCGACGAGGTCCGCCGGCTGCGCGCCCGCGTTGAGCGCCTCGTTGACCGCCTGCACCTCGGCGCTCTGCAGCGCGATCGCGCCGACGGCGTCGACACCGTAATCGTTGCCGAGGGTTTGCGCGAGCCACGTCGTGGCGGTGAAGAACTTCTCGCCGGCGAGCTTCCGCTCTTCGCGCGCGTCGCCGTGGATCAAGAGATACGAATCGGGCAGGGCGATGCCGAGGCCTTCGAGGAGAATGGCGCGGCCGAGGGCAAGAGGGATGAAGCGGCTCGCGGCGACGGCTTCGGCTTTCGAGAGGCCGGCGCGGATCAGCCACGCGCGCAGGATGGCCGCGTCGTTCGTGCCGTACTGCGCGAGGACCGGAATGGCGCGGCGGATGGCGGCGGCGGCGTTCATGGCAGCGCGTACTCGAAGTCGTAGGAGTGCTTGCCGCCCTCGATGATGATGTTCATCGCGCCGGTGAGTCCCGTGAGCTCGCCGGTCGCGGAGTCGGGGACGACGGTGATGCTGAGCGCCGGCACGCCGCGGTTCATCGTGGCGTTGTGCTGGAGGACGAACGTGCCGTGGCGGCCGCCGAGCGTGCCGTTGACACGCTCGATGGCGACGTAGCCGCCCGATCCAGCCGCCGAGCCGAAGCTGAGCATCTCGCCGCTGCTCGTGGCCTCGAGGTCGCCGTGGAACTGCTTGTCGAGCGTCATCCGGGCGAGCATGGCGCCGGCGGCGTCATAGCTGAGCGGCTGCGGCGTGAGCTTCACTTCAAAAGGTCCGCGTGCGTTCATTTCCCAACTCCACTCCGAAGTTTTCGCGCAGCGCGGCGCGCCAGGCGTCTTCATTCGCGATCGGCTCTTCGCGCTTCGTTCCGTTCTCCGTAACGATGAGGCGGTCGTCGCGCAGGGTGATGCGGCCTGTCGGCGTCGCCAGCGTGCAGACGCGCTTCTGCGTGAACGACGACTGCGGCGAGGTCTGATGGTAGAAGCACATCTCGGCGTAGTCGGCGAGCGGGTGCGGCTCGAGCGAGAAGAGGTACTCGGAATGCTGCGCCGACGACAGCAGCCAGTCGCGCGCATTGCGCTGCTCGATGCGGAACGTGCCGCAGGGGTCGGGCTGGTCGCCGGCGAAGTCGATGCGCTTCGGATGCAGAAAGCACTCACCGAAGCCGACGTCCGCGAGCCAGCGCTCGCCGCCCGCGCGGACGAGGAGGGTCATGTGGTCGAACTCCGGGCTGGTCGTGCCGTCGGCCCGGGGCACGCGCGCGGAGAGCATCTCGACGTCGAACCCGAGGGCGCGGAGGAGCGCGGCGAAGGCGCCGTTCAACTCGTAGCAGAAGCCGCCGCGGCGCCGGCGGACGACTTTGTCGACGATGCGCTGCTCGTCTGTGAGAATCTCGCGCCCGAGGTGGATGTCGAGGTTCTCGAACGGGACAGTCAATAGATGTTGCACGTGCAGCGCGCGCAGGACCTCGGGGGTCGGCTGGCGCGGGCCGTCGTAGCCGATGCGGGCGAGGTACTCGTCAATCATTGGGCAGGTCACGGGTCACAGGTGACGGGTCACAGGTCACGTGCGGCCGGCAGGGACACAGCTGTGACCCGTGACCTGTCACCTGTGACCTACTCATCATTCAGCCTAAATCCTGTCACACCGATCGGCACTTCCCCTTCTTTCGGCGTGCTGCCGCGCGTGCGGCTGGCCGAGATCTTCGCTTCGCCGTGCGCCGGCACCGCCGTCTGCTTGGCGATCTGCGCGCGCGCGGAGGCGAGGTAGACCTTGACCCCCTTCTCCGCGTAGATCTGCGCGATCTCCAGCTCCTCGGCGTCGATGACGATGTAGTCGTCGATGCGCGTCGAGTAGATCGCGTACTTGCCGTTCGCCTGCTTCTCTATTTTCCAGCCCATCGGACGCCGACGCGCAGCGCGCGCGGCTGCCCAAGTGTAACAACGGGCGTGGCGCCGGCCTCGATGCGCGCGTTCGTGACGTTCTCGACGGCGGCGTAGACGATGCCGCGCGCGGCGAAGAGGTCGACGGCGGTGTAGCCGCGCAGCGGGAACTGATTGAGGTCGTCGTCGAACTGCCGCGACGACCAGCGCGCCTGCACGCCGAGAGTGTCGCGCCACGTGGCCTGCAGCGTGGCGGCATTGCGCGGGACCTGCGGCGTGCGCCGGCCGGTGGAGAGCGCGGCGTCGGCGAAGAGCCAGCCGGCGGAGAGGCGGAAGTCACCGAGGCGGCGATCGGCGTCGAGCTCGATGCCGCGCGAGCGGCTGCTGCCTTGGTTTTGGCGTTGCCGGGTGATGAGCGACGGCGTGGTCGACAGCGTCACGTTCGAGATCGTGTCGTCCGTCGTCATCGAAAACAGCGTGGCGCGGAAGGAGCCGACGCGCACGCCCGCCTCGATGGCGGAGAGGCGCTCGGCGGTGAGCGCGTTATTCGCGAGGGTGAGGACGTTGCCGACGCGGAAGTTGCGAAGGAGCTCGTTCAGCGTCGGCGCGCGGAAGGCGCGGTAGGCGGCGGCGGTGACGGCGACGCGGTCGCTCAAGCGCCAGAGCGCAGACACGCGTGGCGATGTTGTTTGATGAAGGGCGTTCTCGTCGTTCCAGCGGTCGAAGCGGACGGCGCCGGTGACGGTGAGCGACGGCGCGGCGATGAGCGAGTCTTCGACGAAGGCGGACGTCGTCCGCTGAGCGCCTTTCGTGCGCGTGGCGTTCTCGACGTCGGTGGCGGCGACGCTGCGCTCTTCGACGCCGGCGAGGACTACGTTGCGCTCGCCCAAGGCGTGGGCGAATTGCAGCGAGCCGCCGCGGGCGCGGGAGGGGACGCGCTGGTCGACGGTGAGCCGCTCGGAGTTGCGGTCGGCGGCGACGGCGGAGAAGGTCTGGTGGTAGTCCTGATTGCTGCCGTACGCGCGCAGCGAGAACGCGCCGGCATCGGCGCCTAAGGCGAGCTGGCGGAAGTTCGTGTCGTTGATCTGGAGCGGCGTGCCGTTGTCGCGCGACTCGTTGTAGTGCGAGGCGCGGAGGAAGGCGCGGCCGCTGTCTCCGAACGTCCGCGCGAGCGTGGCGTCGACGGCGGCGTGGCGGGCGTTGGCGTCGACGTCGACGGCGCCGCGCTGGGCGCGGTCGACGAGGACGTAGCCATCGGTGCGGAGGAGGTCGGCGGAGATGCTGCCGCGCCAGTCGCCGAAGGCGTGCGCGGCGAAGAGGGAGAACGTGCCGGTTCGTTGCGAGCCGGCGCTCGCGTCGAGGGCGATGCCGTCGTTGCGGCGGACGAACTGTACGACACCGCCCATGGCCGAGGAGCCGTAGAGATCGGAGGCGCCGCCGCGGAGGACCTCGACGCGGTCGAGCGCCGCGCGCGGCACGCGCCCCCAGTAGACCCAGCCGCCGAAGGCGTCGTTCACCGGAATGCCGTCGTCTAGGACGAGCGCGCGCGACGCGCCGCTGGCGCCGACGCCGCGGAGGGAGACGCCCTGGGAGGTGGGGTTGGCGGTGCGGGAGCCGGTGCGGCGGAAGAGCGCGAAGCCGGGAACCTGGCGGAGCGCGTCGTCCGCGGTCGCGGCGTCGAGGACGGCGTTGCGGTCGAGAACGACGACGCTGGCGGGGGTATCGGCGAGGCGCGTCTTCGTGCGCGTCGCGGTGACGGTGATCGTCTCCGCCGTTTGCAGCAACAACACAATCCCGACAATACTTTGGTACATAAAGTGCTTTAAGATGTTGGCATGAACGACGTCTTGGTCCTCGGTTCCGGCCTGGCCGGCTTGCATTGTGCGCGCCTCCTGGCCGCGCGCGGGCTGCGCGTGGCCCTCCTCGACCGCAAGGCCTCGCTCGCCGACGGCGTCCACACCACCGGCATCTTCGTCCGCAAGACGTGGGAGGACTTTCCGCTGCCGGACGAGCAGCTCGGCGCGCCGATCCGCGACGTCGTCCTCTACTCCCCCGCGCGCCGGGCCATGCGACTGACCGCCGCGCAGGGGGAGTTCCGCATCGGGCGGATGGGGTGGCTCTACCTCTGGCTCCTCGAGCAGTGCAGCCGCGCCGGCGTGGAGTGGATGCCGTCGAGCAACGTCGTCGAGGTCGCGCCGGGGCGGGTGGTGGTGGAGCGGCGGGGGCGGCGCGAAACGCTGCAGGCGCGCTACATCGTCGGCGCCGACGGCGCGCGGTCGCTCGTGGCGCGCTGGCTGGGACTCGACCGCAACCGCGAGATGCTCGTCGGCGCGGAGGAGGTCGTCGCCGCGCACGCCGAGGAGCCGGCGCTGCATTGTTTTCTCGACCCGCGGCTCGCACCCGGATACATCGCCTGGGTTGCGACGGACGGCGCCGAGGCGCACGTCGGCGTGGCCGGCTACCGCGACCGCTTCGACCCCGCCGCCGCGCTGCGCGCGTTCCGCGCCAGCGTCGGCCACCTTGCGGGCGGGCGGGCGGTGGAGCGGCGGGGCGGGTTGATCCCGGTCGGCGGGATCCTGCGGCGCATTGCCAACCGGCACGCGCTCGTCGTCGGCGACGCCGCCGGCGCGGTCTCGCCGCTCACCGCCGGTGGACTCGACGGCGCATTGCGCCTCTCCGAGCTCGCCGCCGACGTCGTCGCCGCGTATCTCGATCGCGGCGACGCGCGCGTGCTATCGGCCTACACCGGCGACCGCTTCCGGGCCCGCTTCGTGGCCCGTCGGTGGATGCGCCGCGTGATCCGCGCGGCGTCCAATTCGCTCACGATGGAGCTCGGCTGCGCGCTATTGCGCACGCCGCCACTGCGCAAGCTGGCGGCGCACGTGTTCTTCAATCGCGGCGGATCGTTCCCCGACGTCGCGCCGGCTCACTCCGCATCCAGCGTCGCCGTCTGACCCGCCGTCAGCACCACCGAGTACTGCCGCAGCACCGCCTTCCCGTCGCCGCCGAGCTTGTCGACTTCGTAGACGCCGGGCATGAGCGAGTAAAACGGCATCCGCTCGCCCGGCCGCACCGCGATCGTGATCGGCACGGAGATGTTGCCGCCCGGCCGCGGCGGCACGATGCGGAAGTTCCCGCCGCCGCGCGACGTCATCACCAGCGCCGCCGCGCGCGGCAGGGCCACGCGCACCTCGGCGCCCGGCACGGAGAGGTCGACGCTCTGCATGATGTAGCCGTTGGCGCGCACCTGCGCGGTGTAGCGGCCGGGCGCGGCCCAGATGTGCACCGCGCCGTCGTCGCCGCGGCCGCTGCCGTTGCCGGTCATCTTCTTCTGCGCGTCGAGGAGCACGACGTTGCCGTCCAATGCCGCCCCCGAGTCGGCGTCGACGACGCGCACCGCCGCCTCCTGTCCGCGCACCAGGCGCAGCTCCATCGGCGCCGCGCTCCCGCCGCCGACGTTGATCGTCTGCGAGAGCGGCGCGTATTGCTCGCGGTCCACGCGGAGCGTGTACGCGCCGTCGGGGAGGCCGTCGAGCGCGAAGCGGCCGTCGCTGTCGCTCACGGAGTTGCGCCAGACGCGCGGCGGCTGCGCTCCCCCTCCCCCCGGCGTCACCGCCGACATGGCGCTGACGCGCGCGTCGGGGAGCGGCGCGCTCGTCGCCGAGTCGAGGACCACGCCGCGGAGCGGCGCGCCCTTGAGATCGATGTCGAAGACGGCGTTGCCGGTGACGGTGTACGGCACGTTGTCGTTGCCGCTGCCCATGGCGTTGACGCGGACGTCGTAGTCGCCCGGCTCGACGCCGCTCACCTCGTACATGCCGTCGGCGGCGATCATGCCGAACGACGGGCGCAGCTGCGCGCGGTTGCGCGGCGCGAAGTAGACGTTGCCGCCGCTCAAGGCCATGCCGTTGCGCGTCACGCGTCCGCGGATGGTGATGCCGGCGCTGAAGTCGATCTCCACGGGCGGCGCGCTGCCGTTCACGACTTCGACGGACTTCGGCGCGCTCTGGCGCATCGGCATCCCCGGCCGGTACGCGGTGAGCGTGATCGTGCCGTCCGGAATGCCGGTGAGCGTGAAGTCGCCGCTGGCGTCGGTCTGCGCGCTGGCACTGGCGTTGTGCCCCGACGCCGACACGCGCACCTGCGCCAGCTCTTCGGCTGCCAGGCCGGTGACGCGGCCGGTGATGGTGGCGCCGCGGTCGAGCGTGAGCGTCACGTCGCGGCTCGCCGTCGAATCGACGTCGTCGACCGACGCGCCGACGTAGCCGTTCTTCTGGGCGTTGACGGTGTAGCGGCCGTCCTCGAGTCCGGAGACGGTGAAGGTGCCGTCGCTCTCGCTCGTCGCCGAGGACGCGTACGGCGAGGCCGGCGTGTTCACGCCGATGCGCGCGCCGGCGACCGGCTGGCCGCCGCGGTCGACGACGCGGCCGTGGATCTCGCGGCCGCGGTCGAGGTCCGCGTCGGCGCGCGCTTCCTTCCCCGCCGCCACTTCCACGGTCTTGCGCTTCGTGACGAGGCCCTGCTTCATGAAGTCGAGCGTCTGCTCGCCGGCCGGTACGCCGTCGAGGACGTAGTCGCCGTTCGCGTCGGTGTCGGCCATGCCGCTGTGGCGCGAGCGAGAGCCGAAGCGGACGTGCACGCCGGCGGCGGCGCTGCCGTTCGCGGTGACGTGGCCGACGATGCGCGCGCCGCGGTCGAGCTTCACCTCCACGCCGCTGAGGGTCTTCCCCTCCTCGACGAGAAGGTCGGAGGCGCTGCCGCTGACGTAGCCGGGCGCGGTGACGCGCAGTTCGAGGGGGCCGGGCTGCACGCGCTTGAGCACGAACGTGCCGTCTGGGCTGTTGACGTCGGCGCCGCGGCCCATCGGACCGGCCTGGCCGCGCGTCACCGTGACGTTGAACGACGTCACCGGCTGCGAGGTGACGCGGTCGATGACACGCCCTTCGATGCGTGCCGGCTTCGCGAACGTAATCGTCACGTCGCGCGCCGGCGGCGTGACTTTCACCGGCGTGCTGCGCATGGCCACGTCGTCGACCGACATGGCCACGAGCGACAGCGCCGTGCGCGGCAGCTGCTTGAGCGTGAACGCGCCGTTCGCGTCGGACATCGCCGTGGTGCTGGCGCCGGGGATGACGGTGACGCGCGCGTCGCTGACCGGCGTGCCGTCGCTGAACATCACCCGTCCGCTCACCTCGGCGCCGCGCTCGACGGTGACGACGAGCGGCGAGCTGCGCGCGGTGAGGGCCTGCCCGTTGAGCGTCTTCGGCACGAAGTCGCCGGCCAGGCGGAGGTCGTACTTCCCTTCGGTGAGGCGTGTCTCGACCGTGCCGTCCGCGCCGGTGACGCGGCACTTCGTCCGATCGAGGACGCTGCACGGCAGCGGGACCATGCGGAAGGCCTCGCCGCCGTCGCCGCCGAGCATGATGTCGACGGCGGCGTTGGCGACGGGCGCGCGGTCGGGATCGACGACTTTGACCTGCAGCGGGAAGCCACGCTTGAGCGAGAGCTTCACGCCGCTCTTCGTCTCGCCCGGCTCGAGCGCGATGGGCGGCGTGACCGCCGTCGCGTAGCCCGTCTTCGACGCGGCGATCGCCGTCGATCCGCTGACCGGAAGCCGCAGCGTGAACTCGCCCGCCGCGTTGGTCATGACGACGGGGCTCGACGCTCCGAACATGCTGCTGGCGGCGAATGCGCCGGCGGCGGGCTTCCCTTCTTCATCGACGACGCTGCCGCGCACGGTCGCCCGCGGCGGGAGCGCGAAGGCGTGTGTCGCTCCGGCGGATGCGTGCACTTCCGCGGCGTGCGCGGTGGCGTACGCCGGATGGCCGGCCATGGCGTTGTAGCGGCCGGGCGGCAGCGCGGCGACGGCGTAGTGGCCCTTGGCGTCGCTCACGGCCGAGTAGATCTCACCCTCGTCCGTGAGCTGCACGGTGGCGCCGGCGACGGGCGTTCCCTTCGACGTGACGCTGCCGCTCAGTGAGGCGGCGGTTCCGAGACGGATCGTGATCGGTTTCGCGCCGTCGATCGAGGCGGCGCCGGCGTCGTTGCCGCTGACGGCGACGAGC
>DATELQ010000034.1:0-7916 GCA_035276475.1 Thermoanaerobaculia bacterium | reverse complement strand
TCCCCGTCCCGCCGCTGCTCGCCGTCCCGCCGCCGCCCGGAGCGGCGTGCACGTAGATGTGCTTGAGCGCGTCGGGGGAGAGCTGCAGCTTTGGATCGGCTTCGAGGACGACGTGGTACTGGTTGAGCTGCGTGAAGATCGTGGAGACCTGGCGCTGGCCGAAGGCGTCGTAGAGCGTGTCGTCGATCATCTGCGGCGTCACGCCGAGGCGCGAGGCGGTGTTGCGGTCGACGACGAGGTCGGCCTCGAGGCTGCCGCTGCCCTGGTCGCTGGCCACGTCGCGCAGCTCGGGGAGCTTGTGCAGCGCGTCCACCAGGCGCGGCACCCACTGCTGGAGCTCCTCGGCGCTGGCATCTTCGAGCGTGTACTGGTACTGCGTGCGGCTGACGCGGCTCTCCACCGAGAGGTCCTGCACCGGCTGCATGTAGAGAGTGATGCCGGCGACGTGGGCGAGCTGCGGCTGGAGGCGGCGGATGATGTCGGAGGCGTTGCCGTCGCGCTCGTCGAGCGGCTTCAGATTGATCTGGATGCGCCCGACGTTCGAGGTCATGTTCGTGCCGTCGACGCCGATGAACGAGGAGACGCTGGCGACGGCGGGGTCGCGCGTGACGATCTCGGTCAAGGCCAGCTGCCGGTCCGCCATCGCGCGAAACGACACGTCCTCCGGCGCCTCGGAGATTCCCAGGATCACGCCCGTGTCCTGCAGCGGAAAGAAGCCCTTCGGCACGATGATGTAGAGCACGATCGTCGTCACGAGAGTAGCCAGGGTGACGAGGAGCGTCGTCGTCCGGTGCCGCAGCACGACCTGCAGCGTCCGGCCGTAGACCTCGATCACCTTGTCGAAGAGCTCCTCCGACTTCGTGAAGATCCGGCCGTGCTGCTTCCCTTCTTTTTCGGGCTTCAGGAGCTTGGCCGACATCATCGGCGTCAGCGTGAGCGACACGACCGCGGAGACGAGGATCGTCACGCTGAGCGTCACGGCGAACTCGCGGAAGAGCCGCCCGACGATGTCGCCCATGAAGAGCAGCGGGATCAGCACGGCGATGAGCGAGACGGTGAGGGAGACGATGGTGAAGCCGATCTGCTTCGAGCCCATGAGCGCCGCGTCGAGCGGGCTGTGCCCCTCTTCGATGAAGCGGGTGATGTTCTCGATCATGACGATGGCGTCGTCGACGACGAAGCCGGTCGAGATCGTGAGCGCCATCAGCGACAGGTTGTCGAGCGAGTAGCCGAGCAGGTACATCACGCCGAACGTGCCGACGATCGACAGCGGCACGGCCACGCTCGGGATGATGGTGGCGGAGAGGCGGCGCAGGAAGAGGAAGATGACCAGGACGACGAGGACGATGGTCAGCAGGAGCTCGAACTCGACGTCGTGCACGGATGCGCGGATGGTCGTGGTGCGGTCGGTCAGCACCGCCACCTTCACGCTCGGCGGAAGGCTACCCGTCAGCTGCGGAAGCAGCTTCTCGATGCGGTCGACGACGTTGATGATGTTCGCGCCCGGCTGCCGCTGCACGTTCATGATCACCGCCGGGACGGTGTTCATCCAGGCCGCCTTCTGCGCGTCCTCGACGCCGTCGACGACGCTGGCGACGTCGCCGACGCGCACCGGCGCGCCGTTGCGGTAGGCGATGATGACCGGCTTGTAGTCGGCGCTGGCGTAGATCTGGTCGTTCGCGCCGATGTTGTAGCTCTGCTGCGGCCCCTGGAGGTTGCCCTTGGCCTGATCGGTGTTCGCCGCCGCCAGGCCGGTGCGCAGGTCCTCGAGGCTCAACCCGTACGACGCCAACGCCGACGGATTGGCCTGCACGCGCACGGCCGGCTTCTGGCCGCCGCTGAGCGTCACGAGGCCGACGCCGGGAAGCTGGGAGATTTTCTGCGCGAGGGTGGTGTCGGCGAGGTCCTCGACTTTGCTGAGCGGCAGCTGCGTCGACGTCAGGCCGAGGGTGAGGATCGGCGTGTCGGCGGGATTGACTTTGCTGTAGATCGGCGGGTTCGGGAGGTCGCGCGGGAGAAAGCTGGCCGAGGCGTTGATGGCGGCTTGCACTTCCTGCTCGGCGACGTCGATGTTCTGCTTGAGGTCGAACTGCAGCGTGATCATCGAGCCGCCGAAGGAGCTGGTGCTCGACATCTGTTGCAAGCCCGGAATCTGCCCGAACTGCCGCTCCATCGGCGCCGTGACGGACGAGGTCATGACGTCGGGGCTGGCGCCGGGATAGAACGTCAGGACCTGGATGGTGGGGTAGTCGACTTGCGGCAGCGCCGAGACCGGAAGCTCGCGGAAGGCGATGATGCCGGCCAGGAGGATCGCCACCATGAGGAGCGAGGTGGCCACCGGTCGGAGGATGAAGATGCGGGAGGGGTTCACGGCCGCTTGTGCGCTCCGCCGCTTCTGCGCCCCGCCCCCTGCGCCCCGCCCCCGCCGATTTCCACTTTGCCGTGCGGCTGGAGCTTGTCCGCCCCCTCGGTCACGACCTGCTCTCCTTCCCTCACCCCGTTGACGACGGAGGTCGTCCCTTCGCTGAGGACGATCTGCACCGGCCGCATGTCCGCGGTCTTGTCAGGCTTGACGACGTAGACGTACGTGCCTTGCGCGCCGTGCTGGATGGCCGCCGACGGAATCGTCAGCGCCTGCCGCCGCACGTCGACCTGCAGCCGGGCGTTGACGAATTGGTTAGGGAAGAGCGCGCCGTCGGCGTTGTCGAAGATGGCTTTGCAGCGGAAGGTGCCGGTGTTCGGGTCGATCTGGTTGTCGATGGTGAGGAGCCGCCCGGTGGCGAGCTTGGCGCTGTTGTCGCGGCTCCACGCCTCGACCGGCATCCCGGTGCGTCCGCTCACCGCCCGCAGATCATCTTCGGGCAGGGTAAAGAGCGCGGCGATCGGCTGCATCTGGGTGATGACGACGAGGCCGTTGGCGTCGGAGGCGTGAACCATGTTGCCGGGATCGACGTTGCGGATGCCGACGCGTCCGGTGATCGGGGCCTTGATGTGGCAGTAGTCGAGGTTGAGCCTGGCCTGCTGGATCTGCGCGGCGTCGGCCTGCAGCGTGCCCTGGTTGACCTTCACCTGCGACTGCTGGGTGTTGTACTGCTGCTGCGGGATGACGCCGGCGCGGTAGAGGTCCGCGTAGCGCTGGAGATCGCGCTCGGTGTTCTGCAGCGTGGCCTCGTCGCGCGAGCGCGCTGCCTCCGCCTGCGCGAGCTGCGCTTCCGAGGGCCGCGGATCGATGAGCGCCAGCTCCTCGCCGGCGCGCACGGTCTGCCCTTCCTGGAAGTTGAAGCGGAGGAGCTGGCCGTCGATGCGCGTCTTGACCGTGACGGTGTTGAGGGCGTTGACGTTGCCGAGGCCGTCCAAGTACACCGGAACGTCGCGGGCGACGACCGGTGCGGCGGCGACGGGGACGGCGCGGTCGCGCGCCCCCGCCGCGGCGCTCTGCGCTTGTTTCGCATTGTTTGCCGCGCGATAGCGCAGCAGGACGACGACGAGGATGATGACGACGACGACGAGGGCGATGCCGATGAAGCGGTTGCGCGCATGCCGCGAGGTCGATTCCGGCGGCGGCGCGGCGCGGATGTCGGGAGGCGGAGGCGTTTCCCGTTCTGGTTGTCTCTCGGCCATCGCGTCTCGCTCCTTCTCCGCGCCAGCAATGTTGCTACCAGGAGCGATACGACCAAGGGCGCAAGTCGCGTAACGCGCTAGGCGAGGGCGGAGCGGAGGCGCTCGATCCAGTCGATCTTCTTCCGCGCGCCGGCCCGGTCGCCGCGCCGCCCCGCCGCGCGCGCCGGCTCCTCGTAGAAGGGATTGTCGAGGAGGATGTTGCCGTCGACGCGCACGTGCGGGTGCGTGGCCATGCCGTGGTCGAGCGTCTCGGCGGGGAGGCGGTTGCGGTTGTAGAGGCAAAGCCCGAGGGCGGGGGAGGAGGGGTAGAACTCGTTGAGGCGCGCCTCGTACTCGGCGATGCGCTCCGATCCGTCTGCCTCGTCGAGCAGCCACGACATGTCGCCGGCCGCGCAGAGCCCCGTGAAGCCGGCATCGAGCGCGTCCTTCACGGCCGCGTGCAGCATGGTGATCATCCGGTCGGGATCGAACGAGCCGCCGGCCAGGTGTCCCTCGCGTTTCGTGAGCAGGAGCAGCGACCCGCGCCCCTCCTCGGCGTCGACATCGATGCCGGCGGCGCGCAGGCCGGCCCGGAACTCGTCCGGCGAATGCTCGCAGCAGACGTAGAGACAGCGCTCACCGCGTTCCAGGCCGCCGCGGAGGTAGTCGATGGCCGCAGCGAGCTGCTCGTCGCGATCCGAGTAAAGCGTGCAAACGTGGTCGCCCTGCCGGTACTGCATTCGTGGGGACGTGGTCATGCGGATGTAATTAGCAAACGGCTTGCCGGCCTCAGCGCGTGGAGTAGCGGTCGTCGAACCACGGCTCCGCGGTGTCCGAGTAGCCGCGCCGCTCCCAGAATCCGCGCTGATTGCGGTCGAGGAATTCGATCCGGCGGATCCACTTCGTCCCCTTCCACGCGTACAGGCGCGGCGTGATCATCCGGCACGGGCCGCCGTGCTCGCGCGGGAGGGGCTCTCCTTCCCACGTGTGCACGAGGAGGACGTCGTCGTCGACGGCGCGCGCGAGCGGGAGGTTGGTCGTGTACGCCTCGCCCGACTGGAAGTCACGGTCATAGCCGGTACACAAGATCCACGCCGCGCTCTCTTTCGGTACCGCCAGCTCCGCGAGCGTTTGGAACTTGACGCCGCGCCAATGGTTATCGAGGCGGCTCCATGTCGTGACGCAGTGGAAGTCGCTCGCGTCGTCGGCCTGCGGCAGGGCCAGGAAGTCGCTCCACGTCAGCGTCAGCGGATTCTCGACCAAGCCGGCGATCTCGAGCCGCCACTCATCGAGCGCGACGTTCGGGACGTCGCCCAAGTCGAGGACGGGCCAGTTTTGGACGACGCGCTGGCCGGTGGGGACCGTGGGCATGCCGTGGCGGTTCGGCGGCCCCGAGCCGCGCGGCTTCATCCCCTCGAAGCGGACGTCGACGCCGTGCCCGAGTTGCTTCTGGCGCTCGATGTAGCGGAGGCGGCGCTCTACGATGTCGTTCATCGCGCTGATCGTGGCACACTGTAGAGCAGAGGGACAACATCATGGTCGACGCCCGCTGGCCGCTTTGGAAGCGAATCGGCTTCCGCTTCCTCTCCGTCTATTTCGTCCTCTATGCGCTGCCGTTCCCGTTCGACTACATCCCGGGCATCGGGCCGCGGCTCGACGCGCAGTGGGTCTCGATGTGGGCCGCGATCGTGCCGCGCCTGGCCAAGCCGTTCCTGAGCCGCCCCATCGTCACCGGCACGGCGGGAAGCAGCGACATGACCTTTCACTATCTGCAGATCCTCTGCTACATGGTCATCGCCGCGATCGCGACCTTGATCTGGAGCGTTCTCGATCGCGGCCGCACGGACGACGCGCGTCTCTATCGCTTCGTGCACAGCTTCCTCCGCGTCTACGTCGCGTCGGCGATGTTCTCGTACGGCATCCAGAAGATCATCCCCGCGCAGTTCCCGCCGCCGTCGCTCGACCGCCTCGTGCAGACGATCGGCTCGACGTCGCCGATGGGCTTTCTCTGGACGTTCATGGGCGCCTCGCCGGCGTACGAGATCTTCGCCGGCGCGGCCGAGCTCCTCGCGGCCCTGCTTCTCATCGCGCGCCGCACCGCGCTTCTCGGCGCGCTCGTGACGATCGGCGTGATGAGCAACGTCGTCGCCCTCAACCTCTTCTTCGACGCCTCGATCAAGACCTACTCGTCGCACCTCCTTCTGATGGCGGTGTTCCTCGCCGCCCCTGACGCGCGCAAGCTCGCCGACTTCTTCCTCCGCCGTTCGCCCGAGCCGCTCTTCGAGACGCGGTGGGCGCACGTCGGCTGGCTCCTCACGGGCGCGTTGCTCGTGGCCCTCTTCGTCTACACCGGCGTGAGCGAGAGCCTCACGTTCTATCGCGAGATGATCAGCACCGACGCACGCTCGCCGCTGCGGGGGATCTGGAACGTCGACGCGCTCGACGTCGATGGCGTGGCCCGCCCGCCGCTCGTCACCGACGCCACGCGCTGGCGGCGTGTCGTGTTCGACTTTCAGGGACGCTCGTCGATTTTCCTCATGAGCGACGAGCGCAATCTCTACCGGACGAAGCTCGACGAGAAGAAGCGGACGATCGACTTCGTGAACCGCTTCGACCCGCAGGACGTCTTCCGCCTGACGTACGCGCGGCCCGATCATGCGACGCTCCAGCTCGACGGCACGGTCGGCGGCCACGCCATGCACGCGGTCTGCAGGCTCGAAGAGAAGCAGTTCCTCCTGACGTCGCGCGGATTTCACTGGATCAACGAGCGCGCCCTGAACCGGTAAGCGGTATCCTGTTGGCGATCCCGTATGACCAGCTCGCTGCCCCAGGAGACGCTCCTGGCGGTCATCGCCGTGCAGCAGGAGATCGCCGAGGCCGATCCGGCACTCGAGCAGGTGATGAGTGTCGTCGCCGCGGCGGCCGCGCGCCTCACCGCCGCCGACGCCGCGGTCGTCGAGCTCCATGAAGGCGATGAGATGGTCTACCGCGCCGGCTTCGGCGCCGCGGCGAACCACGTCGGGCTGCGCCTCAAGGCGGCGGGGAGCTTGAGCGGACTTTGCGTCGAGCTCGACGAGACGCTCCGCTGCGACGACTCCGAGACCGACGACCGCGTCGACCGCGAGGCCTGCCGCCGGGTCGGCGCGCGCTCGATGCTCGTCACGCCGCTGCACTATCGCCGCACGGCCCTGGGCGCGCTGAAGGTCTATTCGTCGCGCGGGTGTGCCTTCGACGATGCCGCCGCCGACGTGCTGCGCCTCCTCGTCGGCATCATCTCCGCCAGCATGCACCGCGCGCGCGAGCACGAGGGGATGACCCGCCGCGCGCTGCACGACGTCCTGACCGGTCTCGCCAACCGCGCCCATCTCGCTTCGGCGATCGACGCGAAGATCGCCCGCCGCAAGCCGTTCGCGTTGGTCTTCCTCGACGTCAACGACTTCAAGGAGATCAACGACCGCCGCGGCCACGCCGGCGGCGACGCGGTGCTGCAGGCCATCGCCCGGCGCGTGGCCTCGTCCGTGCGCGACGGCGACGTGGCCGCGCGCTTCGGCGGCGATGAGTTCGTGGTGCTGCTCGAGGGCGTCGGCTCGCGCGCCGAGGCCGTGGGGACGTCGCAGCGGCTCGTCGAGCGCATCAGCGGCCCCATCGACGGCGGCGACGGCCCGATCCACGTCACGGTCTCCGCCGGCGTGGCCCTCTTCCCCGAGGATGCCGCGAGCGCGGAGTCGCTGCTGCACATCGCCGACTCGCGCATGTATTCGGACAAGCAGGGAAAGCGTTAGCGGCCGAGGACCGAATCATCGACCCAAACGATTCCCCGGATCGAGGCGGACGGGATCTCGTAATGCGCCGGCCCCCCTGTTTGGACCGGAGACATGGTGAACAGGTGGCCGGGGACATGGTGGACACCTGTGTGCCTATGGTAACTCGCCTCTTTCTCCTCAGATCGTGCAAGCCCGCGGAGCGTCAGCAACTGATTCAAGTCGCACGATGATCGTTCTTGGACACGACAATGGATGTTCGATCGCGTAGATCACAAACTCACGATGGGTCGTATTCGCTCGCTCAGAGCGCATCACTATGCAAGTGAATCGCGGCGCCGAACGGCCGCGACCCGCTCGTGGCAAAAGAACACGTCCCACACGCCATCTTCCTGTGACGGCCGTAGGGCCACATCCTCCCCTTCGAATGCCTTGCTGATGTAGTAGCGGTCCCCGTGGAAACGGACCGCGCCATCGCTCATCACCTTCCGCACCACGTCAGTTACGTCGTAGGTGATGGCCGGTAGTTGTTCCGGATAGGAGCGCTTGCTGGCT
>DATELQ010000033.1:0-118838 GCA_035276475.1 Thermoanaerobaculia bacterium | reverse complement strand
GAGCGCCGCGGCATCCGCGAGCGGCACGTAGAGTGCGCCGCCTGCGACTGCGGCGCGGTACGCGGGGATGTCGGAGAGCACGAGCGGCACGCCCGCGGCGATCGCTTCGAGCACGGCGTTCGGATGTCCCTCGAAGCGCGACACCGCGACGGAGACGGCGGCGCGCTTGAGCCACGGCGCGACGTCGGCCACGAAGCCGGCGAAGACGACGCGCTCATCCAAGCCGGCGGCGCGCACCGCCTCCTCGAGACTCTTCCGCAACACGCCGTCCCCGCAGAGGGCGAGCTTCGCCTGCGGTCGACGGCGCACGACGAGCTCCATCGCCGCGATCAACGTCTCCAGGTTCTTCTCCGGACTGAGCCGCCCCACGAAGACGATCAACTCGTCGCCGCCGCCGACGCGCGCGTCGTCGAGCGGAGGCACGGCATCGAGATCGATCGGCGGCACGAAGTTCGGCACGACCTCCAGCCGCGACTCAGGGATGCCGTGCTCCCGCCAATAGTCGCGACCGCCCTCCGAGTTGCAGACGATCACGTCCGCGCGGCGCGCCATCCTGACGCGCGCGGAGTTCAACAGCGCCGGCGGATACGCGCCGGCCGCGCTGCGCTCGCTCATCACCCACGGGATTCGAAGCAATGTCGCGGCCGTGCCGCCGATGATGTCCATGTGCGTGAGCCAGGTGTGGATGACGTCGGGCCGAAGCCGCCGGGCCAGAAGGAGGACGCGCGGAAAGAGGGTCAGGTCGTACTTGACGATGGGCGCGAGGTGCGTGACCGCGCAGCCGTCCCACCGCGGAAACTGCGGCCCGATGCCGCGATGCACGTAGGCGACATGGACCTCGGTTCCGCGCCGCGCCAGCTCGGGCGCGAGTCCGGCCAGCTGACGTTCCGCGCCGCCGCCGGTCATGCTCCAGATCAATTGAAGGATTTTCACGCGCGCGTCAGCACACGCTTGAGCGAGAGCTCCAGTATTTTTGCCACGACGAAGACGGGCAGGAACTGGTAGACGATGAAGTAGACGAACCAAAAGCTCGTTGCCCGGAACGTGTAATAGATCCACACGGCGACGAAGAGGTAAAAGAGCATCGGCCATAGCGAGGCCGAGTGCCGCACATACCAGCGGTGCAACAATGCGAAGACGACTCCGAGCGCCGCACCGCGCAGGACCAGCTCGACCCAATCCCACCCCACCGCCGCCTGAGCCATGACGCCGAACATGAACCCGACACCCGTGTCACCAAATCCGAGCACGCCGGCGTACCAGGAGGCCGGCTCGATCTTCTCGAACGGCAGGAACTGACTCGGAATCGGCATATAGAAGTCGGCCGCATAAATCTGCCACGGCACCGCCGGAAGGGTGCCCAGCTCCCTTCGTTTGAGCAGGTCGAAGGCGTTCGCGAAAATGGCCTGAAATTCGTTCGCCGCCGTGAGCAGGCGGCGCGGATTCCAGTCTCCGGACACGCTGCGGATGTAGCCGGCCAACAGAAAGCCCATCAGCAATGCACCGCCGCCGGCGAGAACGACGGGGAACGACAGCGGACGCACCAGGCGGTGATAGACGAGCGCTGCGCTGAGGATGAGAAGGACCGTGCCGGTGCGCGACCCCAGGTGGATGAACGCCAATGCGATATCGCCGGACAGCCAGGCGATCACGACCACGCGGCTGGCGATTCTGCGCCAGAACAGCAGCAGCAGGATCAGGATCCCCTGCTCGGCGATCAGCAGCGCAGAAACGATGTTATGGCCGAACTGGCGCACGACGTACGGCACCGCCTGCATCGCCGCCGTGACCTGATCGAGATTCTCGTAGGAGATCGTCCCAAAGCCATAGACGGTGCGGAACACCAGCTTCAGAATCCAGAGCACGACGAACAACGTCACGATTGCCGCCACGGTGGCGCCGGAAGGCGGCGTCAAACGGCGCGCCGCCCGGGCCCGCCCGCGGACGAGCAGGTACACGCAGACGAACGCCGTCAAATAGACGACGCAACGCCAGCCGAGCGCGGCCAGCTCCCCCGCATCGTAGGCGTACCCCTGCAGACGGCTGTCCGAAAGCGGGTCCCATTGGCCCTGCATCAACAGAAATCCCCACAGAGCGAGCATCCCGTACGCGCTGACCGCCAACGCGAAGAGGGTGCCGGTCTCGAACAACGGCACTTCACCGTCGCGAACCCAAAGGGTCATGACCAGATAGACGGCCAGCGCCGCCAGAACCAGCATGGGGCCCGCAAACACGCGGCTGTCGTGGTCCAGAGCCGCGAAGATGACGAGGCCCGCGGCGATGCAGGCACGGTACGTCCACGCGGCGCGCCGCCGCCGAAACCTCCATGCGCGATGGACGATTGCGGTGTTTGCTTCTGCGGTGTTCACTTCGCTCGGGCCGCGATGCCATCCTCGATCAATTGCGCTGCCTGACGCAAACGCACGATCATCAGATCGTCCCGCATCACCTTTCGATAGCCGGCCAGGGCGATGCGCCGGCGCTCGTCGTCATGCGCGAGGTAGTAGCGGATCTTGTCGACGAGGTCGTCGTGGTGATGGCGCACCACCTCCTCGCCGACGTTGAAAAAGGCGTCGAGGTATTCGCCGCCGTCGGAGATCTGCATGACGCCGTTGGCCGGAAGCTCGAAGAGCCGATAGCTTCCGACCGTGTAGTCGCCGCGGTTGTGGACGTTGAATCCGACCTTCGTCCGCTGGTAGAGCGGCACGTAGTCCTCGAACGCGGCCGGGCGCATCCATCCCGGGAAGCCGTGCCTGGCGTTGTAGTAGAGGTTGAGCTTCCATGAGGCCACGCCGCGCATGACGCAGCGGCGGCCGAAGGCCTTCTTCACCGCCGCCAGCGTGGCCATCTTCGTCGGGTGCGGCACGCCGATGAAGAGGACGTCGATGTCCCGCTCGTGCCCGAGGATCGTCTCCTCGGTTTTGGTGTGGTCGTACATCCGCGAGAAAACGCCGAGCGGCCAGAAGCGCGCGTCCTTGGCGCCGACGTAGCGCAGCTTCTGCTCCATCGTCAGGTCGCGGCTGTAGGCCGGGCTGTGAAAGAGGACCTGGTCGTAAGCATGGACGTAGGCGAAGTCGCGGTCGTACGCGGCGGCCGGTCCGTCGGTGGTGCGCATGACTTTGAAGACGTCGAGCGTGCGCAGGAACTCGGGGTGGTAGGGCAGGACGTTGTCGACGAGGAGCGCGTCGACGCCGAGGTCGCCGATCATGGCCTTGACGTCGGCGTAGAGGCGCAACAGCCCCGGATCGCGCGCGTAATAGAGGTTGTCGAGCAGTTGCGCCCGAACCACGCGCATGACGTCGACGTACGGATCGTGGTTGAACGGAATGAAGGTGGCGCGCTCGTCTGACGCCGCTTCGAGCTCCTCGCGGAACATGTCCGCCTCGAAGCCGCGCTTGTTGTAGGAGTAGAGGATCTTCATCGGCGCACTTTGGCGACGAGGTTCACGGAGTCGCGGCCGGTGCAGGCTTCGCGGATCTCCGGCAGGTCCATGGGCCGCTCGCCGTCGATGCTGAAGAATTCGTAGCCGCGCTCGCGAAGAAAGAGGAGCGGATTGCGGTCCACCGAATCGAAGTGATACGCGCCGATCTCGACGACGATGGCCGGCAGGCTCGCCAAGATCATCGCCGCGCCGCCGGCCAGGACGGCCATCTCGTGGCCGTCGACGTCGAGCTTGATGAGGTCGATGCGGGCGACGCCTTCGCGGCGGCACCAGTCGTCGAGCCGCGCGACCTCGACGCGCGTGCGGTAGCTGCTGTGCCGCCCGTCCGGCCTCCACGTGGCCCGCAGCTCCCACTCCTCCTCGGCGTTGCGATCGGAGAGCGCCACGCGCGAGGCCACGACGTTCTGCAGCTGCGGATTGAGCTCCAGATTGCGCAGCAGTTTTCCGAACGCGTACTCGGTCGGCTCGAAGGCGTAGACGCGGCCGCCACTCCCCGTCCGCTCGGCCAGAGCGAGCGTATGCGCGCCGACGTTCGCGCCGACGTCGAAGACGACGCTGCCCGGCGGGCAGTGGCGCGCCAGCGCGGCGGCGGTGTCGTGCTCGTACTCGCCGAGGTAGAGGCTGAGGTCAATGAGCTCGCCGAGGTCGAGCGAGAAGGTCAGCGTCCCCACCGCCGCCACCACGCTGCGATGGCGCACGAGACGGCAGAAGAGAGCGAAGTAGCGGCGGCGCAACGCCGCCCAAGGCGTGTGCCGGTAGATCCACTTCGCCGTCCGCACGGCGAGTCTATTGGCCATAGGAACGAACGCTCTCGATGACGGCGTCGACGTCGTCGCCGCTCATGTGCGGTCCGATCGGGAGACTCAGCGCGCTCTCCGCGATCTCCTCGGCGATCGGAAACGCGTCGGCGGCAAAGCCGAGCGCTTGATACGCCTCCGAGCGATGCGGCGGCACCGGATAGTGGATGAGCGTGCCGATGGAGCGCGACTCGAGATGCCGCTGCAGTGCGTCGCGCCGAGGATGGCGCACGACGAAGAGGTGCCAGACCGGCTCGACCTCCGCCGCGACCTCGGGGAGCACGAGATCAGCGGTGCCGGCAAGCTTCTGCAGATACCGCGCGGCGACGCTCCGCCGGCGCTCGTTCCACGCATCGAGCCGCGGCAGCTTCACGCGCAGCAGCGCCGCCTGCAGCGGGTCGAGCCGGGAGTTGAAGCCGGCGATCTCGTTGCGGTACTTCACGCGCGAGCCGTAGTTGCGCAGGAGGCGCACGCGGTCGGCCAGCGCGTCGTCGTCCGTCGTCACCGCGCCGGCGTCGCCGTACGCGCCGAGGTTCTTGCCGGGATAGAAGCTCCAGCCGGCGGCGTCGCCGAGCGCGCCGGTGCGTTGCGCGCCGGCGCGGCCGCCGTGGGCTTGCGCGGCGTCTTCGAACAGGCGCAGTCCGCGGGCGCGGGCGATCTCGCGGATCGCCGGCATCTCCGCCGGCTGGCCGTAGAGATGGACGGCCAGGATGGCCCGCGTGCGCGGCGTGATGGCGGCTTCGATGCGGTTGGGGTCGAGGTTGTAGGTGCGCGCATCGGGCTCGACGGGGATGGGGCGCGCGCCCGCGTGCGTGACCGCGAGCCACGTGGCGATGTAGGTGTTCGACGGCACGATGACCTCGTCGCCGCTGCCGATGCCCGCGGCGCGGAGCATGAGGTGCAGAGCATCGAGCCCGTTGGCGACGCCGACGCAGTGCTTCACGCCGCAGTAGGCGGCGAACTCGCGCTCGAAGGCCTCGACCTCCTCGCCGAGGACGTACCAGCCGGAGTCCATGACCCGGCACATCGCGGCGTCGAGCTCCGCGCGGAGCTCGTCGTACCCGGCTTTGACGTCGAGGAACGGCACGCTCACGGCGTCCCCCGCTTGAAGGCGAGGAAGTCGTCGTAGCGGCGGAAGTACTCCTCCTCGTCGTAGAGATCCGAGGCGAGGACGAGGCAGACCGCGCCGGAGGAGAAGTTCACCAGCTCCGCCCAGATCTGCTTCGGAATGTACAGGCCGTTGTACGCGCGGTTGAGCGTGATGGTCCGCTGGTTCGTGCCGTCGTCGACGGTGACGTCGAACGACGACATGCAGGAGACGATCAGTTGCTCGACGTTGCGGTGGGCGTGGCCGCCGCGGTTCGCGCCGCCCGGAACGTCGTAGATGTAGAAGATCCGGGCGATATCGAAGGGAACGGTCTTCCCCGCTTCCAGCGGCGTGATGCTCCCCCGCCCGCTGGAGATGCGCGGGAAGTCGATGCGGCGGCAGTCGTCGATGGTCGTGCTCATGCCGCCACCACGTCGTCCCATCGCACCACGCGGTGCCCATCGCCGGTGAGCCGGCGGGCCACGGCCTCATGGTTGCCGGGACGAACGCCGAGAAGGATGACGCTCGCCGCCGGCAGCGACTCATAGCTGCGCAAGCGGCGATCGAGAAAGCGGTCCGCGGCCGGCCGGCCGTCGACCGCGCATGCGTCCACCCTGTCCCATACCGCCGGCGCATAGAGGCGCAGCAGCGCGGCGATATCGCCGTTGCCGAAGACGACGATGGGCGCCGCGCCGTCGACGCGTTCACGCAGAATGCCCTCCAGCCTCGACCACGTCACCATGTACGAGTCCTTCGCTTCGGCAACGCGGACGTCGTCCGGATCGACGATCGGTTGCGGCGTCTCGTCGTCGTGCGCCGGACGGGCCACGACCATGTGGAACGGGCCGAGAGCGGCGGGCGCCTTTTGCGTGCGCAAGGTGACGAGGCCGGCGCGCGCGCAGAGCGATTGGAGAGCATTCCTGCCCATTGAATAGAGATGATCGTAGAAGAGCAATTCGTAGTTGGGGACGTCGCCATCGGGACAGATGACCGCGACCTGCCCGCCGGCCGAGACCGCATCTCTCATGGAGCGGAGGAAATCGACCGGCCCGGCCACGTGCTCGATCACGTTGACGCTCAGGCAAAGATCGGCGCCGCCGGTGGCGAGCGCCTCGGCGAACCCCGTCGACACCGCAACACCGCGGCGCGTCGCTTCCGCAACCGACCGCGGCGCGGGCTCGACGCCGCGGAGCGACACGCCGGGCAGCGCCGCGCCGAGTGCTTCCAAGAGCGAGCCGTCGCCGCAGCCGAGCTCCAGCACGCTCGCCGGGCGAAAGCCGTCCAACGCGTCGACGATCCATCCGGCCATCGCATCCTGCCTTTTTCGCGTGGACTCCGTCGGCTCGGTCGTGAACAGGGAGTAGGCCTCGTCGAAGATGGCACGCTGCTGGTCCATGGGCGGGAGACACCGGCGTCGAACCAGGCCGCAACGGACACAGGCCGCCCGTCCGAGGCGCTCCGGCGTGGAGCGCATGTCGCTGAGGAGCGATTGCCCGCGCCAGGGATCGGCCAGGTCGTGAAGCTCCGTCCCGCCGCAAACGGGACAGGGATCATGGGTCATGTCGGCTGGAGAGCGCATCAGGTGTGGTTGCCGCACGCTGCGGAAGCAGCGTGACCGCGTACGCTGCGGCGGCCTTGGGCAGAAACGCGAGATTGTCCCGCGCCGCGGCCACGAAGTAGCGCCGCGCGGCGGCGCCATCGCGACGGCGATGATGCCAGCGCCCTTCGCTGAACAGCAGCCGCGCGCGCGCCTTGCGGCAGCTCGCCACCAGATGCGGATAACTCGCTTCGGTGATGGCCAGCGCAGTCAGGTAGCCCTCGAGAAACGCGCGGTGCATCTGCGGATCGGTCGTGCTGCGCACGGAGATGCTGTCGGGATGGACGCGATAGCGCGCCAGCACGCCGTCGACATAGCCGTACTCGCCGCCGGGCGCGAGGATATCGATGTTGAGCTTGAACACGGAGACCAGGCCCACGCGCTCGTCGTAGCCGTTCTTCGGATACGCATCCCGCCGGATGGCCACGGAGATGTCGGGAAAGAGTCCGAAGTCCTCCAGGTAGCGCCGCGCGCCGAAGCCGCGGCGCAGTGCGCGCGCATCGGTGGTGAGGTACAGCGCGCGGCCGGTCCGGGCGTCGAAGGCCTCGGCGGCGTGGCCGCACATCACGCGCCGCTCGTCTTCCTCGAACCAGTCCACCTGCTTCCGGACCTTCCCGGGCAGGAAGACGTCGTCGCCGGCATGGCAAAACACGTACTTGCCTCGCAGATACGGCATGGCCCGGTTGCAGTTGGCCGTGATGCCGACGTGCGGTCCCAGCACCGGAATGACCCGCTCCGGATACTTCGCCGCCCAGTCGCGGATGCGGTCCACGGTGCCGTCGGCGGAGCCGTCGTCAGTGACGAATACTTCCAGGTTGCCGTAGTCCTGTTCCACGACGCTGCGCAGCGCTTCATCGATGAACGCCGCCTGGTTGTAGGAGACGAGATGGACGGAGACGAGAGGCTCGGTCATGAATTCATGCGAGGAACGTGAGCGCGATCCCGGCCCCGGCCTTGGGGACCATCGCGGGATTGGTGCGCGCCGCGGCGGCGAAGTAGCGCCGCGCCGCCGCAGCGTCGCCGCGGTTCTGATGCCAGCGCCCCTCGGCGAAGAGCAGCCGCGCCCGGGCCTTGCGGCAGCTCGCCAAAAGATGCGGGTAATTCGCCTCGGTGAGCGCCAGCGAGGTCAGGAAGCCTTCGAGAAACTGGCGGTGCATGTCGGGATCGGAGCGGCTGCGCACGCTCACGCTGTCGGGATGGACGCGGTAGCGCGCCAGCACGCCGTCGACGTAGCCGTACTCGCCGCCGCCGGCGAGGATGTCGATGTTGAGCTTGAACACGGAGACGACGCCGGCGCGCTCGTCGTAGCCGTACGGCGGATAGGCGCTGCGCCGCATGGCCACGGAGATGTCGGGGAAGAGCCCGAAGTCGTCGATGTAGCGCTGCGCTCCGAATCCCTTGTGGAGGCGGCGGGTCTCCGTCGTCAGATAGAGCGCTTTGCCGGTGATGGCGTCGAAGGCCTCGGCGGCATGTCCGCACATGACCCGCCGCTCGTCCGCCTCCAGCCACTCCACCTGCTTGCGGATCTTGCCGGGGAGAAAGACGTCGTCGCCGGCGTGGCCGATGACGTACTTGCCGCGGATGCGGCCGAAGATCCGGTTGCAGTTCCCGGTCATGCCGACGTGCGGGCCGAGCACGGGGACGACGCGGCCCGGATAGCGCGCGGCCCACTCCTGAATGCGCTCGACCGTGCCGTCCGTCGAGCCGTCGTCGCCGCAGAGGACTTCGAGGTTGCCGTAGTCCTGCTCGACGGCGCTGCGGATGGCCTCGTCGACGTAGTTGACCTGGTTGTAAGCCGGGAGAAAGACGGAAACGAGAGGCTCGGTCATCGTTTGCGCAGAGACTCCGAGAGCGTTCTCTCCAGCCATTCGTGGATGCTGAGGCCTTCGCGCGCCGCGGCCTCGAGGACGAGATCCTTCGTCTGCGGCGTCACCCCTTCGAGCGCGCCGTAGTAGCGCGTGCGATGCGTTCCGCCGCGGCGGCCGACGATCGGGAGATCGAGGTTGAGCGGCAGCTCACCCTCGCCGACCGTGAAGGCGATGAGGTAGTAGGCGTTGCCGATGATCCAGTGGACGGAGACGTCGCGCGCCGGCGCGGGCACGGCGTCGAGCGGCGGCTCGTGCTCGTACAACGGACTGGAGCGCATCAGGATCCTGCCGTACTCCGTCTCGCGCAGCCACGGCGCCAGCCCTTCGTCGCCGAAGACGACGCGGCCGCCCTTTTTGACCACGCGGGCCATCTCGGCAACGGCTTTGCGCTGGTCGCTGAAGATGTTGATGCCGCCGAAGTGGAAGGCGGCGTCGAGCGTGCCGTCGGCGAACGGCAACGTCTCGGCGTTGCCGGTGAAGTACTCGACCTCGCAGCCGATGCCGCCGGCGCGGCTAAGCGCATCGACCTTGGCCTTGCCGATGCCGAGCATGCCCGGCGAGAGGTCCTGCAGGTAGAGACAGCCGCCGCTGCCGATGCGGCGGGCGATGCGGATGGAGTCGCGGCCCGTGCCGCAGCCGGTCTCGAGGACGGTGCCGCCGCGCGGCACGCGCAGCAGATCGAGCATGCCTTCGCGCACCCGATCCTCGTCCTCGTAAAAGCTGTCGAAGACCCACTCCACCGTGGCGTCGTAGCTCTTCGCCTCCGCCTCGTAGAAGGCGAGCTCTTTGAGCGCCGGCGGCGCGAGCGACTCGCGGTCGAAGTCGATGAGCAGCGGCACTCCGCCCTCGATCTTGTAGACGAAGCCCTCGGCGGTACGGAGCGTCCCGGACACGACGTCGCCGTCGACGACCTCGGTGGCCTCGAGCGTCAGCGGCTGCTGCGTGTACGGACAGCGATACGGGACGGCGGCGCCGGCTTTCATACGGTCATGCGCTGGGCGCGCCACGAAACGACGTCGGGCTGCGGGCGCCAGCGGTATCCGAGGTAGCGCGAGAGCAGCGGGTCGTCGGCGTAGCGGTCGCCGAGCATCGCGGAGAAATCGAACTGCTGGCCGAGGAACGGCCGGCCGATGAGATGGTTGACGCCGCGGCGCGGATGGTCGGTGACGTTGCGGCCGGCGCGGTGGAAGAGCATGCCGTCGAGGACGAGGAACGTCCCCGCCGGCGCGGCCAGCACGCGCTCGTGCCGGCGGACGTATTCATCGGAAGGAAACTCCGCCCGGTGATGCGACGACGGCAGCACGACCGTAGCCCCCGACTCGAACGTGAACTCATCGAGCGCCAGGAGCGCATTGATGGCCAGCGGCTCGCTGCTGACCCAGTGCTGGTAGCTGAGGTCGCGGTGCCAGCGCACCTGGTAATTCGCCGCGGCCGGATGGGTGAGAAGTCCGTTCTGCTGCGTCAGGATGAAGTTCGTGCCGAGCATCCGCTCGACGACGGCGAGGAGGTTCGGATTCGCGGCCACGGAGACGAAGGCGTCGTCGTACACGAGCGGGCAGCGGGCCACGTCGACGTCGCTGCAGCGCGCCAGGGCCTCTTCGCCGCCGAGCTCCGCGCACTGCCGCGCGTAAACGGCGTCGAGCCTGCCGCGCAGCACGTCGAGCTCCTCGGCCGTCAATCCGCTCGGGATGAGGGTGAAGCCCTCGAAGCGCAGCTCTTCGGCGTGAAGGCCGACCGCGTCGCCCTCGGCGGCGCGGGCCACGACGCCGTGCGTGAGTATGGCTTGCTCGCTCATCTCGCTCTCTCTCGCTCCTCTTCTATTCGACCCATCGCGCGACGCCGAAGCCCGTGGAGCCGTGCTGATTGCCGTTGAAGAAAAGATACCGATGCGAAGCGGCGTCGACAACGTACGGATAACAGATCATCTCCGAATCCCATCCGGAGTGCGACGCCGCGATGCCCGCGTCGTCGTCGCGCCGCGTCCATGATAGGCCGTCGGGCGACTCCGCGTAGCCGATGCGGTACGGGCGGGCGAAGGAGCGGATCGAGTACCACATGCGATAGCCCCCGCCGTCGCGCACGACGCAGGGCCGCCCCACCGCGTACTCGTCCCCCTCGGGCTCGAGGCAGAGCGCGCTGTCGCCGTCCCATCGAAGGCCGTCCTCCGAGGCGGCCGTGCGGATGACGACGCGGTAGCGCGGCGCGCCGTCGCGCAGCGACCACCCCGTCGCGCTCACGTACCACATGCGAAAGCGCCCTTCGTCGCGCAGCACGAACGGCGCGCCGCGCAGGTACGGCTCCGCGGCCGTGCGGTCGAGCGCCGGCACGCGCGCCGCTTTGCGGAACGACGCGCCGCCGTCGTCGCTCGTGGCGACGCCCGAGAAGATCAGGTACGGCACCTTCTCCGCGCGCTGGAATCCCTGGTAGTAGAGGATCTTTCGCGTGCCGTCGGCGGCGATGCCCAAGACGTTCGCGCCGCAGTCGTCGAACTCGCCGAGTGCGCCGATGTCGAGCACCGGCTCGGACGACGCGCCGAGCACGCGCAGCGGGTCGCCGGCGTCGACCTCGACCCATCCCGACCGCCCGTCCTTCCGTTCGTCGAGCGCCGTGAAGTAGACGCGGATGCGGTCGCCCAGCACCTCGGCGGTCGGAAACGACGCGTAGGCGCGCGCCCACCAGAGCGAGCCGTCGGGGACGAAGACGCGTCCGAGCTTTTGCCAGGTCATGCCGCGGCCTCGTGGAGATCCTTCTCGCAGAGAAAGGCGAAGACGGCGTTGGAGACGAGGGCGATCCCGCTGCTGATCACATTCGCGTAGACGGCGCCGTACATGCCGTAACGCTTGACCAGCAGCAGTGTGATCGTCAGGTGAAGGGCGGAGAAGACCACCGACATCGCCGACATCTGCCAGAAGTAGCCGCGCCCGATCCACTGCGACGCCATGACCCCGGCGGCGGTCATGCCCGGGATGGCCAGCAGCGACAGTTGAAAGAGGTGCACGGCCGGAATGTACTTCGCGCCGACGACGAGCGGGATGGCCAGGGGCGCCGCGACGGCGGCGACGGCCGCGCTGGCGATCATGAACAGCATCAGCCAAAGCATGATCTTCCGCTGCGTCGCCCACGCCGCGCGCGGACCGTTCTGCGCGACCATGGCAAACAGGACCGTGGAGATGGCCAGCGGGATGACGGCCATGACGTTGAGCAGCGACGCGGAGAACTGGTACCAGCCGGTCTCCGCGAGCGAGCAATAGCGGTTGACGATCAGGACGCCGAGGGTCGTCAGGACGACGTTGCTGATCGTGTTGACGTGGAGCTGCGCGGCGCCTTTGAGCAGCGCCCGCGCCTCGCGCAACGTGGCCTGCACCCGTCCGGCGAGGCGCCACAGCTCGCGGACGCCGATCGACGCGACGACGGCCTGGGAGATGACCGCGACGGCGATGGCGGCGACGACGCCGAGGCGCAGCAGCCAGCAGAGGAGAAAGAGGACGATGCCGACGGATCGGCCGATGACCTGCGCGCGGTTGTACGTCTCGATCTTCCCCGTCGCCGTCAGGAGATTCCCGCCGTACAGCTCCCACACCAGAAACGGGACGATGAGCAGCCCGACGGCGAGCGCGGACGGCGGGATGCGTCCGAAGGTGCGGCCGTTGGTGACGGCGTAGATCGCGGCGGCGACGATCCAGCAGCCGGCGGTGACGATGACGTCGAAGAGGAGGAGCGTCCCCATCGTGTCGCCGAGCCAGGCCTCGCCGCGGCGGACCGTGGCGCGGTGAACGGCCACCTGCCCGAGGCTGAGCGAGCCGAGCGTGGCGAAGAGCGTCGCCCACGCCGTCGACGCCGCCATCGTCCCCTGCCCCGCCGGGCCGAGCCAGCGGGCCACCACCATGATCATCGCCGCGCTCACGCCGAGGGAGTAGACGCGCGCGGCGCTCACGCCGACGACGCTCCTCAAGAGGCCGCGGACGGGCGAATCGACGGGCGAGTCGAGCAGGAGACTCATGGCTCCGGTTTCACCGCGGCGAGGAAGTCCGGATACTCGCGCAGATAATCGCCCTCGTCGTAAACGGCCGACGCGGCGATGAGACAGACCGAATTCGTGGAGAAGTTTTTCAACTGCCGCCAGATCAGCGCCGGCACGTAGAGGCCGTAGTACGAGCGGTTCAGGAGCACGGTGCGGCGCTCCTCGCCGTCGTCGAGCTCGACCTCGAAGCTGCCCGAGAGCGCGATGACGAACTCCTCGAGCGTGCGGTAGGCGTGGCCGCCCCGCACCTCGCCGCCCGGAACGTCGTAGATCCAGTACGTCCGCTGCATGTGGAAGGGGATGTGGCGGCCCCCCTCGACGAAGGTGAGGCTGCCGCGCAGATCGGAGCTGCGCGGGAGCTCGATTTTCCGGCAGCGGTCGAGACGGCTGCTCATGTGAGTCTCACGTTCGCGTAGATCTCGCAGCCCATGTCCGGCATGTACTTGGTCATGCGGTCCAACCCTTCGATCACTTCCGGGCCGCACGTGCCCGACTGCACGAGCGCATCCATCTGCGCGTGCGTGAACGGCTTGACGAAGTACGTCGCGCAGTCGAGGACCTCGAAGCCGTTTGCGCGCAAGAGAGCTTCCAGGCGCTCGCGGTCGAAGCGCGTGTGCCGCTGGAAGCGGCGCTCCGTCTCCGACTGCTCGAAGAGGTCGCCGATCAAGCCGCTCTCCAGCGCCAGGAGGCGATGGAACGAGCGGACGTTCGGAACATTGAAGTGCACGGTCGTGCCGGCGTGGCAGCGGGAGCGGACGGCGGCGAGCAGCGCGGCCGGATCGCTCACCTCGTGCAGCAGGCTGCTGACGACGATGAAGTCGAACGTTTCGGGCAGCGAGGCGGTCTCGAGGAAGCCTTCGACCACTCGGACGGCGCGTCCCTCCGCGAGCGCCCGCGCGTTCTGCACGAACTCCGGCGACGGCTCGACGATGGTGAACGCGGCGCCGTCGTCGACGAAGCGAAAGAGCGGCTCCAGGCCACAGCCGACTTCGAGGATGGTGCCGTGCGCATAGCGCGCGAGCGCCTCCAGCACGACCTTCCGCCGCACGCGCACGAGCACGGTCTCGAACGTCCCCGCGGCGTATTGCCCGGCGTACTTTTCCTCGTAGTCGTGAATGTCGATCATGCCAGCTCGACTTCGTAGTGGTCGTGCACCACGGCGCGCGCGCCGAAGCCCTCCTTGAACTCCGCCAGCCCGGCGTTCAGATACGTACCGTTGCGCTCCGTCGACGTGCCGAAGTCGAAGTAGCGCGTCACGCCGTCGAACGCGGCGATGAGGTGGTCGAAGACGAGGTCGAGCGCCCCCTGCTCGCGCCCTTCCTCCGATGAGCCGATGTACTGCGCGTGGCAAACGCAGTCGCTGACGTAGACGACTACGCCGGCGCGCATGGCCTCCCCCTCGTACGCGGCGAAGAGGCGGATGCGCTCCGGAAAGCGCGACTTCAGAAGCGCGATCTCGGCGACGCTGTGCACCGGGTTCACGCCGTAGCGCGACATCAGGTTCGCGGAGAGGATCTCCCAGTAGGCGCCGAAGTCATCGCTCTCGCGCACCGTCAGCCCGCTCTTCGAGGCCTTGCGCACGCTGCGCAGCCGCCGCTCCTGCCGCGGCTGCGGCGCGCGGTAGTCGATGACGGCGAGGTGGTCGCGCCGCACCAGCCGCGCGCCGCTCCGGTAGAGCGCGTACAGGTCCTCCTCGGAAGGCGCACGGTGATAGATGTGCGGGACGGTCTTGTAGAGCATCGAGGCGAAGCCGCGGTTCCGCAGCGCTTCAAACAGCTCCAGCATCAGCGACGCCGTCATGCGCGCGTCCACGACGAAGCCGCCGTACGTGAGGCCGCCGTGCGAGACGAGGCGCTCGCCGTCTTCGTGCGCCGGCAACAGCGCCAGCAGCCGTCCGCCGTCGTCGCAGGCGAGAAGCGAGTGATCGGCGAAGCGGTGGGCGTGGTAGTCCATGTAGCCGCGGTCAAACAGAAACGTGCCGTTGCGCGAGGCGCGGACGAAGTCGTTCCAGCGGTCGCTGTCGCGGGCGGTGTAGCGCTCGATGCGCAAGGTCAGCCGGCGTCCTTGATTCCAAATCGCCGATAGGTGGAGATGGCGTGCGGCTTCGTCCCCTCGGACGCGAAGAGCGAGCCGGCCGGCGCGTCCTTCAACACCAGCGCGCCCGCGCCGACGAGCGCGTCGCGGCCGACCGTGATGTTGTCCGCGAACGTGGCGTTCACGCCGACGAACGAGTAGTCGCCGATCGACACGAAGCCCGACACGACGACGTGCGAGGAGATGAAGACGTGGCTGCCGATTGTGGCGTGGTGCCCGATGTGATTGCCGCTCCAGAGCACGACGTCGTCGCCGATGGTGACGAACGGCTGGATGACGTTCGACTCGAAGATGAAGGCGTTCTCCCCGATGGTGGCGTTGGGCCAGACGTGCGCGCGGGGACTGATGTACGACGCCAGCGTGTATCCCTTGGCCTTTCCTTCATTGAAGAGCCGGGCCCGCAGGCGGTTCATCTGCCCGTAGCCTAAGGCGACGAAGAGGTCGTGCGTCGCCGGCGGATACTCCGCCTGCACCTCTTCGAAGTCGACGATGGGTCTCCCGAAGAGCGAGTCCCGTTTGCGGAAGGCAGGCTCCACGGTGAACGCGGCGACGTCGTACTCCGAGTCGCGGGTGAAGTACTCGAACGCCACCTCGGCGATCGGACTCGCGCCAACGATGACGAGCTGCCGGGTTTTGTTCATTGAGCCAGTTCGAGAATCTCGTCCGCCGACTTCGCTTTCTTGAGCGCATCGGGCGAGAGGGCCACGCCGGTCAGCTCATCGACCAGCGCCATGATGTCGAGGAGTACGACCGAGTCCATCTCCTCGGGGAGCCGCCGTCCGCCGGCCGCGAATTCCTCGGGAGAGGTCTGAAGAACCGCCGCGAGGCGCGTGTAAAAAACGTCGCGGTCCATGGTCTCGACTATAGCACCTGGGCCATGGCCGCACTCCACGAGTAGCCGACGCCGAAGCCGACGGCCATCACCTGCGCGCCGCTCTGGAGCCGCCCCTGTTCGCGGGCCTGCTGCCATGCGATCGGAATCGTCGACGAGACGGTGTTGCCGATCGCTTCGATGTCGTTCCAGAACTTCTCCGCCGGCACACCGACCTTCGCGCGCAGCCGCTCCAGCATGAAGCGGTTGGCCTGGTGAAAGATGTAGAAGTCGACGTCGCCGGCGGCTTTGCCGCTCTTCGCCAGGAGCTGCGCGACGGCGCGAGGCACCGACTGCAGCGTGAAGTTGAAGATCTCCGGACCGTTCATGAAGAGGTTCGCGTCGGAGCGCCAGTTGCCGCTCGTGTCGGTCGTCTCCGGCAGCACTTCGGTGGTGGCGGGACGGCGCGCGCCGCCCGTCGGCACGATGAGGTTGCAGGCGCCGCGGCCGTCGGTGCCGAAGATGAACGGGCCGATGAGGTCATGGTCGGCTTCGACGGCGGTGACGAGCGTCGCCGCCGCGGCGTCGCCGAAGATCGTGCGCACGCTGCGGTCGCGGGCGTTGATGTACTTCGAATACGTCTCGCCGGTCACGAGCAGGACCTTGTCCGCCGTTCCCGCCTCGACGAGGCTCTTCGCCAGCGAGAGGCCGTAGACCCACCCCGAGCAGCCTTGATTGAAGTCGATCGCGCCCGCGTCCGTGCGCAGCCCGAGGCGCGACTGCATCGTGCAGGCGCTGGCGGGGAGGAAGTAGTCGGGACTCTGCGTGCAGAAGAGGAGATAGTCGACGTCGGCGGGCGCGCAGGCGCCCGACTCGAAGAGCTTCTGCGCGGCGGCCACGCCGAGGTCCGAGGCCGTCTCGTCCGGCGCGGCGATACGCCGGCTGCGCACGCCCGTCTTCTCGAAGATCTTCTGCGCCGTCCAGTCGCCCCCGAATTCAGAGGCGAGCTGGTCGTTCGTCACTTCCGCAGACGGAAAGTGCGTAGAGATCGCCGCGATCGCGGCCCTTCGCGCACTCAGCACTCAGCACTCAGCACTAGCTTCATTTGTACTGCGGCTTGTCGCCGTTCGTCCCGAACTGCGTGCTCCCCCCGCCGCCGCCCGAGAGCTCGTAATACCACGTCCCGTTCGACGGGCGCCAGACGACCGGCTCCGCTTTGCGGTCCCCGTCGATGTCCATCGGCACCGGGATGTCGCCGTTCGAGCCGAAGAGCTTGGAGATCTGCGACCCGTTCGACGAGTAGAGGATGTACCAGAAGCCGGTCGAGGGGCGATAGACGGCCAGGTCCGCTTTCCCGTCGCCGTCGTAATCCGCCGCCACGGGGGTGTCGCCCGAGCTTCCCCAGTTCCGAATGACGACGTTGTTGACGTACCAGAAGCCGGTCGACGGACGGAACACCGCGAAGTCGGTGATGCCGTCGCCGTTGTAGTCTTCCGGAACGGGGATGTCGCCGGGCGAGCCGTATTGCGCCGAGCCGCCGCCGTTGAACGTCCCGCCGGGCGCGGAGAATTCGTAATACCAGACGCCGGTCGACGGCCGGTACACCGCCACGTCCGTCCGCCCGTCGCCGTTGTAATCGCCCGGCACCGGGATGTCGCCCGACGAGCCGAAGAGCTTCGAGACCTGCGTCCCGTCCGACGAGTAGAGGATGTACCAGAAGCCGGTCGACGGGCGATAGACGGCCACGTCGTCCTTACCATCGCCGTCGTAATCGCCCGGGACAGGAGTGTCGGTCGAATTCCCCCACGGGCGAATCAGAACGTTGTAGATGTACCACGTGCCGTTGGACGGCCGGTAAACCGCGAAGTCCGCGCGCCCGTCGCCGTTGTAGTCGCCGTGCACGTAGCGTCTGGGAGGAGGCGGCGTGACGGTGATCGTGGCCGTGCCGCTGTTCGCCGAGCCGCAGGCGTTGGAGACGCGCACCCAATAGTTGCCGGCCTGCGTCACGCGCAGCGTCTGCCCGGTGCCGCCGGCGATCGGATTGGATGTAATGCCCGAGTTGCCCATGTACCACTGATACGTGAAGGGCGTGGTGCCGGCGGCGCTGACGCTGAGCGTCGCCGATCCGCCGGACGGGATGGCCTGCGACTGCGGCTGCCCGGTGATCGTGGGCGGGATGCACGTCTGCGTCGTTTCGGGATAGACGGCGCGCACCGCGTCGATGTCCCACTGCTGCAGTACGGCGTTGATTCCCTTCGTGACCGACGACGTCATGATCGCGCTCGACGAGCATTCCAGCGTCGCGTCGGTCGTGCAGGCGGCGGAGCCGCTGCGGGTCTGGTCGGAGTGGCGGAAGCCGAGCGTATGCCCGACCTCGTGCGTGACCGCGCTGTTGAAGTCGCCGCTGTTGAAGAGCGTCGTGCAGTTGGCGAGGCCCTTGTTCATCTCCACGTCGCCTTCCTGCGTGGTGACGAACGTCTCGCCGTTGACCGTGTTCGAGCCCGACGCCGTGGTGATGCCGCCGATGCCGAGCGTGCCGCCGCCGCCGCAGGAAAAGGGCGAGACGCCCCAGCTGCTGAGATCGCGCTCGTACAGTACCGTGTTCGCGCCGTCCGCCGCGTGCAGGCCCTGCGTGTGCGAGCCGTTGTCCGCGCCGGCGTAGACGTAGTTCACGTTCGAGCCGCTGTCGTTGTCCCAGGAGCTGAACGCGGTCTGGATGGCCGTGGCGCCGTTGCCCGGCGCGCCCGGCTCGGTGCCGCCCATGAACCAGGAGACACCGTTCGGAAAGACGTTCCAGCGCGAGCCTTGCGAGCCGGAGATCGTCATCGTGTACGACGTGGCCGTGTACGGCGCCACCGCGGGCGCCGGCTTGAACGTGGCGTTGGCCCGCGGCATGAGCCGCGTGGTCGAATCGAGGAAGTAGTCCTCCGTGCCGCGCCGTCCCGCGGCCTCCTCGCCGACGAAGCGGAGGAAGCGCTCGGCGTTGCGCGGGCGCTCGCGGTGGGGCTGGAGATTCATGTCCCATCCCTCGATCTCCGCGGCGTCGCGGACGAGGAGCGGCTCTCCGTCGATGGAGTGCTCGAAGCTGAACTTGCCGAGGGCGATCTCCGTGACCGACCAGCGGCTCTCGCCGGTCTTGGTCAGGAAGAGCAGCACGCGCGCTCCCTCGGCGAAGCGCGGCACACCGGCGATGAACGTGGCCCGCTTGTCGAGGACGCCGCCGGGCTCGACGACGTCGATGGTCTCGTCGATCACGCTGCCTTTGATCACGGTCTCGATCGAGAGCGGCGTCACCGTCTCGATGCCGCCCGCCGCGGTGGGGCGGGCGTAGGAGAGCAGCGCGCTGCCGACGACGATGGCGTCGGCGCGGCGGATCATGTCAGCGTCGGGCGGCACCACGAAGGTGGCGCCGAAGGCGGAGATTGCGGAGAGAACGACGGCGAGGGAGACGAAGGCTTTGAGTCGCATGATGTGAGTCCGGCTCACGGTTTGGCCGCGGCGCGGTGCTTCGGAACGGCCAGCCGTGAGGTGACCACGACGAACTTGCCGTCCGGAACGCTGAGGATCATCGGCGCGTGGTCGCCCGCCGCACTGAAGCGGGCCATGGCACCATCGACGCTGTCGAACGATTCGAGAAGATAGGGCGCGTCGGGCGGCGCGATGTAGCTGCCGGAGTTGACGCGCTTCAACACGAGCCAGTGCCCGTCGTTTCCGGGCGCCGGCATGGTCAGGACGTTCGGGTCGCCGTTGGCCATGATGGCCGCGGAGGCCGCGCAATTCCAACTGTCACAGGACTCCACGGTCCAGAGATGCGTGACCGGAACGCAGGGACAGACATTCTGAGCCGGCAACAGCACCGCAACCAACGTCAACGCGACGAACAGAGCTGCTGGTTTCATATGGTCACCTGAAGCAGCGGCAGCTTGAAATCGCCGTGCCAAATAACCTATTTGGCCGAGCCCGCCGGCGCGTTGTTTCGCGAGCGTTCGAACCACTCGATCGTTTTCGCCAAACCGGCCGCAAACGGCGTCGCGGCGCGGAAGCCGAAGCGCTCCGCCGCGCGCGAGACGTCGAGCATCCGCCGCGGCTGCCCGTTGGGCTTGCTCTCGTCCCAGCGGATGCTCCCCCGAAACCGCGTCGCCTCGGCCACGGTATTCGCAAGGTCGCGGATCGAGATCTCCTCCCCCGACCCGAGGTTCACCGGATCGGCGTCTTCGTACTTCTCCGCGGCGAGGAGGATGCCTTCGACGGCGTCCTCGACGTAGAGAAACTCTCGCGTCGGCGATCCGTCGCCCCACAGCACGACCTCGGCGTCGCCGCGCTCGCGGGCCTCGACGAACTTCCGGATCATGGCCGGAATCACGTGGCTCGACTCGAGGTCGAAGTTGTCGCGCGGCCCGTACAGGTTCACCGGCAGGAGAAAAACGCCGTTGAATCCGTACTCCTGCCGGTAGGCCTGCAGTTGCACGAGCAGCGCTTTCTTGGCGATGCCGTACGGCGCGTTTGTCTCTTCCGGGTAGCCGTTCCAGAGCTCGTCCTCGCGGAACGGCACGGGCGTGAATTTCGGGTACGCGCAGATGCTGCCGAGGCAGACGAGCTTCTCGACGCCGGCGCGCCGCGCCTCCTCGATGAGCTGAATGCCCATGACGGCGTTCTCGTAGAAGAAGCGCCCCGGATGCAGACGGTTCGCGCCGATGCCTCCCACGACCGCGGCGGCGTGGATGACGAGGTCGGGCTTCCGCTCGGCGAGGTACGCGCGGATGGCCGCGGCGTCGCGGAGATCGAGCTCCGCCTGCCGCGGCGCCAGGACGTCGGCGGCGCCGCGCTGCTCCAACCCTGCGCGCAGAAATCCGCCGAGGAAGCCGCCGCCGCCGGTCAGAAGAACGCGCCGATTTGTCCAGAAGCTACTCATGGGGTTCGGTGGCGCGCCTCCGCCGCGGCCAGGGCCATGTCGGCGTCGACCATGAGGCGCACGAGCTCGTCGAAGGTCGTGCCCGGCGTCCATCCGAGCTCGCGCCGCGCCTTCGAAGCGTCGCCGAGGAGGAGCTCGACTTCCGTCGGCCGCAGATAGCGCGGATCGATCTCGACCAGCACGCGGCCCGACTTCGCCTCGACGCCTTTCTCCTCGGCGCCGTCGCCGCGCCACTCCAGCTCGAGGCCGGCGCACGCGAACGCGCGTGCGCAGAAGTCGCGCACCGTGTGCGTCTCCCCCATGGCGATGACGTAGTCGTCCGCCCTCTCCTGCTGGAGCATCAGCCACATCGCCTCGACGTAGTCCTTCGCGTAGCCCCAGTCGCGCCGCGCGTCGAGGTTGCCGAGGTAGAGGCGGTCCTGGAGGCCGTGGGCGATGTGCCCGACGGCGCGCGTGATCTTGCGCGAGACGAAGGTCTCGCCGCGCCGCGGCGACTCGTGGTTGAAGAGGATTCCGTTCGCGGCGTAGAGGCCGTAGGCCTCGCGGAAGTTCACCGTCATCCAGAACGCGTAGACCTTGGCCGCGCCGTACGGACTGCGCGGATAGAACGGCGTGGCCTCGCTCTGCGGCACCTCCGCCACTTTGCCGAACATCTCCGAGGACGAGGCCTGATAGATCTTCGGGCGGATCTGCAGCTCGCGAATCGCTTCGAGGAGCCGCGTCGCGCCGAGGCCCGTCACGTCGCCGGTGTACTCGGGCGTGTCGAACGACACCTTCACGTGGCTCTGCGCGCCGAGGTTGTAGATCTCGCGGGGGTCGACGACGCGCAGGATGCGGTTGAGCGACGAGGCGTCGTTCAAGTCGCCGTAGTGGAGGATCAGGCGCCGGTCCTCCTCGTGCGGGTCCTGGTAGAGCGCGTCGATGCGCTGCGTGTTGAACGACGACGAGCGGCGGATGACGCCGTGGACCTCGTAGCCCTTCGCCAGGAGCAGCTCGGCCAGATAGGAGCCGTCCTGCCCCGTGATGCCGGTGATCAGTGCTTTCTTACGATTCGCCATCAATGATTAATGTAGCCGAGCGCGGGGGCCACGAGGGAACAGGCTTCGCCCCCTTCGGTGTACAAACCGACGCGGCGAGCGGGAGGGAAAGCCGATCCCGTCCATAGGGCAACGCCCGGCGGCCGCCCTCAGGCGGGACGCTCGGGCGTCGTGGTCTCGAGCAGGCGGACCTCGTCCGTGAGACGGTCGATCTCCTGCGCCAGGAGGTCGTATTCGCTCCGTTTGCGGCGCAGGAAGGCCACCGTCACGTTGATCTTCTCCTCGATTCCTCGGGGAGTGAGCACGTAGAGGTATGCCGCCTTCTGATTGCTGTTCCTGAAGTTATTGACCTTGACCCACCCTTTTTCGACCAGCGCCTTGAGGCAGTAATTCGCCTTGCCGATGCTGACGCCCAAGGCCTGGGCGACTTCGCGCTGCGTCGCCGTGGGGTGCTCCTCGAGATATTTGAGGAGGCGGTAGCGGACCTCGTCGGTCGGGTCGTAGGCCATGTTCAACAGTTGAACGCATGCGGATTCTACATGAGTCACCGCCGCGCGCGCCGGAGCATGGGCCGTCCAAACTCCACGGCCACGCTCTTGCGCAACAGCGTGAGCGCCACGACGAGCCGGTCGCCGCGCCCGCTCCGCACGACGGCCCCGGTGTACCCCCGGAACGGCCCCTCGGTGATGGTGACGATGTCGCTCGGCGACAGCTCTTCGTAGACCTCGAACGACGCGCCGGCCAGTTGCAGCCGGCGAATCTGTTCGAGCTGCGCGCCGAGGAGCTCCTGGTCCTCGACGTTGACGATGCGCGCGACGACGCCGCTGCGCACCGCCGCGTCGCGCGCCTCGGCCGCGCCGCGGAAGAAGACGTAGCCGGCAAAGAGCGGCACGTACGAGCGGAACCGCCGCGACGAGCGCTCGATGACGCGCTCGATCTGCGGCAGGTAAAACGGAACGCCGTGCTCGCGGAGCCGGCGCGCCAGAACTTTCTCCTGCCGGCTGCGCACGTGCGCGACGTGCCACGGAAATGCGGCCGCCGAAAGCGCGAAGAGATCGTCGGGAAAGAGGTCGGCCTCTTTGGGCAGCAGAGGCATGGCGGGCCCGAACAGCGCTCGCTCCACAATGTTTATTCCGCGCCGCCGCGGCTTGACGGCTCGCCACGCCGCTGCGATGCTTGCGCTGCAAATGCCGGATTCGTATCACCCTGACGCTGCGGACGTTGTCGAGCGCCCGGTCTCCGTCAGCCACCTCGCCCATACCCTCCGCGCCTACGCGCCGGTCATCTTCGTCTCGATGGCCGCGGTGGCGCTGGTCTACGTCGTCGTGGCCGTGGCCCTCTACATCCTGGCGCCCGCGCAGCGGATCACGACGCAAAGGTTCCGGCTCGATTTCGCCGGCGCCGCCGAGGGGACGTATCCGAACGGACTGAAGTTCTCGAGCAGCGACGTCACCTCCACGCCCATCCTCCTGTCGGTGTTCAAGAACAATCAGCTCGACCGCTTCACGACGTTCTCCGGCTTCGCCCGCGCCGTGTTCGTCCTGGAGGCAAATCCCGAGTACGAGCGCCTCGCCGTCGATTATCAGAACCTCCTCAACGACCCGAAGATCTCGGCCATCGAGCGCGACCGCATCCTGCGCGAATGGCAGGCCAAGGCGGCGGCCATCTCCAAGAACGAGTTTTCCCTCAACTGGCTGCGCACGAAAGACACGGCGTCCGTCCCCGAGTCGGTGGTCCGCAAGGCGCTGCTGGAGACGTTGAGTGGATGGGCGGATTACGCGACGAAGGAAGAGCACGTTCTCAGCTATCGCCTGAACGTCTACTCCGCCGACATGATGGCGCCGGTGGGCACGGACGGCGAGCCGATGGTGTCGATCCTCGTGCTCCGCTCGAAGATCTACAAGATCCTTCAGAACATCGATGACCTTCGCAAGGTGCCGGGCTCGGAGCTGCTGCGCACGGCCGACGGGATGTCGCTCGAAGAGATCCGCCTCCGCCTCGAAGAGCTGGTGCGCTTTCGGGTCGAGCCGCTGGCCGCGCGCGTGAGCACGAACGGCCTGATCTCCGACCGCACGGCCACATTGCGGTTTCTGGAGAGCCAGCTCGCCTACGACCAGCGGCAGCTCAAGGCCGCCCAGGACCAGGCGGAGCTGATCCGGCAGTCGCTCGCGGTGTACAGCAACGACCCGCGCGGATTCACCGCCGAGGCGACGTCGACGGCCGCGGGAGCGCGCGACCAGACGCGCGCGGCCGCGCCGCCGCGCACGGAGCCGGTGACGCCGCAGATCAGCGAGTCGTTCATCGACCGCCTGATGACGCTGACGTCGCAGACGAACGACGCGCAATACCGGCAGCGCCTCGTCGACGACTACCGCCGCGCCGCGCAGGCGGTGATCCCGGCGGAGCAGGCCGCGGCGTACGATCAGGAGATCGTGACGGTGGTGAAGAACGGCTCGACGGCGCCCTCCCCGTCGCAAGCCGCCGCGGTGAACGGCGAGATCACCGCAGTGCAGAACGAGTCGCGGAAGCTGCTCTCCCACGTGAACGAGATCTATACGTTCATCTCCAAGAATCTCCACCCCTCGCGGGAGCTCTACACGCTGACCGCGCCCCCCGTGGCCCGCACCGAGCGAGCCCGCAACCTCGGCCGCCTCGCGCTCTACGGCGTGGCCCTCCTGGCACTCTCGCTGCCGATCATCGTGGTGCTCTGCCTGATCCACGCGCGCATCCGTGACGAGGAAGCGGCGGAGGGGTATATCGCCCCGCACGAGACGGCCGCGGCGGGGTAGGCGGCCCGGCACACGAAAAATCCCCCTCCCTCCGCTGCAGCGAAGAGAGGGGGGGCGGGGTGTTAGGGGAACGGGCTCACTGTTTCGTGACGGCCGGTGCGGGTGCCTTGGCCGGCTTCTTCCGGCGGCGAGGCACGAGCTCCTTCTTCATCTCGGCCACATGCGGCCGGACCGATTCTCCGGCGTCGACCGTGGCGTAGCCTTTGGCGACGCGGTACAGCCCGCGCGCGGCCTTGGCCGCCTTCAGCTTGCGCCGCATGATGGCCAGATCGACCCGGCGGGCGAGCGCGCGAGCCTCGTCGCGCACGCTGCCGTAGGCGATCTCGAAGGCGATGGCATCGCGCAGCTCCACTGCGTTGGCGACACCGACGCTGTTGACGGCCGGTTGGGCCTCCATAAGAACAGCGGCGTTCTCCAGTGCAGCTGCCGAGGTGCCCCGGGCGAGGCGGATCTCCGCAGACGTGAGCGCCTTCGGATCGGCTTCGTCGGGGAACTCCGACGCCATCGTGCGCAGGCGCGTCATCCGTTCCTGCGCGTCCGGCGTGTATTTGTTGGCCGGCTCACTTGCCGGTCCGGGGGTTAGGGGTATGGTACTCATGATCGTTTCTCCTTTTCTCTCAACATTGGTTCCGGATCCGAACCTGCTTGAAGATACGTCCGAGCCCCCTGAAAGGAACGTCACCGACTCGTCACGGAGTTCGAAGTTTCATCCCCCGCCTTGATTCGTCAGTACTTAGAGTTCGGCATGGTGAGGCCTTGCAGGCTCACAGCGCGCGCTGACAATCGAAGAACGAGCGCTTCCATCGTCAGCGTGCACGCTGAATTTCTCACGGCAAACGCTGAAAAGCTAAGAGCGCGCGCTTCCGATCTAAGCGTGCACGCTTAGATTCTCATCGTGCACGCTTAGATTCTCAGCGTTCGCGCTTAGGATCTAAGCGTGTGCGCTTAAATCGGAAGCGTGCACGCTTAGTTCGGAAGCGTGCGCGCTTAGCTCGGAAGCGTGCGCGCTTCCGTTGCAAACGCCCGCTCTTCGATCGGAAGCCCGCTTGGTGCGGACGGCTGTCAGAATGCCGTGCCGGGGGGCACCTTCCGCGATGACGGAGGGTTCCATGCGCAAAGGTCTGCTGCTCTTTTCACTTCTGGCTGTGTTGGCGATGCCGGTGATGGCTGCGCCGCGCGACGATGATTCCCGCGGGCCGCGGGACACCGTCAAGCGCATCGTGCTCATGCTAAAGCGGCTACTGCACTCGTTCGGCGACGGGATCGAGGTCGGGCCGCCGAAGCCGTAACTGTTGATCCGTGGCAGGTGTGACGGGCACCTGCTCACGGTTCGCGGTGGCCATCGCTCACATCGCGAAGCCGGCGCCCGACGGCGGGATGAACTTCACCGGCTTCTGCTTGGCATTGCGGTCGACGTAGTTGCGGACGTACTCCGCGACTTCGTACGTGAGCATGTCGCGCGTGGCGATGAGCCGGAGGTAGTTGCACGCCTCGGCTGTGAAGCGGCGCCGTTGCGTCGATTCGGTCGTGCCGATGGTCATGGCCACGCGGGCGACGCCTTCCGCGTCCGCCCGCACGTCGGCACCGGCGTCATCGGCGAGAGCCGCCGTGATGTAGTCGAGCCGGAGCAGGCACCAGACGTCGAACAGGCCGGCGTGAAACACGATGTCCGCGGTCCTCGTGAACTCCTCGCGCACCTCGCCAAACTGCCCCATGCCCGCCATCGCGCAGGCGGCAACGTGCGCGGCGCGAGCGGCATCGACGGTCTCGCGCAGCTCGACGTGCATGTGCTCGGCGATTCGCGCGTGGTCGAGCGCATCGCCGTACAGGCCGAGCCGCACGTAGCAGAGCGCGAGCAGCACGTGCGCCATCGCCGCGTCATGCGTCGAGCCGCCGGCGTCCTGAATCTCCTCCACGACGCCGCGCAGCAACGGCACGGCGGCCTCGAAGCGGTTCATGACCGTGAGCGCGTACGCCTTGGTGTGGCGGGCGATCACGGCGCGCCGCTGATCCCCGCACACGTCCAGCACCGCGGCGGCGGCTTCCGCGAGGTTGATCGCCTCTCTGAAGTTCGCGAGATCGGGCTCGGCGTAGATGATCGCGCCGCACAGCGAAAGCGTGGCGCGGTATTGCTCGCGGTGCTCCGTCTCGTCGGCAACAGCCCATGCGCGACCGAGCACGCTCAGCGCCTCCTCCAGCGATCCGGTCTCGCGGAGGAGTGACGAGTGGAGCTTCAGCACGTCGAATCGCAGCTCCGGCGCGGGAGGGTTCCGGGCTGCAACCATCGCATCGCTGACATTGACGGCCGCCGCCGACAGGCTCAGCGCCTGCCGCGGATTCGCGCCCGACAGTTCGTCGGCGCGGCGGCGGAGCTCACGCACGACGACGGAGCGGTGCAGATGCGTGTTGCGGGAGTCGAGGAATACCGAGCTCCAGCGACGCTCGGGTGTGTCGCGGAGCACCTCGTCGATTTGCACGCGCACGTCGGCTTCCAGTTCGCTCGTGTCGCTGAACGCGCGAACCGCTTCGGTCGCGGCATGGACGAACGTCCGGCACTTCTCGCACTCGCGGAGATGGGGCACGTACTCGCCGTCCGAAATCAGTTGCAGCAGCTTGGCCGGGTGAGGGCACTCGCTCACGTCGGCCTCCGCCCATGCTTCGACCGCTCATCGAGAAACGCAATCACCGCTTCGACTTCACGCTCGCCGATGTCGAGCAGCAGCCGCGTGATGGCCCGTCGCCGCGTGAACGAGATGGCATGCTCCGCAACGAGACGCGCCAGACGGCGCGGGTCCAACTCGCTCGGCCGAAGACCGAACGCCGCGGCGATCTTCTCGACCGTCTCCGCGCTCGGTTTCGTCGCTCCGCGCTCGACGTTCGACACGCTGGTGACGGTGATGTCCGCCTCGCGGGCGAGCTTCTCTTGCGTCCATCCGCGTGCGTCGCGGAGTTGGCGAACGAGTCCGCCGAAGTCATGCGGATACGACGGGGACATCTGCTCGCCGGACGATAGCATCGGACGCCGGGCAATACTGCATGACGTCTGCTACCAAGGTCAAGCCGTCCGTTTCTTCAAACAATCTTGAATTCATTTGAAGCCGCTGTTAGGCTGCCCGTTGCAGAATCGGCGACGGCGCGCCCGTCCGGTGACGGGCCAAGCGGGCGCGCCGCGCCCTGCCATGCGCGAACGGCATCGAAGCGTGGGGGGCACGCTTCCGCGTGTTGGTTCGCCTCGCGCTGTTCGCGTGAGTGGCATTCTAGCGGATGCTGCCTCGCAATACCGGCAGCGCTTCGTCGACGACTACCGCCGCGCGGCGCAGGCGGTGATCCCGGCGGAGACGGCCGCGGCGTACGATCAGGAGATCGCGGGGTAGGGGTGATTCGGCCGCTTTAGCCTTAGTTGTTCTCAGCAATCGCTTCTGCGCTGATGATTTCGAGACTGAGGTGCGCCGGATCGGGTTCAAGAACTACGAGGTTGATGCCATTTTGACGGCGCACCGACGGAACCAAGAGTGCGTGATGACCCAGCCAGCGCGGCTTCAGCAAGCGCCGTCTCGCGTTCGAGACTTGCGTATATCGCCTCCAAACCAGGAGGGTTCCAGCGCGCACCGCCAATGTTTGGGCGCATTGGCGAATAGCTGCCGAACATGTGGCGATAGACCTCAGCGTTCCATGACGATATGAGCGCACCTTGCAGAACGTCCAGAAGTTCTGGCCGGTAGATCATCAAACATACGCACCGGAACGAAGTTGATCAATCAGGCCGAAAACATCTTGCGCCTGATCGTTCTGAATTCGCTGCGCCGGCGAATCGCCGTTAAGAAGTTTGTGCGGTGCGAAAAGCCAAAGGCGAGCTTCTTCGGGTGAGTAGAATTCGGAGAGCTCCGTGAGAAAAAACTCGAGCTCCAGTACTCGCTGCAGCCGGTCACGCTGTGGCTCGACTCTGCCGGTACTCCAGCGAGAGATTGTCTCGGGGGTCGTGTCGAGCAACTGAGCGACATCGCGCCCACTGATTCCGCCGAGCTCCTCGATTTTTGCTAGGCGTTGGGCGAAGGCTGAAAGATGAGGGGTGGTCTTCATATTCAACGTTGCCCTCTTGCCGCTTCTATCGCTTGACATCTTGCTCGGGCACTCCAAGGTCGTCAAGTTACGGGACCGGCGAACTACACAATCTCCGCCGGCTCTTCCTCGGCCACCTGGCGGATATATGCGCCGTACGTGCTCTTCTTCAGGCGCTCGGCGGCGGCGCGCAGGTGCTCGCCGGAGATGAGGCGCAGGTTGTACGCGACCTCCTCGGGGCAGGCGATCTTCAGTCCTTGGCGCAGCTCCACCTGCTCGACGAAATTCGCGGCGCCGAGGAGCGACTCCTGCGTGCCGGTGTCGAACCAGGCGTAGCCGCGGCCGAGCTGCTCGACGTGCAGCGCCCCCGCCTCGAGATAGCGGCGATTGAGGTCGGTGATCTCCAGCTCCCCGCGCGCTGACGGCTCGAGCGACGCGGCGAGATCGCACACCTGCGCGTCGTAGAAGTACAACCCCGTCACCGCGAAGTTCGACTTCGGCTTGGCCGGCTTCTCCTCGATCGTGATCGCGCGGCCTTCGTCGTCGAACTCCACCACGCCGTAGCGCTCCGGATCGTGCACCCGGTACGCGAACACCGTCGCGCCCCCCTTGCGCGCGGCGGCGCGGCGCAGCGTCTCCGTCAGGCCGTGACCGTAGAAAATGTTGTCGCCGAGGATCAGGCAGCTCGGGTCGTCGCCGACAAAGTCGCGGCCGATGAGAAACGCCTGCGCCAGGCCGCCGGGATGCGGCTGCTGCGCGAATTCCAGGCGAATGCCCCACTGCGATCCGTCGCCGAGGAGGCGCTGGAACAGCGGCTGGTCCTCGGGCGTGGTGATGATCAGAATCTCCGTGATCCCCGCCAGCATCAGCGTCGTCAGCGGGTAATAGACCATCGGCTTGTCGTAGATCGGCAGGAGCTGCTTCGACACCACCGACGTGATCGGGTAAAGCCGCGTTCCGGAGCCGCCGGCGAGGATGATTCCCTTCCGCATCGTCAGGCCCTCACCACGTCGAGTCCGGCGATGTTGCGCGGGACGATGTTGCGCGTGTCGACGGCCAGGCGCACCTGCGACCAGAGCGCCGGATCCTTGAACTGCGTGTGCGGCGTCGACACGACGACGGCGTCGTACCGGCCGATGGCCTCGGCGGTGCACGGAATCGACTCGAGGCCGAGGTCGTGCTTGCGGCCGCGGCGGGCCACGGGGACGAACGGATCGCAGTACGACACCACCGCGCCGCGCTCCTGCAGCATCTCGATGAGCTCGAACGACGGCGACTCGCGGTCGTCGTCGATGTCGGGCTTGTACGAGAGGCCCATGACCAGCACCGTCGCGCCGACGATGCTCTTGCCGTGCTTGTTCACCGCCTCGACCGTGCGGTCGACGACGTAGCGCGGCATCGACGTGTTGACTTCGCCGGCGAGCTCGATGAAGCGCGCCCACGTGCCGTACTCCGCCGCCTTCCACGTCAGATAAAACGGATCGAGGGGGATGCAGTGCCCGCCGAGCCCCGGGCCGGGATAGAACGGCATGAACCCGAACGGCTTGGTCTTCGCCGCCTCGATGACTTCCCAGACGTCGATGCCCATCCGCTCGAAGACGACTTTCATTTCGTTGACGAGGGCGATGTTGACGGCGCGGAAGATGTTCTCCAGCAGCTTCGCCGACTCCGCGACCTCGGGTGACGACACGGGAACGACGTGGTCGATGATGGCGCCGTAGAGCTCCGCCGCGGCGCTCATCGACGGCGCGTCGATGCCGCCGACGACTTTGGGGATGTTCTTGGTGTTGAAGCGCTCGTTGCCCGGATCTTCGCGCTCGGGCGAAAACCCGAGGAAGAAGTCGCGGCCGCAGACGAGGCCGCGGGCCTCGAAGCGCGGCAGAAGCTCCTCGCGCGTCGTGCCCGGATACGTCGTCGACTCGAGGACGACGAGCTGCCCGGGCCGCAGCCGAAGCGCGATCTGCTCGGCGGTGATGCGGATGTATTTGAGGTCGGGCTCGCGGTGCGTGCCGAGCGGCGTCGGGACGCAGATCAAGATCGCGTCGCACTCGGCGAGGCGGTCGAAGTCGGCGGTCGCTTGGACGCGCTCGTTGGCGAAGGCCTTGGCGATGCGCTCGCGGCCGATGTGGCGGATGTAGGTCTCGCCGCGGTTGAGCATGTCGGTCTTCTTCGTGTCGACGTCGAAGCCGAGGACCGGGAAGCCGGCGTCCTCGAAGAGCAGGACGAGCGGCAGGCCGACGTAGCCCAGGCCGATCACGCCGACGCGGGCGGTGCGGGCGCGGATCGAGTCAACCAGGGCGTCGACGGTCTGCGGGGCGAGAGACGTGGTCATGCGATTCCGTAGTATTCCTTGTACCACTTTACGAAGCGCCCGATCCCTTCGCGGACCGGCGTGCTCGGGCGGAAGCCGACGGCGGCCTCGAGCTCGCTGACGTCGGCCATCGTCGACGGCACGTCGCCCGGCTGCATCGGCATGAGGTTCATCTGCGCTTTGCGCCCGAGGGCCTCTTCGAGCGCGGCGATGAAGTCGAGGAGCGGCACCGGCTTGTTGTTGCCGATGTTGAAGACGCGATACGGCGCGAAGCTGCGCGCCGGGTCGGGCGCGTCGCCGCTCCACCGCTCGTCCGGTTGCGCGACGCTGTCGATCACGCGCACGACGCCCTCGACGATGTCGTCGATGTAGGTGAAGTCGCGGATCATGTTGCCGAAGTTGTAGACGTCGATCGGCTCGTCGGCCAGGATCCCGCGCGTGAACTTGAAGAGGGCCATGTCGGGACGGCCCCACGGCCCATACACGGTGAAGAAGCGCAGGCCGGTGCAGGGCAGGTTGAAGAGCGCCGCGTACGTGTGGGCCATCAGCTCGTTGGCCTTCTTCGTCGCCGCGTAGAGCGAGACCGGGTGGTCGACGTTGTGGTGCTCGGAGAACGGCTGCGCGGTGTTGGCGCCGTAGACGGAGCTCGACGAGGCGAAGACGAGGTGCTCGACGCCGTTGTGACGCGAGCCCTCGAGGATGTTCATAAATCCCTGGAGGTTGGCGTCGACGTACGCCTGCGGGTTGATGAGCGAGTAGCGCACGCCCGCCTGCGCCGCGAGGTTGAGGACGCGCTGCGGTTTCGCTTCGGCGAAGAGGCGGCGCATGCCGTCTGCGTCGGCGATGTCGAGGCGCTCGAAGCGGAAATTGGCTGAGGCGCGCAGCTGGTCGAGCCGCGCCTCTTTCAGCCTCGGGTCGTAGTAGTCGTTGACGTTGTCGACGCCGACGACGTCGTCGCCGCGGTCGAGAAGCCGGCGGCAGACGTGATACCCGATGAAACCGGCCGCGCCGGTGACGAGGACCTTCAAAGCCGGCGCATTCTACAAGAGCCGGTCAATGCCGGGCCGCGCGCACGCGCGCCGGCGCGACGACGGCCGCGGCGGAGTCGCTGCTGCCGCAGGCGCTCGACACGCGCACCCAGTAGCTGGTGGCCTTCGTGACCGGCGGCGTCACGAAGACGGCCGCGCTTCCCCCGACGGGCTTCGAGACGTCGCCGCGTTCTCCTTCGAACCACTGGAACATCAGGGCGTCCCCCGGCGCGTCGACGGTGAGCCTAGCGGCGGTATTGGCCGACACGGCCGCACTCTGCGGGCTTCGCGCGATGTGCGGCGCGGCGAGAACGTCGATCCGGATGCCGCCCCCGGCGTTGCCGCTGCACGCGGCGTCGCTGACGGCAGCGATCGAATAAATGGTCGTTTCCGCCGGGGAGACCTGCCGCGAGACGGCGTTGCTCATGATGCCGCTCTGGGTCATGCCGTCAGACCAGACCAGCGTGAACGGCGGCGTGCCGGTGAGGGCGACGTCGAGGATGGCGGCGTCGCCGGCGCAGACCGCAGCCGTCGGGCCCGCGCGAAGCGCTGCGGAGGGGCTGTCGACGGCGACGCTGGCGTGGCCGGTAGCCGTCGCGCCGCCGCGCGTCACCGTCGCCGCGATCGAGATCGCGCCGCTCGCCGAGGCGGTGAAGACGATGCTCGGCGTCCCCTGCCCCGAGACGAGCGAGGCGTTCTGGAGCGACCACGCGTACGCCGCGCCGGCACCGGCGTCCGGCACGGAGGCGACGCCGCTGCCGTTCGGGCAGACGCTGCCGCCGGTCGAGATGCGGGCGTCGGGCGGCGCGGCCACGATGTCGGTCGTACCTTCATTGCCTTGCCGGCAGCCGGTCGAGACGCGCGTTGCGTCGACGGTGACGACGACCGCCGCCGCCGACGGATTCGGACGGATCGTTGCCGTCGCCGTTCCCTGGCCGGCGATGACACTCCCGCCGCTGCGGACCGACCAGACGATGTTTGTGTATGGGCCATTCGAGTCGCCGGCGATGCTGGCGGCGTAGTCGCCGCTCGCGGTCGACGGTACGGAGACCTGCGGGATCGGCTCGTAGGCCACGGACGTGGTGGCCGTGGCGCTGCAGCCGGCCGTAGTGTCGTCCATGGTGACGAACCACGTGCCGCCCATGGTGGTGGTCACGGTCTGGCCGTGCAGCACCAAGCCGCCGCCGCCCGTGTGCGGGTACCAGGTGAAGGAGGGATTCGGCGCATTCGTCTGCGCCGTCAGGGTGATGGTGGATCCGGGACAAACAGGGCCGCTGTTCGTGGCGGTGAGGGTGAGCTCGGGGCACTGAACGCTGGTGTCGTCCGATCCCGACAGGTCCGCGTTGGCGACGTCGGTGACCCACACCTGATGCTGCCCACCTCGGTGAAAGACCACGTAGAAGGTGTGCGTGCCGGCGTCGGCCGCGGTGAAGGTGTAGTCGGGCGGCAGCTCCACGGAAGGATCGGCGCCGCGCAGGCTCGCCGAGAAGGTGACCGTGCCGCGATAGCCGGTCATGGTCTCGTCATTCCGGTTCTTGGCCGTGACGACGAAGGGCGTCTGCGCCTCGCGATTGGAGAAGTACGGCAGCTCGGCGGTGAACCAGACAACGGTGGTGTCCGCGGCGCCGGCGAGGCGGGCTGAAAGAATGACGGCGAGCAGGGCGAGCGAGATGGCCTTCGGCATGAAACCTCCGGCAGGGAAAGTTTAAGCAGAAATGCTGCCGGGTGACAGCGTCACAGCGAAAAACCGGCCTTTCTCCCGTCATTGAAGAACATCTTCACGGTGTCGAGCGAGTAGTCGCCGAGGTCTTTGCCGACGAGATCCAGCTTTTTCAGGATGTCGTTCGTGACGGTGATGATGTGGCAGCCGATGGCGTCGGCCTGGAAGATGTTGAGGAGCTCGCGCGGGCTCGCCCAGATGAGCTCCGCGCGCGGCGCCGCACGCAGGATCTCGACGCACTCGCGCATGAGCGGCACCGGATCGCGCCCCGTGTCGGCGATGCGCCCGGCGAAGACGGAGACACAAGACGGCGCGCCATCCTTCACCGCTGCGCCGATGTCGCGCACCTGCTCGAGCGTCATCATGGCCGTGACGTTGACCTTCACGCCGTCGTTCGAGAGCCTCCGCACCAGGTCGACCGTCGACTCGGAGCGCGTGTTCGTGATCGGCACCTTGACGTAGACGTTGTCGCCCCAGCGGGCGATCTCGCGCGCCTGCCGCTCCATCTCCTCGATCTCGTCCGAGAAGACCTCGAAGGAGATCGGGCGGTCGGGGATGACTTCGAGAATGGAGTGCGCGAAGGCGCGGTAGTCGGTCAGCCCGGCCTTGTGCATCAGCGTCGGATTCGTGGTGAAGCCTTTGATGTACGGCCGCGCGTACATCTCCAGCATGCCGGCGCGATCGGCGCCGTCGGCAAAGATTTTGACCTTGAGGCTCTCGACACTCGGCACTTCGCTCATCCGCAGGATCTCCTCGGCCGCCCCCACGATGGAATCGACTGTCACGAACGCCCCCACGGGTTGCCGCTCTTCATAGCCGTGATCGATGAATAGACACCGCACGCCGGCGCGCTGGCCGGCTTCGATGTCGCGCCAGCGGTCGCCGACGAGGAACGACTGCGCGAGGTCGATGCCGTGCCGCCGCGCGGCGTCGAGGAGCGCGCCCGGCTTCGGCTTGCGGCAGTCGCAGTCGTCGCCGTCGTGCCAGCAGACGATGACTTCGTCGACCGGCAGCGCGGCGCGGAGCTTGTCGTTCATGGCCTCGACGACGTCGCGGCGTTGTGTGCCCCGGGCGACGTCGGGCTGGTTGGTGACGACGATGAGGCGGAAGTCGCGCCGGCGCAGGCGCAGCAGGGCGTCGGCCGCGCCGGGGACGATGGTCATGGCCGCGGCGTCGGCGGGCGGATGCGGCTTGCCGCCGCGCACCTCGGCGTGATTGAGCACGCCGTCACGGTCGAGGAAGACGGCGCGCGTCATCGCGTCGACTCCCACTTCGTCTGCGCGACTTTGAGCTTCGGATGCGACACCAGGAGGTGCCAGATCACGGCCTGGAAGGCCTCGGTGTGCGGCGTGACTGATTGTGCGTTGACCGTGGGCACAATCACGCACGCATCGGCAACGCGCGCGGTGTAGCCGCCGTCGCGCCCGACGACGCCGGCGATCTTCGCGCCGACGCTCTTGGCGTGCTGCAGGGCGCTGACGAGATTGGGGCTGACGTTGCGCTCCGCATCTCCCCCACCGACGGAGAACACCAGCACCGCATCGTCCGCTCGCAGCCGGCTAACCTTCAGCCACTCGACGAAGACCGAGGGCCACCCTTCGTCGTTGGTGCGCGCGGTGAGCTCGGAGACGTTGTCGGTCGGCGCGTAGGCCTCGATGCCGCAGATCTTGCGGAAGTCGTTGACGGCGTGCGAGCAGTTGGCCGCACTCCCCCCCACGCCGAGGAGAAAGAGCCGCCCGCCGCGCTCGCGCAGGTCGGCGAGGAGCGTGGCCGTGCGCTCGATGGCGTCGACGTCGAAGCGGCCGAGGATCTCGGCGGCCTCGTGCAGATGTTGTTTGACGAACTGAGACATTCGCTCGAACAACTTACGACAACAGCACTTTCGTTCCCTCGAAGTCGAAGCGGAAGCGCACTTCCTCCAGCCCCGCCCGCCTCATGGCCTGCCGCAGCGGCGCCCGATCCTCGGCGTAGAACAGCAGGAACCCGCCGCCGCCCGCCCCAACGAGCTTGCCGCCAAGGGCGCCGTGGCGCAGGCCGAGCTCGTACCACTCGTCGATGTGCGCGTTGCTCATCCCCTTCGAGCGCCGCTTCTTGTGCTCCCAATGCTCGTGCATCAGCGTGCCGAACGCGCGCGTGTCGCCCTCTTCGAGCGCGCGGCGGCTGCGCTCGCCGAGCTCCTTGACGTAGTGCAGGTTGTCGAGCATGGTCGGATCGAGTTCCTCGGAGCGCTCTTTCTGATCGCGCAGCAGCTCGCCCGCCGAGCGCGAGAAGCCGGTGAAGAAGAGGAGGAGGTTGTCCTCGAGGTCGAAGAGCGTCTCCATGCTGATGGCCAGCGGCCGCGCCTCGACGGTGCCGTCGCGGTGAAAGTCGAAGCAGGTGATGCCGCCGTACGCGGCGATGTACTGGTCCTGCTTGCCGACCGGCTCGCGCAGGCGCTCGATCTCGATCTCGCAGGCCAGGCGCGCCACCTCGCTCGGATGCAGCAGCCGCTTGCGGTGCTGGTAGAGCGCGCGGATGAGCGCCGTGGTGAAGCTGCCGGACGACCCCAGGCCGGTGCCGGCGGGAAGGTCGGCGAGCGTGGTGATCTCGATCTGCGGCGTGCGCAGCCCCATCATCCGCAGGGCCTCGCGGACGATGGGGTGGCGGACGTCGTCGACGGTCGGCGCGTGCTCGATGTCGGAGTACTTGAGGAAGATGCCGGGCGTGAAGGGCCGGCTGATGGTGACGAAGACGTAGCGGTCGATGGCCGCGGCGATGAGCGAGCCGCCGAAGTGCTCGTAGTACGACGGGAGGTCCGTTCCTCCGCCGCCGAGGCTGATGCGGAGGGGGCTGCGGGTCATGATCATGGACGAAACCACTCTAGCGTACGGCGCAACCCGTCTTCGAGCGCGACCGGCTCGGGCAGTCCCGCGAGCGCGCGCAGGCGCGAGCCATCGAGCACGCTGCGCATCTGCTCGCCCGCCTTCGACGGCGCGTGCCGCGGCGGGGCGGTTGCGCCGGCGATGCGCGCCATCAGCGCGTGCAGCGCGTTGACCGAGGTCTCTACGCCGGTGCCGACGTTGAAGGCGCCGCGAAAGTCGCCGGCGATGGCAGCGAGGTTCGCGGCCACGACGTCGTCGACGTAGACGAAGTCGCGCGTCTGCTCGCCGCTGCCGTTGATCGTGACCTCGTCGCCGGCCCAGAGGCGCGGCGCCCAGATGGCCACGACGCCCGCCTCCCCGTTCGCGTTCTGCCGCGGCCCGTAGACGTTGGCGTAGCGCAGCGCGACGCAATCGACGGTGTCGTACAGGTTCATGTAGTGCTCGAACGAGAGCTTCGCGCAGCCGTACGGCGAGAGCGGATTCGTCGGATGCGTTTCGCTCTGCGGCGCCTCGACGGGCTCCCCGTAGATCGCGCCGCCGCTGGAGGCGAAGACGAAGCGCTTCACGCCGGCCTTCGCGGCCGCCTCGAGGAGCCGAATGCTCCCGACGATGTTGACTTCGGCGTCGAACGCGGGGTCGGCGACGGACTTGCGCACGTCGACCTGCGCGGCGTGATGGACGATGACGTCGACCGCCTCGACCTCGGCATCGCGGATGTCCATCACCCGCAGCTCCGCGCGCGGGTTGACGTTGGCGCGGTCGCCCGTGGAGAGGTCGTCGACGACGGTGACGCGGTCGCCGCGCGCGATCAGCGCGTCGACGATGTGCGAGCCGATGAAGCCCGCGCCGCCGGTGACGAGCACGTGCATGCGGCGCGCATCATACCCGCCGTTTCGCGAGCCTCGCCCCCGCGCCGACGACCGCGCCGAAGAGGAACCCGCCGACGTGCGCCCACCAGGCGATGCCGGCCACTTCCTGCGTCCGCTGCGCCGCCGCCAGCGCCAGCGCGCCGCTGAAGAACTGCATGGCGAACCACATCGGCAGGAAGATGACGGCGCGGATCTCCGCCATCGCCCAATAGACGACGAGCGGAAAGAGCGTGACGATGCGCGCCTTCGGCCGCAAGACCAGAAACGCGCCGAGGATGCCGGCGATGCTGCCCGACGCGCCGATCGACGGCACGAGCGACTGCGGGAAAAGCACCGTATGCGTGAGGCTCCCGACCGCGCCGCAGACGACGTAGAAGACGAAGTAGCGCAGGTGTCCCAACGCGTCTTCGACGGCGGGGCCGAAGATCCAGAGGTAGATCATGTTGCCGAAGAGGTGCACGAGGCCGCCGTGGAGGAAGAGCGAGGAGACGAGCGTGATCGAGACCTCGAGGTGGGAGTAGCCGAACGACGACGGATGGACGAAGCGCAGCGGGATGAAGCCGAAGGTGTGGATGAGCGACTCGGTGCGCGTGCCGAGAATCATCTGGGCGATGAAGACGGCGGTGTTCGCCAGGACGAGCGCGCGCGTGACGACGGGCGTCGTGGCGTTGGGAAGCGTCTGCCGCAGGGGGATCACAGCGCGTTCATGATCTCGCGAACGACCTCGGACAACTGCTCGCGCGTCAGCTCCGGATAGATCGGGATGGCCAGCGTCTCCTTCGCCGCCGCGTCGGAGTTGGGGAACGAATCGCGCGCCGTCGGCACCTCGCGGAAGCACTCCTGCTGCGGCAACGTCAGCGGGTAGTAGACCTCGCACCCGATCCCGACGCTCTTCAGGTGGTTCATGACTTGATCGCGCTCGCCGCCGGGGAAGCGCACGACGTACTGGTTGAACACGTGCCGCCGCCGCGGCAACTCGCGCGGCAGGACGACGCGGTCCCCCGCCTTCGCCTCCGCGAACAGCTCTTCGTAAATCGCGGCGTTGCGCCGCCGCCCTTCACTCCATCGATCGAGATGCGGCAACTTGACGTGGAGGATGGCCGCCTGCAGCGCGTCGATGCGGAAGTTGCCGCCGACGTAGCGGTGGTAGTACTTCGGACGCATACCGTGGACGCGGTAGTCGACGAGGAGGTCGTAGAGCGCGTCGTCGTCGACCGTGACGGCGCCGGCGTCGCCGAACGCGCCGAGGTTCTTCGAGGGGAAGAAGGAGAAGCAGGCGATCGTGCCGAGGACGCCGGCGCGCACGCCGTCGAACTCCGCGCCGACTGCCTGCGCTGCGTCCTCGACGACCGCGATGTTGTGCCGCTTGGCGATGGCGTTGATCTCGTCCATCGCCGCGCATTGCCCATAGAGGTGCACCGGCATGATCGCCTTCGTCTTCGGCGTGATGCGCGCCTCGATCTGCGCGGGATCGAGGTTGTAATCATCGAGGAGGACGTCGACGAAGACGGGCACGGCGCCGAGGCGGTCGACGACGCCGGCAGTCGCGAAAAAGGAGTACGCGGGCACGATGACTTCGTCGCCCGGCTTGACGCCGAGGACCATCAGCGCCACGAGGAGCGCGTCGGTCCCCGAGGAGACGCCGACGGCGTGTTTGCTCTGGCAGTAGGCGGCGAAGTCGCGCTCGAACTCGTCGACGCGCTTGCCGAGGATGAACATCTGCGACTCGTACACCTCGTCGGTCACGCGGAGCACTTCGGCGCGGATCGAGGCGTACTGCTGCTTGAGGTCGAGAAGAGGGATGGGCATAGCGGCGCGGACTATACGCGATATGACTCAATCGCATAAACCGCATAGACGCTCCTTATCGCATGCGCGTATCAACCGCCGACCATACGGACACACAAGGAGAAAAACAGATGTTGAAGCGCTTGATTGGAATCACTTCGCTGGTGCTGCTGCTGCCGTTCACGGCCGGCGCCGCGACCCTCATCATCCCCGCCGCCGGCACCGGCCCCGGCGCCAACGGCAGCCAGTGGTCGACGGAGCTCGTCGTCCACAACGCCTCCTCCTCCCCCACGAACATCGTCCTGATCTTCCACGACGCCAACGGCGCGTCGAAGCCGCAAACGTTCCTCATCGGCCCGCATACGACGACGACGAGCTCGGACATCGTCCGCAACGTCTTCGGTCTCACCGGCGCCACCGGCGCGATCGAGATCGACGTCGACGACGCTCAGGCCAGCCGCCTCGTGGTCACGTCGCGCACGTTCAACACGTCGCCGTCCGGCGCTGTCTTCGGCCAGGACATCCCGGCCGTGAACGTCACCGACGCCGCAGGCTTGGGCGACCTCGCCGTTCTGGCCGGCCCCGCCTTTGCCCTCGACTTCCGCTTCAACTTCGGCGTCTACGCCATCAACGATTCGACGGTGACGTGGCAGCTCATCCGCTCGAACGGCACGATCGCCGCGTCGAAGACGGTCGACTACAAGGGCGGCACGCAGGTGCAGTACAACAACGGCGTGGTCACGTTCCTCGGCTCGACCGCGAGCGACGGCGACGTCATCTACGCGACGGTGACGAAGGGCAACGCGATCGCCTACGGCAGCGCGGTGAACAACATCAGCGGCGACCCGACGTACGTGCCGGGCATCCGCGCGCGCTCCGACTCGCACATCGCCTTCGCCGTCGACGTCAACGAAGACGGCACGGCCGACATCACGGACGCGAATAACGACGGCGTGCTCGACAAACCGGTCGAGCTCTTCACGATCGGCTTCCCGAACTTCTTCCGCGTGGTGTTCCCCGGCCAGAGCAACGTGAAGGTCGAGCTGGCCGAGCCGACGCCGAGCGCGCTCGTGCTCGACAACGGCACGATCGAGTGGGCGCCAGGGATCGACCAGCGCGGCACGACACAGAATCTCCGCCTCAAGGTGACGGTGAACGGCGTCACCGAGATCATCACGATCCCCGGTCTGGTGAAGTAGTCCCGTTCGGAAGAGGGTGACGCGAGGGGCCGCCGCGAGGCGGCCCTTCTCGTTTTCAGGCGAAGGTGACGCGGGCGAAGCGGCGCTTCCCTACCTTTAATAGATAGCTGGTGCCGGCGGAGGCCTCAATCGTGGCGCGGGAGTCGTCGACTTTGGCGTCGTCGACGAGGACGCCGCCCTGGGCCACGATGCGCTGCGCCTCCTTGTTGGTTTCCGCGAGACCGGCCGCGACGATGACCTTGGTCAGGAACTGCTTCTGATCCGAAGCGGGGAGCGTGACTTCTTCGATCTCCGTCGGCGCCTGCCGCTCGCTGAAGACGCGGCGGAACTCCGCCTCCGCCTCCTCCGCGGCGCCGGCGCTGTGAAAGTCGCGGATGATCGACTTGGCCAGCTCTTTTTTCGCCTCCATCGGCTTGCCGTCCGCGCGCCTGGCGTCGATCTCCGCGGGCGTGAGGTCGGTGCAGAGGACGTAGTACTTCCACATCAGCTCATCGGAGATGGACATGACTTTGCCGAACATCGACTGCGGCTCTTCGCTGATGCCGATGTAGTTGCCGAGGGACTTGGACATTTTCTCGACGCCGTCGAGCCCTTCGAGGAGGGGCATGGTGAGGACGACTTGCGGCTCCAGGCCGTACTCGCGCATGAGGTCGCGCCCGACGAGGAGGTTGAAGAGCTGGTCGGTGCCGCCCATCTCGACGTCGCACTTCAAGGCGACGGAGTCGTAGGCCTGCGCGAGCGGGTAGAGGAGCTCGTGCAGGGCGATGGGCTGGTGGCCTTCCCATCGGCGCTTGAAGTCGTCGCGCTCGAGGATGCGCGCGAGGGTGGCTTTCGCGGCGAGGCGGATCATGCCTTCGGAGCCGAGCGCGCCGAGCCACTCGCTGTTGAACAGGACTTCGGTCTTGACAGGATCGAGGATCTTGAAGACCTGCTGCTTGTAGGTCTCGGCGTTTTGCAGGATCTCTTCTTTGGTGAGCGGCGGCCGCGTGGCCTTTTTGCCGGTGGGGTCGCCGATCATGCCGGTGAAGTCGCCGATGAGGAAGATGACGCGGTGCCCAAGCTGCTGGAAGTGCTTCATCTTGCGCATGACGACGGTGTGCCCGAGGTGGATGTCGGGGGCGGTGGGATCGAAGCCGACTTTGATGGTGAGCGGCTTCCCCCGCGCGAGCTTCGCCTTGAGGTCGTTGCGCTCGATGAGGTCGACCGCGCCCTTGGCGAGGAAGGCGAGTTGTTCGTCGAGAGTCATGGAGGCGGCATTCTAGCCGCCTCCACGCGCGCTCCAATGGGGCAACCGCTCGCCCGTCCGCTTCGCGTGCGCGTCGGCGGCGCGGTTGTACGTGGCCATGAGCGTGGCGGAGTCGCAGAAGGCGTTGATCAGCGCGTCGCGGCCGAGCTCCTCCTCGATCACGGCGGCCATCTTCCAGCCGACGGTGTACCACGGCCCGACCAAGCCGAAGAACTGGAAGCCGCGCTTGTCGATCTCGTCGCCTTTCAACTTTGCTTCGGCGATGTCCTCGAAGAATTGCTGCAGCTGCGCGAACTGGCCGGGGTAGTCGGCGATGCCGCTGGCCCAGGCGGCGCGCACGTCCGGCGCCGCGTTCGCGTACGGATGCCCGTGCAGCCCGCCGCTCGCGGCGTACGCGGCGAAGCCCTCGCCGAACGCGCCGAGCCACTTCTGCCCCGTGTGCGCGCACGCGGTGCCGTAGCCGATGTGGTGCATCTCGTGCGCGACCGTCTCCTCGAAGTACGCGAGCGGCTCGTCGCCGTCGAGGTATTTGAAGATCGCGTTGCCCTCGAAGACGAAGCTGTTCGTCGCCGGCTTGATCACCGGATAGATGGTCGCGTCGATGTGCGCGCTGGGCGGCAGGTAGGCGAAGGCGCGCTTGGCCAGCGCGTCGAGGTCCGCGCCTTTGACGCGGTCGAGCGCGCGGCGCAGCGTGGCCCGTTTCGCCAGCAGCTCCGGCGACGTGACGAATGTGCGGAACGCGTCGTCCTCGAAGGCGCGCTTCATCGCGTGCTCGCGCTTCTGGAGGCGCACGTACCCTTCGCTCTTGAAGACCCGTTGCCAGTCGGCGTCCGTCACCGCCCGTCCCGCGGCGCGCGCATCGAGAATCGCCAGCACGGCGTCCGCCTCGTCGGTGACGATGTACACGTTCGAGCGGGCCAGGAGAAAGAGAACCAGGATCCACATGGGCCGTTCGACGGAATTTGACAGCGCGCGGTTAGGTCTATACCCTTCGACGAGATGTTTACGAACGCTCACGTGCACCACCACCATCACCACCGTTGACGGTTGGGTGCCACGCTGTGCGCCCCGCCGATGGGAAGGGGCGCCGCCGAGCGAACGCAGCATGACGAAACCTCTTCTCCACCACGCGGGGAAGGGGTTTTTTGATTCATGGCTGCGAAACTGAGATATCCGACAGGCGTCCGGCCTCTCTTGATCGAGGAGACGGCGCGGCGCCGGCGCGCCGAGGCGCGTTTCGCCGGCGCGCTCGAGCGCGCGGGCTTCGCCGAGGTCGTGCTGCCGATCATCGACTACGCGGAGCCGTACGCGCCGTTCGCCGACCGCAACACCCTCCGCCAGAGCTACCGCTTCGTTGACCGCGAGGGCGACCTGGTCGGCATCCGCTCCGACTTCACGCCGATGGTCGCCCGGGCCCTCGCGCCGTCGATGACGAGCGACGACCTCCCGCTCCGCGTCTTCTACCGCGGCGATGTCATCCGCTGCGAGGCCTCGCGCCTCGGCGCGAACCGCGAGCTCTTTCAGATCGGCGCGGAGATCGTGGGCGATTCTTCGGTCGACGCGGACGTCGCCATGCTGAGTCTCGCCGCGCAGCTCGTGCGCGACTCCGGCGCGCGCCCGACGATCGTCTACAACGACACCTCGATCGTGAGCGCCCTCGGATCGAACGCCGTCCGCACCGCGCTCGTGGCGAAGCGAATGAACGACAGCGTCCCCGACGACCGGCGCGAGGTCGTCGGCAAACTGATCGCGGGCGAAGGCACCCTCGACGACGTCGCGCCCTTCGCGCCCACAGCAGCGCAGCGGCTGGGAGCGATCGCGAGCGCGTTGACGGACGACTTCGTGCTCCACCTCGACGACGTCGACGAGGAGCCCGGCTACTACACCGGCCTCCGCTTCCGCGTCTACGCCAACGGCGGACGGCGCAAGGTCGCGCAGGGCGGCCGCTACGACGATCTCTACGGCCGCTTCGGCACCGCCGCGGCGGCGATCGGCTTCACCTTCACCATCGACGACTTGGACTGACTATGCGAATCGCGATACCCAAAGGACGACTGCAGGAGAAGGCGCTGGCCGTTTTCCGCGCCGCCGGCTACGACGTGCCGTCGGAGTGCGACCTGGCCACACGCAAGCTCGTTTTCAAGCGCGGCGGCATCGAGTGGATCTTCGTCAAGGATTGCGACGTGCCGGTGTACGTCGAGCACGGCGCCGCGGACGCCGGCGTGGCGGGCCTCGATCAGATCGTCGAGCACGACTGCACGGCGTACCAGCCGGTCGAATTCGACTTCGGCCGCTGCCGCATGATGCTGATCGCCGCCCCGGGCGCGCCGCCGCTGACGAAGATCGCCACGAAGTACCCGCGCATGGCGCAGCAGTACCTCGACTCGCGCGAGCTCCAGGCCGAGATCGTTCCGCTCGGCGGCTCCGTCGAGCTCGCGGCGGTGCTGCAACTGACGACGCACGTGGTCGACCTCGTCGAGACCGGCGAGACGGTGCGCGTGCACAAGCTCGAGCTGCAGGATACGGTCGCCGAGATCTCGCCGCGCCTCATCGTCGGCAAGAACGCCTATTTCACGAAAGCGAAGGAGATCCGCGAGCTCATCGCCCGGATCAAGGAAGCCAAACATGCGACTCTACAAAGCCAGCTCTCCTGACGGGGAGGCCGCGTTGCGCGACGTCATCGCGCGGCGCAGCGCCGCGAACGAGAACGCGTTGCGCGTGGCCGACGCGATCATCGCCGGCGTGCGCGCGCGCGGCGACGCCTACGTCGCGGAGCAGATCGCGAAGTTCGACAAGGTGACGGTCGCGCCGGACGCGATCAAGGTCGCGCCGCGCCAGGCGACGACGGAGATCGCGGACGCGATCGACACCGCCATCGCGCGCATCGAGGCGTTCCACCGCCCGCAACTGCCTCCGTCCTACGCGTGGGGGGCGGTGACGCACCGGGTGCGGCCGATCCGGCGCGTCGGCTGCTACGTGCCGGGCGGGCGGGCGGTGTACATCTCGACGCTGATGATGACGGCGGTCCCGGCGCGCATCGCCGGCGTCGCGGAGATCGTGGTGATCACGACGCCCGCCGCGGCCGAGCGCGACGAGCTGCACTACGTCTGCAACCGCCTCGGCATCACCGAGATCTACCGCTGCGGCGGCGCAGCGGGCATCGCGGCGGCGGCACTCGGTACCGAGTCATTCGCGCGCGTCGACAAGATCGTCGGCCCCGGCAACGCGTACGTCACGGCGGCGAAGACGCGGCTCATCGGCGAGGTCGGCATCGACATGACCGCCGGGCCGACGGAGCTCGTCGTCATCGCCGACGAGAGCGCCGACGCGGTGCTGGTGATCGCGGACTTGATGGCGCAGGCAGAGCATGGCGCCGACTCCGAGGTGATTCTGCTGACGACGTCGCGCGCGCTGGCGGAGCGGATGCCGGAGCGGGCCATCGCCTTTGTCGTCGACTCGCTCGACGAGGCCGTGCGCGTGGCCGACCGCATTGCGCCGGAGCATCTCTCGATTCACGCGCGCGACGCGGAAGCGCTCGCGGAGAAGGCGCAGAACTGCGCGGCGATCTACTGCGGCGCGTCGTCGCCGCCGGCCGCGGGCGACTATGTCGTCGGCTCGAACCATGTGCTGCCGACGGCGGGGAGCGCGCGCTTCTTCTCCCCTCTCGGCGTGTACGACTTCGTCAAGCGCTCGAACGTCGTTTCTCTGAGCAACGAAGAGCTGATGCAGATCGCGCCGCTCGGGGAGCGCATCGCGCAATTCGAAGGGCTGCCGGATCACGCCAAGTCGATGGCCGCGAGGAGGGACGCATGTCTCGCAGCGCCGTAGCAGCGATGACCGCCTACACGCTGGAGCTGCGCGAGGCGGAGGTCAAGCTCAATCAGAACGAGTCGCCGTACGACTGGCCGCGCGCGCTCAAGGAGCAGGTGCTGGCCCGCGCTGCGGAACGGCCTTGGAACATCTACCCCGACTTCGAGTCGAGCGGCCTGCGCAATGCGCTGGCCAAAGCGTACGGCATGGCGCCGGAGAACATCCATGTCGGCAACGGCTCGAACGAGCTCCTGGCGGCGACGATCGGCGCGTTTGTCGGGCCGGGGACGCCGGTGATCTTTCCGCGGCCGACGTTCACGCTGTACGAGAAGCTGGTGACGATCGCGGGCGGGCTGCCGATGCCGATCGAGTTCGAGCCGGACTCGGGCCTCTTGCCGCTCGACGAGATTCTCGAGCGCGCGACGGAGGACGCCGTCGTCATCGTCTGCTCGCCGAACAATCCGACCGGCGGCGTGCTGGCGGATGGCGGTTTGCAGAAGCTGCTCGACAGCGGCGCGATGGTGCTCTTCGACCGCGCCTACGGCGACTTTGCGAACGACACGTTCCCCGCGCTGCACCCGCGCCTCGTCACGTTCTCGACGTTCTCGAAGGCGTGGGGATTGGCCGCGCTGCGGGTCGGGTGGGTGGCGACGACCGCGGAGAACGCGCGAGAGATCCGTAAGGTCAAGCTCCCCTACTCCCTAAACGCGATCAGCGAGATGGCGGCGACGATCGCGCTGGAGAACCGCCAGCTCCGCGACGCCAACGTCGTGCGCATCGTGAGCGAGCGCAAACGGGTGGTGAACGCGATGAACGACATCCCACGCATCACGCTCTTCCCGACGCAGGCGAACTTCGTCACCTTCCGCGCGGAGCGCCACAGCAAGGAGATTTTCGAGGCGCTCTTCGCGCGCGGCATTCTCGTGCGCGACGTCTCCGGCTATCCGCGCCTCGCGAATTGCCTCCGCATCTCGATCGGATCGCCCGAGCAGAACGACCGGATGCTCGCTGCATTGAAGGAGTCCGTATGACCCGCACCGCCACCGTCACTCGGCAGACGAAAGAAACGAACATCGCCGTCACGCTGAATCTCGACGGCGACGGGACGCGCTCGCGCATCGAGACGCCGATCGGCTTTCTCTCGCACATGCTCGAGGTGATCGCCCGCCACGGCAAGGTCGACCTCGACGTCGCGGCCACAGGCGACGTGCACATCGACTATCACCACACGGTCGAGGACACGGCCCTCGTCCTCGGCGAAGCCTTCGCCAAGGCCCTCGGCGACAAAGCCGGCATCCGCCGCTTCGGCCACGCCTACGTGCCGCTCGACGAGGCGCTGGCGCGCGTCGTCGTCGACTTCGCCGGCCGCCCGTTCCTCGTCTTCGAGGTGCCGATCGACCGCGAGATGCTGCTGATTCACAAAGATTTTCCGTTCGCGCTGGTCGAGGAGTTCTTCAAGTCCTTCGCGAACAAGTGCGCGTGCAACATCCACGTCGACCTGATCCGCGGCCGCAACGGGCATCACGCGGCGGAGTCGATCTTCAAGGCGTTTGCGATCGCGCTGCGCGAGGCGAAGGCGGTGATCGGGACGGACGTGCCATCCACGAAAGGCGTGATTTGAGCGTCGTCCTCATCGACTCGCCGGTCGCGAATGTCGCGAATATCGCGCGGGCGCTGCGCGCTGCCGGCGCGGAGCTGCGCGTCACGAAAGACGCCAACGCCATCGCGAGTGCGCGCAAGCTCGTGCTGCCGGGCGTCGGCTCGTTCGTCGCGGCGATGCGCTGGCTCGAAGAGAACGCCATCGACGGCGCCATCAAGCGCGCCGTGCACGATGGCGCGTCGCTCCTCGGCATCTGCGTCGGCCATCAATTGCTCTTCGACGTCTCGTACGAGATGGGGACGACGCGCGGCCTCGGACTTGTGCGTGGCGACGTGCGCAAGTTCGAAGGACCTCTGCCGGTGCCGCAGATCGGCTGGAACCGGGTGACGTCGAACGTCCTGCCGGCCGCGTCGTTCTACTTCGTCAACTCCTACGCGGCGCTCGACTCGCCGCACGCCATCGCGCGCGCGGACTACGGCGGCCCGTTCGTCGCGGCGGTACAGAACGGCCGCGTCTTCGGCGTGCAGTTCCACCCGGAGAAATCGTCGACGGCCGGCTTGCAGGTCCTGAGGAACTTCGTGGCATGGACGTGATTCCGTCGATCGACCTGCTGCAGGGCAACGCCGTGCGGCTGCAGCACGGCGACTTCACGCTCGTCACGACGTATGGCGATCCCGAGGGCGTGCTCGACGGGCTAGACGTGCCGCGCGGGTCGCGGCTGCACGTCGTCGATCTCGAAGGCTCGCGCAGCGGTAGGCCGTCCGAGGTGAGCGTCGTGCGGCGGCTGGCACAGCGCGACCTGCGCGTGCAGGTTGGCGGCGGGATCCGCTCGGTCGCTGACGCGCGCATGTGGATCGATGCCGGTGCAGTCAAAGTGGTCGTCGGCACCGTTGCTGCCGATGCCCCCGAGGTCCTGCGGGCCATCGTCCAAGACCTCGGTGCGGAGCGCGTCATCGCCGCCGTCGACGTCCGCGACGGCGTCGTGCGTGTGGCCGGGTGGGAGCGCGACGCCCGCGCCTCGCTCGCCGAGGTGCTCGCGCGCGTCGAAGCGCTCGGCATCGAAGAGGCGCTCGTCACGGACATTCGGCGCGATGGGGCGTTGTGCGGGCCGTCGTTCGATTTGTATCGATCGCTGCGCACGAAATTGCGCATCATCGCTTCGGGCGGCGTCTCCACGCTCTCCGACGTCGTCTCGCTCGCGCGCCTCGGCGTCGACTGCGTGATTGGCAAAGCGCTGCTCGAGCGGCGCATCGATCTCTGCGAGGCGCGCGCGCGCGTGGCGGTGCCGAACGCGATTCCGGAGCGCATCGTGCCGTGCCTCGACGTGCGCGACGGGCGCGTGGTCAAGGGCGTCAGCTTCACGAACCTCCGCGACGCAGGCGACCCGGTGGAGTGCGCGATGCGCTACGAGGCCGAGGGAGCGGACGAGCTGGTCATCCTCGACATCTCGGCGACGGATGCAGGAAAACGCACGGCGCTCGACACCGTGCGCCGCGTGGCCGAGGCGCTCTTCATCCCGCTCACCGTCGGCGGCGGCGTGCGCTCCATCGAGGACTTTCGCGCACTGCTCCGCGCCGGCGCCGACCGCGTCGCCATCAACACCGCGGCGATGCGCGATCCGTCGTTGCTGGCGCGCTGCGCCGCGGAGTTCGGCGTGCAGGCGGTCGTGCTGTCGTGCGATGCGAGGCGCGTGAACGGAGGGTTCGAGGCCATCGTCCGCAGCGGCAAAGAAGCGAGCGGCGTCGACGCCGTCGAATGGTGCAAGCGCGCCGAGGAGCTCGGCGCGGGCGAGATCCTCCTCACCTCGGTCGACCGCGACGGCACGAACCTCGGCTACGACGTCGAGCTGCTGCGCGCGGTGTCGAGCGTGCTTCGCATCGGCGTGATTGCGTCGGGTGGCGCGGGCCGGCTCAAAGACTTTCGCGAGGCCATCGAGGCGGGCGGCGCGCGCGCGGTGCTGGCGGCGTCGCTGTTCCACGACCGCAGGCTGTCGATCGGCGAGGTGAAGGACTACCTGGAAGGCGAAGGGATTCCGGTGCGGCGATGAACGTGAAATTCACGGATGGGTTGATCCCGGCGATCGTGCGCGACGCGCGCACGGGCGAGGTGCTGACGCTGGCGTACATGAGCGAGGAGTCGCTGCGGCGGACGGAGGAGACCGGCGAGACGTGGTTCTGGTCGCGCTCGCGGCAGGAGCTGTGGCACAAGGGGGCGACGTCGGGGAACACACAGCGCGTCGTGCATATCGCGCCCGACTGCGACGGCGACGCGCTCGTCGTCAGCGTCATCCCGAGCGGCCCGGCGTGCCACACCGGCGCGCGGTCGTGCTTCGCGGATGTGCCGTTGCGGACGATCGACAAGCTCTACGCCACGTTGCAGTCGCGCTTCGCGGAGCGCCCCGAGGAGTCGTACTCGGCGTCGCTCTTCAACGCCGGGCGCGCGAAGATCCTGAAGAAGGTGAACGAGGAGGCGACGGAGGTCGTGATCGCCGCGTCGCATGAGACGCGCGAGCGGCTGGTGTCGGAGATCGCGGATCTCGTTTACCACCTGGAGGCGTTGATGGTGAATGAAGGGGTGGGGTGGGTGGATGTGGAGGGGGAGTTGGCGCGGAGGGAGAGATAATGCGCCGCGTATGAGCGCGCGCAGAGCATTTGTCTTCATCCTCCTCTTTGCCGTCCCCGTCCTCGCCGCCCCCAAGAAAGTCGATCTCCTCATCACCGGCGGCACGGTCCTCACCATGGCCGGGCCGGACATCGACGACGGCGCGGTCGCCATCGACAAAGGCGTGATCGTCGGCGTCGGGAAGCGGGCGGACATCGCCAAGCAGTTCGCGGGGACGCAGACGATCGACGCGAAGGGGCGGGCCGTCCTTCCCGGCTTCGTCAACACGCACACGCACGCGGCGATGGTGCTCTTCCGCGGCATCGCGGACGACCGGGACCTCATGGACTGGCTCACGCACTTCATCTTCCCGGCCGAGGCCAAGAACGTCTCCGCCGACTTCGTGAAGTGGGGGACGCGGCTGGCGGCGGCGGAGATGATCCGCTCCGGCACCACGACCTTCACCGACATGTACTACTTCGAGTCGGACGTCGCCCGCGAAGCGAAGAAAGCGGGACTGCGCGGCGTCGTCGGCGAGACGATGATCGACTTCCCCGTCGCCGACAACAAGACGTGGGACGAGGCGGTCGCGTACGTCCGAAAGTTCGTCAAGGAGTGGCAGGGCGACCGGCTGATCACGCCGGCGCTCGCGCCGCACGCGCCGTACACCGTCTCCGAAGAGCATCTGAAGCAGGTGCGGGCGCTGGCGAGCGAGCTTCATGCGCCGATCCTCATCCACGTCTCCGAGACGAAGAACGAGCTGCAGCAGATCGGCGAGAAGCACAACGGCCTGACGCCCGGCGCCTACCTCGACTCGATCGGCTTCCTCGGGCACGACGTGGTGGCCGCGCACGGCGTCTGGCTCACGGCCGACGAGATCAAGACGTTCGCGCAGCGCGGCACCGGCGTCGCGCACTGCCCGGAGAGCAACATGATGCTCGCCTCCGGCGTCGCGCCGATCGTCGACATGCGCCACGCCGGCATGAACGTTGGCCTCGGCACGGACGGCCCGGCCGGCTCGAACAACAATCTCGACATGGTCGAGGAGATGGCCTCTGCCGCGCGTCTGCAGAAAGTGTCGAAAGGCGACCCGAAGGCGCTCAGCGCGCACGACGTGCTGGAGATGGCCACGATCGGCGGGGCGCGCGTGCTGGGGATGGAGTCGAAGATCGGCACGCTCGAGCGCGGCAAACGCGCCGACGTCGTGGTCATCGACCTCCAGCAGGCGAAGGTGCAGCCGGTCTACTCGGTTGCGTCCGCCATCGTCTACGCGGCCTCGGGATCGTCGGTCGTCACGACGATCGTCGACGGGAAAGTGCTGATGAAGGACCGGAAGTTGCTGACGGTCAATGAAGCGGAAGTGTTGCAGAAGGCGAAGCAGTACCGTGACCAGGTCTTGAAAAGCTTGAAGTAACATCGACGACTATGCGAAAGCTCATCCTCATTCTCACGCTCCTCGCGCTGGCGCCGCTGGCGCGCGCGAAGGAGGTCCTGCCGTTCATCGACAACGACTACGCGACGGCGGTGGCCCGCGCGAAGACGAAGCACATCCCGCTCTTCGTCGACGCCTGGGCCCCGTGGTGACACACCTGCCGCTCGATGCGCGCCTTCGTCTTCACCGACAAGGCGCTCGAGCGGTACGCCGGACGGTTCGTCTGGCTCTCCGTCGACACCGAGAACTCGAAGAATGCTGACTTTTTGAAGAAGTATCCGATCAACGTCTGGCCGACGATGCTCGTCGTCGATCCGGCGAAGGAGCGCGTGGTCCTGCGCTACGCCGGCGGCGCGACGGTCGGGCAGCTTTCGAAGCTGCTCGATCAGGCGCAGAGCAAGACGAAGTCGCCCGCCGACGATGCCCTGGAGCGCGCCGACCGCCTGGCCAACGAGGGAAAGAACCCCGAGGCGGCGAAGGAGTACGAGCGCGCGCTCGACGCGGCGCCGAAGGGGTGGAAGCCGTTCGGCCGCGCGGCCGAAGGGCTGATGATGGCGCTGACGCTGTCGGACCAGAGCGAGCCGTGCGCGACGCGCGCGAACGAGCTCTATCCGCGCCTGCGCGGCACGCTCTCCGGCGCGAACGTGGCGGCGTACGGCCTCTCGTGCGCGGCCGATCTGCCGGCGGAGCACAAAGAGCGCGCGGCGCTCCTGGCGTCGCTGGAGAAGGCGACGCGCGCGTCGCTCGACGACAAGACGATCGACATGTCGGGCGACGACCGCTCCGGCCTCTACGAGTCGCTCGTCAGCGCGCGCAAGGCGGAGAAGGACGAGGAAGGGGCGAAGAAGGTCGCCGAGCAGTGGGCGGCGTTCCTCGAAGGGGAAGCGAAGAGGGCGAAGACGGCGGAGCAGCGCGCGGTCTACGACTCGCACCGCATCAACGCCTATCTCGACCTCGGCACGCCGGAGAAGGCTCTCCCGATGCTCGAGCAGTCGGAGCGCGACTTCCCCACCGACTACAACCCGCCCGCGCGCCTCGGCCTCATTTACCGCACGATGAAGAAGTACGACGAGGCCATCGCCGCGTACGACCGCGCGCTGAAGCTCGCGTACGGGCCGCGGAAGATCGGCATCCTGCGCGGCCGCGCCGACACGCTGCTGATGAAGGGCGACAAGGAGGCGGCGAAGCAGACGATGCGCGACGCGATCGCGTACGCGAAGTCGCTGCCGTCCGGTCAGGTGAGCGAGCGGATGATCAGCGCGCTGGAGAAGCGGCTGGAGACGATGTGAATGCCGGGTGACGGGTCACTGGTGACGGGTAACAGGTGATGTTTCACCTGTGACCTGTGACCGGTGACCGGTGACCGGTGACCCGTCACCTTCATCAGTGGCGCGCCGCCCGCCGCTTCGCCGGAATCACCGACACCTTCACCGTGCGACTGTTCGCCGGCGGCGCGCAGCTGCTCGAGACTTTCACCCAGAACTCCGAGTCGGCGAAGAGACTCGCCGTCACGAAGGTCGGGCTGTCGGTGCCGACCGGCGTGCTGGTGTTGCCGGACGGGCCGTGGAACCATTGGTAGTGCAGCGTCGGATCGCCCGCGGCCGCGACGACGAGCGTGGCGGTCTGATTCGAGCTCACCGTCGTGTCGTCGGAGATGCCGGTGATCGACGGTGGCGTACACGCCGGAGTCGTGGTGACGGTCACGTTGATCGACGCGCTGTCCTTCGAGCCGCACGCGTTCGACACGTGCACGAAGTAGCTCGTCGAGGCCTGCGGCGTATCGGTGGCGGTCGACGTCGTCGCGCCCGCGACCGGGTTGCTCAGGTCCGGCGCGGTGCCGCGGTACCACTGGAACTGCAAGCCCGTGCCGGTGGCCTGCACCGTCAGCGTGACGGTGCCGCCGGGGGCGACGTTCTTCGGATTGGCGTCGGCCAGCGTGATGGCCGGCGGGACGCACGCCGAGGTTACGACGATCGTGACCGTGCGTGAATTCGCGCTGCCGCAATTGTTCGACACCCGCGCCCAGAACTGCGTCGTCTGCGTCAGCGGGCCGGTGACGAACGACTGGCCGACGAAGACGGGGTTGGACTGGTCGGGCGCCGCTCCGCGGTACCACGTCACCGTGCTGGTCGTGCCGCTGTAGCCGACGAAGAGCGACGTCGACGAGCCGCTGGTGATCGACTGGTCGGGCGGATCGTTGACGACGAACGGCACCGAGCAGCCGGCAGAGACCGTGACGGTGGCGGCGTTGCTGTCGGCGGGCGTGCCGCACTGGCCGGTCACGCGCACCCAGTAGTTCGTCGTCTGCGTCGGGCTCGGGCTGATCGACTGCGTCGCGCCCGCCGGCGTCGACGTGTTCGGCGGATTGCCGACGAACCATTGATAGGTGAACGGGCCAGTGCCGGCGGGCGTGACGGTGAGGTTCGCCTGCTGGCCGGACGTGATGGCCTGGCTCTGCGGCTGCGTGGAGATCGACGGCGGGGTGCAGCCGGTCTGGTTGACGGTGACGGTGGCGACGCCGCTGTCGATGTGGCCGCAGGAGTTCGTGACGCGCACCCAGTACGTCGTCGTGGACGTCGGCGACGGCTGGTACGTCGTCGACGTGTTGTTCGGCCCCGGCGCGACCGGGCCGCTCGGCGGCGTGCCGGTGTACCAGAGGTACGTGAGCGTGGCGGTGCCGGAGGCGGAGACGCTCAGGTTGGCCTGCTGGCCGGAGTTGATGGTCTGGCTCTGCGGTTGGGTGTTGATCGTCGGCGCGGTGCAGGCGGACTGCGAGATGCGCCACGACAGAGTCGACGGGCGGCGCGCCGGCTGGCCGCCGATCGCGTACATGTACTGCGTTCCGGTGAACGTCGCCTGGCGCGTACCGTCGACGTAGGCCTCGTTCGCGGCGTCTTTGTCCCAGTTCTGCAGCGTGCCGTTCAGGCCGGAGACGACCGAGGAGTTCATGACCGCGTTCGTGTCGCACGGAAGCGGCAGCGCGCAGCTGCCGTTGCTGGCGTTCTGATTCGAGTGGCGGAAGCCCCAGGTGTGGCCGAACTCGTGTGTGAGCGCCGTCTGGAAGCTGCCGGCGGAGATGTTGCCGGACGAGACGCCGTCGTTGATGACGATGTCGGCGACGGTGAGCGTGAAGTAGGTCTCGCCGAGGAACGTATGGGAGCCGGAGCCGCCGAAGAAGGCCGTACCGACGACCCCGGGGCAGCAAGTGCCCGACACATCGCCGTGCGGATCGTCGGCGATGACGCGCGCTTCGCTGTCGTTGAGGTCCTTGACGTCGCCGGTGGCCGGCGACCCGCTGATCGTGTCGTTCATCGCCGCCGCAGCGCCGTGCCACGTGTTCACCGCCGTCTGCGACGTCGACGTCAGGTTGAAGTCGAGGACGTGCGGCGCGGGGGAGAGCTTGAGCTGCCACTGCGCCTGCGGCGACTTGGCGATCTCGCGCGCGAACGACAGGAACTCCGCCGCCGGGCGGTCCTCGTCGTGGAAAGGCTGGCCCGATTCCGTCCAGCCGTCGATGTCGTGCGTGTCGCGCGCGAGCCGCTGCCGGCCGTCGCGGAAGAGGAAGCGGAACTGCCCGAGCGCGAGGTCGAACGTCGTCCACTGCCCGCGGCCGTTGCGGTCGAGGACCACGAGGTAGCGCGCGCCGAGCTCGTACGTCGGCGCGCCCGACTGGACCTGGAAGCGGCCGTCGAGCCAGCCGCCGAACTGCACGACGTCGATCGTGTCGCCCGCGGCCACGGTTCCTTTGATCGATTCGTCGACGAGGATGCGCGAGACCGTCTCGATGTTGCCGCGGTCGTCGTGACGCACGTAGATGTTGACCACCGTTCCGGTGACGATCGCCGGCGCGGTGCGGATCATCGTCTCGTCGGACGGAGCGATGACGACGGCAGCGTGCAGCGGCACAACGACGGCGAGAAACGACACGAGAAAAGCTAGCTTGAGACGCACGGGGACCCTCTCAGTTTTTACGGACTAGTGAGTGATTTTACGTCTCAGGCGCATCCAAACAGTAATCCCGATCACAAAAAGCGCCGTGGCGAAGGAGATGGCCCGGCCGCGCACGAAGCCGTCGGGCAGATAGACGAGGCGGACGGCGTGGTGGCCGGCGGGAACGTGGAGACCGAGGAACGCCTCGTTGGCGAAAAACATCTGCACGCGGCGGCCGTCGATGTAGGCGCGCCACCCCTTCCAGGCCGGCTCGGAGATGACGATCCAGCCGTTCGAGTCCATGTCGGCGTCGATGGCGAATCCATTGCCGGCGCGCTCGATGCGCAGCCGTCCGGTGCCGTTGGCGAACTCCTGCTGCGGCAGCGGCGCCTTGATCCAGGCGGTGTCGCGGAAGTCCGTCGCGTCGGCCATCTCGTTCAAGGCGTCGCCGTCGGGGAGGCCGACGCGCACACGCCGCGGCAGGAAGGCGCGCTCGATCACCTGGTCGTTCTCGAAGAGCTGCGTGCCGCGCTGCTTTCCGACGAGGTGCCACCCCTTCGGCACCGGCGCGTCGCCGGCGACGGCGAAGCGGACGTTGAGAAAGGAGAGGAAGGGCTTGAACTCGTCGATGCGGTTGAACCAGACCGACTGCGCCACGCACCAGAGCCGGTACGTCTCGATGTAGCGCGCGAACGTCAGCGCCTCGTAGCCGCGCACGTCTTCGAGCTCGTACAGCGCGGCCGTGCCGGGGATGAAGCCGTGCGCGTGCGCGACGATGCGGAACGGCTCCTTCACTTTGTACATCGGCGCGAACATCGGCACCGGCGGATACGCGGCGCTGGCGGGGACGGTCGGATAGATGTCGCTTTCTTCGCAGACGTGCTGCAGCAGGAGGACGCCGACGAGGAGCGGCACGAGGGCGCGCGGCCGCAGTACGGCGAGGAGCGCCGCGAGAGCGAGGCAGCCGACCTCGCCGAAGTACGAGAAGCGGCCCCAGTCGAGGATCTGCGTGGAGACGATGTCGGCGCGGCGCAGCAAGGCCCAGCCGCCGAGGTAGGCGAAGAGAGCCGCCGCCATCGTGAATCCGAAGGCGCGGTCGCGGCGCTCGATCGCCCACTCCAGTCCGAGGGCCGCGAGGATGACGAGCGCGAACGCGCCGGCGAAGGCAAAGCGCTCGTTGATGGTGATGTCGAACATCGGCAGCTTCTGGATGGCGTCGGACACCGGCTTCCACGCCGAGCGCGCCAGGAATCCGAAGAGCGCCAGCGCGCCGAAGAACCAGGTGTCACCGCTGCGGATGCGCCAGATGGCGAAGATGGCCATGGCCAGGACGACGCTGTCGGGCGCGGTGGTGTCGAGGGGGAAGGAGTGGACGTCGCCCCACTCCCATCGATGCCCATGCAGGAACGCAAAGATGTCCGTCAGCATCCGCGCCGCCGCCTCGCTGTTCGTCGCCGCGTGCGTCACCTTCGACCACACCTCGACGCGAAAAGGGTGCTCCGCGGTCTGCGGCGCCGCCTCGACGATTGGCAGGATGTAGATCGCCGTGAGACCGAGGGCGACGACGCCCGCAGCGACGGCGCTGCCGAGGGCGCGGAGAACGTCGCGACGGACGCGCGCGAGCTCGACGGCGCCGTAGACCGCGCCGACGAAGATCTCGTGCAGCAGCGTCTCCGGATGCCCGGCGAAGACGAGGAGGACGAGCGCGAGACACAACAGCGCCGCGGAGCGCAGCGACGGCGCGCGCACGCAGCGCCGCGTGCCGAGCATGACGAGCGGAAAGAGGGCCCACGAGCCGCCGATGGCCCAGAGGACGAAGAAGGCCATGGCCTTCGCGTACATCCAGCCGGCGGCGGCGAAGAGGGCCACGCCTTCGCGGCAGCCGAGCTCGCGCGCAAACAAGAACGCGCCGAAGCCGGCGATGAAGAAGGTGATGGCGGCGGAGAACGTCAGCCCTTTCGCGACCGGCAGCAGCAGCGCGAGGAGCGTGAACGGCGAGTAGACGGCCGGCTGCGCCGACGCGGCGAGGAGCGATCCGGAGAGGATGAACGGGTTCCACACCGGCCACTGCCCGTGGCTGTAGGCGTACTGCACGGCTTTGCGCCACGGGATCATCTGCGCGTAGAGGTCGGAGATGACGCCGTTGTGAATCTCCGGCATGCCCATCGGCTCGCGCATGCCTTTCAATGGCTCGGTGACGTACGGCGCGTCGACGGGGCCGTAGACGTTGTCGGTCAGGAGGGCGCGGCCGACGAAGCAGAACGGCAGGAGAAACAAGACGATCGCCGCGGCGCGGGAGATGCGGCGGCGGACGAAGAACAGGACGACCGCCGCCGTCGCGGTGTAGAGGAGGAGGGACATGCGGCGCGCAAGCTACCAACCTTTCAGGTAGTTCGCCACTCTCACAGTGTCGCGCGGATCGGCGACCGTCTCACAGAGGAATCGCTCCGCGGTCATGCTGCGCACGCAGTCTCTCAGCGACTGGGGGCTGGTGGAGATCGCGACGGACGCGCCGATCTCCGCGGTCTTGCCATTGCGCTTCACGGTCACGGCGTAGATGGTGCGGCCGTTTCCATAGAAGAGGCGCGACGCGTCGCGGTTCCACACCGGGCCGCTGCCGCCTTCGGTGGAGACCTGAATGGAACGGCCGTCGGGAAACGGGGCGACGTAGACCTCCCAGCGGCCGGAGCGGTTGGAGCTGTACGCCGCCCACGTCCCGTCGGGCGAGAAGCGCGCCTGAATCTCGCTTTCGGGCGTGACGATCCACGGCCGCGGCGCGCCGCCGTCGAGCGGGACGATCCAGAGATCCTCGCGGGTTTTCGCCGTCATCCGGAAGGCCAGGAGCGTCTTGCCGTCCGGCGAGACGGAGCATGGATATTTGTCATCGCCGCCCGTCCATACCGGCTGCGCGACGCTCATGCCGTCGTCGCTCTGCGCGTAGATGTCGAACAGGCCGTTGCGGTCGGAGGAGTAGAAGATGCGGCTGCGGTCCGGCGCCCACGCCAATTGAATGTTGTTGGCGAGGCCGCTGGTGATGCGCGTGACGACGCCGCGGGAGAGGTCGCGCACCACGATGTCCTTCGCCCCCTTGCGCCGGTCGGAGACTTCGAGGGCCACTGCCGAGTCGTCGGGCGCGAGCTCGAAGTTGCCGTTGGCGGCCTCCTGGGTGAAGAGCTTCTGCAGGAGCCGTCCGCTGTCGTCGTACCAGCCGAAGTCGTACGCGACCGACTGCCAGGGACGGTAGACGATCGCTCCGTCGTCCGAGACGCTCGTGAACGCGGTGCATCGCCCCTCGTCGTAGAAGACATCGTCGGCGATCTTCCGCGGCTCGCCGGAAACGGCCAGAGTCTTCGCGTCGAAGCGCTGCGCGAACAATGCGCCGTTGCGCACCGCCAGCAGCCAGCCGTTCCAGACCCCCTCGAGGGCATCCGCGTCGAGAATGCGCTTGCGCTCGCCGCCGCCGATGGAGGCGGCCCAGATCTCATTGCGCGCCTCGCCCGTCGTGTGGACGAGATAGAGGAAGCGCTCGCCGTCGTCGAGAAATACGGGATGGCCGTGCAGCGTCTCGCCGCGCCGCGTGTCGAGCGACGTCACCCGCACCGGCTCGTCTCCCGTGGCGGCGACGCGATACAACCCCTCGCCGAACTTCGGCGCGAACAGGATCTGGCCGCGGCGCGACCATGCCGCGCCGACGCCGTAGCCGCCGTACGTGGCGATGACGTCCGGCTGCCCGCCGGACGCTGGGACGATCATGATCTTGCCGGCGTTGAGGTAGCCGAGCCGCTTCGAGTCGGGAGACCAGAACAGCTGCACGTAACGCTCGACCGTGGCGATCTTCGTGGCGGTCGACTCGCCGAGGCGACGAACCCAGATCGAGAAGCCGCCGTCGCCGTACGCCGCGAACGCGACAGAGCGTCCGTCGGGCGCGATGACCACCGCCCCTTCGAACCCCTGTCCTCGCGGCGGCAGGATCGACAACGCCTGTTGCGCCTGCGGCGCCGCGCGATCGAGGAGTAGTTTCACCGCCTCGCCGATGGCGAGCAGCGCGAGCACCACCGCGATGATCGGCCAGACGCGGCTCGCCTTCCGCACCGCGCCCGGCTCCGTCGCCGCACCCGCAATCCACGTCAGCTCGTTGGCGACGTCGCGCGCGCTCTGCCAGCGCTTGTCCGGATCTTTCTCGATGCACGTCGTGATCACATGGTCCAGCGCCGACGGCGCCAGCGGCTGCGCCTCGCGGATCGGCGCCGGCGTCCCCGCCACGATCGCGGCGATGAGCGACGTGCGCGTCTTCCCCATGAAGGCGCGCCGGCCGGTGACCATCTCGTACAGCACCGCGCCGAGGGCGAAGATGTCGGTGCGGGCGTCAGCGTCGGCGCCTTCGAGCTGCTCCGGCGCCATGTACTGGAACGTCCCGACAATCGTTCCCTCGGCGGTCAGATCTTTCTGCACCGTCGGCCCGTCGACCGTCACGGCCGAGGCGATGTTCTTGGCCAGCCCGAAGTCGAGCAGCTTCGCGCCCGTCTTCGTGATCATGATGTTGCCCGGCTTCAGATCGCGATGGACGATGCCGGCGTGGTGCGCGCGGTCGAGCGCGCCGGCGATCTGGATGCCGTAGCGGATGGCGTCGGCAAGCGGCAGCGGTCCTTTGGCGACGCGGTCGGCGAGGGTCTCGCCGTCGAGGAGCTCCATGACCAGGTAGTTCTCGCCGACGTCGTGCAGCACGCAGATGTGCGGGTGGTTGAGCTGCGAGATCGTCTTCGCCTCGCGCTCGAAGCGCTGCGCCAGCTCCGGCGGGACGATCTTGATGGCCACGCTGCGGTCGAGGCGCGTGTCGCGGGCGCGCCAGACCTCCCCCATCCCGCCCGCGCCGATGCGCGCGACGATCTCGTACGGGCCGAGCCGCGTACCGGGAACGATTGTCATGTTTCCGGGAATGATGCCACGATAGCCGCAATGTCCGAGCCGCTCATCACGGGCGTCCTGACCTCCCCCGCCGACGCCATGCTGCGCGACGCCATCGCCTCGGCGCTGCAGGCCGAGCCGCACGCGCGCGCCGCGCTGTTCGCGCAACTGCTGAACGAGATCGAAGAGTTCATGCGCGCGCACCCGGAAGAGCGGCCGTGGACGTACACGGCGTTCACCGGCACGGACGGCTCGCACATCTTCCGCGGCGCGACGGGGCGCTCCATCGTCGTCGATCCCGAGGGGACGATGTGGCGCGCGCGCAACTACGAGGACTTCGATACCACGTACGACATCACGCCGTCGTCGTGCACGATCGCGACGCTGACGCCGAGGTACGACGAGATGCAGCGGTATCGGCTCGACAACAACGCTACGGCTTCGCCGCGCGCCGCCGCGCCGCCGGCGCGACATTGATAACGGCGCTGCTGACCGTGCCGCACGCCGACGAGACGCGCACCCAGAACTGCGTCGGGGCGCTGATCGGTGCGGTGAGGAGCGTCGGCGAGCTCCGCCCGACCGGCTTGGTGAAGTCGAGGAGCGGGCCCTGGTACCACTGGTACGACAGCGACGCGCCGGTGGCGGCGATCGTGAGGCGCGCGCTCGTGCCCGAGCTCACGCTCACCGCCGACGGCTGCGCGACGATTGCGGGCGGCGTGCACGAGTTCACGACCGTCATCGTCACGGCGTCGCTGTCGACGGAGCCGCAGTCGTTCGTGATGCGCAGCCAGTACGACGTCGCGCCGCTCAGGAGCGTCAGCGTCGTCATCGAGGCGAGGCTCGCGTTCGACAGCGGCCGCGACGTGTCACTGCGCGGGCCTTCGTACCACTGATAGCGCAGCGTCGGCGAGCCGCTCTCGATCGCGGCGAGCACGCCGGTCGTGCCGCTCAGAACATTGCCGCCGACCGGCTGCACGAGAATTTCCGGCGCGTCGCACGGGGTGACGGCGATGACGACGACGTCGCTGTCGAGCGTCGCGCCGCACGTATTCGTCACGCGCACCCAATACGACGTCGTCGCCGCCGGGCGGACGACGAGTGTCGTCCCGGTCTGGCCGGCGAGCGCGCTCGTGCCGTTGAACCATTGATAGCCGACGTTGCCGCCGGCCGCGGCGACGGTGAGCGTCACGCTCGCGCCTTCCAGCACGGCCGAGGCGCTCGACGTCAGCGACGTGATGGCGACGCCGGGGCAGCCGTTGACCGTGACGGTCGCCGCGTCGCTGTCGGCGACGCCGCAGGAGTTCGTCACGCGCGCCCAATACGTCGTCGTCACCTTCGGCGACACGCTGAGCGCCGGATGGGTCTCGCCGCCGATCGGATTCGCGGTGTTCCCCTTCGCGCCGATGTACCACTGGTACGCGACCGGGAGATCGCCGCTCACGCCGACGGTCATCGTCACTTCGCTGCCGGCGAGCGGCGCGGAGACCGGCTGCGCGGTGATCGTGACCGGATTGCACGCGGGCGGCGGCTGCGGCGTCGGGCCGGGATTCGGCGTCGGCGGCTGCCCCGCGCCCGCGCCGCTGCCGTACACCGCCGCGAGGGCCTCGCGGTCCCACGACTGCAGGTTCGAGCCGTACGTGTCGGTGTTGAAGGCGACGCTGGAGTTCATGATCGCGGCGCTGGTGCTCGTGCCGCCCGATGGGGGCTGGTCGGAATGGCGCAGGCCGATGGCGTGGCCGAGCTCGTGGGTGATGACGTGGTCGAAGCCATTGCCGCTGACGCCGGCCCCGCTGAGGCCGTCCTGCACGACGAGATCGGCTTCGACGATCGTGTAGAAGGTCTCGCCGTTGTACGTGTGCGTGATCGACGGGTCGTACCACGCGCTGGTGACCGCGAGGGTGTCGCCGCCGACGCCGCGGTAGGAGCCGGCGATCTCATTGGACGGATCGTTGAACTGCACGGTGGTGACGCCGTCGGCCGCGCCGTGCGCAGTCGACGTGGACCCGCCGTAGCTCAGAACGACGTTGGAGTTGCCGTCGTTCGTCCACGCGGCCAGGCCGCGCTGCAGCGCGGTGAGGCCGCCGCTGACGGCGCCCGGCTGGGTGCCGTGGCTGACGAAGACGACGGGCGACGGAAAGGACGGCCAGCGGAGGCCGCGCCCGGGGCTGGGCTGCTGCAAGTAGGTCGACGCCGGCGCCGCCGTGGCGTTCGTGGTGAGGTTGCTCTTCGTTACAGGAAGGAAGTAGTCGGCCGCCGCAGCCTCCCCCCGCGCCGCCGCCCGCACGAACTCCAGAAACGGCTCCTCAGCGCGCAGCGGCTCGCGGTACGGCGCGCCGTCGTAGCCGAAGCCGTCGACGTCGTCGCGCAGCAGGACGCGGCGGCCGGCGTCGTCGCGGCGGAAGGCGAACTTGCCCACGGCCATGTTCTTCGCCACCCACTCGCCCCGGTCGTTGGTCTCTAGGAAGAGGAGCACGCGCTCGCCGGCGTCGTAGCGCGGGGCGCCGGAGACGTAGTAGCCGCGGTCGCCAAGGACGCCGCCGAGCTCGACGACGTCGATGGTCGCGTTCGCGGTTGCGCCTTTGATGGCCTCGTCGATGGTCATCGACGTCACAGTCTCGATCCAACCGCCCGGCGCGAAACGCGTGTACGACGCGCCCGCCGTGGCGACGACGATGGCGGTCGAGGCATCGACCAAAGACCGGTCGTCGGGGACGAGGAACGTGGCAGCGCCCGCCGGGATCGCGGCGAGGAGCAGCAGGACGACGAGGCGCTTCATGTGTACGACATGAGACACCTCCGACCGAGGTGTTATTTCAAGGAAAGAAGGGGCCCGGCGGCGGCTGCATGACAAGGCCTAGAGGCTGGCCTTGTGGTGAGTGTCGTCGGTCGTGAGAGAGAGATCGCAGGCCCGTCGACTCAACCGTTCATTTCGATCCAGTTCCCGCTCGGAAGAGGCGCCTGCCTGCCGGGCTCCTTGTGCAATAGACTACACCAAGTCCGGAGTGCTGTCTATAGGGTTCTCATTTTTTCCACAGTCAACAATACGCGTCACTCCACGGACGTAATGCGTCACACCCGCCGAACCAGGCGCCGGCCGAACCAAAACGCGCCGAAGAGCCCGACGAGAACGGCCAGGACGACCGCAACAGTCGCGCCGCCTGAAAAGTACTGCGGATAACGGACGCGGTTGAGAATGAGGACGCCGCTGACGACGAGGTAGGTGGCGACGCGCAGCGCGTACATGCCCTGCGAGGCCCGCCGCGGCCGGACGGAGTCGGACCAGAGGATCCAAAGCATCACGGTCAACGCCGCGATGGCGAAGCCGGCCGGCGGGATCATTTCTTGGCCAGCTCGCCGTACTTTTCCGCGTCGAACCCGAAGATGGCCCGTCCCCCTCGTAAGAGCAGCGGCCGGCGGATGAGGTTCGGCTCTTCCATCATGAGGTCGATGGCCTGGCGCTTGGTCATCGTCGTGACGTCGAGGCCGCGCTCTTTGTACGCAGGACTGCGCGTGTTGACGAAGTCGCCGAGGTGGCGCTCGTCGATCAGCTTCTCGAGAAGCTCACGGGAGGGCGGCTCTTTGGCGAGGTCGTGCTTGACGACGTCGACGCCGTGCTCGTCGAGGAAGGCGACCGCCTTCCGGCAGGAGGTTCAACTCGGCTTGAGGTAAAGCTCGGTCTTCATTGCTTGCGAACCCACCACGCCGCCGCACTCGCCGCCGGCGCCGCCGAGGCGAGCGGCCGCTGGAGCGACAGCTCGGCGATCATCTGCTGGACGTCGGGGGTGCAGCTTCCGCCGCAGTGGCCGGTCGTCGCGGTCGTCGCTACAGCAACCTGCGTCAAGGTGCAGGCGCCGGCGCGGATGGCCTTCTCGATCGTGCGGTATTTGATGTTGTTGCAGCGGCAGACGGTTTTGAGGCCGCGAATCGCCGGGTGCAGCTCGTGGTCGTGGCCGTCTTCCATCGTTCGCGAGACTAACACGGCGGCGCGTGCTGCGCTTCCCCGCCCCCGTCGAAGCCCCAGCAGCGGCAGCTCCGGCAGCGATGCCGCGCCTTGTGCGAGCGCGCCTTGTGGCCGCAGCGCGGACAGGGGTCGTCGAGCTGCTCGACCTCGCAGCCGCAGATCTGCAGCGGGTCGGGATGGGGATACTTGTCGCAGGCGTAGCGGACGGGATGGTCGTCGACGCCGTGGCCGCAGCGTTTGCACGAGTTCGCAGGCACGGGCGGCGGCAACGGCTGCCCCGGCCGGCCGACCGATGGGTGCGGCCGCGACACCGGCACGCGCGCCGCGGAGAGCGGCGCCTTGAGCCGCGGCAGGCGGCTGGAGAGAGAGAAGGCCCGCACCGCGGAGCGCGGCTTCCCGAAGTTGGGCTTGCGCATGATTTGGACGATCACATGGTAGCATCCACCGGAATTTTGCCGCGCCCGCGGCGTTAGCCAAGCCACCTGCCTGACGTGGGGCCGTAGCTCAGCTGGGAGAGCGCCTGAATGGCATTCAGGAGGTCGTGAGTTCGATCCTCATCGGCTCCACCAAACACTTCAACAACTTACGTCGCGTCTGCGAACACTCCAAAAGTGGTTGAGCGTCTAATTTGAGTCACGGCGACACGCTCTCCTGGGCGCAGATGTTGCGCTTCGCGCCGAGGGTGAGATCGCGGTCGAGGCGCCGATGGCGATTCCGCGAATTGGGCGGGAACCATGGGCCAAGCCGTCCAGCCGCTGCCATCAACGATGACGAGCTCCCGGGTTCGAGGTAGTCCTGCCTGAGAAAATAGCGGATGGACTGCGCCACTCATTAGACCTTCGCCATAGGCATGACACGCGATCAGCGGCGCTTCATAAGACCGTATGCGTATATGCGTAATGAATCATTATTCAGCGAAGCCTGAGGAAATACCGCGCCCACGCCCCTCCAATCACGTGAACGGGAGGCAAGCCCTGAACGTGACGCTTCCTCCCGTCACTAGATATTGGAGTCCATCGGCCCTTCTACGAACAGGAGGCACTCATGTCTCGATCTCTGCGAATCGCCGCGGCGGTGATTCTCCTTTTCACGGCTTCCTCAACGTTTGCGGAGGAAAAGCGTTCCGGCGCGGCGCGCGCCGCAGCCATCGAAAAGAAACGCATCATCCCCGGCAGCGCGCTCGATCGTCTGATCCGGGAGAACCAGCCGAAGGGCGAGTTTAGGGCGCTGCAGGCACCGGACAACCTGGTGGTGCCGACGTGGCTTCGGGTGCTCTGGCGCAAAAACCATCCCGAAACGCGTGTGGCCGCGTTCAGTTCCGCCGCTCACGACCCCACCGGAGGCTATCCGCTCGTCCTCAAAGAAATCTGGCAATGGCTGCTGGCGCACCAGGACCTTAAGCCCGGGCCGCCCGAACCGATCGGCGGCGCCAGACTGAGGATCGCCAGCGTCGCCGGCGACTTGCGCACCTCGGGCGCGCAGACGAGCCCTCGCAGCGAGTCGAATATCCGCGTCAATCCACGCAACCCGTCGCTGATCGTAGCCGCGTCGAACAACATCCAGGCCAGCGGCCGGCAGGCCCAGTTCACGTCGTCCGACGGCGGAGCATCGTGGACGCAAAGCTACCTTCCCCTGACGACCGGCGACGAGCTCCACAGCGATCCCACCGTGGAATGGACCTCGGACGGCACCGCCTGGGCCACGACCATTGGCATCGACGCCTCCCAGCAACTGCGGCTCCGCGCCTACAAATCGACCGACGGCGGCAACACCTGGACCTTCGACAGCACCTTCTCGGACACGCAGAACGCGACCGACAAGCAGATGACTTGGGTCGACAGCAGCCCCATTTCGCCGCACCGCGACAACATGTACGCAATCTGGCACAACAACAGGCCGGTCTTCATGAACCGACGCACGAGCGGGGCCTGGCAGACGCCCGTGCAGGTCAGCGGCGCCGAGACGACCGGGACCGGCATCGGCAGCGACGTGCGCACCAACAGCGCCGGCGATGTCTTCGCCTTCTGGCCCGACACCGGAAGCCGGCACATCTTCATGGTCAAGTCCACGAACGGCGGCGCTTCCTACAGCACTCCGCTCATCATCGCTACGACGTTCGGCGCGTTCACCATCGCCATCCCGGGCATGAATGACCGGCAGATTCTGATTTACACGACCGCCGGCGCATACAAGACCTCGACCGCCAGCCACGTCTTTGCAGCGTGGGCCGATCTCAGCGGCGAAACAGGCTGCGCCACTCCCGGCGACGCTCCCGCCGGGAACACGGCCTCCGCGTGCAAAACGCGCATCTGGTTTTCGCGTTCCTCGAATGACGGAGCGACGTGGTCGGCGCCGGTCATGATCAACAATCAGTCGTCGAAGAACGACCAATTCAATCCCTGGATGGTCGTCGACGAGACGAACGGCCGCGTGGCCCTCGTCTACTACGACACAGCCGGCGACGCCGCGCGGAAGAAGACCGACATCTACTATCAGTCGTCGACCGATTTCGGCTCCACGTGGAGCGCGCCGGTGCGGGTCAGTACCGCGCAGACCGACGAGACGGCCAACGGATCGGACGCCAACCAGTACGGCGACTACAACGGCCTCTCCGGATCCTCGAGCGTCTTCTTTCCCTCCTGGACGGACCGCCGCAACAACGCCAGCGAAGAGATTTGGACGGCGGCCATCACCGACCCGGGCGGCACCGGACCGGATCCGAGCATCCTGCCGTGGGGATTCGACCGCATTCCCCAGGCCCCGCCCTATTGGGCGACATCGGACATCTGGGTCGACAACGACGGCGATGGCATCGGCAACGAGCCGAACGAGCCGGCGCGCGAGGAGCCGAACAACAAACTCTTCGCCCGCATCACAAACCGCGGCAGCACCAGCGCGTCGAATTACCGCGTCACGTTCAAGTTCAAGCCGTACACGACGAACGGCTCGGCGCCGGCGCACTTGATCGGGTCGGTCGACGAGACCGGCACGCTCGCTCCCGGTGCGTCGAAGGTCTACAACATCAATTGGGACCTCACCAGCGCGTTCCTTAATGCCCACTTTTCGCCGCCGTTCAACACGACCGACCACTTCTGCGTGCAGGTCACCATCGAAGCGATGCCGTCGGGTACGCTCGACGACGTCAATCCGACAAACAATTTCGCGCAGAACAATTTCGACAACGTGCCGGTGCGAACGCGGAAGGTGGCCCGCGCGAAATTCTTCCTCTACAACCACCTCGACCGCGTCGCCGTGGCCGCGCTCGAAACGGACGCCGGCCAGAAGGGTTGGCAGGTCCAATTCGCCGGCATCAACGATCCGGCGCATGTCCAAATGGGTCCGAAACAGTGGCTCGAAACGGAAGCCATCCTCACCACCGCCGGCGCGCCGCCGGTCGAGCGCGGACACGCTGTTCTCATCGACATCCGGCAGCGGTTGGACGGGACGGTCGTCGGCGGCCTGACCATGGGCCTTCGGCCGGAGGAGGAGTTTGAGCCGCCGACACCGACTCCGCCCACCCCGGCCACTCCGCCAACGCCGCCGACACCGACATCCGTGGGAGCGGCTTGGTACGCGGGCGTTTCAAGCGGTCTGAACCGTCCCTTCGGCTCGATGGCCGATCTATATGACATCGGGCCGATATTCGCCGCGCAGATCGAGCGCGAGTACGGCACGTCGTTGCGCGCCGGCATGCAGGCCGGGGTTCACGCGTTCGACGGTCGCCCGTTCGAGAATCTGGAGCTCGTTAATCTTTCGTTCTACACGCGGGTGCGGGCGGCGAGCGGGAGCGTGCAGCCGTTCCTCGCCGGCGGATTGGGCACGTATCACGCTAACGGTCATTGGAACGCCGGCGCGCAACTCAGCGCCGGATTAGAAGTACCGGTGACCGGCACGGTCGCCTTGACAACCGCCATTACCGCTCATCACGTGAATTCGAGCCCAGTTCGCCTGCGCTGGCTCGATGCGACGATAGGATTTCTTTTCAAGTTGCCATGAGAACGACGTTCGCTATCTCGGTCCTCTGTTGCACATTCATTTGCATCGCGGCGGAGGACCGCGTGGTGGCGGTGGTCGGCGGGCGGCGCATTCTCGCCAGTGAGATTGCGCCGCCGCATGGCGAAGCGGATGCACGGCGCTCGGCCCTCACCGTCCCCGACTACGAGCAGTGGCGGGCCGGCCGCGAGCGCGAGCGGCTGCGACAAAAGATCTGGTGCGAACTTGCCGAGCAGTACGTGCGGCGGCGGCACATCGCGCCGTCGGCCAGGCAGATTGCGGCGTACGAGCCCAATGCAGACGCGCCGCCCTGTACGGCCGCCGGTGCGCTTTCCACAGAGATCTTCGACCAGTCCATCGACAGGAAATATGGAGAGATGGATGCGCGCAGGAAGTACCTCCAGGATAAGGCCAACAAGGTCAATGTGCGGATCATCGACGCGGCCTTCATGGACATCCTGGCAACGAAATACTCGGCCGCGCGGCTCAGTGAGACCCAGGTTAGTATCCGCTGTGCGAACGGAACCGGATTCGTGATCAGTCGCCGTCCTGGCGGCCGCTGGTCGGAAGAGGTCCGCGTCCGCGCCGGTGCCGAACGTACGTATAGGAGCGTCGACGACGCCGCGTCGGAGCGCTGCACTAACGTTAATTAGCCGAGCGCGACGCGTGCGGTAGACGCGCAGCTTTCCCTCGGGCGTGCAGCGGAACTCCTCCGACTGCAGCGGCACGATCCAGGCCGTCTCGGATAGACCTGCCTGAGGAAGTAGCGGATGGCCTGCTCCACCAGTGAGGTCTCCCTTCAGTGCGCATCACGCATCTGATAAGTGGCGCTTCAATTACGCGTATGTGTCTTAGTCATATCGAACGAAGGCTATTGTCATCCTGGGTCGAACCAGTCTGGGGGTCCGCACGTGTGCCACCATGCGCCGGCTGATTTCACATTTGTGAAGTGTCAATTCATCGCGTCTAACGCGCGTCTAATTCGTGCTTTCCAGCAATGTTCAGACGAATCCGGATCGCGGTAAACTACTGATTCAAGGAGGTATCCGCCGATGTCCCGAGACATAGCGGAAATGGCATTCAGGAGGTCGTGAGTTCGATCCTCATCGGCTCCACCAATTCCTTCGATCCCAGGGTAGGCATTCCCCCTCCTTTCGCTACTCCTGAGGAGGAGGCGCGCCGAACATCGTCGTCGACTATGGGCTCCCCCGCTACGGCTTCGAGACTGCCGCACTGCATGCGGTTCTCTTGACGATTGCCTTGTCGTGCCCGTTGCGCGCCCCATGCCCGCAGCTCATGTCGGCGCCCACGTACCCGGTCGGCAGTTTTCCCCTGGCTGTTGCCACGGGCGACTTCAACGGTGATCACATCCTCGATGTCGCCACTGCGAACGGCGGCTCCAACGACGTGTCGATCCTGCTCGGCAATGGAGACGGCACCTTGTCTCCGCCGCGAAGGTTCGAACCGGCCTCGGGCCGAGGTCGATCGCCGTCGCGGATTTCAATCGCGACGGGAAGGCTGATCTTGCTATTGCAAACGGCGACTCCAACGACGTATCGATTCTGCTCGGCAACGGCGATGGCACATTCGGGCTCCGTCGGCGACGTGCCGCATTGCCCCCCGGATCGTCAGTGGTCCCAAACCAGGCCGGAACGTCGCCGTATGGCATCGCCACGGGGACTTCAACCGCGACGGCGCGCCGGATCTCGCCGTTGCCAATCTAGGCTCGGCCAACGTCTCGGTTCTGCTCGGAAAGGGCGATGGCTCGTTCTTCGCTGCCCTGAATTACAGCGCCGGCAATGAGCCCGTCTCTATCGTCGTCGGCGACTTTAACGGCGACAAAATCCTCGATTTGGCCACAGCCAATTCCGACTCGAACAACGTTTCCGTTCTCCTCGGGAACGGCGACGGCACGTTCCGCAGCAGAGTGAATTATTTCGCAGCGCCGGGCCCATCGGCGATTGCGGCCGGCGATTTGAACGGCGACGGGATGCAGGACCTGATCACCGCGAATCTCGGTTCCAACAATGTTTCGATCCTCCTTGGAGCCGGCAACGGCATTTTCGGCGAGGCGGTGAGCTACGCCGTCGGGGTTCAACCAAGATCGATCGCGATCGGCGACTTCGATGGAGACGGCACCGGCGACGTCGCTGTGGCCAATTGGGGCTTCTCGAACGACGTCTCCACTCTGGCCGGCAATGGAGACGGCAGTCTGCGCGCGCCGATCCGCTATGCCGCTGGAGCGAACCCGATCGCGATCGCGGTCGCCGACGTGAATGGCGACAGCAGGAGCGATCTGGTCAACGCCGGCTCCGACGACGTGTCCGTGCTGCTCGGACGAGGCAACTTCGAGTTTGCCGCTGCGCGAAGCTATCCCGCCGGCGCGGGATTTATTTTCGTCGCCGTCGCCGACTTCGACCGCGACGGCAAGACCGACTTCGTGACTGCCAGCGCGCTGGCCGTTTTCTTCGGCAAAGGCGACGGCACGCCGAAGAGCTTCTTCTCTCCCGTTGGATGTTGTCCGGAGGCCGTGGCCATCGCCGATCTCAACGGAGACGGAAAGCCCGACATGGCAGCGGCGAATGGCAGTGTCGGCAATGTCGCCGTACTCCTCAACAAAGGCGACGGCACGTTCCCCGCGTTTGTGAGCTACCCTGCCGGCGCCGAGTCCCGATCCATCGCCGCCGGTGATTTCAATCGCGACGGCAAAGTCGATCTCGTCGTGACTAACGGGCGATCGAACACCGTCTCCGTCCTCCTCGGCAATGGTGACGGCACGTTTTCCGCGCCCGTGGCCTATCCCTGCTGTATTCAGCCTTCGTTTGTCGCCGTTGCAGACCTGAATGGCGATGGAAGGCTCGATCTGATCGTCCCCAATGCCTCGAACACCGTGTCGATCTTTCGGGGGAACGCGGACGGATCGTTCGGCGTCGCCCAGAGCTATCCCGTAGGCAGTTTTCCGATTTCAGTCGCCGTCGGCGATTTCAATGACGATGGGAAAGCCGATCTGGCGGTTCCAAACTTCGGCGCGAACAACCTATCGATTCTGTTCGGCGACGGCAACGGCTCGTTCGCGGCTGCAGTCAATTATCCGGCGGGCGCATCGCCGGTATCCGTGGGCCTTGGTGATTTCAATGGTGATCAAAAACCGGACATCGCCGTCGCGAATCGCGGCGGCAACACGGTTTCCATTCTTTTCAATCTCGGCGATGGTGTATTCGCGCCGCCCGTCATGTACGCGGCAGGGATTGCTCCCAAAGCGCTCGCGGTTGCCGACTTCAACGGTGATGGCTGGCCCGATCTTGTCGTGACGACTGAGAACGGCGCTTTGATCCTGCTGGATCAGCAGGCGTGCCTCACCCCCCACTCAACGCCGGCAAAATGAACACCTCGGCACCCTCCCTCACGGCGGTGCCCAACCCGCCCGTGTCCCGGATGTTCTCCCCATCCACGAACACGTTGATGTGCTGCCGCACCTCGCCGCGCTCCGTGATCACGCGGTCGCGCACGGCCGGGCACTCCGCCCAGAGCAGCGCCAGCGCCTCGGAGAGCGTGCGCGGCGCGCCGGCGACGCGCACCTCGTCGCGGTCGCCGGCGAGGTTCCGCAGCGGGCCGGGGATGCGGAAGACGACGTCCATCACAGCGCCACGCGCGCCGTCTTGACGCAGACGACCGGCGGCAGGCCGTCGGCAATCGCCGACCAGCTCTTCCCCTCGTTCGCCGAGGCGAAGACTTTTCCGCTGCGCGTGCCGAAGTAGACGCCGGCGGTGTCGTGCGCGTCCGCCGTCATCGCGTCGCGCAGCACCGTCTCGTACGCGTCGCTCTGCGGCAGCCCCTTCGCCATCGCCTCCCACGACTTCCCGCCGTCGCGCGTCCGGTACACCCGCAGCTTTCCCTCGGGCGTGCAACGGAATTGGTCGGACTCGAGCGGCACGATCCACGCCGTGTCGGCATCGGTCGGATGAATGGCCATGGCGAAGCCGAAGTCCGACGGCACCCCGTTGGCGATGTCCTTCCACGACGCCCCGCCGTCGTTGCTGCGGTAGAGGCCCCAGTGATTCTGCAGGTACATCCGCTGCGGCTTCTTCTTCGACTGCACCACCTTGTGCACGCACTGCCCGAACTCCGGGTACTTGTCGGGGAGAAACTCGGCGCGTACCCCTTTGTTCGACGGGCGCCACGTCTTGCCGCCGTCCTCCGTCACGTACATCCCCGCCGTGGAGACGGCGATGCGCATCGACTTCGGATCTTTCGGATGAAGAAGAATCGTGTGCAGGCACAGCCCGCCGCCGCCCGGCATCCACTTCGCGCGCTGCGGGTGATTCCAGAGCCCTTCGTTGAGACGCCACGTGTCGCCGCCGTCCGTCGACGTGAACACCGCGGCCGGCTCGACGCCGCAGTAGAGCGTGTCGGGCTCGGAGTCGCGGCCCGGTGCGATCTGCCACACGCGCTCGAGCGCCGCCCCCGCGCTCTCCGGAAACTTCACGTTCGCCGCCTCGGGGTTCGTCCAGTTCTTGCCGAAGTCGTCGCTCGATCGCAGCAGCGCACCCCAGTGCATACTCTGCGGCCCGGCCCAGATGCGGTGCCGTCCGGCGCGGCCGTCGTATGCCATCGCGTACACCGCGCTGCCGGGAAAGTACGGGCCGCCGCGCTCCCACTTCTTGCGCGATTTGCTCGCGCGGAAAATGAACGCGCCCTTCATCGTGCCGACGAGGAGAAGCTGATCGCCGTCGCGCGGCGAAACGTGTCGTGTTTCTGGCATGCGCGGATTCTACCGTCGTCGCTGCCGCAACAGCCACGGCATCAGCTCCGGCTCGGCGTAGGCGCGGTCCCACGAGTTGTGCTGCACACCCGGATACTCCGTGTACCGCACGTCGGCGCCGGCCGCGCGGAGCGCATGCACCATCACGCGCGACTCATCGACGGGGATGATCGCGTCGGCGTCGCCGTGAAAGACCCACTGCGGGATCGGCTTCAGGCGCTCCGCCGCCTGCGCGACGTCAAAACCGCTCGCGCTGCGATCGAGGCCGCCGCAGACCGGGACGATCGCGGCGAAGCGCTCCGGCTGCTGCAGTCCGAGGAGCCACGTGCCGTAGCCGCCCATCGAGATGCCGGTGATGGAGACGCGGTCGCGGTCGACGTTGTAGCGCGCTTCGACGTCGTCGAGCGCCGCGACTGCGGCGGCGAGATTGAAGCCGCGCCAGCCGTAGCCGCGCGACGCCTGCGGGAAGACGACGAGCGCGGGAAGGCGCTCCGGATTCGCCTCGACGGCCGGGCCGATGCCGACGGTCGTCGGCAGCACGTCGTCCGTGCCGCTCTCGCCGGCGCCGTGCAGGAACAAGATCAGCGGCAGCGGCTCGGGCGCGGCGGGCTCGTAGACCCGATACGCCGTGACGTCGCCGTCGACGACGACTTCACACCGACGGGTAACACATTGCATAGAGACGCAACTGGTACATCGACATCCACGCCGCGCCGAAGCACGCCATCGTCACGAACACGCCGCGCCACTGCAAGAGCTCCTCGGCGATCGCCGGCAGGAGCGCGAAGAGCGCGAAAATCAGCGGCGTCGCCAAGAGGAAGTCATACAGATACGGATGGAGCGCCACGGCCTGGCTGAAGACGGCGGCGTAGACGATCCACGCGCCGAGGAGCGTGAGGAGGACGACGGCGGCGAGGCGCGGCACGCGGTCGCGGAGGTACGCGCCGAGTGCGAGGAGCGCCGCAGCCGTGCCGGCGAAAAAGAGCGTCGGCCAGTGAAACAGATATTGATGTTGGGCCGGGCGGAGGTGGCGGATGATCTCGCGCCCGTATGCGATGTCGAGGTGCGTCCCGTACAGCTCCGCGTCGCCGTCGAGGCCCGTGCGGTAGAGGAAGCCGGAGGCGAGGATCTTGACGCCGGGCTCGCGCTTCGCCCCCTGCCACTGAATCTGGTACAGCGCGAACGCCGCGAGCCACGGCACGATCAGCATCACGGCGAGGCGGCGCAGCGGCGGACGCTCGCCGCGGACGAGCAGCACCGTCGCGACGTATACGGCCAGGAACATCGTCGAGTAGATGAACTCGATGTACGTCATGGCAAAAACCGCGATCGCCTGCGGCACCCATCGCTCCGCCTCCTCGGCGAGGAAAAAGCAGAGCGCGAACATCAGCCACCACACCTGCGACTGGTTCTCCCAGAACAGCGCGAGATTGTCGGGAAAGGTGAACTGCACCATTTGCGCGCCGATGGAGAGCGCCAGCGCGTGCAGCGGTTCCGCGCCCATGCGCCGGAGCACGCGAAAGGCCAGCACGGCGAAGAGCGCCGAGGCGACGAGCGCGACGCCGACGTTGTGAAAGGCGATGAGCCGCCAGCTGTACTTGCCGGTGATCCCGATCCAGATCTTCTCCAGCACAAACGAGCTGAGGAAGTAGACGCCGGACGACCAGCGATAGACGATCTTCTCGTTCGGCACCGGCGCGAGCATCCCGTACGACGCGAAGTACCCGTGCGTCATCCAGCGCGTGATCACCGCGCGCGTGGCGATCGCGCCGGGGTCCGCCGAGAGCTTCTCCGCCGCGCCGTGGTAGACCGTCTTCCGCATGTACGCGAAGGCGAGGAGGCCGGTGGCAAGGAAGACGGCGAAGAGGAGCAGGAAGCGCGGGCGCTCGGGAATCGTCATTGCGACGCCATCGCCAGGAGCTTCGTCACCGTGTTCCAGTTGCGCAGCGTCGCCGTCGCGCCGAGCGTCCGCTCGATGTACGCGTGCGACAGCTTCGACCGCCCGACACCGTTGACGTAGTCGATGTACAGCTCCCGCCCGCCGCCGCCGCGGATGACCTCGGGGCCTTTGTCTCCGTACGCGTCGCGCAGCGTGTCGGCGGAGACCTTCTTGTCGCAGAACGCGACGTGGAGGTAGCTCGGATTGCGAACCGGATCGAACGGATTGTTCTCCGCGACCTTGCGCAGCTCCCCCTCGGTGCGCAGGATGACGCGCACGCCGCCGAGCGCCTCCTCGAGCGCCTTCGGCGTCGCCTTCTGCGCACGGAAGACCACGTTGCCGCTGTTGAGAAGCGTCCGCACGTCCTCCCATCCGAGGGACGTGCAGAGGTCGCGCAGCTCGCTCATGCGAACGACATTGCGGCCCACCACGTTGATCCCGCGCAGGAAGGCGACGTACGTCGTCATTGCCGCGACTCCTGCAGCTTCCGCACGACCGCCGTCACCATCCGCCGCGGCGACACGCGTATCGACTGCGTCAGCAGCTTGTTCTTCATTCCCGTCACGACCACGCGGCGGCCGCGCTGCATGGCCTTGTAGCCTTCGCGCGCGACTGCGGCGGAGTCCATCGGCTTGGCCAGGTTGAAGAGCCGCGTCTTGGTCATTCCCGCCGCGTCGGCGAAGCCGGTGGAGGTCGGCCCGGGGCAGAGCGCCGTCACGGTCACGCCGCTGTCGCGCAGCTCGTCGGCGATGGCCTCGGAAAACGACAGCACATACGCCTTCGTCGCGTAGTAGACCGCCATCAGCGGCCCCGGTTGGAACGCCGCGGTCGAGGCAACGTTGAGCACCCGCCCGCGGCGGCGCGCCACCATCGGCGGGAGGAGGAGCTTCGTCAGCGCCGTCAGCGCCACGACGTTGACCTGAATCATCTCCAGCTCTTTCGCCAGGTCAGTCGTCACAAACGGCCCGGTGATGCCGAAGCCGGCGTTGTTGACGAGGATGTCGATCGCGCACGGCAGGGCGTCGACGAGCTTCCGCGGCGCGTCTGGCTGTGCGAGGTCGGCGGCGATGACGTGCGCCTTGATCCCGCAATCGCGCTCGAGCTCCGCCGCGATCTCGCGCAGCCTCCCCTCGGAGCGCGCCACGAGAACGACGTCGTGTCCATCCTTGGCGAAGAGGCGAGCGAGGTCGAGGCCGATGCCGCTCGACGCGCCGGTGATGAGGGCCGTTTCTTTCATCGGGTTTCTCCAGTCGAGGCCGACAATCTAATCGGAAATCGGCGTAATCTGTCCCCCCTAATCAACAAAAGGAGAGACCCCATGCCCCAGGACCTGACGGTCAGGCGGGACGATCAGAACCCGCCCACGTGGACGCCGGACAAGCTCGTCGACTCGATCAAGACACTCGCCGCAGACGTGGAGGCAAGCGTCGTCGGCGCCAGCGACTGGTATCTGTCGAAGCGCAAGGCAGTATCGCGCGGCGCGCGCTGGTCACGCGTGCTGGCGATCGCCTTCGTCACCCTCGGCGGCCTCGCGCCGCTGATCTGGGCGACCTTCGACATCAAGATCACGAAATATCCGACGGTGACAGGCACCGGTATCGGCTACCTCTGCCTCGCCCTCGCCGCGGCCGCCGTGGCGCTCGACCGCTACGCCGGCTTTTCCTCGTCGTGGATGCGGCGCATCACCACGGCGCAGGCTCTCAAACGGCTCGTCGTCGAGTTCCGCGTGCAGTGGCCGCCGCTCCTCGCCGACGTCGAGGCGAAGAAGGACATCACCCCTGCAGACGTGAAGCTGCTCTTCGAGCGCATCGCCAAGCTCGCCGGCGACGCCGAGGATGTGATCAAGGAAGAGACGCGGCTGTGGAAGGTGGAGTTCGAGAGCGCCTTCGCGCAACTCGAAAAAGCCTCGCAGGCGAAGAAGGCCGAGGGCGAAGACGTGAAGGAGCCGGCGACGGCGGGGAAGCCGAAGCTCCTCGCGCCCGGAGAACAGGCTCCGGCCGGCAAGGACCTGGGCATGAAGGTGAAGGCTCCCGACGCGGCAGCGCCGCAGGCCGAGAAGCCTGCGATTCCGGACCCGAAGGCTGCGCCGGTCGAAAAGCCGGAGACGCCACTGAAGTAGCGCGAGACCACGGTTCCGTAAAATGGCGCGCCATGACAAGGCGCGCCATTTCCGTTTCGCTCCTCCTTCTCGCCGCCGCAGCCTTCGCCCAGGACAAGCCGCGCATCATCAAGATCCCGGCGAAGCGCGCGCTCACGCACGAGACGCTCTGGCTCATGCCGCGCGTCGGGACGCCGGTGCCGAGCCCCGACGGCAAGTGGGTGGTCTTCAGCATCAACAAGCCGGCGTACGACGAGAAGGAATCGTCGAGCGACCTCTGGATCGTGCCGGCCGACGGAGGCGCGGAGCCGCGGCAGATCACGTTCACGAAGTCGGCGGAGAGCGACGTGACGTGGTCTCCCGACAGCCGGCGCATCGCTTTCTCCGCGAAGCGCGAGGGCGACGAGCAGAACCAGATCTACATCCTCGACCTCGGCGGCGGCGAGGCGAAGCGCGTCACCAGCCTCTCGACCGGCGCGCGCTCGCCGCAGTTTCGTCCCGACGGCAACGCCATCCTCTTCACCAGCGTCGTGAGCGACGCGAAGAAGCAGAAGTACAAGGTGCGCGAGTACACATCCTTCCCGATCCGGCAGTGGGACCGCTGGCTCGACGAGGGGCAGATCCACCTCTTCGTCCAAGGCCTCGGCGCGGAGACACCGGCGCACGACCTCCTGGCGGGGACGGCGCTCGCGCAGTCGCCGGGCTTCGCCGGGCGCGTCGTCGAGGGCTCGCGCGACGAGCTCGACGTCGACTGGGCGCCGGACGGGCAGTCGATCGTCTTCGCCGTCACCACGAACCGCAATGTCTCCGCGTACGCCGAGCCGACGTACGAGCTCTATCGCATCGCCGTGCAGGGCGGCGCGGTGCCGGAGCTCATCGCCCACGACGACGGCCGCTACGCGCAGCCGCGCTTCAGCCCCGACGGCAAGGCGCTCTTCGCGGTCTGGACGGCGAACACGAAGAAGGTCTACAACCTCCCCCGCCTCGTCCGCTTCGACTGGCCGTCGATGCAGAACCGCAAGGTGCTGACCGCGGTGCCGTTCGACCGCGCCGTCGGAACGTACGCGATCGCCCCCGACTCGCAGACGATCTACTTCACCGCCGAGGAAGCGGGGCTGGAAAAAATCTTCCGCGTTTCGGCGAATGGCGGCGACGCGCAGCTCGCCGTCGAGCCGCCGCGCGGCGTCTACACGCGGCTGGCGATCGCCGAGAAGGCGCCGTCGCTCGTCATGACCGCGCTGTGGGGCAGCGCCATCAACCCCGCCGAGGTCGTGCGCGTCGATCCGGCGAAAAAGACGCATGCGAATTTGACGGAGATCAACGTCGTCACCGCGAACAACCTCGACTGGCTGCCGCCGGAGCCCTTCTGGTTCACGTCGAAGCGCGGCAAGAAGATCCACAGCCTCCTCATCCGACCGCCGGCGTTCGACGAGACGAAGAAGTACCCGCTCTTCGTCATGATGCACGGCGGCCCTGCGAACATGTCGCGCGACGACATCAGCCTCCGCTGGAACTACCACCTCCTGGCCAAGCCCGGCTACGTCGTGCTGACGACGAACTACACCGGCTCGACAGGGTTCGGCGAGAAGTTCGCGCAGGACATCGAAGGCGATCCGCTCAAAGGCCCGGGCGATGAGATCAACGAGGCCGCCGACGAAGCGGTGAAGCGCTTCCCGTTCATCGACGGCACGCGCATGGCCGCGGGCGGCGCGAGCTATGGCGGGCACCTGGCGAACTGGCTCGAGGCGTCGACGACGCGCTACAAGTGCCTCATCGCCCACGCGGGGCTCGTGAACCTCGAGTCGCAGTGGGGAACGTCGGACTTCATCTACCACCGCGAGCTGATGAACGGCGGCGTGCCGTGGGAGCAGGGCACGGTGTGGCGCACGCAGAATCCAATCCGCTACGCGGCGCGCTTCAAGACGCCGATGCTCCTCTCCGTCGGCGAGCGCGACATGCGCGTGCCGCTCAACAACACCCTCGAGGCGTGGGCGGCGCTGCAGCGGATGCGCGTGCCGTCGAAGCTCCTGGTGTGGCCGGACGAGAACCACTGGATCCTCAACCCGGAGAACTCGCGCCACTGGTACAACGAGGTTTGGGACTGGCTCGCTAAGTGGGTAGGACCTGAGGAAAGCGCCAGCGCGCCTCCCGCAGCTCCTCGGCGATGACGTCGCGCTCGGGCGCGCCGGCCAGCTCCGGCGCGTCCCAGTTGGCGAGCCACATCGGGTTCACGTACGGCAGCACGGTGAGCTCGGCGACGCGGTAGGGCAACCCGCGCGCAGCCAGGCGGTCGTTCAAAAATGTCACGACGTCGGCGGCGGTGGGAAACACTGCGGTATCGTAATCCCATGCGGAAACTGCTGGCCGTCCTCCTCTTCCTGGCCGGAGCCTGCTCGCAGTTGCAGGACACGGACGAACTGAGCATCGCCCGGCGGCAGATTCACGTCGTGCCGTGCGGCGCAGAGCCGGCCATCGCCGGCGTGGCCAGCGTGCATGACGACCCGCGCATGACGTACGTCGGCGACTGGGTCATCGTCTCCGTCTGTCATCTCGACCAGCTAGTGAAACAGGCCGAGGCGGCGCAACAGCCGATCGCGCTGTTCATCGACGGACAAGACTTCGACAACCCTCCGGCTGGCATCGACTTCGACCGCGGCCAGATCACGTTCATCCTCGGACGCAACGCCCGCAACAAGCACCACTGGCACCCGCTGCTCTACAACCCGCTCTTCGATCCGACCATCTCCTTGCACGTCAGCGCGGGCATTCACAACGAGCGCCCGCTGCCGCGCGCCCCCGGCGCGAACGCGATCGTCGTCCTGCAGAAGCTGTACACCGACTGGACGACGCTCGTGTGGGTGGCCGCGCTCCTGGCCATCGTCATCGCCCTCCTCATCTACGCGCGCAAGAGCGATCTCCTGCGCGACGGCCCCACCATCCAGAACGTGCAGCAGCCGTACAGCGTGGCGCGCGTGCAGATGGCCTGGTGGTTCTTCATGATCATCGTCGGCTTCTCCTACATCTGGATGGTCACGGGCGACAACGACACCATCACGCCGTCGCTCCTGGGGCTGATGGGCATCAGCGCGGCCACCGCCGTGGCCGCCGTGGTCATCTCGCCGACCGAGGCGCGCATCGGCGCGCGGGGGAAGTTGATCGACGAGGAAATCGCCGTCCTCGACAAGGCCATCATGCAGGTCACGAAGGACCTCGACGAGGCCCGGACGCGCGGCGACGAGTCCCTCCTGCTCGTGCTAGCGGACAGGCCCAAGCAGCTGGCCACGCGCCGCGCGCAATTGATCTCCGAGCGCGACAGTCTGGCCATCGTTCCGCCCTCGAAAGGCTTCTGGCGCGACCTCGTCACCGACGACCGCGGCGCCGTGGCCCTCGACCGTTTTCAGATCGTGGCCTGGACGATGATCCTCGGTTTTGTCTTCTTGCAGAGCGTGATCTGGGACCTGTCGATGCCGGACTTCAGCGCCACGACGCTGGCCTTGATGGGCATCAGCTCGGGCACGTACATCGGATTCAAGATTCCAGGCCGTGCTCCTTCATCTTCGCCGTGAGCGTGCGCGGGGCGATGCCGAGCAGCTCCGCGGCCTCGTTGCGCGACGACGTCCGCCGCAACGCGTCGACGATCTTGAGCCGCTCGACGGCGCGCGTGGCCCGCGCCGTGGCCTCGTCGAGCGTCCCTGAAAGATCGAGCGCCTCGGCCACAGCGTCGTCCCTCAGCGCCGCCGCGATGGCGAGGTCGCGCGGCTCGATGCTGTTGCGGTCGCAGAGGATGGCGGCGCGCTCGAGCGTGTTCTCCAGCTCGCGGATGTTGCCGGGCCAGTCGTAGGCGCGCAGCGCCGCGCGCGCGGCGTCGGCGATGCGCAGCGACGGCTTCTTGAGCTCGCGGCCGAGGCGCTGGAGGAAAAAGTCGGTGAGCGCGTCGATGTCCTCGCGGCGCGCGCGCAGCGGCGGCACCGTCACGGGGAAGACGTTGATGCGGAAGTAGAGGTCGTCGCGGAAGCGGCCCTCTTTGACTTCGTCGGCAACGTTGCGGTTCGTCGCGCAGATGATGCGCACGTCGACGTCGATCGAGGCCGTGCCGCCGATGCGCTCGAAGCGGCGCTCCTGCAGTACGCGCAGGATCTTCGCCTGTACGCCGAGGCCGAGGTCCGCGATCTCGTCGAGGAAAATCGTGCCGCTGTCGGCGAGCTCGAACTTGCCGACCTGCCGCGCCGTCGCGCCGGTGAAGGCGCCCTTCTCGTGGCCAAAGAGCTCGTTCTCGATGAGCGTGTCGGGGATGGCCGCGCAGTTGATGGCCACGAAGGCGCGGTCGCGGCGCGGCGAGAGCTGGTGGATGGCGCGGGCGAAGAGCTCCTTCCCCGTGCCCGACTCGCCTTGCAGCAGCACGGTCGAATCGGTCGGCGCCACGCGCTGGATGGCGCTCGACACGTCGACGATGCGCGGTGAGTCGCCGATGATCGCCGGCAGGCGATAGCGCTGCTGGAACTCCTCCTTGAGCAGGAGGTTCTCGGACTGCAGCTCGCGCATCTCCCGGCAGCGGCGGAGGAGCAGCAAGAGGTGGTCGACGTCGATCGGCTTCTGCACGAAGTCGAACGCGCCGAGCTTCATGGCCTCGACGGCGTTCTCGATCGTCCCGAACGCAGTCATGACGATGACGGGGCAGTCGGGATCGCTCTCCTTCGCCTGCCGGAGCACGGCGATGCCGTCGGCGCCGGGGAGGCGAAGGTCGGTGAGGACGGCGAAGTAGGGCGTGCCGGCGGCGAGGCGGTTCATGGCGTCGTTGCCGGTGGCGGCGATGTCAGCGTCGAGCCCCTCCGAGCGCACGGTCTCCTGGAGCATGAGGGCCAGGGATTCCTTGTCTTCGACAATCAGTAAGCGCTTCATTGCCACGGAAATTCAGAACGCAGAATGCGAATGCAGAATCGAGAAACGTTCTTCATTCTGCATTCGCGTTCTGCGTTCTAAGTTTCCTTGGCTACAGGCCGAAATACGCGCGAATCCTGTCCAACACGCTCCGCTCTTCCTCCCTCTCCATACTCAGAATCGCCGCCAGGTGGTCCCGCCGCTCCGACATCTTCTCCGAGATCGCGTCCGCGAGATCGGGATTCGCGTGCAGGATCGGCTGGAGCAGCTCCTTCCCGATCTCCACCGCGACCACGTCGCTCGTGGCCACGACGTCGGCGGTGCGCGTCTCGCCCGTCAGCAGCGCCATCTCGCCGACGACGCTGCCGGGGCCGAGCTGCGCGACCTCGTGCCACCCCTGCGGCGAGTCGTCGGCGAAGCGCACCGACACGCTGCCGGAGTGGATGACGAACATCGAGTCGCCGGCGGCGCCGCGGCGGAGCACGGCCTCGCCGCGCGAGTAGAAGTGGACCTTCGCCGCCGTGGCGATGGCGTCGTGCGCGGCGTCGTCGAGCGGCGAGAGGATGTCGACGTCGTGCAGCAGCCCCTTGATCTCTTCGCGCGAGAGGCCTTGGTCGCCGGTCGCCGGCGGCGTGTATTGCTGATACGCGCGGATCGGCGTGGCGAAGGAGATCTCGTTGCGGCGCAGCGCGTACCAGACGGCCTTGCGGATGTCGGCGTCGATGCGGTCGCGCAGCGCGTAGTCGTGCATGAAGTACTTGACCTCGTAGATGACCGCGGAGTCGTCGAACGAGCCGATGCGGGCGATGACCGGCGTCTCGCGCGCCACGCCGTCGATGTGCGACGCAGCCTGCATGAGGATGCCGATGACTGTCGAGGGGGGAACGTTGTAGTCGACGCCGATGCGCAGCACGCGCGCATTCAGGTTGTGCCGCGGAAAGACCTCCAGACGCTCCCGGGCGATGACGGAGTTCGGCAGGACGACGAGCTGGTTGTTGAAGGCGCGCATGCGCGTGGCCCGCCAGCTGACCTGCTCGACGACGCCGATGTAGTCGCCGGAGTGCAGCACGTCGCCGACCTCGAACGCCCCTTCCATGTGCAGGGCGATGCCGGCGAAGAGGTTGCCGAGGGTGTCCTGCAGGGCGAGACCGAGGATCGCCGCGAGGATGGTGACGGAGGTGAGCGCGCTGACGACCGAGACGCCGAGCCACTGGTTCGAGGCGAGAGCGATCGTCACGACGTAGATGAAGATCGCCAGGATCTGGCGCAGCAGCTGCGGCGCAGGGACGTTCTGCCGCCGCATGGCCAGGTCGAAGATCAAGACGTCGAGGACGCGGACGCCGAAGACCACCAGGGTGAGCACGGCAGCGAAGAGGAGCCAGTTGAGGTGCTGCTTGCTGAGCTCGAGCGGCGCGTGCTTTTCGTCGCTGAGGACGTAGTGGAGCGCGAAGAGACTGCCGCTGGCGATCAGCGGCAGGAGGAAGGCGCCGGGTCTCATCGAGCCGCGAATGGTCACTCCCCCACCGCGCGCCGCGCGTGGCTCATGCGCAGCATGTCCTTGATGCCGATGATGATGTGGATGACGCCGAAGCCCGAGACGAAGCCGCGGAGGAAGGGGTTGGCGGCCAGCGCGGCGAGGTTGAAGTCGCTCTGCAGCAGCGGGTTCATCGTCCAGAGGTGCGTCCAGGGAACGACGAGGAAGAAGAGACCCGCCTCGATGCAGTAGAGCGCGAAGAAAAGCGCGATGGACACGCGCGGATTATAGGGGACGGGGAACAGGTGACAGGGAACAGGTGAACCTGTCACCCGTTCCCTACCAACCGTGACCTGATTAGTTGCGCTTCACGTGGCCTTCGCCGCCGCCGCTGCTGCGGTGCGACTCACCGCCGTTGCTGTGCGAGGGCGGAGGCGACGAGTGCTGCGGCGGAGGCGAGGAGTGCTGCGAGCCGCCGCCGCTGTTGCCGGAGCTGCTGCCACCGGAACTGCTGCCACCGCTGCTGCTGCTGCCGCCGCGCGACGAGCCGCCGGAGTAGATGCGCGAGCCGCCGATCGAGTCGATGATGCGGCGCGGGACGTCGCTGCGGCCGCTGCTCGGCGGCGGCGTGCTCTCGCGGACGCTGCCGCGGGAGGCGCCGTCGTTCCCGCGGCCGCGCGAGTTGTCGCGCGGCTCGATGGTACGGTCATGCACGGTCGCCGGAGGCGTCGTCGTCCTCGGTTCCGAGGTCGACGGGCGCTCGAAGCGGTCGCGCCAGTTGTTGCGGCTCGCGCCGTTGTCGCGCGGCGTCGTCGTCGTCGAGGAAGGAGGCGCCGTCGTCGCGGGCGTGTTGGTATCGCCGCCGCGGCGGATCGAGCCGCCGTTGTTGTCGCGGTTGCGCCAGCCGGTGTCGCGCGTCGCCGGCGTCGCCGCCGGAGGCTCGTTGCGGCGCAGATCGCCGGCCACGCCGCCGATCGTGCCGCCGCCCACCGCGCGCGGGATCGTGCCGGTCGCGGGCGCTTCAGCGTGCCGCGAGCCGCCGCCGTCCCGAGGAACGCGGCCTTCGAGCGTGCCGCCGGTGCCCGGCGTCGGGATTCCGGATCCCACGCCGCGCGGCGTGGTGAAGCTCGGCGGCACCTCGGCGTTGCGCGAGCGGACGATCTGATCGCGCACGCCGACGGAAAGCGCCGGGTCGCGGCGGAAGAACGGCGTCATATCCGCCGCGGACCCGGAGCCTTCTCTGCCGGTACCACCACCGAGTCCACGGCGAACGACGTTGCCGACCGCCGCGGCCGGATCTCTGAGGTCGGAACGGGTAAAGCGCGCCGGTGCGCCGCTGACGGTGGCGTAGCCGCCGCCCTCACGCGCAAGGCGTCCACGAATCACGTCGGTCGTCAGCGCGGCGCGGTCGACGCGCCCGGAGACGATGTTGCCCGGCGAAACGAACGTCCAGGGACGGAGGTCGACGTCGTGCACGCGCACCCGGCCGTAGAAGCCGAAGCCGAAGTCGAAGCCGACGCGCGCGTACGGGCGATACGCCCATCCGTAGTAGGGGCGATAGCAGTCATACCAGCCGGCCGGCGCCCAGCCGATGTAGCTCGGGCCGTACATCCAGTACACCCACGCGGGCGAGTAGCCGCCGCCGGCGAGCCACACCCAGCCGAACGACGGAGCGTACGACCAGCGGCCGTAGTGATACGGCACCCAGCCCCACGGCTCGTACGAAACCCACACGAGGCCACCGCCGCGGCCGTGGTGCCAGTAACCGTTGTAGTACGGACGCCAGCTGGCGGACATGATCACAGGGCGCCAGCACCAGGAACCGTAGTCAGCGACGTAGACCCAGGAGCCGTAGCGGTCGAGCTCCGGCTCGGAGTACGCCAGGCTGCGGTCGAGATAGCGGCTGGAGCCGCGGCGGTAGATCTCCGAGCGCCCGAGGAACCAGCGCTCGAAGTCGTCGGCGCCGCCGCGCTGGAGGCTGACGAGATCGTAGAGGCCCTGGTCGTCGAGGCGGCCCTCTTCGCCGCCGCGGACGCGCGTCGTGCGCGACGGGGTGCGCACTTCGATCGAGCCGTCGTAGACGCGGACGAGGCCGCGCTCGCGCTCCGTGTCGACCGCGTAGATGGCTCGCTCGGTCGCGGCGAAGCTGGCGGCCTCGGTGTCGAGGCGGACCGGGTCGCGGTCGTCGCTGTCGCGCTCGAGCATCACGTGGCCGGCTTTGAGCTCGATGATCGTCTGGTTGTTGCCGTCGCCGCCGTCGTACGAATCGCGGATTCCGCCGAAGCGGATCGTCGTCCCGCGGTCGAGGGCGATGATGTTGCCGTCCGAGAGCCGGATCTCGGCGCGGCCGCGGCGGCTGGTGGTGATCTCATCTCCCGGGTAGACCGGGAAATTCACCCGGGCTTCGACTTCCTTGCCGTCGTCGCCCTGGCGCACGATCGTGCCGCCGTCGTCGTAGGTGAAGTAGGACTGCGACCGGTTGTCGTTGTCGGCGAGAACCGGGACTGCAAGCAGGAGGAACAGGAGTGGAAGTAGCTTGCGCATTGCGGACCCTCTCATAGCGATGCGGACAACTGCGGCGGACATGCCATTCCCGGATGGGTTATTCCACGAGTCTTTTCAATGAGTTAGCGTTTCGACGCCTGGACGAGCTCTCCACGATTGAGGACAGCGTGTCACGTTCCGTGGGCGAGCCGGTGGGCCAGGATCGGAGGCAATCCGGCCTTCAAAATGGCGAGCTGCGTCTTGGCCACGTCATAGGGAACGCGGAAGAACTGCACGGTCATTTTCTTGGCGTCGAACATGGCGAACGACGCGAGGGGGTTGCGGTCGCGCGGCTGGCCGACGGAGCCGGGGTTGATGAGGTAGCGGTGGCCGGGGTCGAGGCGGACGGTCGTCTCTTCGCGCACCGAGGCGCCGTGGAGGCGGCCGTGGGCATCCATGCGGAAGACCACGGGCAGGTGCGTGTGGCCGTAGAGGATGACGGGCGCCGTCGTCATCTCGAAGACGACGCGGGCGTGGCTTTCGTTGAAGACGTACTCGTCCTCGTCGTTCGGCGAGCCGTGGCAGAGGACGACGCCGTTCTTCTCGATGGGGCCGAGCTGGAGGCGCTGCAGGAAGTGGCGGTTCGGCGCGGAGAGGTGGTCGCGCGTCCAGAGCGCGGCGAACTTCGCGGCGTGGTTGAAGCCTTCGCCGCTGTCCATGCCGGCGGCGACGCGGTCGTGGTTGCCGCGGATGTAGAGCTTCGTTGCGCGCATCTTGCGCATGACGTCGAGGACCTGGTTCGGCTGCGCGCCGTAGCCGACGAAGTCGCCGAGGCAGATGACCTGGTCGAATTTCTTCCGGGCCATGCGCTTCATCACCGCGCGCAGCGCCTCGATGTTCGAGTGCAGGTCGCTGACGACGAGCGCTCTCACGACGCGCTCCTGGCCAGGAAGCGCTTGGGGAGCTCGTGGAGGAGGCGCTCGGCGATCTGGAGCGGCGTGTCGTCCTCGTGGATGTTGAGGGTGATGTCGGCCATGCGGTAGTAGCGCAGGCGGTTGGCGTAGAGCTCGTGCGCGGCGTCGTCGTCGCGGAAGAGCGGCCGCTCCGCGGCCTTTTCGCCGACGCGCGCGCGCAGCAGCGCGTACGGCACGGAGAGGTAGACGCTCAAGCCCTCGCTCTGGATGAACTGGATGTTCTCGTCGAAGGTGAAGGTGCCGCCGCCGGTGGCGATGACGGCGCTGTCGAGGTACTTGGTGGAACGAAGGAGGTCGCGCTCGCGTTTGCGAAAGTACGGTTCGCCGTGCTGCGCGAAGATGTCCTTGATGGTCGTCTTCTCCGCCGCCTCGACGAGGCCGTCGAGGTCGAAGAAGGGAACGCCAAGCCGTACGGCCAGCTCGCGTCCGACCGTGCTCTTGCCGGCCCCCATGAAGCCGACGATGTAGATTTTCATGAATCTCTGCTACTGAGGGATTTTAACCGTTATTCTTTCCTCATGATTTTTGCAATTTTGCTTGCTGCTGCCGCCGCCGTTGCCGACCCGTCAAAGTGCCCGCACAACTGGACATATCAGCGCCAGGCTGATTGGGGAGGCGAATGCCGCACCGGTCAGCACCAGTCGCCGATCGACTTGAGCAGCGCCCGCGACAACACGAGCCTCCAGCCGATCGTGTTCGAGTACGGTGGGTTTCCGCTCTCGGTGCTGAACAACGAGTTTTACTACCAGGTGCCGAACGCGCAGAACTGCAAGATCAAGCTCAAGATCAACAACGTCGAGCACGAGTACACGCTCGATCAGTTCCACTTCCACGTGCCGGCGGAGCACACGGGCGTCGCCGCGCACGCTGCCGAGATGCACCTGGTCCACAAGCGCGGCAACGAGATCGTCGTCGTCGGCGTGTTGTTCAGCGAGCAGAAGAAAGCGAACGCGGCGCTGGAGCCGATCGTGCGGCTGGGGCATATCAAGCCCGCCTGCAACACGCAGACGAGCCGCGAGCTGTTCAACCCGGAGTCGCTGCTGCCGCCGCGCGGATACCGGAAGTACATTCACTATGTCGGCTCGCTCACCACGCCCGACTGCGATCCCAACGTGCAGTTCTACATGATGGTGACGCCAGTGAGCGCGTCGCACGAACAACTCCAGAAGCTCGGCGAGCTCGGCCCGAGCAACCGGCATCCGGCACGGCCGCTGAACGGGCGCGTGCCGCAGAGGAGCACTCATTAGCCATGCGACTTCGTTCCTTTCTCGCCGTCTCCGTTCTCATCCTCGGGACCAGCTGCCTCGCAAAGGCGGAGGCGGTCGACCGCCAGATCCCCAGCCCTGTCCTCGATCCGCCCGTTGCGGGTCAGCAAGTCGCCGTCCTCGCGGGCGGCTGCTTCTGGGGGATGCAGGGGATGTTCGAGCACGTGAAGGGCGTGACGAAGGTGGTGGCCGGCTACTCCGGCGGCGAGAAGTCGACCGCGCACTATGAGATGGTGGGGACGGAGACGACGGGCCACGCGGAGTCGGTGGAGATCACGTACGATCCGAAGCAGATATCCTACGGGCAGCTGCTGCGGCTCTATTTCTCCGTGGCGCACGATCCGACGCAGCTCGACCGCCAGGGCCCTGACCGCGGCCCGAGCTACCGGTCCGAGATCTTCTTCGCTACGCCGGCGCAGGAGCGCGTTGCCCGCGCGTACGTGAAGCAGCTCAACGACGCCAAGGTGTTCTCCGCCCCGATCGCAACGAAGATCGAGCCGCTGAAGGCGTTCTATGCGGCCGAGGATTACCACCAGGACTACCTGATCGCCCACCCGAACCAGCCGTACATCGTGTTCAACGACCTGCCGAAGATCGAGGCGCTGAAGAGGGTGTATCCGGAAATGTATCGGGCCCAGGCGGTGAAGTTGCGGTAAAAGCGACAGGGACGGCGGTCGTACTCTGCAAAGGAGGAAACCATGTCCCTGAGCAGCGGAACCACGAAGAAGATCAACGAGGCCATTGCCACGTTCATGAACGGCAATCCGGTCGTCGGACTGATCCTGTCGGTCCAGCAGGCCGGAAAAACCGTATTCGAGAATAGCTACGGTGTCGCCACGAAGGGTGGCTCCGCGCCGACGCCCGCCACCTCCTTCCAGATCGATTCGCTCACGAAAGCCTTCACCGCGATCGGCGTGCTGCATCTATGGGAGACCGGCGCGATCGCCAAGCTGACGGACACGTACGGCACATATGTTCCGAACCTACCGAACAAGGCCTGGGGCGGGATCCAGATCGATCAGATGCTGGCCATGTGCAGCGGCATTCCGGACATCTCCAGCGGTACGGAGACGTATCAGGAGGTGCTCCATCGTGCGGCGCAGATGAAGCTCCTTTTCCCGCCCGGCGCGCAGTACTTATACAGCGATCCGACCTACATGCTCCTCGGCGTCCTGATCGCGGCGATCACGAAGACGAAGTTCGGCGAGTGGATTGTTCCGAACGTGTTGACGCCCCTGTCGATGCCGAGCACCGGCTTCATCGACGAGTCGTCGGCGAACGACCCGGCCACGCCCTACCTCAAGGGCCAGGCGGTCGCCTGGCGGAATCCGCTGTGCGGCTTCAGCGCCGGCGGATTCACGTCGACGATGAGCGACCTCGAATCGTTCGCCATCGGCCTCGCCAACGGCGCGATTCTGAAATCATCGACGTACGAGTTGATGTGGACGAATTTCACGCTCAACGACGGCTCCGCCGATCAGTTCGGGTACGGATGGAACGTCGTCACGAGCTCCGGCGATACGCTGAAATATGCGGCGAAGGACGGCGGCGGATGGGGCTGGGCCTCGGATGTCGCCTACGCACCGGCGTCGTCGGGCTCACTCACGGGCGGGACGAGTGTTTGCCTGATGATGACCGGAGGCGCGAAAGCCTACTCGCTCGGGCCGGATCTTCTCGAGATCGTTCTCGACGCCGGCTGATCGGGCAGGTTATGCGCGCGCTTCGCTTCGGAACGAGCGAGAATGCGCAAATGCAATACATCGATCCGTCTCTCACCAAAGAGATCGTGCAGTGGCGCAGTCCGGCCCTGGAGCTGGACATGCCCATCGTCTCCTACGGGCACGCCGGCCATCCGCTGCTCTTGTTCCCGACGGCGGCGGCCGACTTTCTCGAGAACGAGCGCTTTTTTCTGGTGAAGGCCGTCGAGCCGTTCATCCAGCAGGGCCGCCTGCGAGTCTTCTCGATCGAGAGCATCAATCGCTGGTCGTGGATGGATGAGAATCTGCCGGTCGCCGAGAAGGGACGCCGGCAAGCTCTCTACACGGGCTACATCGAAAACGAGGTCGTGCCGTACATCCGCGACAAAGTCGGAGACGGCGGCGTCCGCATCGCCACGGCCGGCGCGAGCTTCGGCGCGTTCCACGCGGCGAACACGCTCTTCCGGAGGCCGGACCTCTTCGGCGCAACGATCGCCATGAGCGGCTTCTACGATCTCGGTCCCGATTACCTCCGCGGTTTCGGCGATAGCAACACGTACTTCAACAACCCGGCCTCGTACCTGCCGAACCTCGACGGTCCGTATCTCGACCTTCTTCGCCATCACACGAAGATCGTCATTGCCACCGGCCAGGGCGCGTATGAGGCGCCGCACGCCTCGCGCAACCTCGCGACCATCCTCGAAGCGAAGCAAATCCCGCACTGGCTCGACGTCTGGGGCCACGACGTCGATCACGACTGGCCGTGGTGGCGGAAGATGCTGCCCTATTACGTCGAGAAGCTGGGATGGTGAACGGGCGCAAGGTCAGCTGCCGAGAAACTTGACGCAGTTGTTCAGGAATCGGAGGTTGTCGGCAGCACCGATTTGACCGGGGGACGGAAATGGCGTGCCCTTATTGCCTGCGATTCCGGAATGGCCGAGGACGATGATCCTTCCTTTGCCATACTGATAGAGAACGCCGAAAGCGTGATCCACCGGGCTGTATCCGAGCCCGCCGTCGTCCGTAGCGCCAGCCGGCAGCGGAAAGATGACCGTACCGTAAGTACTGCTGCCGTTGAACGGCACGATGCCGCCGGAATCCCACGCCTCCACGGTCGCGACGCCGTCGATCAGCTCCGGTGGCGCATTCGGATTCGGCGTCATGCTGAGCGTGGCCGCGCCGGCCGGCGGATTGAAGTACGTGAAGTGGAGCGAGATCCCGAACGCGCCTGCGAGCTGGATGTCGTGGACCGGAAAATACGGCCCTCCCTCCGCGGTCGTGTAGGAATGATTGGTGAACAGCAGAAGGCCTCCGCCGTTCTGCACCCAGCTCTGGATTCCGGCGAGCTCCGCGACCTGCAGGCCGAAACGCGTGAAGCTGAAACAGGTGTCCTTCGGAATGTTCGTCTCGTGGATCCATTGCCGCGTCAGAATGACGAGAACGTCGACGCCGTCCAATTGCGATGACGGCGGCTTGATGGAAACGAGCGGCTGTTTGTAATCACTGATTGAAGTCGTGTAGCCGAGATCCATCAGCGATCCCCACCACGTGGTCAAGCGATCGTCGGTCGCCTCCTGCACTTGGACCTGGACGCCCATCGCATCGAAGAGGATGTGCATTTCGAACCTCCTTCATCGTGGTAAAGACCGACGCACCTTCTTTCTTTTCCAAAGTCAGGATGCATTTAAACGTCCATGGATCGCTTTTATGTGTGCCCCGAGCACATTCAAACGTCCATGGACGTTGCGATTCACGTCACGGCCACACATTTAATGTTCGCGCGTCGCGTGATTGCGTGAAACCGGCGCATTCGAACGTCCATGGACGTTGCTGCGGGCGGGAGTGAGGGACATTCGAGCGTCCATGGACGCTGTGACCGCGTGCGGACGGCGCGTTTAAACGTCCATGGACATCACCAGCTGAACGATTCCATGAATCGCGTCGAGAAGTCGCCGCTGATGAACCGCGGGTCGTCGCAAATCGCGCGGTGCAGGGGGATCGAGGTCTTCACCCCCTCCACGATAAAGAGCTCCAGGGCGCGGCGGCCGCGGGCGATGGCCTCGGCGCGGTCCTTTCCGCGCACCACCAGCTTCGCGATCAGCGAGTCGTAGTGCGGCGGCACCACGTAGTCGCGGTACGCGGCCGTATCGATGCGCACGCCCGGGCCGCCGGGTACGTGAAACTCGCGGATCTTGCCGGGGTTCGGCGCGAACGTCCGCGGATCCTCGGCGTTGATGCGGAATTCGATGGCGTGGCCGCGCAGGCGGAAGTCGCCGTGCGGCACCGAGAGCGGCTCCCCCGAGGCCACGCGGATCTGCTCCTTCACCAGGTCGATCCCCGTCACCTCCTCCGTCACCGCGTGCTCCACCTGGATGCGCGTATTCATCTCCATGAAATAGAAGCGGCCGTCCTGGAAGAGAAACTCGATCGTCCCCGCGTTCACGTAATTCACCGCCTGGCAGAGCTTCACCGCCGCCTCGTTCATCTGCGCGCGGATCTCCGGCGTCATCGCCGGCGAGGGCGACTCCTCGATCAGCTTCTGGTGGCGGCGCTGGATCGAGCAATCGCGCTCACCGAGGGCCACCACGCGGCCCTGCGTATCGCCGAACACCTGAATCTCGATGTGGCGCGGGCGCTCCAGGTACTTCTCGATATAGACGTCGGCCGAGCCGAACGCGCGCTCCGCCTCGCTGCGGGCCGCTTCGAACGCGCTCTGCAGATCGCCTTCATTGCCGCAGATGCGCATCCCTCGCCCGCCGCCGCCCGCGGACGCCTTGAGAATCACCGGAAAGCCGATCTCGCGGGCCACGTCCTGCGCGTCCATGAACGTCTTCACCGGGCCGTCGCTGCCGGGGAGAATCGGCACGCCGGCGTTCTTGGCCGTCTCGCGCGCCTGGGCCTTGTTCCCCATCATGCGAATCGCCTCGGGCGACGGGCCGATGAACGTCAGGCGGCACTCGCCGGCGATCTCGGCGAAGTGCGCGTTCTCCGCGAGGAACCCATAGCCGGGATGAATCGCGTCGGCGCCGGTGATCTCGGCGGCGGCGATGATCGAGGAGATGCTGAGGTAGCTCTGGCGCGAGACGGCGGGGCCGATGCAGACGTCCTCGTCGGCGTAGCGGACGTGCAGCGCGTCGCGGTCGGCCTCCGAGTGCACGGCCACCGTCTTGATCCCCATCTCCTTGCACGCGAGGATGACCCGCAGGGCGATCTCGCCGCGGTTGGCGATCAGGATTTTCGAGATCATCGTCCGGCTATGGCCTCACCGCGAACAGCTTCTCGCCGTACTCCACCGGCTGTCCGTTCTGCGGATAGATCTTGACGACCGTGCCGTCGACGTCGGACTCGATCTCGTTCATCAGCTTCATCGCCTCGATGATGCAAAGCACCTTTCCCTTGGACGTGTGATCGCCGACGCTCACGTACGCCTCCGACTCGGGGTTCGGCGAGCGGTAGAACGTGCCGACGATCGGCGACGTAATGATGTGCAGCCCCGCCTCGCTGTCCGCCTCGGGGGGTGGCGCGGCGGGGGCGGGAGCGGCGGCGGGGGGGGCGGCCGGGATCGGCAGCGGCAGAGCCGGCAACGCGCCCGTGACGATCGGCGCGGCGGGTGAGGTGTGGATCACCTGCTGCGGCGGCGCGAGCTTCCCTTCGATGCGCAGCCGCGTCCCGGCCTGCTCGACTTCGACGGCGGCGATGCCGCGCTCGGCGACCTTGTCGATCAGCTCCAAAATCTCTTTCAGATTCAAATCGCTACCTCAGACCAGCTCGTCTCGAAGCAGATGCTTCGCCTTTTCCAGCTCGAACCGCGCCCGCCCGTAGTTGCCGTCGGGACGCATGACCAGGAGGACGTAGTACTCGGGCGTAATCGCCGAGAGGAACGTGATGTATTTCTCGGTGACGAGCGCGAACTGCAGCACGTCGCCGGTATCGAGATCGGTATTCGAAAGGCGGACCGACTTCACGAAGCCGCCGAACTCCGCGCCCATGACGTCGAGCGGCACGGAGTCGGACTTGAGCGATTCGACGGAGATCCCGTCGAGGCCGATCAGGCTGACGGCGAGCGCCCCATCGACGCGGTCGCGGATGCCCTGGAGCACCTGCTTAAACATGGCTCACCTCGCGGCGGCCGACCTTCTTGAGCCATTCTTCGAGGCGGGCTTTTTTCTTTTGGGGGAGAGGCACGAGCTCGGCGATCTTGGCGCGGACCGCGTCGTTGCCGGGATCGCGCTGCAGAATCGACTCGTAGATGCGGCGCGCGTCGTCCGTGAGCCCCTGGCGCGCGTAGAGATCGGCCATCGTCGCGGTCTCGGTCGGCTCCGCCGGTTCAAAGACTTCGGCGACCGGCTCGTCGTCCCACGGCGTCGGCGTCTCCGCGGCGAGCGGCGCCTCTTCGATGTGGATGCCGAGGGGCGCTTCGACTTCGATCGCCGCAGCGGTGAAGTCTTCGACCGGCTCCTCGAACGGGCTCTCCTCGTGCTCGGCGAGCATCGGCTCCGCATCGGCGGTGAGGATCGCTTCCTCGGCGGACGACGGCGGTTCTTCGACGAAGGGGGACGGTTCGGGCTCGGGTTCGGGCTCGGGTTCGGGCTCGGGTTCGGGCTCAGGTTCCGGTTCCGGTTCCGGCTCCACAGCGATCGGCGCAGGAACGATCGGATTCAGCTCGCGCTCCAGCTGCTCGATCACCGACTCCACTTCGCTGTCGGCGGGCATCAGCGCGTGCACGAGCTTGTACTTCTTGATCGCTTCGACTTTTTCCCCCGAGGAGAGATAGCTGTCGGCGAGAAGGCGCGCGGCCACCACGTTGCCGGGATCGATCTGCAGCGCCCTCGTCAGCGCCTCGATGGCGTCGTCGTTCTTCCCCTGCTCGCGTGCCACGCGGCCGAGCGACACCCAGGCGGAGAGATACGCCGGATGATGAACGAGCCCGGTGCGCAGCACCTGCTCGGCGTCGGCGCCTCTGCCCACCTTCCGCAGCTCCTCGGCGAGTGGATAGAAAAGCCGGCTCTTCGGATCCGTTTTCAGGCGGAACCGAAGCTCTTCGATTTTCGGGGTGCTTGCCGGAGCTGCCATTGCCGCGCTGAATTCTATCCCCAGAAACGAACCGCCCCCGAAGGGGCGGCTCGTCTGGTCGATGGTCTTGTTTTGACTACGTGCCGGTACCGGTCAGACAGACCGCGACGTTTGCGTTATTCGGATCGTTCGTCGTGAACGTGACCGAGCCGTTGCGCGCCCCCGGAGCGGACGGATCGAACGTGATCGTGTACGACACCGAAGCGCCCGGCGCCACGGTCCGCGCAGTCGTCGGCGCGATGGAGAAATCGCCGCCGTTCGCGCCGCCGATGAGCGGATTCGCGCCGATGTTCAGCGTCTGTCCGCCGGTATTCGTGATCGTGATCGTGGCCGTTCCGGTGGCTGCTCCCGCGGCGACGACGCTGCCGGCGTTGGCACAGCCGCTTGCCGGCGCTGTGACGGTCGCCGACGGCGGCGGCGGGATCACGCATGGATTGTCCGCGGCTCTCGGCGCGACCTGCACCAGCGCCGGGGCCGAGGGGCAGTTCGTCGTCGTATTCGTGAAGATCACCGGAACCGTCAGGTTTCCGTGCTGCAGCCCGATGTTGCCGGGACCGCAGGGGACGTTGTTCGGGAACTCGCCGATGGGGATCTCCGGCACGATGACGCTGAACGGCACCGGGCCGGTGGGATTCGAGATCTGCTGCGGCGTCGCTGTCGCCGTCTTGTCGTCGACTGTGAACGAGACGAGGGCGGTGCCGAGCGGTCCGACGCCCGGATTGGTGACGGAGATCGACATCGAGCTACCGACAGTCGTCGCGCCCCCGGGCACGCTCGTGATCAACGGCGAGACGCCGACGTACGAGAACGTCTGCGGAGTCACGGACGTCGCCGTGTCGCCGTTGTCGACGTTCGTGACGATGATCGGACCGGTGATGCCCGTGCACGGACTGGCCAGACGGGCCGCCCTGGCCACGATCTCCGTGCCGCTGACGCGGATCACCTGCGCGCGGACGCCGGCGATGTCGACGGTCAGCGGATCGTTGAAGCCGACGCCGTCGATCGTCACGTCCGTGCCGCCCAAGGCGCTGCCGACCACAGGATTCACCGCCGTGATCTGCATCTTGGCGATGTAGCGGAACCCCGCCGGGAACGTCGCTTCCGTGCCGGAGTTGACGTTGCGGACCTTGATGTCCACCGGACCCGTCACCGTGCCGGAGCCGTTCGGCGTCGTATCGCGCGCCGTCGGCGACATGACCACGATCTCGTTGAACGTGACCTTGATGACCTGGGCCTCGGCGGAGTTGAAGAAGACCTGCGCCGGGGCCTGGAAGCCGTCGCCGAAGATCGAGACGCGCGTGCCGCCGTCGATCGGTCCGGACGTCGGCGTCAGCGTGCGCACCGTCGGAGTCAGGATGGCCAGCTGATACGTGAAGGCGTTCTGCGCCGAGACCTTCTGCTCGTTCGGCGTCCCGGCCTCGTCGAAGACCGTGATCGTCACCGGCAGGTTCTGCCCCGTCCCGACGTCGAACGGCGGCGCCACGACGACGATCTGCGTCGCCGACACCGAAACCACGAAGGCCTCCTTCGCCGGAGCGCCGTTGCCCGGATCAAAGAGGACGCGCACCGGCTGGCGGAAGTTCGTCCCGTTGATGATGACCTGCTGCCCGCCGGCGGGAATGCCGGTCGCGGGCGTCGTGCAGGTCGAGCCGGTCTGCACGCAGACCGACGTAATCGTCGGCGCGGTGCTCGGCGGCACGGGCGTCGTCGGCGCCGTCGTGAACGTCACCGTCGTCGTCTTCTGGACGTTGTTCACCGTCGCGGTGATGGTGACGTTGCCGGCCGTCGAGGAGCTGAGCTTGGCCGTGGCCACGCCGCCCGTGGTCGTGCGGATGGTCGTGTTCGTGCCCGTGTCGGCGAACGTGCCGTTGCTGGCGGTGAACTGCACCGCGGTGCCGTCGGTGACGGCCGTGCCGTTCTGCGTCACCGTGGCCGTCACCGTCACGGTCGAGCTGACGAGCACGGAGTTGCTCGGCGAGACGTTGAGGACGATCGTGGCGCTCGTCGGCGGCGTCACGCCGCCCGGCGGCGTGGTCGACGTCGTCGGCGGCGCGGTCGGCGAAGACTCGCTCTTGCAGCCGGCCATGGCCAGCGTGCCGGCCACGAGGATCATCAGGATGCGCAGCGTCTTTTTGTTCATGAGAGAGCTCCTATGCGCAGCCCTGGCAGGCGTAGCAGAAGTCGAGGGGGATGCGCGTCGATCCCGACACGCGCTCGCCTGCCAGCGTCTCGCCGAAAACCGTCAACGTAATGTCCATCTGCACCACCGGCCGTCCGGTCTGCGGATCGCGGCCGCCGTTCTGCGGCAGGAGCGCGGCGAACGGCGCCTGGGTCAGCGCGTCGGTCTGCAGGACCAGGAACGTGCCGAGGTTCCCGTTGCCGTTCACCGGCACGACGAGGGAGATCGAGCGCGAGAACGAATTCGGCACGCTCGTGCCGCCGTCGGTGCGGCGGTAGGAGATGCTGTACGACGTGATCTTCACGTCGTCGAGCGTCGAGTTCGTGGGGAGGTTGTCGCTCGGGCGGGTGTTCTGCACCACGATGTTCCTGATGTTCACCGTCCCCACGTTCTGATCGCAGTTCAGCGCGCCCGGCTGGAGGTCGATGCGCTGCAGGTTCTGCGTCGTCGAGACCACGAGCGTCACCGGCGCGCCCTGGCGGTTGCTCTCCTTGCACGAGAGCAGCGCCGCTGCGGTCAACGCCGCCACTGCTATCGATCCGATTTTTCCGGTCATACCACCCTCCCTCGCTACAGCGACCGCACGATGCGCGGCGTAATGAAGATCATCAACTCGTCGTGCGACGACGTCACGTTATGGGTCTTGAACAGGTTTCCGATGATGGGGATCTGATGCAGGAACGGCATCCTCGTCTGGGCGCTGTTTTCCTTCGTCTGATAGATGCCGGCGATGACGGCCGTGCCGCCGTCGCGAACCATCAGCTTCGTGTGCGCGGTGCGCGTCGACAGCGGCGTACCGGCGCCGCCCTCGACCGCGAGACCGGTGGCCGGCTCGTTCTTCTGGACGTTGATGTCCATGATGATCGTGCCCGACTCGGTGATCTGCGGCGTCACCGACAGGCGCAGCGTGGCGTCGACGTAGGCGACGGTCGTGGTGAAGTTCACGCGCGTCTGATACGGGATCTGGAAGCCGCTCTGGATCTCGGCGGAGACGTTGTCCTGCGTCTGCACGCGCGGCGCGGAGACGACGCGCACGAGGCCTTCGGACTCCGAGGCGTTGAGCTCGAGGTCGAGGTTGAACGTGCCGAGGACGTTGCCCATGTGGAACGTCAGCACCGGATTGCCGGGGCCGAAGTCGAACGGGCCGCCGACGACGTCGACGCGGTTCGGGAACACCAGCCCCGTGCCGGTGCCGAGCGACGGATCGAGCGAGCTCCGGAAGCCCCACTGGAAGCCGTACTGCTGGAGGAACGTCTTCGTGGTCTCGACGATGCGGGCCTCGATGATGACCTGCCGCGTCGGCACGTCGACGGAGTCGATGAGCGCGCGCATGGTCTCGAGGTAGCTCGGGATCTCGCTGATGATGAGCTGATTGGTGCGCGTGTCGATGATGATCTTGGCGCGCGACGACGCCACGCCGGCCAGCAGCACGGCCACGTCGCCGGCGCGCGCGTAGGAGAGCTTGTAGCTGACGGTGCGCAGCGGCACGTTCAGCCGCCCTTCCTCGGCGAGTTTGCGCGTGGCGGCCGCTTCTTCGGCGAGACGCGTGAGCGTGCCGACGCGCATGACGTTCCCCTCGAGCACGTAGCCGAGGTTGTTCTGGCGCAGGATGATGTCGAGCGCCTGGTCCCACGGCACGTCGTTGAAATCGACGGTCACGGAGCCGCCCACGCCCGGATCGACGGCGATGTTGAGTCCCGTCAGATTCGCGAACGTGCGGATCACGTCCTTGAGATCGGCGTCCTTGAGGTTCAGCGAGATCGGCTCGCCGGTGTAGACCTTCTCACCGGCCGTCAGCGTGCGCCCGCCGGCGGCGGCGGTGCTGAGCGTCTGCAGCGCCTGCCCCTGCTGCAGGTTGCCGGGCTGCGGCGTCGAGCCGAGCGTCGGCAGCCCCTGCGGCGCGTCGGTGAAGACGTCCTCGGTCGGCTGCACCGGTTGCGGCGGCGGCACGGTCACGGGCGTTGCGGTCTTCTTCGTGGCCGGCTTCGGCGCGGTCGTCTGCTTCGGCGCGCGGATCACGCCCGTAGCGCGCTTCTCCGGCATCTTCCACTCGGCCTTCTGCTCCGGCGCCTTCTCCGGCACCGGCTCGGCGATGACCGGAACCTGCGCGGTCAGCTCCGCGGGCTTGGATGGCGCGGGCGCCGTTGCGGGCGGCGGCGTCACTTCGGCTTTCTTGACTTCGACCGGCTTCGGCGTCTCGGGCTTCGGCTCGGCCTTCGGCGACTCCGCGGCCGCGACGTTGTTCTCGCCGAACGTGACGAAGAGGCGGTCGCCGTCCTTCGTGACCCGATACTGGCTCTTCGCGGCGAGGTCGAGCACGACGCGCGTGACCGGCTCCGCCCCGCCCTTGAACTGCGCGACGCGGATCTTCTGCACGAGCGGCCCGCCGACGTTGACGATGCCCTTGGCCACCTTGTCGGTGACGCCGGTGAGATCGATGACGAGGCGCGTCGGCTTCTCGAGGTTGAAGGCGTTGTAAGCGAGGTCGCCGTCGGCCGTGAGCTGCACGGCGGCGCCGAACATCGCCACGTTCTTCAGTGTCTTCGCTTTCGCAGCCGGAATCGCTTCCGCTTTGACGACCGGCTCTTCGATCGGCGGCTTCACCGCCTCGGCGACCGGCTCCGCTTTCGGCGTCTCGACCGCCGGCTCGACAAGTGGCTCGGCCACGGCCTTCACCGCCGGCAGCGGCTCTTCCTTCGCCGGAAGCGTAACGGAAACCGCGTGATCGTCCGCGACGGCCTGCAGCGTCGCCGCCTGGGCCAGATGCATGGTCACGCGCGTGAGGCGCGCGCCCATCTCCGTCACTTCTTCGGCGGTCACCGAGGAGACGCCGGGGACGGCGGCGGGAAGCGTGAGCGACGGCGCCTTGGCAGCGTTGGAGAGATCGATCACGAACGTGTCGGGAGCCGGGCTGTACGAGGTGTACGCAGGCGTTCCGCTGGTGCGGAGGAGGAGGTGCGCGGTGGGGGCGGACTCGAATTCGATCGCCGTCAGGGTCATGCCTGCCGGGACGGGCGCCGCGGCCGGCTGATCCGTCTTGTGCCTCCACGAGGCACTCGATGCGCCCGCGCTCAACAGGAGCACTCCTGCCATCAGTACGATTCGCTGTCTTGTCATACTTCCCACCTTCGCCATCACACAACCCTCCCGCACACCCGCCGCTCGCTCACGGTTTCTTTTGTTCAGGGGAAAGGTCCTTGACTACTTCACGGAATCGTTCGATGCGAGTCGGATCGTTGACTTCCTGCCGGAACACCACGGTGCTCGCCGTCATGCGGATGATCTCGCCGTCGAGCACCTTCTGGCCGACGCGGGCCAGATAGCCTTTGTTGTCGGGACCGTTGACCATGGCCACGAGCCCCTGTTCCTTCGTCTTCACGATGCCTTGGAGCTTGATCTCGTCGATGAGGAAGCCGGCCAGCCCAGCGGGCCGCTGCCCTTCCTTCAGCTTCGGCGCGGGGCCGATGAGCGACTGGAAGGGATCGCGGCGCCCCTGCGGATCGTAGTGATACGAGTCGGGCGAGCTCGGCTCCTCGAGGATCTCCTGGAGGCTTTGCTGGATGGTCGTGCCGGTCGTCGACGTCGTCGAGGCCGTGCCGCTCGTGCCCGTCGTCGACGTCGCGGGCTTCGTCTGCGCGAACACCGTCGCCATCGCGGCGGCGATCAGGAGCAAGGGGAAGACGATCCTGGTCGGTCGGATCGTTCGGGACTTTATCCCTCGCGTAGACGAGGGATCAGCCGAGCCACCGAGCGAGTCGAGCTTCGTGGCGCGCCGTGGGCGGCGGATCAGATGATCCCTCGTCTTCGCGAGGGATAAACTGAGAAACCGGATCATGGCTTCTTCTTCTCCTTGTCCTTGTCCTTCGCCTCGGGCTCCTTCGGCTCGATGTAGACGAAGGTCTTGGCCACGAACTCGGAGGTGATCGTCCGCTCCTGCTGGTTGCCGAGCGCGCTGATGGTGATCTGCTCGACGTTCATGATGCGGGAGAAGTTGCTCAGCCGGTTAAAGAGGATGGCCAGGTTGTGATAGCGCCCGTCGACGCTGACGCTGATCGGCCACTCCGCGTACGGATCGCCCCCCTGCTTGGGCGGCGAGATCTTCGGGAAGGTCATGCGGTGCAGGAGAAAGTCGCCCTGGTCGACGAGCGACTTCACCTTCTTGATGATCTCCTCGGTGTTGCGCGTCGACGGGAGGATGCGCCGCAGCTTGTCGAGCTCGAGCTGCAGCCGGTTCACTTCTTCCTTGAACTGCGGGAGCGTCCGCTGCGCGGCGCGCCCCTGCTGAATCTTCGTGTCCAGCTCCTTGATCTTCGCGTCGGCGGCGGTGATGCCGTCGTCGATGTCGCCGATCAGCAGGTACTGCACGACGCCGACGATGATCACAGCCAGGACGAGCCCGATGACGAGCCCGACCCAGGCTGGCTTTCCTTCGAGCGTCAGCGCCATCCCTCTCCTCCTACTTCTTCACCGTCCCGGTCGTCGAGGTGCCACTCGTACCGGTAGTGCCGCTCGTCGACGTCGCGCCCGCCGTCCCCGTCGTCTCCCCCTTCGGCGCGTACGAGAAGTGGAAGTTCATGTCGAAGGTGTAGACGGGCGGGTTCACGCCCGACTGGCTCACGGAATTCAGCTCCGGCTCCTCGAAGAGCGAGTCGTTCTTGACGTTGTCGACGAAGTTCGCGATCGCATTCGGATTCAGGCCGCGGCCGGCCACCGTGACGACGCCGCCGGAGAGGCTCATGCGGTCGAGCCAGACCAGGTCGGGCAGATCCTGGCTGATGCGGTCCATGATCTTGACCGGGCCCTTCTGGCTCTGCTTGAGCTGGTTGATGAGATCGATGCGCTTCTGCAGCGATTCCTTGCGCTTGGTGTAGTCCTCGACCTGCTTGATGATCGCGGCGAGATGATCGGCCTCGGCCTGCTTGTTCGAGACCTCGTCCTGCATCTCTTTGAGCTTGCTGTTCTTCACCCACCAGTAGCCGCCGGCGACGAGGAGCCCTAAGATCACGCCGCCGATGATGAGGATGTTGTTGAGATTGCCGCCGCCGGCAGCTGCACCGCCGCCCGTCGGCACGGGCGAAGCGCCAGCCCCGCGGACCGCCCGCCCCTCCCGCACTAAGTTGATCTTTATCAAGCGTCCCCCAACTTCCTGATGGCGAGACCGACGGCGATGGCCATGCTCGGTCCGATCTCTGCCAATTCCTCGGGGTTGAATTCTTTCTCGTCGACGCTGATCTTCTGGAACGGGTTCATGATCGCGACCGGGATGCCGAACTTGTCGCGCAGGATGGCGTCGAGGTTCAGCACGCCCGAGCCGCCGCCGGCGAGGACGATCTCGTCGACGCGGTCCGCGCCCGACGTGGCGGTGAAGAAGTCGAGGGTCTTGCGCAGCTCCCCGGCGAAGTCCTCGGAGACGGAGTTGAGGATGGGGATGACCTGCTGGATCGTGTAGTCGCCAACCGGGTGCCCCTTCTTCAGCTCCTCGGCCTGCTCGAAGGAGAGGCTGAGCTCGCGCTGGATGGCGTCGGTGTACTGGTTGCCGCCGAAGGTGATGTCGCGCCAGAAGAGCGACGTGCCGCCCGAGAGGACGTTCACGTTCGTCACCGAGGCGCCGACGTTGACGAGGGCCAGCACCTTGCCGTCGTCGAGCGAGTAGTTCATCTCGTAGCAGTTCTGCAGGGCGAAGGCGTCGACGTCGACGAGCACCGGCACCTTGCCGGTCTGGCTGATCACCGACGTGTAGTCGTTGATCTTCTCCTTCTTCACCGCCACGAGGATGACGTCGATGTTGTCGCCCGTGCCGGCGGCGGTGAGAGGGACGTAGTCGAGGTTGACGTCGTTGATGTCGAAGGGGATGTACTGCTCGGCTTCCCACTGGATCGACTCGGCGAGCTCCTCGGCCGACATGGCCGGCAGGGTGATCTTTTTGATGATCACGGAGTGGCCGGAAAGGGAGGTAGCGTAGTTGGAATTCTTGATCGTTTTTTCGCTGTTCAGCCGCGAGATCGTCTCCACCACGAGGGAGGAGTCCATGATCGAGCCGTCGACGATGGCTTCGGGCGAGAGCCGCTCGATCCCCATCTTGAGGAGCTGGTACGTGCCGCCCTTCTTCTCCTTCAGCTCGACCAGCTTGACGGCCGACGAACCGACATCAAGGCCGACGACGTTTTTGCTCTTTGAGAAGAACACCGCTCACCCCATCCATCTCACAGCTTCTCGGTGGCTCTACGTGGGTTAGAAGTGTTGCGAAATTACAACCTTTAATTAGCGGTGTCAACTCTTTACGGTTCAATGTACAATCTCGCGCCATTCGCGTTATTTGAGGGAGTGAAGTTATGGCCAAAATGTGCGAAGTCTGCGGCAAGACGCCGGTATTCGGAAACAAGGTGAGCCACGCGCACAACGTGAGCCCCCGCCGTTGGATGCCGAATCTGCAGCGCGTCCGCGCCATCGTGGGCAAAAGCGTGCGCCGCATCGACGTGTGTACCCGTTGCATCCGTTCCGGGAAGGTTCAGAAAGCAGCGCGTTGATCGCGAAGTGCTGAGTGCTGTGTTCTGAGTGCTGAGTACGCGTTAATCCACTCAGCACCCAGCACTCAGCACACAGCACTCGGGTCAGGCGGTCGCGTGCCTGATGTTGTACTTCCTCGCCACGTTCACCACTCCATCCACCGCCCCGATCGACCGCGTCACCTTCTCCAGGTGCTTGAGGTCGGCGATCTCCAGGATCAGCTCCGTCGTCGCCTTCCCCTCCCCCGTCCGCGTCTCCATCTGACGGATGTTCGTCTTCATGTTGGAGATCGTGTTGATCACCCGGGCCAGGATCCCCTGGCGGTCCTCCATGAGGATCTCCAGCTCCACCTGGAACTGCGTCTGCCGCTGATCGGCCCACTCCACCGAGATCTGCCGGTCCTGGTTGAACATCAGATTCTTGATGTTCGGACAGTTCGCGCTGTGCACGGCCACGCCCTTGCCGCGGGTGATGTAGCCGACGATCGCCTCGCCCGGCAGCGGGTTGCAGCACTTGGCGAGATACGTCATGAGGTCGTCGTAGCCCTTCACCTTGATGGCAGGCGATGAGCCGGTGAAGGGGAAGATCTTGCGCACGGCGCGCTGGATGACCCCTTCGGTCTCGCTCGGCTCGTCGGTGGGGACGAAGCGCTCCACGATCGTCCGCGGCGTGACCTTGCCGTAGCCGACGTCTGCGTAGAGGTCGTCGATCTTCGAGAGCCCGTACTCGTGGAGCACGCCGTCGAGGGCGTTCTCGGCGATCAGCTTCCGCCACGGCACCTTGAGGCGCTTCGCTTCCTTCTCGATGAGCTTCCGCCCCAGCTCGATGGAGCGGTGCTTCTGCTCGGTGTTGAGCCAGTGCCGGATCTTGTGCCGCGCCCGCGAGGTCACGACCATGTTCAGCCACTCGCGGCTCGGCGTCTGCGTCGGCCCGGTGATGATCTCGACGATGTCGCCGTTCGTCAGCGGCGTCCGCAGCGGCACGAGCTTGCCGTTCAATCGCGCGCCGACGCAGCGGTGCCCCACGTCCGTGTGGATCCGGTAGGCGAAGTCGAGCGGCGTGGCGCCGCGGGGGAAGGCGAAGACGTCCCCCTTCGGCGTGAACGTGTAGACCTCGTCGGGGTAGAGGTCGATCTTCAGCGAGTGCATGAAGACCCGCGGGTCCTTGATCTCCTGCTGCCACTCCACGAGCTGGCGCAGCCAGAGGAAGCTCGTGTCGTCCGTCGACGCGCCGACGCGCCCTTCTTTGTACTTCCAGTGCGCGGCGATGCCCTGCTCGGCAATCAGATCCATGTCCTTCGTCCGGATCTGGACCTCGAACGGCTGCCCCTTCTCCGCCACCACGGTCGTGTGCAGCGACTGGTAGAAGTTCGGCTTCGGCATGGCGATGTAGTCCTTGATCCGTCCGGGGACGGGGCGCCATGTCTGATGGATGATGCCGAGGGCTGCGTAGCAGTCCTTCACTGAGGGAGTGATGATGCGGAAGGCGAGGTAGTCGTAGAGCTGGCCGATGTCGATGCCCTGCCGCTGCAGCTTCTGCCAGATCGAGTACATCGACTTCACCCGGCCGTTCACGTCGCCGGCGATCTCGTTGTCGCGGAGCTTCTTGGCGATCGTCTCCTTGACGCGGTCGACGAGCTGGCCCGACACGGCGATGCGCTCCTGGACCGACTTCTCCAGTTCCTCCGACTCCTTCGGATGCAGGTAGCGGAAGGAGAGGTCTTCGAGCTCGCTCTTGAGGCGCCCCATGCCGAGGCGGTTGGCGATGGGGGCGTAGATCTCCATCGTCTCCTTGGCGATCGAGACCCGCTTCTCCTCGGCCAGGAACTGCAGCGTGCGCATGTTGTGGAGGCGGTCGGCGAGCTTGACGAGGACGACGCGGAGGTCGCTCACCATGGCCAGGAGCATCTTCCGGAACGTCTCGGCCTGCTGCTCTTCCTTCGAGACGTAGGCGTAGCGGGAGATCTTGGTGACGCCGTCGACGAGCTCCGCGACGTCGTCGCCGAACATCTGCTGGAGCGTCTCCTTCGTGGTGAGCGTGTCTTCGAGGACGTCGTGGAGGAGGCCGACGGCGATGGAGGTCTCGTCGAGGCGCATCTCCGCGAGGGTGGAGGCCACCTCCAGCGGATGGACGAGGTACGGCTCGCCCGAGCTGCGCACCTGCCCGCGGTGCTCGCGGGCGGAGAAGATGTAGGCGCGCTCGAGCAGCTCCTGATCGAAGTCCGGCTTGTAGCTTTCGACCTTCTCCAGGATCTGTTCGAAGCGAATCATTGGCGTGGCAACAGAGCTGCGAATCGTAACAGTTCCTTCCGCAGCCGCGTCGTATGGTCCGTGATTTGCTCTGCTCGGTGACCGTGGAATGCCGTCGCAGGCGCGCCGCGAGCGCGGTTCCGCTGGGAGCGTCGGAGAGCAAAAGGAGGTTGTTCAAGTGTCAAAGCGACTCATCTTCATCGTTCTCGTTCTCGTGACCGCGTTGGCGGCCGTGCCGGCCTTCGCCGGACCGGTGCCGTCGAAGACAGCGGCAAATCAGAGCCTCGATCAGCGTTCGGCCGACATCGCCGTCGTTCGTGACGTCCTCAGTCACGACGAGGTGGCCAAGGCGCTGGAGGCCCGTGGCTTCACCCGCGCCCAGGTCGACCAGAAGCTGGCCCAGCTCTCGCCGCAGGATCTGCATCAGCTGGCCCAGAACCTCGACCAGCTCCAGGCCGCCGGGGCGCTGACGCAGCAGCAGTGGATCTGGATCGGCGTCGGCGCGCTCGCCGTCATCATCCTGCTCGCTGTTCTCTGATGTAGCGGTAAAGGAGGTTGTCCGTGTCGAAGCGTCTTCTCTTCATGGTTCTCATTCTCGTGACCGCACTTGCGGCCGTGCCGGCGTTCGCCGGACCGGTGCCGTCGAAGACGGCGGCGAACCAGAGTCTCGATCAGCGCACGGCCGACATCGCCGTCGTGCGCGACGTCCTCAGTCACGACGAAGTGGCCAAGGCGCTCGAGGCCCGCGGCTTCACCCGCGCAGAGGTCGACCAGAAGCTGGCCCAGCTCTCGCCGCAGGACCTGCACCAGCTCGCGCAGAACCTCGACCAGATCCAGGCGGCGGGCCTGACGCGGCAGGAGTGGTATTGGATCGGCATCGGCGCAGTGGCCGTCCTCATCCTGATCATCGCCCTCAGTTGACGTAAAGGAGGATTCTGTGAAGCGTTCGATTTTCGTTGTCCTCATCCTGCTCGTCGCCCTCTCGGCCGTGCCGGCCTTCGCCGGCCCGGTGCCGTCGAAGACGGCGGCGAACCAGAGTCTCGATCAGCGCACAGCCGACATCGCCGTCGTGCGCGACGTCCTGAGCCACGACGAAGTGGCCAAGGCGCTGCAGGCCCGCGGCTACAGCCGCGACCAGGTCGACCAGAAGCTGGCCCAGCTCTCGCCGCAGGATCTGCATCAGCTCGCGCAGAACCTCGACCAGCTGCAGGCCGCCGGCCTCACGCAGTCGGAGTGGCTGTGGATCGCCCTCGGCGCCATCGCCGCGTTGATTATCGTCATCGCGGTGAGTTGACCGTGGATTCTCGTTTTCTTCGATGGGGGCGCACGCTGTGCGCCCCTACCGTTCTTCTCGCCCTCACCGCGTGCGTGACGATGACTCCGCGCACGCAGCCCGCCGGCCCCACCGCCCAGGTCATCCCCAACGTCCCGATGCAGAAGTGGGGCATCGAGTCGTGCGGCGCCGGCTCGCTCTCGACCGTGCTCCAGCACTACGGCGACACGACGTCGATGCAGGAGTGGGACGCCACGCTGCCGAAGATGCGCGGCGGCGTGCTCTCGATCGACATGCTCCTCGCGGCGCGCAAGCGCGGCTTCGACGCGCAGCTCGTCACCGGCACGCCGGAGAGCGTCGAGGCGGAGCTCGACGCCGGACGGCCGGTCATCATGATGCTCCGGGTCATCGACTCCGTCGGCAAGCACCTCGACTTCTTCCACTACGTCGTCGTCGACGGCATCGACCGCGAGCGCAATCTCATCCGCACGCAGTGGGGCGACCGCCAGGGCCGCTGGACGACGTTCGCCAAGCTCGAGAAGCCGTGGGCGGGCGGCGGCCACGCCGCGATCCTCATTCATCCGCGCGACGAGCTCACCGAGCAGCTCCGCGCCGCCGTGGTGCTCGAAGAGAAGGGCGACTACGCCTCCGCGGCGAAGTCGTACCGCGATCTCCTCTCCCGCCACCCCGATTCCGCGCTCCTCTGGACGAACCTCGGCAACGCCAACGTGCAGCTCGGCCGCCGCGGCGAGGCAGAGGACGACTTCCGCAAGGCGATCGACAGCGATCCGAAGTCGCGCGACGCCATGAACAACCTCGCCTGGCTGCTCTATCAGCAGAAGCGCCTCGACGAGGCCGAGACGTTCGCGCGCAAGGCGGCGTCGATCACTGGTCCGGACTCGTACCTCGTCCTCGACACGCTCGCGCGCGTCCTCGCCGCGAAGGGCGACTGCAGCGGCGCGGAGGCGGCGTTCCAGCAGGCCGCGGCCGATCCGAAGGCGAAGCTCGATCCGCTGAACTGCCGATAAAGCAGTTTATCCCGCGCGAAGACGCGGGATCATGAGCGCACCTGCGCCGATCACACCACGAAGCACGATTCGCGCAGGTGCTCGGCTGATCCCTCGTCTCCGCGAGGGATAAACTCCCTGCCCGTGTTCTCCCGCCGCGCGCACTGGACTGCGCCGCCGAACCGCCTCGCCCTTGCCCGCGCGCAGCACCGCGGCGCTCTCGTCGACCTGACGAACTCGAACCCGACGCGCGCCGGCCTCCCCTACCCGCTCGATGAGCTCTCCGAGGTCATGGCCCGGGCGGCGAAAGCACCGTACGAGCCCGAGCCGCTCGGCCTTCCGGTTGCACGAGACGCAATCGCGCAACACCTCGGGTGCCCGTACGACGAGGTCGTCATCACCGCCTCGACGAGCGAGTCGTACTCGTTCCTCTTCAAGCTCCTCTGCGATCCCGGCGACGCCGTCGCCACGCCGGTGCCGTCGTATCCGCTCCTCGAACACCTCGCCGCGTTGGAGCTGATCGCGCTGCGGCCCTTTCCGATGGAATGGCACGGGCGCTGGGAGCTCGACGCCGCGCGCGTGCCGCGCGACGCGAAGGCGCTCGTCGTCGTCAACCCGAACAACCCCACCGGAGCGTACGTCCGCGAGCCGCTCGACGGCCTCGGCATCCCCCTCATCAGCGACGAGGTCTTCCACGACTACGCCTTCACCACCCCCGCCCCCTCCATCGGCGACTTCACCCTCGGCGGGCTCTCGAAGGCGTGCGGCCTGCCGCACTACAAGCTCGGATGGATCCGCGTGCGCGACCCGCGCGCCGTCGCCGCGCTCGAGCTCATCGCCGACAACTTCCTCTCCGTCGCCACGCCCGTGCAGGCCGCCCTCCCGGAGCTCCTCCCCCTCGGCGCGCAAATCCGCGAAGCGATCCGCGCGCGAACGCGGGCCAGTCTCGCCGTGTTAAAGGAAGTGCTCGCGGAGAAGCCGCACGCGCAACTGCTCGAACCCGAGGGAGGGTGGACGGCGGTCGTGCGCGTGCCCGCCACGATGACGGACGAAGACTTCGCGCTCGAAGCGCTGCAACGCCACGGCGTGCTGATTCAGCCCGGCTACTTTTTCGACTTCGACCGCGACGGCTACTTCGTCGTGTCGCTCCTCACCGATCCCGAAATCTTGCGCGAGGGCATCAAGAGAATCACATGAGAGAACATTGGATCCTCGACCCCGACGTCACCTTTCTCAATCACGGCTCCTTCGGCGCCACGCCGCGCGCGGTCCTGGCGGTGCAGAGCGCGCTGCGCGAGGAGATGGAGCGCGAGCCGGTGCGCTTCCTGGCCCGCGAGCTCGAGCCGCGCCTCGACGCCGCGCGCGCCGCGCTCGCCGAGTTCGTCGGCGCCACGCCCGACGACATCGCATTCGTCCCCAACGCCACCACCGGCGTCAACTCCGTCCTCCGCTCGCTCGACCTCGACGAGCACGACGAGCTCCTCGTCACCACGCACGAGTACACCGCCTCGCGCAACGCCCTCGACTTCGTGGGCGTGCTCAACGGCGCGAAGGTCGTCACCGCCGAGGTCCCCTTCCCCATCGACTCGCCCGACACGGTCATCGAGCGCGTGCTCGAGAAAGTCACCGAGCGCACGCGCCTCCTGCTCATCGACCACATCACCAGCATCACGGCGCTCGTGATGCCGATCGAGCGCATCGTCGCGGAGCTGAACGCGCGCGGCATCGACACGCTCATCGACGGCGCGCACGCGCCGGGCATGCTATCGCTCGACCTCCGGGCCATGGGCGTCGCCTTCTACGCCGGCAACCTACACAAGTGGGTCTCCGCGCCGAAGGGCGCCGCGTTCCTCTACGTCCGTCCGAACCGCCGCTACGAAGTGCGCCCGGCAGTCATCAGCCACGGCGCGAGCGCCGAGCGCCGCGACCGCAGCCGCTTCCACCTCGAGTTCGACTGGACCGGCACGTTCGATCCGACGGCGTGGCTCTCCGTGCCGGCGGCGCTGCAGTTCTTCGCATCGATGGACGGCGGATGGCCCGAGGTCATGCGCCGCAATCACGAGCTCGCGCTGCGCGCGCGCGACGTCATCTGCGACCGCCTCGGCATGGCCCACCCCGCGCCCGACTCCATGCTCGGCTCCATGGCCGCGTTCCCCCTGCCGCCGGCGACGAAGCCGCCGACGCCGTTCGGCGACGCTCTGCACGACGAGCTCGTCGCTGCCGGGTTCGAGGTGCCGGTGCAGAACTTCCCGTGCTGGCCGCAGCGCGTGTTGCGCGTCTCCGCGCAGCTTTACAACGATTTTGGCGAGTACGAGCGCTTGGCGGACTTCGTGCAGCGTTTTTGCGCGTCATGAAAAATTATGCACTGATCATCCTCGCCGTAGCCGCTCTGTTCCTCGCCGCGTGCAAGAAGACCGAGACCGTCGACAACACCGCAACCACGTCGACTTCGACCTCGATGACCGACACATCGTCGACGACGACCACGACCGGCACGGCGGCCACGACCCTGAGCAAAGACGATCAGGACTTCGCCACGAAAGCCGCGCAGGGCAACATGGCCGAGGTCAACGGCGGGACGATGGCCTCGACCAAAGGCACCTCGCCCGACGTCAAGAACTTCGGCAACCGCATGGTCAACGACCACGGCAAGGCCCTCGATGAGCTGAAGCAGCTCGCGCAGACGAAGGGCATCACCCTTCCGACCGACGTCAACGACGATCAGAAGAAGGAAGCGGACAAGCTCTCCAAGCTCAGCGGCAAGGACTTCGACAAGGAGTACACCGACGCCATGGTCAAGGACCACGAGGAGGACGTCGCCGAGTTCGACAAGGCCTCGAAGAATGCGCAGGACCCCGACCTCAAGGCCTGGGCCGCGAAGGTGCTTCCCATCATTCAGGATCACCTGAAGATGGCGAAGGAGATGGTTGGCAAGGTGAAGTGAGTTCGTTCTTAGTTCTTGGTTCTTGGTTCTTGGTTCTTAGGTTCTTAGGTTTGGCCCGATGACAACTAAGAACTAACAACCAAGAACTAAGAACCTAACAACCTAAGAACCTAACAACCTAAGAACACGCCCTCGCCAACGCCGCCCGCGCCAGAAGCCTCGTGGAGTCGAGCACCGGCAGCGGAGAGTTCGCGTCGCTGATGATGAGCGGAATCTCCGTGCAGCCGAGGACTACGGCGTCGCAGCCCTGCTCCCGGAACTTGCCGATGACCGTTTGAAAGTACTCCACCCCTTCCGGCTCGAACTTCCCGTACACCAACTCCTCGAAGATGATGCGGTTGATCTCCGCGCGCTCCTCGGCGGTCGGCCGCGCGTACTCGGCCGGGTAGACGTCGCTCTCCGTGAGATAGCGCGTCCCGGTGAGCCCGATCTTTCCGAACCCGCGCGCCGCCGCCTCCTCGGCCACGACGTGCGCGATGTGCAGCCACGGCCGTGGCGAGCGCTCCGCAACGTACGGCATGGCCTGATGGATTGTGTTGTCGGGGCAGATCAGAAAGTCGGCGCCGATCTTCGCGAGTTTCTCGGCCGAGGAGAGCATCAGGTCGCCGACGCCGTCCCAGTCGTCGCGGTAGATGCACTTCATGTACTCGGCAAGCGAGTGCGTATGCATCGAGACCTCGGGGTGATCGTGCGCGCCCATGAGCGCGGCGCCCTCGATGCAGATCGTCCGGTAGCAGAGCGCCGCCCCCTCGGCCGAGCAGGCCACGATGCCGATGTGCTGCGGCATTACCGCACTCCCCGCTTGCGCGCCGCCCAATCCCCCCACTGCGCGAACGCCTTCATCTGCTCGACCAGGTGCTGGTCGGCGAGCAGCTTCTCCACGTCGGCGCGCGACTGCTGCGGCAGCCGCTCGTCCGCGTTCGCCAGGTACCAGAGTAGCGCCGCGTCGACGGCCTCGTTCTCCTTCGCCGCCGCGACGTCGACTTTGTCGAACGTATCGCTCTCGGCGTGGTAGTCGGGGAGATACGGCATCGGATCCTGATTCGCCACGAGGTTCGGCACGCCGAAGAGGATGAAGTCGAAGTTGTCGGTGCCGTCGATGCCGTCGGCCGGATTCTGTTGCGCCTTCGCCTCCATCACCGGCGTCAGCGCCTTCTCCACGAGCGGCCGCAGCTCCTCACGCCCGTTGAGGAAAAAGCCGGTGGTCTTGCCGCTGCCGATGTCCATGGTGATCATGGCCGCGTGACGCGGCATCTCCGCGCGATGCCCCTCGGCGTACGCGCGCGAGCCGATCATGCCGTTCTCTTCGCCGGTGAAGTCGATGAAGCGGATGGTGCGCCGCGGCTGGAGTCCGAGCGCCTTGATCTGCCGGGCCAGGTCGATGACGCTGACGGCGTTGACGCCGTTGTCGAGCGCGCCCGTCCCCATGTCCCACGAGTCGAGATGCGCGCCGATGACGACGATCTCGTCGGCCTTGTCCGTGCCGCGGATCTCGCCGACAACGTTGCGCGCCGTCGCCTGCGCACCGATCTCATTGTCGAGGCGCAGCGACACGCGCACGTCGCCGCGCGCCATCAACCGCAGCAGCCGCTCGGCGTGATCGTGCGCGACGACGGCGACCGGCAGCGGCACGATCTTGCCGTCGAGCGCCATCGGATGGCGGTACAGGAGCGACCGGCGCTGCGACGACTCCAGCAGCATCGCCGAGACGCCGGTGCGCTTCGCCGTCTCCAGCAGCGCGTTGATGCGCATGTAGTCGCCGAAGAGATCCTCGAGCGAGTTCATGATGCCGGTGCGGACGAAGGCGATCTTCCCCTTCGACTCCGGCACTTTCGCCAGCACCTCGGGGTTGCCGTCGCCGAAGTCGACGAGCGTCCCTTCGATCGCGCCGTTCGTCGACGCGGTGAACGGCGCCGCGGCGATGCGCAGCGGAAACGCCGACGGCGCGACCGCCTCCGCCATCGCCGCGCGCGAGCGCCACGTCGACGGGAGCGCGTAGCTCTCCATCGTCACCGCCACGCCGGCGTCGCGGAACTTCTGCGCCGCCCACTCCTCGGCGCGCGCGCTCGCGGGCGACGGCGTGGGGCGGCCGCCGACGCTGTCGCAGAGCTCGCGCAGGTCGTCGATCATCGCGTTCGAGCCGCGGATCTTCGCCAGAAGCGGCGAGACGTCGGCCGGCGGAGACAGAAAGAGCGCGAAGAGAAGCGGCGTCAGCATGCGCTCATGGTACGCGACCGCAGCGCGCGCGGATTTACTCTCCCGCCGCCTTCCGGTTCTTGAATCGGGCCACGATGTAGTCGCGGTTCATGCGGGCGATGAAGTCGGTGGAGATGTCCTTCGGGCAAACCGCCTCGCACTCGCGGAACATCGTGCAGCTGCCAAAGTACTCTTCCATCGTCGTGACCATGTTGAGCACCCGGTCGTAGCGCTCCGGCTGCCCCTGCGGGAGCAAACCGAGGTGCGCGATCTTCGCGGCGGTGAAGAGCTGCGCCGCGCCGTTCGGGCACTGCGCCACGCACGCGCCGCACTCGATGCACTGCGCCGCGTCCATCGACTTCTCCACCGTCATCTTCGCCACCGGGACGCTATTCGCCTCGGGGGCGTTGCCAGTGTTGACGGAGATGAAGCCGCCGGCCTGGATGATCTTGTCGAGCGGCGTGCGGTCGACGATGAGGTCCTTGATGATCGGGAACGCCCGCGCGCGCCACGGCTCGACCCACACTTCGTCGCCGTCGTGGAAGTGGCGCATGTGCAGCTGGCACGTGGCCGTGCCGCCGATCGGGCCGTGGGCCACGCCGTTGATCATCATCCCGCACGAGCCGCAGATCCCCTCGCGGCAGTCGTGCTCGAAGTGAATGGCTTCTTCGCCTTTCTCGATCAACCCTTCGTTGACGATGTCGAGCATCTCTAGGAAGGAAGCGTCGGGCGAGATGCCGGCCGCTTTGTACGTCACGAACGCGCCCGACTCCGCGCGCGACTTCTGACGCCAGACGTGCAGTGTCAGGTCCATTACTTGTAGCTCCTCGTGGCCAGCTTCACTTCCTCGTACACCAGCGGCTCTTTGTGCAGCGCCGGCTCAGCGTCGTCGCCGCGGTACTCCCAGGCGCCGACGTAGAGGTACTCGTCGTCGTTGCGCTTCGCCTCGCCGTCGGGCGTCTGGTATTCGACGCGGAAGTGGCCGCCGGCCGACTCATTGCGGTTCAGCGCGTCGATGCACATCAGCTCCGCGAGCTCGAAGAAGTCCGCGACGCGGCCGGCCTTCTCCAGCGCCTGGTTCGGCTCCTCGTTCGTGCCGAGGACGCGCACGTCCTTCCAGAACTGCGCGCGGAGGTCCCGCACCAAGCCGATCGCCTTCTGCAGTCCCTCGGCGCTGCGGGCCATGCCGCAGTACTCCCACATGATCCCACCGAGCTCGCGGTGGAACGAGTCGACGCTGCGCGAGCCGTTCGCGGCGAGGAGACGCTGCACGCGCTCGGCGACGTCGTTCTTCGTCTGCTCGAATTCGGGACGGTCCGGCGACACCTTCTTGCCGAGCTGCGTGGCCAGGTAGTCGCCGATCGTCACTGGGACGACGAAGTAGCCGTCCGCGAGGCCCTGCATCAGCGCGCTCGCGCCGAGGCGGTTCGCGCCGTGGTCCGAGAAATTCGCCTCCCCGATCACATAGAGTCCCGGCACGTTCGACATCAGGTTGTAGTCGACCCACAGCCCGCCCATGGCGTAGTGCGGCGCGGGGTAGATCCGCATCGGCACTTCGTACGGATCCTCGGCGGTGATGTCGTGGTACATCTCGAAGAGATTCCCGTAGCGCTCCTCGATCGTCTTCTTGCCGAGGCGCTTGATGGCGTCGGCGAAGTCGAGATAGACGCCGCGGCCGCTCGGGCCGATGCCTTTCCCTTCGTCGCACACCTCCTTCGCCGCGCGCGAGGCGATGTCGCGCGGCGCGAGGTTGCCGAAGCTCGGGTACTTCCGCTCCAGGTAGTAGTCGCGCTCGGCCTCGGGGATGTCCTTCGGATTGCGCGTGTCGCCCTGCTGCTTCGGCACCCAGATGCGGCCGTCGTTGCGCAGCGACTCCGACATCAGCGTCAGCTTCGACTGGTAATCGCCCGTCTGCGGGATGCACGTCGGATGGATCTGCGTGTAGCACGGGTTGGCAAAGTACGCGCCGCGCTTGTACGCGCGCCAGATCGCCGTCGCGTTCGACGCCTTCGCGTTCGTCGACAGATAGAAGACGTTGACGTAGCCGCCCGTGCCGAGGACCACGGCGTCGCCGGCGTGCGTGTCGATCGCGCCGGTGACGAGGTTGCGCGTGACGATTCCCTTGGCCTGCCCGTCGACGACGACGACGTCGAGCATCTCGTGGCGCGGGAACATCTGCACCCTGCCGAGGGCGATCTGCCGCTCCAGCGCCTGGAACGCGCCGAGGAGAAGCTGCTGCCCGGTCTGGCCGCGCGCGTAGAACGTGCGCGACACCTGCACCCCGCCGAAGGAGCGGTTCTCGAGGAGGCCGCCGTACTCGCGCGCGAACGGCACGCCCTGCGCGACGGCCTGGTCGATGATGTCGACGGAGAGCTCGGCGAGGCGATGGACGTTGGCCTCGCGCGAGCGGTAGTCGCCGCCTTTGACCGTGTCGTAGAAGAGCCGGTAGATGCTGTCGCCGTCGTTCTGGTAATTCTTCGCCGCGTTGATCCCGCCCTGCGCGGCGATGGAGTGCGCGCGCCGCGGCGAGTCGTGGTAGACGAAGCACTTCACGTTGTAGCCGAGCTCCGCCATCGTCGCCGCGGCCGCCGCGCCGGCCAAACCCGCGCCGACGACGATGACGTCGTACTTGCGCTTGTTCGCCGGATTCACCAGCTTGTAGTGCGACTTCGCGTACTCCCACTTCTTCTCGATCGGGCCGGGCGGGATCTTGCTTTCGAATTCGCTCATCGCACCACCCCCGCCAGCACCGCGATCGGGAACGAGACGTTGGCGACGGTGATGGCGAGCGCGAACGCGGTGGCGAAGACGCGCTTCCACGGATTGAACTTCACGTGGTTCAGGCCGACGGAATTGAACATGCTCCAGAGGCCGTGGTCGAGGTGCAGGCCGAGGGCGAGGTTGGCGACGATGTAGATCGCCGCGGCCCACCAGACCCGAAAGCCGGTGACGACGTTGTGGTACGGATCGTTCTCCACGAACTGCGGGTTCAGCTTCAGCGCCGTCACGCCGAACGTCAGGTGCGCGAGGTGATAGAGGACAAACAGAAGAATGATGACGCCGCCCCAGCGCATCGTCCGCGACGCGTAGCTTGAGACGACGTAGTCGCGCTCGCGGTAGGCCAGCGGCCGCGCGGCGCGGTTCATCAGCGTCAGCTTCGTGGCCGCGTCGATGTGCAGGTAGACGAAGAGGAGCATGGCGATGCGCGTCACCCACAGCCCCACGCTGTGCGGCATGGCCGGCGCGCCCATGGTGCGCAGCCAGCGCGCGTATTCGTTGAAGTGCTCCGGCCCGAGGTAGAGCTTCAGGTTGCCGAGCATGTGAGCGAAGACCCAGCCGAAGAGAAAGACTCCGGTCACCGCCATCACCGCCTTCTTGCCGATGGCGGAGCGGTAGAAGTTGACGATCCACGACATAGGGGAAGCACCTCGATCAGTCGGGTGGGTTGCGGGGGTGGCAACGGTCACGGCGGGCGCATCATATCGATTGAGTCAGCGATGACAAGTGTGACAAACGTCATGAGCGTCTCCTGACGCAAGCAACTACTCGCCGCGCCGGCGCCGGCGCATCTTGGCGGGTATGAATGCATTGCCTGCCTCTCTTTCGCACGTCACGAAGAGCTTCGGTCCCGTCGTCGCGCTGGGCGACGTCTCGTTCGACATCGCGCCGGGCGAGGTCGTGTCGCTGCTCGGCCCAAACGGCGCCGGCAAGACGACCGCGGTGCGCCTCCTCCTCGGCTTGGCCAAGCCGGGCGGCGGCACGGCGCGCGTCTTCGGAAACGATCCCCGCGACCCCGCCGCCCGCACCCGCAGCGGGGCGATGCTGCAGGTGGCGCGCGTCCCGGAGACGCTGCGCGTGCGCGAGCACATCGAGCTCTTCTCCAGCTATTACCCGAAGCCGATGCCGCTCGCCGACGTGCTCGACGCCGCCGGCCTCCGCGGCCTCGGCGAGCGCCTCTACGGCAAGCTCTCCGGCGGACAGAAGCAGCGCGTGCTCTTCGCCCTGGCGATCTGCGGCGACCCCGAGCTGTTGATCCTCGACGAGCCGACGGCCGGGCTCGACGTCGAAGCGCGCCGCGCGCTGTGGGAGCAGATCCGCGGCTTCGTCCGCCGCGGCCGCTCGGTGCTGCTGACGACGCATTACCTCGCCGAGGCCGACGCGCTGGCGGACCGCATCGTGGTCATCGACCGCGGCCGCATCGTGGCCGAGGGGACGCCGGCGGCGATAAAGGCCCGCGCGGCGGGGCGGAAGGTCCGCTGCCATACATTGATCAACATTGACGACATTGCCTCTATGCCGCATGTAATCAATGTTCGCCGCGACAACGGCACGACCGAGATCGCCACCACCGACAGCGACGCCCTCGTGCGCACTCTCCTGGCCCGCGATCCCTCCCTCTCCAACATCGAGATCGCCGGCGCCGACCTCGAAGAAGCCTTTGTCGCCCTCACGGAAAGGAACTGACCATGCGACCGTACCTGCTCGAGATCAAATACGAATTCCTCAAGCTCTTCCGGATGCCGGCGTACGTCATCCCAACGCTCACCTTCCCCCTGCTGTTCTACGTCTTCTTCGGGCTGATCTTCGGCGGCACGCACATGCCCGGCAACGTGACGATGCCGGCGTATCTCATCGGCACCTACGGTGCGTTCGCGGTCATCGGCGCGTCGCTCTTCGGCTTCGGCGTGACCGTGGCGGTGGAGCGCGGGCAGGGGTGGATCGAGGTGAAGCGGACGACGCCGATGCCGCGCCCCGCCTACTTCACCTCGAAGATGGCCATGGCGATGCTCTTCAGCGCCGTCGACGTGCTGCTGCTCTTCGCCCTGGCTACGACGATCGGCCACGTCGCGCTGCCGCTGGCCACGGCGGCGAAGCTCTTCGGCATTCTCGTGGCCGGCTCGATGACGTTCTCGGCGCTCGGCGTCGCTCTTGGCTACTTCGCCGGACCGAACTCCGCGCCGGCGATCGTGAACCTCGTCTATCTGCCGATGTCGTTCCTCTCCGGCCTCTGGGTGCCGATTTTCGCGCTGCCGAAGGTTCTGCGCGAGATCGCGCACTTCCTTCCGCCCTACCACTTCGCCCAGCTCGCTCTCGGCGTGCTCGGCGCGGGCACGGGCGAGCCGGCGGCCACGCACGTCGTTGCCATGGTTGTCGCCACGGTCCTCTTTCTCGTCGTCGCGGCGATCGGCTGGCGCCGCGACGAGGGGAAACTCTACGGGTAGACTCATGGTCATGCGTCTCATCCCTGCGCGGCGCGATCTCGGCTGGACGCCGTACGTCTGGACGATCTACCTGATGTTCTTTTTCATCTGGCCGCTGTCCGCGCACGCCTCGGCCGCGGAATGGACGGCCACGATCGCCGCGGCCGTCGCGTTCCTCTGCCTCTATTTCCGAGGCTACTGGGTCTGCGGCCGGCCGCTCATCGCGATCATCGCCGCGATCGCCGCCATCGGAGTGATCTTCCTTCCGTCCAACCCCGGCGCGGCCTGCTTCTTCATCTACGCCGGCGCGTTTGCCGGCACGCTCACGCCGCCGCGGCTCGGCGTCGCCATCATCGCCGCGCTGGTCGTCCTGTCGCTGGCCGAGACGGCGCTGTTCCACCTGCCGGCGTGGGTGCTGTGGGAGCTCCTCTTCATCATCGTCGTCGGCGCCGTGAACATGTACCACGCCGGCGTTTCCCGCTCGAACGCGAAGCTGGAGCTGGCGCAGAGCGAGATCGAGCATCTGGCCAAGGTCGCGGAGCGCGAGCGGATCGCCCGCGATCTCCACGACCTCCTCGGCCACACGCTGTCTTTGATCATCCTGAAGGCGGAGCTGGCGTCGAAGCTGTCCGAGCGCGACGCCCCGCGCGCCCGCGTCGAGATCCGCGACGTGGAGCGCATCTCGCGCGAGGCGCTGGCGCAGGTGCGCGCCGCGGTGAGCGGCTATCGTGCCGGCCTGCGCGCGGAGATCGAGTCGGCGCGCGAGGCGCTGACGGCCGCCGGCGTCACGCCGTCGATCGAGATCGCTCCGCTGCCACTGCCGCCGACGCACGAAGCCGTCATGGCCATGGCCTTGCGCGAGGCGGTGAC
>DATELQ010000032.1:0-13556 GCA_035276475.1 Thermoanaerobaculia bacterium | reverse complement strand
CGTGGGGCCGAAGGCGGAGTGCTCCGTGGAGGAGCCCATGGCGAATTCGTCGAGGTTGGTCTTGCCGGCGATGGAGTAGCCGGCGGCGCGGAGCCGGGCGACAGCGGTGGCGTCGAAGGGGGAGATGAAGTTGGTGAGGATGCGCGACGCGCAGGTGGTCGGGAGGTCGGTGGTGACGATGTTGTCTTTCACTGCGATGGATTTGCCGTCGACGGGGGCGTTCATGCGGAGGAAGGCATTCAAAGCATCGCACGGCGGCGGGGACGCCGCCGGGGCGGCCGCCGGGACGGCGGCGCGACGAGCGGAGCCGATGATGGCGGGGACCACGAAGTGGCCCTCGTTCCATTCCGGGGCGTTGCGCGCGACGGCCTCGGTGTCGACCGAGGGGCGCGGAACGTCGTCGCGCATCGGCGTTGTGCCCGTCGCGTGCTCCTCGAAGCCACGTACGTCCACCTCGTTCAACTGATCGATGTAGCTCAGGATTTTCGTTAGCTCCTCGGACATGCGATCGACGCTGGCGTCGTCGAAGGCCAGGTGCGCGAGGGCGGCGATGCGGCGCACTTCGTCGCGCGAGACTCTCATGCGCGCATCATCTCCGCGAAGCGGCGCTGGAGCTCGGCGTCGAACTGCGTGCCGGCGCCGCGGGCGATGATCTGCATGGCGGCGTCGTGCGGCTGCGGCGCCTCGTAGCCGTCGGGCGCGATCATGGTCTCGTACGCGTCGCAGAGCTGGATGACGCGCGAGAGCAGCGGCACGTCGTCGCCGTGCAGCTCGTTGGGGTAGCCGTGGCCGTCGACGCGCTCGTGGTGGCAGAGGACGATGCGCGCGATCTCATCGCCCAGGAGCGGCGCGACGAGGACGGCGCCGACGGCGACGTGCTCGCGGAGGATCTGCATCTCGTCGGGCGAGAGGTCGCGCTTGCGGTAGAGCTTCTCGTAGTCGAGGAGGCGCATGCCGCAGTCGTGCACGAGCGCGGCGAGCCAGGCGTTCTCAATCTCCGCCGGCGATAGCGCCAGAAACCGCGCGAAGGCCTCGGCGCGCGCGGCGACGGCCTCGTCGTGCCGCCGCAGCTCCGGGAACTTCGAGAAGCCGGGCTCGAGCAACTTCTCGGCGATGCGCGCGCGGATCGACTGCACCGCGCCGCGGTTCATGGAATGCTCGATGGCGAGCTGCAGCTGCCCGTGGAACGCCGCCAGGAGCTCGTGCGCGGCGCGGTCGGGCGGCTCGGAGAAGCCGACGGTGAGGTAGAGCCCGCGCAACGCGCCGGCGACGACGGGGGCGGTGAAAACTTTCTGGAGCTGCGCCGCGGTGATGGGGGGCGCGGCGGTGCCGAGCGGCGTCGTGACGTTGGTCTTGAGGAAGCCGCCCGCCTCGCCGCGCTTGGTGAGCCAGATGTTGAGCTTCGACTGCAGGAACTTCGCGCCGTCGTCCGCAAGCGTGGAGCGCGCGGCCATCTCCTGAACGCCGCCCAGGTGGCCGAATGCGGAGAACGACGCCACGGCGGCGCCGGGGATGAGGAGCATGGAGCGCAGGACGTCGCGCACGACGCCGAGGTCCGCCTCGCCGAGGGACTCGGGGGAGACGGCGCCGACAATCTGCTCCGCGGCGCGGCGCGCTTCGATGATGGTGCTCGCGAGTCTGGGCTTGAAGGTGCCGGAGTCCTTGCGCGATGAGGGCGCAGAGGGCAGGGGGCGGGGCGCAGGTGGCGGTGCTGCGGGCGGTGCCGGCGCGGCTTTGACGGGCTCGGGGGAGGGAGCGGAGGGGTGATCGGGGTCGGCGTCCGACAGCGTGATGTACCGCAAATTGAACACGTTCTTGTTCGCGAAGAGCTCCGCCACGCGGTCGGCGATGCGCAGCGCTTTGGGGACGTCGGTGCCGTCGAAGGCCTGCTTGCCGGCCTTGTCGCGCATGTCGATGACGCCGACGAGCTGGCCGCGCAGGTAGACGGGCGCGGCGAGGAGACGCTCCGTTCCGGCCTCGTACATCAGCTCGGAGAAGCGCGGCTCCGCGGCGAGGCCGTTGATGAAGAACGCGTTCCGGCCGCGGCCGCAGCGGTCGATCAGCGGGTTGCTGCGGTCGGCGATGCGGCGCAGCTCACCGCGGAAGCCGTACTCCGTGACGAGCTCGTACTTGCCGTTGCCGTCGTAGAGGTAGAGCGCCGCCTTCGTGGCGCGGATCTCCACCGCGCAGTCGTACAGGATTTCCTTCAGCTTGGACTGAAGCTCGGCGACCTCCGGGTGCATGGCGCCGCAGAGTATCGCTCAGGCGGCCCGCTCACGCAGCTTGTCGACGATCTCTTTCTCGGAGGGGAAGCGCCCTTCGTCGCGCTTGGAGAAGATCTTCTCGTTGTCGACGGTGACCTCGAAGATCCCGCCGCTGCCGCGCACGAGCTGCGATTCGAGTCCCAGCTGCTTCTTGATCTCGGCCGCCAAACTGGAGGCCCGCGGGAGGTAGTTTCAAACGCCGCAGTAGTCGATTCGGATGGTCATGTTCGTACGTTCTTAGGTTCTTAAGTTCTTACGTTCTTAGGTTCACAAACTTAAGAACCTAACAACCTAACAACCTAACAACCTAACAACCTCACACCGTCTTCACCAGTATCGCCGTCACGTTATCCAGCCCGCCGCGCTCGTTCGCGCGGTCGATCAACTCCTGACAGGCGCGCTCGAGGTCGTCGCTGTTCTCGTTGACGACGCGGAGGATCTCTTCTTCGGGAAGCATGCCAGTCAAGCCGTCGCTGCAGAGGAGGTAGACGTCGCCGGGTTTCGACGGCACCTCCGACGCGTCGGGGCTGACTTGCAGCGCGCCGCCGAGCGCGCGGGTGATGACGTTGCGGAGCGGATGCTTCTCCGCCTCCTCCTCCGTCAGCATCCCGGCCTGCACCTGCTCGAAGACCCAGGAGTGATCGTTCGTGAGGCGGCTCAGGCGCCCGTCGCGGACGAGGTAGGCGCGCGAGTCGCCGACGTGCGCGACCGACATGGTGTCGTCGTCGGCCAGGCACGCCACCACCGTCGTCCCCATGCCGCGCAGGCGGGCGTCCTTGCGCATCGCTTCGAGCACGCGCGTATTCGCCAGGCGCACCGCGGCCATGAGGCGGTTCGTCGAGCGGGTGAAGTGCTCGTCGTACGCGTGCGGCCAGGTGCCGTCGTCTTCCTTCGTGTGGAGGATGAACTCGGAGATCGAATCGACGGCGATGCGCGAGGCGATCTCGCCGGCGGCGTGGCCGCCCATCCCGTCGGCGACGAGATAGAGCCTCGCTTCGTCGGCCACGAGATACGCGTCCTCGTTGTGCTGCCGCTGTTTGCCGACGTGCGTCGCGCCGTGTGACTTGATCTCCATTCCTCCTAACCTTTTTTCGCGCGGCCGGAACGGATCTCGGCGAGCGCCCCCTGCACTTCGAGATTGGCCGGGTCCCACTGCAGCGCTTCGCTCAGATAGCGCTCCGCCTTGGCGACGAGGCCGGCGCGGCGGCTGATGAGCCCCGCATCCTTCAAATAGACGGAATTGACCGGCTCTTTCTGAACGGCGGCCTCGATGGCCTGCACGGCCTGGCGCAGATTTCCGGTGCGCATGGAGGCCAGGGCCAGGTAGTGGTGGGCTTTGGCGTCGGCCGGATTGTGCTTCACGGCCATGTCGAAATTCTCGTACGCGGCGCGCCAGTCGTTTTCCTTCCAGGCCTTGGCGCCCTTGGCCAGATAGGCCTTGGCGATCTGGGCGAAGTCGACGCTGCCGCCCTTGGCGATGGGCGAAGAGAGCTCGGCGTCGTGCTGCTTGCGGCGCGTGGCATTCGTCAAGACGTTGACGGCCTCGGTGAGCGTCTGGAAGCGGCGCTCGGCGTCCCCCTTGTCGGGCCCGGTGTAGCGGTCGGGGTGATTCTCACGGGCCAGGCGGCGGAAGCGATCGCGGATCTCCTGCTCCGAAGCAGAGCGCTCGACACCCAGAACCTCGTAGTAGTTCACCTTCATTGAAAGATTATTTTTGGCTGCGCTGAAGGAAGAGCTTGCGCGCCGTCATGCGCACGACTTCGCTGACGCCCTTGTCGTCCTTCAACTGTTTCAAATCACGTAAGGTTAAACGATTGATCAACGGGAGAACAACCCCCACGGGCGACTTCGGATTGTGCACCAGCGCGACGACGATCGGGGTCTTGGCCATCCAGTCGCGGCGCGTGCCGATGAGGCGCAAAACCTCGTCGTCGACGTTGCGCATGGTGGCGATTCCCTCGACCTCGGTGTCGGTCATGCGGGGGTTGCGCATGACCGCCGAGCAGATCAGTTTGTTGCGGTCGCGGACGAGGATCATCCGCTCGGTCTTGCCGCAGCGGAACGCCAGCTGGACCTTCTCCTTCGTCGTCATCAGCATGATCTTGGCGAAGATGGAGCGGTTCGGATCGTTCTCCGGAACCGACGGAATCGTCGCCGGCCGGTCGTCGTCGGGGGCTTTGGCGAGCAGGTCGGCGATGGCGTCGTCGCTGAGCTCCAGATCCGGCAGCTCCTCGTCTTCGTTGTCTTCAACGGGTTGCTCTACCTCTACGGGCGGCTGGGGCTTGGCGGTTTTCTCGAAGAACTCCTCGCGCGTCTCGATGGCCCGCCGCCGCGCCTCGGGGGACAGAATCGGATTCGAGAGCAGCGCGTCGAGGATCTGGGGCGCGCGGAGGATGCGGGCCTGGTTGATGACGATGACTTCCTGCAGCCCCGGCTCGCAGATGCCGGCGAGCTGCACGACGACGTCGTCCGGCAAGGCGCGGTTGCGGACGAGCGCCTCGAGCACGCCCTGATCGTCCGTGGCGTGGGCGAGGTATTTGAGGTGCTGCGGCGGGACGCCGTCGTCCTGAGCGACGCCGGCGACGACGCGCGAGGGCATCTCGGCGAGCGAGGCGCGCGCGGCGTTGGCGATCTCGCTGTCGTTGCCGGTGGCGAGGAACGCGAGCACCGGCACGAGGTCCTCCTGCGGCAGCGGGAGGAATCCGGCGGCGATGGTTTGCAACACTTCGGGCGGGTAGGCGCCGCGTTCGATGCGCTCGATGATGGTCGAGGCATTGAGCTCGATGGGAGTGGTGGCGCTCATGGCGTGGGATGGGGCTCGGCGCGCTCGCGCGCCAGGAGCTCGCGGTCGAGCACCTTGTCGTGGCGGACGTCGCCGTCGCCGCCGAACGGCGGGATGGACACGTCGTTGAGCGTGAGGGCGATGCCGCCGGCGTTGCCGATGGTGCGGAAGACGAAGCGGTCCTTCGCGTCGTACGTGGCGCGCTCGCCTTTGCGCATTTCGTCGTTGAACACGGTCTTGCCGTCGGCCTCGAGGACGATCCACGAGCGCGCGCTCGCCTCGATGACGAGGTGGAGGCTCTGGTCGGCCGCGGCGCTACTCGTCGTCGCCGGCGGCGGCACGGGCGCGGCCGGCTTCACCGCCGCGTGGGTCATCGTCACTGTCTGCGCTTCCTCTCGCGCCGCGGTCTCCCGCTTGTGGCGCACCGCCCAGTATCCGAGAACTGCCAGCGCGGCGATGATGACGGCCGTCACGATCACGTTGCGATCGATGCGCGCGTACCACGGCGGGATGCCGGAGACGCGGAACGGCTTTTCCTTCACCGGCGGCGGCGGCGGCGCGACGAGACGCTCCAGGTGCGCGCTCTTCTCAATGCGGTCGTCGCCGGCGGCGGCGTAGTTGTAGCGGTTCACCATCTCGTCGGCGTTGAGGCCGAGGTATTTGGCGTACTCGCGGACGAAGCCGCGGGTGAAGACCGGCGCCGGAAGGGTGCGGTGGTCGTTGCGCTCGATGGCGTCGAGAAAGCGCTTGCTGATCTTCGTGGCGTCGGCGATCTCCTTCAGCGAGATGCCGCGGATCTCGCGCTCGCGCCGGAGCTCTTCGCCGAAGGAGGCCAATTCCGAGTGCGGCGGTGGTTGGGGCTGCCCGTCCTGGTCAGGCATCGGTCCGGGCATTCTACGATGGGAGGAGTCGCTCGATGCAGCGGCGGAGATATGTCGACGTCGACGGATTGCCGTGGATGGCGCGGAGGTCGGTACGGCGGAGATGGCGGAGCTGCGACGCAGCGGCGGCGCGCGGCGTCAATGGGTTCAGCACCAGGGCCATGCGAATGGCGTAGCGGTACGACCACTTGCGGTGATCGGAGAGGAGGCGGAGCTGCTCGGGCGCCGCGCGCGGCGAGCTGGCCAGGGCCACGAGGTCCTCTTCGCGCAGGCGCTGGTTCTCGAGCAGCGCCTCGAAGACGGAGAGCTCGGGATCGAACATCAGCGCCTTGGCCAGCGTCCCGTTGCAGCGGCGCGCGGCGGCGACGCGCTCGCCGACGGTCAGCTTGTTGACGTTGGTGAGGAGAAGCTGGTCGATGGCGCGGCGGACGGTGGGGGGCACTTTGACGTCGACGGAGAGGCGCAGCAGATCGAACCAATAGAGGTAGTGGACGAGCTTCACCGCGTGCGCCTGCGGCGTCTGCCGGAGGGCTACGAGGCGTAGACGAACGGAGTAGAAAGCGGTGAGGCGCTGGCTGCGCGCGATCTGCTGGCAGATCTGCGGCGTGACGTAGCGATTCTCGAGGATGGCCAACGCCTCTTCCTCGAAGCAATGATTGAGGTTATCGGCGACGAAGGCGCTGAGCGCCTCGCGCGAGAGCGCCTTGATCTCGCGGTTCATCTTCGGATTTTGAATCGGATTGTGAGCCAGGTCACGGCTCCGGTGAAAAGTAAGCTATACTTTCCGGTCACTCGGAAAACGTATGTCGTTACGAGAGAGCGCAGTGCTCTACCGGTTTTAAAAGGTCCAGGGTCCCGTTCAACAATTTAGAGGAGGAGTCCCAGATGAAGAGAGTGCTTATTCTTTCCCTTTTGACGCTCGGCATTACGACGCTCGCCCACGCTCAGGCGACGCGTACGTGGGTGTCGGGTGTCGGCGACGACGCCAACCCGTGTAGCCGCACCGCGCCGTGCAAGACGTTCGCGGGCGCCATCTCGAAGACTGCCACCGGCGGCATCATCAACTGCCTCGATCCGGGTGGATTCGGCGCCGTCACGGTGACCAAGGCCATCATGATCGACTGCACCGGTACGCTCGGCAGCGTTCTGTCCTCGGGCGTCCAGGGCATCATCATCAACGCCCTCACCACGCACGCGATCATCCTGCGCAACATCGACGTCAACGGCGCCGGCACCACGCTCGGCACCAACGGCATCAACGTGATGCAGGCGAAGTCGGTCAACCTGGAGACCGTGTCGATCGAGAACTACAGCGGCCAGGGCGTGCGCGTGCAAAACACGTCGAACGGCATCGCGGTCTCCATCGACCACACCGACATCCGCCTCGCGGCGTTCGGCGTCGTCGTGGCCAGCTCCGGGACCGGCACGTGCGGCATGCACATCTCGAATTCGACCGTCACGAACCACTCGAACACCGGCATCGACCTCGGCGGGGCGAACAACTTCCTCTCCGTCAAGGACAGCCAGGTCAACAACAACCAGAGCGGCATCGTGGTCGAGCAGTCGACCTCGTCCGGCGTGCTGGACGGCAACATGATCACCAGCAACCAGAATGGCGTCGTGGCCGGCACCGGCGGCGGCGCGCCGACGATCCGCCTGGCCCGCAACACGATCACCGGCAACACCGCCCAGGGCCTGAGCGGCACCGGCACCACGCGTTGCTTCGGCAGCAACCTGATCGAAGCCAACACCGGCAACAACACCTGCACCAACGGCAACGTGGCCCAGCAGTAACCCGGAATCTTCCGTATACCGAAAGAGGCGAGCGGTCGCGCTCGCCTCTTTTTTTCGTCCGCTGCAACAGCGGTTATTTATAATCGCTGCACTCTTCCCCATGACCGAAGCCAAGACTTCGACGGTTTTCGATTGGTTCATCCTTCGCCTGGCCGCGGCGCGGGTGACGATCCTCTTCGTCTTCCACGCGCTGGTCTTCACGGCCTGCTTCTCGTTCGCCTACCTGGTTCGCTTCGACTTCGCGATTCCGGCGGAGTTCCATCCGATCCTCACCTGGAGCCTGCCCGTCGTCGTCGGCACGCAGCTCCTCATGGGCATCATCTTCGGCTTCTACCGCGGATGGTGGCGCTACGTCGGCATCGGCGACGTGATCCGTCTCGTGCTCGGCCTGGCCAGCGCGCTGGCGGTGCTGGTGGCGCTCTGGTACGTCGGACCGATCATCGGCATCGAGCAGCGCTTCACGCACTCGCCGCGCGGCGTGCTCCTCGTCGACTGGGCGTTCGCACTGCTGTCGCTGTTCGGCACGCGCGTATTGATCCGCGTGGGACGCGACCGCTTCCGCGCCGTCGACGTGCCGGCCGAAGGGACCAAGCGGGTCCTGATCATCGGCGCGGGCGATGCCGGCGAGACGCTCGCGCGCGAGATCGAGCACCGCCCGCAGCTCGGCATGAAGGTCGTCGGCTTCGTCGACGATCAGCGCGCCAAGTGGGGCTCGCAGATCCGCGGCATCAAGGTGTTCGGACCGATCGCCAACGTCGCCGCCATCGCCGACGACACGACCTCCGACGAAGCACTGATCGCCATCCCCAGCGCCTCGGGCAAGCGCATCCGCGAGATCATCCTTCACCTCTCCGGCGCCGACCTCCGCTTCAAGACCATTCCGGGCATCGACCATCTCGTGAGCGGAAAGGTGCAGGTCTCGCAGCTCCGCCCCGTCAACGTCGAGGACCTGCTGCGGCGCAGCCGCATCGATCTTCCGGGCGATCCGGTGCGGGAGCTGTTCAAGGGAAAGCGCGTCCTCATCACCGGCGCCGGCGGCACGATCGGCGCCGAGCTGGCCTCGCAGGTGCTGCAGTTCGAGCCGGAGAGCGTGGTCCTGGTGGAGCGCTCGGAGTACGCGCTCTACGAAGTGCGCAAGCGCATCGCCCGCGAGGTGGCCTGGACGAGCGCGCGGATCACCTCCTGCCTCGTCGACATCTGCGACGCCGACATCGTCGACGAGCTGCTGGCCCGCGAGCGGCCGCACATCGTTCTGCACTCCGCCGCGCACAAGCACGTTCCGCTCGGCGAAGAGAATCCGCCCGAATACCTCCGCAACAACGCCGTGGCCACGCGCGAGCTTGCCGACGCCTGCATCAAGCACGGCGTCCGCCGCTTCGTCCTCATCTCCACCGACAAGGCCATCAACCCGACGAGCGTCATGGGGGCCACGAAGCGCGCCGCGGAGATCCTCCTCCTCGACGCCGTGCGGGAGTCGCCGATGAAAGCGACGATCGTCCGCTTCGGCAACGTCATCGGCTCCTCGGGCAGCGTGATTCCGCTCTTCGTCGAGCAGATCGCCGCGGGCGGGCCGATCACCGTCACGCATCCGGCGGTGACGCGCTACTTCATCCGGACCTCCGAGGCCATCTCGCTGGTGTTACAAGCTGCGACGCTCGGGGAGGCCGGCCGCGTATTCATGCTCGACATGGGCGAGCCCGTAAAGATCGTCGACCTGGCGCGCGACCTCATCCGCCTCTCCATGCAGAGCGAGGACGAGATTCCGATCGTCTTCACCGGCCTCCGCGCCGGCGAGAAGCTCTTCGAGGAGATCCGCCTGGAAGGAGAATCGGTTCACCCGACCATCCATCCGCAGATCGTCATCACCGAGGCGCCGCAGCCGGATCCCGGCCGCGTGCACCTCTGGCTGACGCGCGCGTCCGCCGGAAACCACTCCGCGGAGAGCGCGCGGGATCTGCTCCGCGACCTCGTGGCTGAGTACCAGACGCGCGGTGACGAAGCGAGCGCTCCGGCCTCTGCGCTGCAGGCTTCGCCGGCGCTGACCTGATGGAGGCGGCAAAGCTTCGGACGGCGCGCGGACCGGCGATCCCTCAGCGGACTGCGGCAGCGCCGGCCGGCCGAGCCGTCGAAACGGAGCGCACCGGCGCGACGTCGTGGCTCACCGCTGTCGTCCTCGGCGGGATGCTGCTGATCCCCTTCGCCATCTCGCACGCCGAGGATCCGTTCCGCTATCCGAAGGAGCTGATGCTGCGCCTGGAGATCATCGTCATCGCCATCGTCGTGGCGGTGGCGTGGGCGCTCGGGCGGCTCGACCTTCCGCGCATCAACTTGCGAGCACCGGCCGTTCGTCTCACCGCCACGATCTGCGCGTGGGTCGCGGTCTGCGCGCTCCTCTCCACGAACCGGCTGGTGAGCGCCGCGCCGACGGCGCGCGTGCTCATGTACGCGGTGCTCTTCGCAGCGATGACGACGATCCTACGCCGCCGGCCGGTGTGGCTGGCGGGAATCGTCATCGTGCCGGCGGTGGTCAACGCGGCCATCTACATCCTCCAGGAATTCGAGATCTGGAGCCCGTTCGTCATCAACGCGGAGATCGAGTCGCACCTCCACCGCACCGCGCTGATCGGCAACCCGAACGACGTCGGCGGCTACTTCATCGTGCCGGCGCTGGTGGCGGCGGCGATGGCGTTCTCGCAGCGGCGCTGGCGCGCCCTGTGGGCGGCGGTGGCGCTGTTCCTCGTGGCGGGCGTCCTCGTCACGCACACCGTCGGGGCCATCGCCGGGGTGGTCGCGGCGATGGCGGTGATGGTGGCGCTGTGGCTGCGGTCCTGGCGCAGGATCGCGATCGTCTTCGTGGCTCTGGCGGCCCTCGGCGTGGCAATCGTGGCGGCCTATCCTCCGCTCCGCGCGCGCGCCGGCGTGATGCGCGAGGCGGCGGCGAAGCGCGACTACGAGACGTTCACCTCCGGACGCACGGTGCCGTTCATGGCCGCGGCGGCGATGGTGCGCGAGCATCCGCTGACCGGCGTGGGCCCGGGATGCTTCGCCTACAACTTCTTCGACACGAAGCTCCGCCTCCAGCAGCGCCACCACTGGATCTTCCTGCACACCACCGAGTTCAACTTCGGCGAGGTACACAACGACCACCTGCAGGTAGCCTCGGAGACCGGGTTGCCCGGATACGCGCTCTACCTGGCGGCGCTCGCGCTGCTCGCCTCGGCGTCGTGGCGGCGGTGGCGGGAGGCGGCCGACGAGCGCGGCGACTTCGTGCGCATGCTGGCGCTGCCGCTCGCCGCCTCGATGTTCGTCCTGGCCCTCGCGCAGTTCCCGCTCGAGCTGGTGTCGACGGCGCACGTCTATCTCTGGGGCGCGGCGGCGGTGACGGCGTGGAGGGCCAAGCCGTGAAGGCGGCGCGCTTCGCCGTTGCGCTGCTGACGATCGCGGCGGGCGCCGCGGCGTTCTACTACTTCTGCCTTCTGCCGTACCGCTGCAACCGCATCGAGAGTCTGCAGAGGGCGGCCACGGCAGCGGCGTATCAGAGCGCGCCGGCGCCGAGCGCGCGCATCGCCGCGCGGCAAAACGTCGACGCGCTCTGGCCGTGCCGCGGAGCGACGTGCCGCGACGTCGGCATCGACATGCTCCTGGCCGCGAACTACCACATCCTCGGCCAGGAGGACGAAGCCATCCGCTGCTACCGCGACGCGCTGCGCCTCGACCAGCGTCCCGAGATCTACTTCAACCTGGCCGTCTCCGAGCTGGCCTCCGGCGACCGCAACGCCGCGCGCGAGGACCTCGTGCGCGCCGCGCTCTTCAACCGCTGGATATTGGCGTCGATCGAGGACGGGGTGTTGCGGCGCGAGGTGATGACTCGCCTGATCGCGCTCTATCCCGAAGAGGCGGAGCTCATCCGGACCATCGACAAAGTGGTCCTACCGTAAGAGCGCCGCGATCGTTCCGGCGATGACGCGCAGGTCGGAGACGACCGTGCGGCGGCCGAGGTAGTCGAGGTCGATGCGGAGCTTCGCGGGCATGATCGTCTCGATGTAGTGGCGCTCCCACTCCTCGCCCACGAGCTGCGCCTCTTCGTCGCGATATTGCAGCGAGGCGGGGCTGGTCATGCCGGGGCGGGCGTCGAGGATGCGCCGCTGTTCGGCGTCGTACAGCGCCACGTAGCGCGGCGCCTCGGGGCGCGGACCGACGAGGCTCATGTCGCCGCGCAACACGTTGATCAGCTGCGGCAGCTCGTCGAGCTTCGTCCGCCGCAGGAAGCGCCCGACCGCCGTGACGCGCGCATCGTTCGCCGCCGTGATGGCCGGGCCTGCGGCGCCGACGCGCATGCTCCGAAACTTGTAGAGCGTGAAGAGCGCGCCGCCGCGGCCGACGCGTTCGCCGCGATGCAGCACCGGGCCGCGCGACGAGAGCTTCACCGCGATCGCGACGGCCACAAGAAGGGGCGAGAGGACGATGAGCCCCGCAACGGAGGCGGCGACGTCGAGCAGCCGCCTCATCGCCGGTTCGCCGCGGCGATGTCCGACACCGCGGCGATAACCGAGTCGACGTCGTCGTCCGACATCGAGGGATAGATCGGCAGCGAGATCTCGCGCAGATACTCGCGGTAAGCGACCGGGAAATCGCCCGGCGCGTAGCCGTACGTCTCGCGGTAGTACGGATGCACGTGCAGCGGGATGAAGTGCACGCTCACGCCGATGTTGCGCGCGCGCAGCCGCTCCACGAACTCGGCGCGGTCGATGGAGAGCCGCTCCAGCCGGAGGCGGAGCATGTAGAGATGCCACGCGTGCGTCGAGTACGGCGGCACGCCCGGCACCTGCAGCTCCTCGATCCCGGCGAACGCTTCGCTGTAGCGCGCGGCGATGGCTTCGCGGCGACGGAACATCCGCTCGGCCTTGCGGAGCTGCGCCAGTCCGAGGGCGGCGGCGACGTCGGTCATGTTGTACTTGAAGCCGGGCGCGATGATCTCGTAGTACCACGAGCCCTCGGCCGTGTAGCGCTTCCAGGCATCCTTGCTGATGCCGTGCAGCGACATGATCCGGCAGCGCTCCGCCAGCGCGTCGTCGTCCGTCGTGATCATCCCCCCCTCGCCCGTCGTGATCGTCTTCGTCGCGTAAAACGAGAAGCAGGTGAAGTGGCCGACGCTGCCGATCATGCGGCCTTTGTAGCGCGTGGGAAACGAGTGCGCGGCATCCTCGACCACGGTCAGGCCGTGGCGGCGGGCGATGTCAAGGATCGGGTCAAGGTCGGCGGCGGCGCCGCCGATGTGCACGGGGAGGATGGCCTTGCTCTTCGCCGTGACGGCGCGCTCGATCAGGTCGGGGCGGATGTTGAGCGTCTCCGCGTCGACGTCGACGAGCACCGGCCGGGCGTCGAAGTAGCGGATCACCTCCGCGGAGGCCGCGAAGGTGTACGGCGTGGTGATGACCTCGTCGCCCGCCCGCACGCCCGCGGCTTCGAGCGCCAGGTGCAGCGCGGCCGTGCAGGAGTTGAGGGCGATGGCGTGCTTCGCGCCGACCGCGGCGGCGAAGTCGCGCTCGAATTGCTTCGTCTTCGGCCCCGTCGTCACCCAGCCGCTGCGCAGCGCCTCGGTGACCTCGGCGATCTCATCGTCGTCGATGTCCGGCCGTGCGAAGTGGAGAAACGTGTCGCGGGGAGCGGTGGGTGCTTTGATCATCGGTTCTCGTCAAGGGTCAGTTTGTATTCGTGCATCGTACGTCCTTCCGGCGTGGTGAATTCGCCGGCGACGGAAAATCCCTGGGCGCGATAGAAGGCGTTGACGGCGTCGTTGCCGATCTTATCGGTCGTCAGCACGACCGCGTCCGC
>DATELQ010000031.1:0-36639 GCA_035276475.1 Thermoanaerobaculia bacterium | reverse complement strand
CATCGATCTGCTGCCGGAGCGTCTCCAGCTCGGCAGCCTGTGCCTGGCGGTTCGCTTCCTGCGCGGCGAGCTGTTGCTGCAGCTCCGCGGCGCGGCGCTCAGCCTCTTCGCGCTGCGCGCGCTCGGCCGTCGCGGAGCGCTCGCTGGCGGCTTGCGCGAGCCGCGTGCGCTGGAGCTGGAGGTCGGGCATGCGCCGGCTGGCCTCGGTGAAACGCGCGAGGTAGTACGCGCGCCGCGCCATCATCTCGGAGCGATAGGCGAGGCTGTCGGCGGTTTCGCTCTGCGGATTCGCGCGCGAGACTTTGCGCGCGCTTTCGAGGATGTCGGAGGCGAGCTTGAGGTTCGCGTCGCCGACCAACTGCTCCGCGCCGGCGGCTCGGGCCTGATCGATCGCCGCCTGCGCCGCGGCGATGCGTGTCGCCGAGGTCGTTCCGCGGTCGATCTCCGCCGTCGGCGACTCGTCGACGATCGTGACGCTCGCGTTTCCGCCGAAACGGTTGATGTCGTCCTGCAGCGTGCGCAGCGCGGCGTTCGTCGAGAGCCAGCGCGCCTTCGCTGTCGCCGCCTGCGCCGCCGCCGTCGCTTCGATGGCGCGCATCTGGGCCTCGGCGGAGCGCTTGTTGTTCCAGTTCTCCTGGGCGAAGCGGAGGCGGTACGCGGCGTCGTCGTAGAGCGCCTTTGCGTACGTCGGCGCTCCGGCCCCTTCGGCCACGCCGAGGGCGGCTTTCGCCTCGTCGAGAGCAGCGGTGTTGTTGTTCTGGGGCAGTCCGACCGCGGCGATGAACAGCAGAATCACCGCGATTCCGGGCGCTTTTCGGACCATAAAAAAACCTCCTTTGCGAGTGTTCGCAAAGGAGGTTTGCAAATGTAGTGCTCGCGCTTACGGGGCGTGCGAGGTGTAGGCGCCGCCGGTCCCGTGCTCGGCGACTTCCTGGAGCGTGTGCTGGGCCATGACGCTGTGCTTCCGGCCGTACACGAAATAGATGATCAGGCCGAGGGCCATCCAGACGAAGAGCCGGAACCAGTTCGCAGCCGGGAGCGAGAACATCAGCAGGAGGCAAGTCAGCACTCCCATGATCGGCACGAACGGCACCCACGGGCAACGGAACGGCCGCTCCGCGTCGGGGTAGCGTTTGCGCATGATCAAGACGGCCGCGCAGACGATGACGAAGGCGAAGAGAGTGCCGATGTTCGTCAGCAGCAGCAGCGCGTCGAGGGGGAGGAGGCCGGCCATGAAGATGACGCCGCTGCCGATCAGGATCGTCGACTTCCACGGGGTACGGAATCGCGGGTGGACGTCGGCGAAGAACTTGCGCGACACCAGGCCGTCGCGGGCCATGGCCAGGAAGACGCGCGGGCCCGACAGCATCATGACCAGCAATACCGAGGTGATGCCGGCGACGCCGGCGCAGGCGATGATCCCTTCGGCCCAGCCGATCCCCTTCTGCTTGAAGGCCAGGCTGACGGGGGCGTTGATGTCGAGCTGGTCGTACTTGACCATGCCGGTGAGCACGGCAACGACGGCGATGTAGAGGATGGTGCAGACGATGAGGGAGGTGACGATGCCGATCGGCACGTCGCGCTGCGGGTTCTTCGCTTCCTCGGTGTGCGTCGACACGGAGTCGAAGCCGATGTACGCGAAGAAGATGATCGCCGCGCCGGCCAACATTCCTACCGGCTCACCGCCGGCATTCATCTGCCCGGCCACGTGCTTGCCGAAGAAGTTCAGCCCCGTCCAGCCGTACGGCGCGAACGGATGCCAGTTCGCCTTATCGATGTAGAAGACGCCGACGCCGATGACGAAGAGGACGGCGGCGACTTTGATCATGACCATGGTGGCGTTGAACGAGGCGCTCTCCTGGATGCCCTTGACCAGGATGATGGTCACGATGATCACGATGATCACGGCGGGGAGATTGATGTATGCGCCGGTGGAGACGAAGTGGCCGTTGTCGTATCGCCATGGACTTCGCTGCAAGGTTCCGGGCAGGACGAGGCCGACTTTCGCCAGCACGTTCTGGAAATAGCCGGACCAGCCTGTGGCGACGGTAGCACTGCCGACGGCGTACTCCAGCACGAGATCCCAGCCGATGATCCAGGCGAAGAGCTCGCCCATGGTCGCGTATGCATAGGTGTACGCGGAGCCGGCCACCGGCACCATCGACGCGAACTCGGCGTAGCAGAGCGCGGCGAAGACACAAGTGATGCCGGCGACGGTGTAGGACATCATCAGCGCCGGACCGCCGACGTTGTGCGCCGCCGCGCCGGTGGCGACGAAGATGCCGGCGCCGATGATCGCGCCGATGCCGAGGGAGGTGAGTTGAACCGGACCGAGGACGCGGCGCAGACGGTGCTCGCCCTTCATCTCCTCGAGGAGGATCTCCAGCGGTTTTCTCTCAAAGAGGTTTCTCATTCGTTCGTCGCCGGCATCCCCTCGGGCCGGCTTCCTTTCTCCTCCAGAAGATGTGCAAGCAGGACGGGGGAAGTGTAGCAGCGTCAGGGGACGATCAAGCCGTCGCGCGCGGCGATATCGAGCGCCGCGTTCGTGACGCGCCAAAACAGATAAGGATGAAAGATCGTTGCAGCCCGAGCCTCACGCTTGATCACGTTCACGGACGATCGCAAGCGATGCGCGGCTCGCCGAAACATGGAGGGGTCGCGGTGCTGCGACTGAAATGCGTCCAGCAAAGCGGCCACCATTCCCTCGTGTGTGCCGCGATGGAGGAAGAGATCCCGGCCTTTGTAATCGCTGAGCCGCCGGTCCAAGCGGTACTCTGTCGAATCGAGCACAAGGATCTCGTGTTGGTCGGGGTTCCTGAGCTTGAGAGAACACGCCAGCCCGAGCTCGAACGGCATGTTGAACCGCGCAGGTGTGCCGATCCGGCTCATGTCGTGAAGCGAGATGCGGCACGTACGCATCAGCTCGTAAATGCGTTGCAGTCGTCCTTCGCCAGTCTCGCGAACCTCGAGAACACAGTGCGGTCTGTATTCGAGGAACGCGATCATGCCGACAAGCGTGATGAACAGCGGCTCGTACGCGCGATCGAATGGCGCGTTGATGAAGACCCGCTTCGGATCGACTGGCGTCGTTTCGCTCACTTCGCGCGGACGGTTTTGTTCGACGTTCGCTTCGCCCTGCGGCTGCGATCGCGAGGACCGTAGACTATGGCGAGCGCTCGCGCCACAGCCGCTTCGTCTTCCGGCGTTAGTGGATAATCCTTCTTGAGCTCTGACGCCCCCAGTCGCGGTCCGATGTAGGGAATCTTGCGTCGCCGCCGTTTCGGCTTCACTGATGACATGCGTCAAGGATACCTCGGCTATCCGCCCAGGTACGCCTTCTTGATCCGGTCCGACGCCAACAGCGCCTTCGTCGTGTCATTCAGCACGATCCGCCCCGTCTCCATGACGTAGCCGCGGTGCGCGGTGGTCAGAGCCATGTGCGCGTTCTGCTCCACGAGCAGGATCGTCGTCCCCTCGGCGTTGATCTCGCGGATCACGCCGAAGATGGCCTGCACCATCTGCGGGGCGAGGCCGAGGGAGGGCTCGTCGAGCAGCAGCACCTGCGGCTTCGACATCAGCGCGCGCGAGATCGCCAGCATCTGCTGCTCGCCGCCGGAGAGCGTGCCGGCGTTCTGCTTGATACGCTCCTTGAGCACGGGGAAGAGCGTGAAGATCCGCTCGTACTCGGCGGATGCGACTTTGTCTTTGCGCAGGTACGCCCCGAGCTCCAGGTTGTCGCTGACGGTGAGGTTCGCGAAGATCCCCCGCCCCTCCGGCACGTGCGAGACGCCCATGGCGGTGATCGCGTGTGGCTTCACGCCGGTGATGGTGCGGCCGTCGTACGACACCGTGCCGCGGCGCGGCTTGAGGAGGCCGGAGATCGTGCGCAGCGTCGTCGTCTTCCCCGCGCCGTTCGCGCCGATCAAGGTGACGATCTCCCCCTTCTCGACGTCGAGGCTGATCCCGTGCAACGCGGCGATCGCGCCGTACGAGACTTCGAGGTCGTGCACGGCGAGGAGTGCGCTCACACCGCCTCCTCAGCCGGCTCGCCGAGGTAGGCCTCGATCACCACGGGGTTCGCGCGCACTTCCTCCGGCGTCCCCTGCGCGATGGTCTTGCCGAAGTTCAGCACGAGGATGCGCTCGCAGATCCCCATCACCAATTCCATGTTGTGCTCGATGAGGAGAATGGCGATGTCGAAGCGATCGCGCACGTCGTGGATCGTGGCCATGAGGCCGCGCGTCTCGCTGTCGTTGAGCCCCGCGGCCGGCTCGTCGAGGAGCAGCAGCTTCGGCCGCGCGGCGAGAGCACGCGCGATCTCCAGCCGGCGCTGGTCGCCGTACGGCAGGTTCTTCGCGTAGTCCTCCGCGCGTTGCTCGAGGTCGAAGATGCGCAGCAACTCGAGCGCGCTCGCTTCCGCCGCGTCCTCGGCGCCGTGAAAGCGGTTTGTGTGCAGCACGGCGGAGGTGCCGGAGTACTTGTAGTGGATATGCCCGCCGATCTTCACGTTGTCGAGCACCGTGAGGTCTTTGAAGAGGCGGATGTTCTGGAACGTGCGAGCCACGCCGAGGGCGGTGATGTCGTACGGTTTGCACCCCGTCGTCGCGTGGCCGTCGAAGACGATCGTCCCCTCGGTCGGCTTATAGACGCCGGTCAGCATGTTGAAGATCGTCGTCTTCCCCGCGCCGTTCGGTCCGATCAGGCCGACGAGCTCGTGCGGCTCGATCGTCAGATTGAAATCGGCGACGGCGGTGAGGCCGCCGAAGCGGATCGTGACGCCGCGCGCCTCAAGCAGCGGCATCGTCGCGCTCCTTCTTCGGCACCGCGTCCTTGCGCTTCGGCAGCACCTGCCAAAGCTCGCGCCGCCCGAAGATGCCCTGCGGCCGCGTGAGCATCAGCACGATCAGGGTGATGGAGTAGATGATCATGCGCGGGTCTTTGTCGGTGTGCAGCACTTCCTTCGCCATGCGCAGCCCCTCGGGGAGGATGGTGAGGATCACCGCGGCGATGATGGAGCCGGAGATCGAGCCGAGGCCGCCGAGGACGACCATCACCACGATCTCGAACGAGCGGAGAAACGTGAAGGCCGTCGGATTCAGGTACATCTGGTAATGCGCGAAGAGTCCCCCCGCCACGCCCGCCCAGAACGAGCCGATGACGAAGGCCTTGACCTTGTACTTCGTGGTGTCGATCCCCATCGCCTCGGCTGCGACCTGATCCTCGCGCACGGCCAGGAACGCGCGCCCGACCGACGAGCGCACCAGCCGCCACGAAATGAGAATCGTGATGCCGGCAAAGAAGTAGACCCAGAAGAAGTTGCTCCAGTGCGGGATCCCGCTGAAGCCGCGGGCGCCGCCGATCTTCTCGATGTTGAGGATGAGAACGCGGATGATCTCGCCGAAGCCCAAGGTGACGATGGCGAGGTAGTCGCCGCGCAGCCGCAGCGAGGGGAGGCCGACGAGATAGCCGGCGATCGCGGCGAGCACGCCGCCGGCGAGCACGGCCACGACCAGCAGCGCGCTCTGCGCGGCCGGATAGCGATCGACGATGCCCGAGAAGTAGAAGACGGTGAGGAATGCGGAGAAGTACGCGCCGACGGCCATGAATCCGGCGTGGCCGAGGGAGAACTGCCCGGCGTGGCCGTTGATGATGTTCAGCGACACCGCCAGCGTGATGTTGATCCCGATCAGGACGATGATGCGGTTGTAGTAGGCGATGCCGGGGAAGCGCAGCGCGCCGAGGCCCCAGGCGGCGGCGATGAGGAGCGCGACGAAGACCGCGAGAAAGATCGCGTCGCGGAGAAACCAGGGAAGGCGCTTCACACCTTCTCCGCCTGATACTTGCCGAACAATCCGCTCGGCCGGAACAAGAGAATCGCAATCAGAATCACGAAGGCGATCGCGTCGCGGAAGTTCGAGAAGCGGCTGCCGCCGACGAACGACTCGATGACGCCGATCGTCAGTCCGCCGACCACCGCCCCCGGCACGTTGCCGATGCCGCCCAGCACCGCCGCCACGAAGGCCTTCAGGCCCAGCATGATGCCCATGAGGGGATCGATCTTTTGATAGATGAGGCCGAAGAGGATGCCGGCCACGGCGGCGAACGCGGAGCCGATCACGAAGGTGAGGGAAATGACCCGGTCGACCGGGATTCCCATCAGCGCCGCAGTCTCGAAGTTGTACGACACGGCGCGCATGGCCCGGCCGAATTTCGTTCCGTAGATGATGTACTGCAGCAGGGCCATGAAGGCGACGGCGACGGCGAGGACGATGAACTGGTAGTTCGTCGTGACGATGCCGCCGAGGTGGACGATGTGCTTCGGCGTCAGCGTGGGGAAGAACTTCGGATCGGGGCCGAAGACGAACTGGCCGCCGTACTCGAGGAGGAACGAGACGCCGATTGCGGTGATGAGTGAGGCGATGCGCGGCGCGTTGCGCAGCGGCCGGTAGGCGACGCGCTCGTTGATGTAGCCGAACGCGCTGCAGAGGATCATCGCCAGGAGCATGATGCCGCCGGCGACGAGATAGCTGGACGGATTTTCGTTCCCGACGTGCTTGAGCGCCCAGTTGCCGCTGTAGTAGCCGACGAACGCGCCGAGCATGACCACGTCGCCGTGCGCGAAGTTGATGAGCTTCAGGATCCCGTAGACCATCGTGTAGCCGAGCGCAATGAGCGCGTAGATGGCCCCGAGACCGATTCCGATGAGTAGTGTCTGAAGGAACTCCTGCATCACTGTTTCGGCTGCACCGTGCCCTTCACCACGAGCTGTCCGTTCTTGACTTCTTCGATGACGAGCTTCTTGCCGATCGGATTGCGGTCCGGCCCGAGGGTGATCGTGCCGGTGACGCCCTGGTAGCCCTTCGTGGAGGCGATGGCCTCGCGCAGCGTCTGCCCGTCGAGCTTCTTGGCCCGCTTCATGGCGTCGGCCAGGACGTGCATGGCGTCGTACGCCAGGGCGGCCATGCCGTCCGGCTTCGAGCCGAAGCGCTGCTTGTACTTCTCGACGAAGTTGTGCACGACCGGCGAGGGATCGTCGTACGAGTAGTGGTTCGCGTAGTAGCAGCCCTCCAGGGCCTTGCCGCCGATCTCGACGAGCTTCGGCGAGACCCAGCCGTCGCCGCCGACGAGCGGCGCGGTGATGCCGAGGTCGCGGGCCTGCTGGGCGATCTGGCCGACGTCCGTGTAGTAGCCCGGCACCCAGAGGATCTGCGGGTTCGACGGCTTGATGGAGGTGAGCTGCGCGCGGAAGTCGGAGTCGCCGTTGGAGTAGCTGGCCTTGGCGATGATCTTGCCGCCATCCTCAGTGAACTTCCGCTCGAAGTCGCGGCCGAGGAAGACGGAGTAGTCGTTCTTGACGTCGGTCAGGATCGCGGCGGTCTTGATGCCGAGATCCTTGGCCGTGTAGTCGGCCATGGCCGGGCCCTGGTAGTCGTCGGTGAAGCACATCCGGAAGATGTAGTCGCCCTTCTTGGTGACGTCCGGATTCGTCGACGAGGGGGTGATCATCGGCACTTTGTTCGACTGGCAGATCGGCGCGGCGGCGAGCGAGGCCGACGAGGCCACTTCGCCGAGGACGGCGACGACGCTGCTCTGCGAGATGAGCTTCGTCACGGCGTTGGCCGCTTCTTCCGGCTTCGACTGATCGTCCTCGGTCAGGATCTTGACCTTGCGCCCGTTGATGCCGCCGGCGGCGTTGACTTCGTCCGCGGCCATGATGATGCCCTGGTGGGTCGATTGGCCGAACGTGGCCTGGTTGCCGGTCAGCGAGCCGTACTCGCCGACGAGGATGTCGCCGCCCGCCGCGTTGTCGGCGTTGGTCCCTCCGCTGCCGCTCTCGCCCTTCGGCGGACAGCCGGTCAGCGACAGCGACAGCAACACGATCACTGCAATGGAACCGATCTTTCGCATGAGTCCGTCTCCCAAAAAGCGCGCGAATTCTACAGCACGCCGTTCTGCATGAGCCGCGCCGTCGGCACGAACAGTCGAAATTGCGGCACGAGCTGCCTTATCGCTGTAACACGATCGTTCCCGAGCGCACGGCCTCGACTTCCTCCTTCGTCGCGCATTCGACGGTGAAGCGGCCATGCTTCGGATCGACGTTGGCGTTGAGCTTCGCCTGCCACTCGGCGACGTCGCCGGGCGGATCGACGGCGATGAGCCAGACGAAGCGCGCAATCTCGCGGTGGCGCACGTCGCAGCGCTCGATCGCGCCCTGCGCGTACTCGATGTCGGTGCCGGGGACCGGCGTGTAGCGGGCTTTGAGGATGACGGAGTCCTTCAAGGCAAGACAAAACAGGATGACGAGCATGGGTGTTCGGCGCGAGGGAAGGCGCGCGGGAACGTGTGGGAGCGGCAGGATAGCACGGCGGGCAGCGAGCAGCGAGCGGGCCGACCCTGCTCGCTGCTCGCCGCACGCTGTTCGCTACCGGTCGTTATAAAGCTCGATGAACTCGTACACGTAGTTCCCCGTGCCGATGGCGTCGGAGAACTCGTTGATGAACGCGCCTTTGTTGCAGCCGTTCAGGCCTCCGGTGCCGGGCGTGGCCGAGCCGGCGGCGACGTGCGTCCAGCTGCTCAGCGAATTGATCGCCCCGCAGGTGGCGCGCTGGAAGTCGAAGCCGGCGTTCGTGTCCATCGCCACCGTCGTCCCCTCGATCGTCGTGCCGCTCGCGTTCTTCAGCGTGTACGTCTCGCTGCCGTTGATTTGCGGCATCGTGTCGGCGGTGTTGATGTAGACGACGTTCGAGGCGAGCGTGCGGCCCCAGAACGTCTGGAACGCCGACTTCGTGGCGTTGCGGGCGATGATGAGATACCCGTGCGACGGGATCACGGTATTCGCCGGGATCGTGTACGTCTGCGTGGCGTTGGCCTGCGTGATCGTCCAGCCGCTGACGTCGATCGGCGTACCGTTGCTCACCGTCACGCTCACCGCGACCGAGACGCCGACGTTGAGCGCCGCGTCGTAGGCCTTCGACGTCAGCAAATGCGCGCCGTTCGTGCTCGTCGTCGTGTCCCAGCTCCAGCTGTATGGCGAGGTCGTGTCGGTCGACTTCAGCACGCCGTCGAGGTAGAACTCGACCTTCGTGACGCCGACGTTGTCGCTTGCCGAGGCGTTCACCGTCGTCGTGGCCGAAACGGTCGCGCCGTTCGCCGGCGCCGTGATCGACGTCGTCGGCGGCGTCGTGTCGCCCCCGCCGCCGCCCACGTCATCGAGCGCGAACGTGCGCGGCAATCCCGACGCCGCGAACTCGTTCGCCCCCTGATGCACGAGTCCATCCGCCGTCACGGTGAAGGTGCTGACGCCGTCCGTCGTGACCTTAATGTTGCCGACGCAATAGCCGGCGTGGCTCATGAGCGTCGACCCCGGATTCCCCTCCTCGGTTTGCAGCACGAGCGCCGCCGGCGCGGTGACGCACGACGTCGACTGCGCGAGCAGCACGTGCTCGACGACGTCGATGCGCGGCAGGTCCCACCCCGTGCTCTCGCCGTCGCCGACGCCGATGATCGCGACCGCCGGCTTGGCCTTGTTGAAGTACGTCGGATTCGTGCTGCTCTCGCTGCCGTGGTGATTGACGTGCAGCAGGTCGATGCCGCCGGCGCTGATGAGCGGGTTCGCGCCGCCGGGGGAGATCGCGTTGATGACCGAGGTCTCGACGTCGAGCTGCGACGTCGAGCGGCCGGTGCAGGCGTCGGAGCCACCGCCCATGTCGCTGGCCCAGAGGTAGTCGAAGCCGCCGTACTTGAGGAGGAGGGCGATGGAGCGGTCGTTCTCGTCCGTCACCGCCACCGAGCCGCCGCCGATGATCGAGCCGTTGCGGGCGATGCAGGTGAGCGTCGCGCCGTTGCCGAGCTGGATGACCGTGCCGACCGGCATCGCCACCGGCGCACCGGCGGTCTTGCCGGCCGAGGCGGCGTTCCAGCCGTCGACGCACGACGACGCGTACGTCGAGCCGTTGTAGTACTGCTTGATGTGCACGTCGTAGCCGGCGTTTAGCACCTCATCGAGGCCGCCGGTGTGGTCGCAGTGCTGATGCCCGGCGATGACGTAATCGAGTCCGTTCGCCGGCTGCACGCCGACCGACTTGAGATACGGGACGACGTACTGCGTTCCCATGCCGGTGTTGCCGCCTTCCAGAAGCACCGTCACGCCGGTCGGGCCTTTGATGAGCACCGAGCCGCCCCAGCCGACGTCGATGTAGTGGATCTCCAGGGTCTGCGCGACGAGCGGGAGGGCAACAAGCAACAACACGGGCACCAGGCATCGAGCGAGTCTCATGCATCCTCTCCTTGTTTGTTTTGCTGGTAGTGCGCCAGGAGTTGCTACTGCTTTGGGGAGCGGCGATAGGTTAGCATTCCTCGATTCCATGAATGAGCGCCGCTGGAACTGGCCGTTGTGGACCGGTCTCGTCCTTACGCTGATCGGCCTCTTCAGTTACGCGTTCGTCTTCTACCGATTCCCCATCACGCGCGACGTTCCGTGGGTGTCGTTTGTTCTGTTCGCCGCCGCGATCGTGCTGTTCGTTGCCGGCGTGCGCCGCGCGCCGGGACGGAAGATCGGGGCGATCGTCGTGACGGTGATCGGCGTCGCCCTCGTCGCGTTCTTCATCTTCGGCGTCACCGTCGGCTCGCGCGTGCCCACCGGTCCGAACGTCCCTGCGGTTGGCGCGAAGGCGCCCGACTTCACCCTGCTCAACCAGGACGGCAAACAGGTCGCGCTGTCGCAGCTTCTCGGATCGCCCGGCACGAAGGGCGTGCTCCTCGTCTTCTACCGCGGCTACTGGTGACCCTTCTGCAACTCCGAGTTACGGGGTATCGAAGAGCAACTGAGTGAGTTCGAGAGGCTGGGTGTGCGGCCGGTGGCGATCAGCGTCGACAAGCCTGAGGAGTCGCGGGAGCTGATGCGCAAGGCGCACTACACGTTCACGTTTCTCTCCGATCCGAACGCCGAGGTCATTCGCCGCTACGACATCGTCCACAAAGGCGCCGGCATGGGCGGGCACGACGTGGCCCGCCCGGCGGAGTTCCTGGTCGACCGCGCGGGCGTCGTCCGCTGGCGCAATCTGACCGAGGACCTGCGCGTACGCGCCCGGCCGGACGACATGATCGAAGCGGCAGCAAAGTCACAATGAGCATGAAGAAGTCGTGCACGGCGTGGCTCGTGGTCTACGTCGTCGTGGCGGTTTTGGTCGGGCATCTCATCTATCGCCGCGTGCCGGCGATCAGTGCGGCCTTTTGGGGCGGCTTGATCGGCGGCGGCATCGTCTGGATCGGCCTGGCGAACCTCGCCGGCGTGCGGACGAAGCTCGCCGAGATCACGCGCCTGCGCAAAACCGAGGCGGGCGGGCCGCCGGCGGACGGCGAGACGATGGCAGTCGTCGGCACGGTCGAAGCGGAGGGGAATGCGTTGACGTCGCCGCTCTCCGGCGTGCAGTGCGTCGCGTACAAGTACGAAGTCCGGCGCGGCGAGTCGCTGCTGTTTGAAGGCTTCGCCCTCGCGCCGTGCTCGATCCTCACGCAGCACGGGAAGATCCGCCTCCTGGCGCAGCCCGAACTGCAGCTGACGCCGCGCGAGGTGCTGCGCGGCGACGCCGTCCCGCAGTTCACCGACTACATCAAGCACACGAAGTTTCACGAGCCGTCGCTCGGCGACATCAAGACGATCTTCACGGCCATGCACGCCGAGACGGATCACATCCGCCGCGACACGCGCATGAGCGGCGACGACGCCTCAATCAAGCACGCCACCTTCAAAGAGTGGACGCTCGTCCCGGGGCAGCGCGTCTTCGCCACCGGCTACTACTCCGCGCCGCGCAACGGCCTCGTGCCCGACCCGGACTCGCCGCTCTCGCTGATCGTGCGCGACGCGTCCGATGGCACGGTCGGGCGCAGCGTGCGGGGCGCCGTTGGCAGCTTTGTCGCCGCCGTCATCTTCCTCGCCATCGCCGCCGCGGCGCTCATCGGCTTCTACGCCTTCGTGCCGCTCGCCGAGGCGGAGCAGAAGGCGCCTGACCGCCGCACGATGTGGCGTGAGGTCCGCTTCGACCGGCTCCTCGAGCTCCGCGTGAGGCCGAAGCTGCGGCAGATGGGCCTCCTCGACAGCGGCACCGTCGTCGCCAGTCTCGCCGAGGGGACGGCGCGCGGCCGCGTGACGACGAACGGCCGCGACGTGAACGTTTCCCGCGCCACGGCTGCGAAGCTCGGCGACCTCTACACGATCCACATCGACGACGACGCCATGGTGCTGACGATCGACGAATACGGCCATCCGATCCGCCTCCGCTTCGGCAACGAGGACGTCGACCCGCGGCAGAATCTGGAGATGAACATGACCGGCCACGTCTCCGGGCGCGTGACGTATCTGCGCGACGACGCCGAGACGCCGGCGGCGCGCGTGACGTTCCGGGCGGTTCTAGGGGGTCAATGAGCGCGATCCCGCCCGACGATGACGCGCAATACCTCGCGCGCCTCGGCTACGCCCAGCAGCTCTTCCGCCAGATGGGCGGCTTCTCCAACTTCGCCGTCTCGTTCTCCATCATCTCGATCCTCACCGGCGCAGTGCTGCTGTTCGGCTACGGCCTGAAGTTCGCCGGGCCGTCGGCGAACTCGATCGGCTGGCCGATCGTCAGCCTCTTCACTCTTTGTGTTGCCGCATCGATGGCGGAGATCGCCTCGGCGTATCCGACCGCAGGCGGCTTGTACTTCTGGTCCTTCCAGCTCGGCGGGCGGACGTGGGCGTGGGTGACGGCGTGGCTCAACATGATCGGCCAGGTGGCGATCACCGCCGGGATCAACATCGCCGCGGCGATCTATCTCATCGGCGCCGTGACGCGCCTCCTCGGACTACCGCCCGACACCGGCACGTCGTGGCCGTTCCAGCTCCTCGTCATGATCGCGATCCTGATCCCGCAGATCGCCGTGAACCTCTGGGGCATCCGCATCACCGCGCGCCTCTCCGACATGAGCGTCTGGTGGCACATCGGCGGCGTCGCCTTCATCGTCGCCGCGCTGGCGTTTTGGGGCCGCCACCACAACTCGCTGGCGTTCCTCCTCTCGTTCCATCCGACGGTGAACCTGCTCGACGCGTCGAAGACGATGGCCATCGGCGACGCGGCGTTCGCCTCGCCGCTCTTCCGCTTGGCAACGCCGCTGGCGTCGCTCTACGCGGCCGCGCCGCCGCTGCTGCTCTTCGTCCTCGCTCTCCTGCAGGCGCAGTGGACGTACACCGGCTACGACGCCTCGGCGCACATGGCCGAGGAGACGATCTCGGCGCGACTGGCCAGCGCGTGGGGGATCGTGATGTCGGTGGCCGTCTCCGCCGTCGCCGGCTACCTGATGCTCCTCGTGCTGACGTGGTGCATCCCGAACGGCGACGTGGCCAAGGCGGCGAACGATCCGTACCCGGTGCTCTACATCGTCGCCGCGAACGTGGCGCCGGTCGTGAGCAACGCCATCGCCATTGTCATCGGCGTGGCCATGTGGCTCTGCGGCGTCGCATCGGTGACGTCGATGGCGCGGATGTGGTACGCCTTCGCCCGCGACGACGGCATGCCCGGCTCGCGCTGGATCAAGCGCGTCAGCGGCCGCCATCACACGCCGCACGTGGCCATCGTCGTGACGGCGGCGCTGTCGGTCTTGATCTGCATCTACGCCGCGGCGTGGTTCGTGGTGACGTCGATCAGCACGATCTGCCTCTACCTGGCGTACGGCATCCCCATTCTGCTCCACCTCCGCCGCCGCCTCCCACCCGAGTCGACGCCGTGGACGCTCGGCCGCGCCGGGCCGCTCGTGAACGTCGTGGCCGTCGTCTGGATCGCCGTCATCACCGTCGTTTTCATGCTCCCGCCGAACGAGTTGGTGCTCTGGACGATGCTCGCCGTGGCGGTGGGGTTGACGGTGTACTGGCTTCTCGCGGCGCGACGGACGTTTCGCGGGCCGGTTAACGTCTGATTCGTCGAGATCGACGTCAACGTCGTCAACGTTATCGACGAACGACACCAACGTCATCGACGATGTCGTCAACGTTATCGACAACCTTGTCAACGTCAACGACGGCGTCGTCAACGTCAACGACGATCTCGTCAACGTTACCGACGTCGTCGTCAACGTCATCGACGATCGTCATCAACGTTAACGACATCGTCGTCAACGTCATTGTCGGCGACTGCAACGTTAACGACGGTGTCGTCAACGTCATCGACGACGTCGTCATCCACGCCGTCACCGACGTCGCGGTTACCTAGCGCCACCGTAACGCGTCCAACATCCATGCGAACATTGATGGCCGTCGTCCTGGCGCTCATCACCTCCGCTGCGGCTGGTGAGGAGATCGTCCCGAAGTTCATCTGCCGTCTTCCGCTGCCGCCGAAGTGCACGTCGCCGGCGACGATCTGGGACAAGCCGTCCTGCGACGACGAGCAGTTCGACGCTGCGCTAATCGAGAGCGCGGCCGGCGGCGACCGCTCCGCCGTCGAGCTGTTACAGCGCCGCTACGCCGCGGCCTTCACGCACGCGGAGCGGATCACCGTCGGCGCGGCGCTGCTCGGCCGCGTCCGCGACGACGGCGCGATTTGGAAAGACCTCGCCGCCTGGGCCGAGCACGCCGTCGAATTTCACCTCGACCCCGACACCACGGCGCAGAAGCTCGCCGCGTATTGCGGCCAGCACGATTGCCAGCCGGACGATTACGAGCGGCTGTCGTGGCAAGCGCTCGAGGCGATCTCCGCCGACCGCCGCGCCCGTCCGCTGCTCCTGCGCGCGCTCACGGCGATCGACACCGACCTCGTCGATCAGGGCATCTCGGGGCTGGCCGGGCAGCACGACGAGAGCTCGCTCCCGGCTATCGACGAGGCGCTTCGCCGGCTGCCCGAGGCGGCGTCGACGCTCGCGCTGTCGCTCGCCGACTTCGAGTCGGACGCCGCCGACAAAATCGCCATGAAATATCTGGCGGACGATGACCGTGAAGAGTACGTCACCCGCCGGGAGGCGGCACCGGCTCCTTGAGGTGACGGTTCGGCCGTAGATAGAGCGTGCCGTGCGCGACGTCGAACGTCGCCGTGAAGCGGCGGAGCATCTCCATCCCCATGCACGGGAACGGCGTCGCCGGCCCCCACGACGGGCGGAACGTGAACGGCCCGAGGTGCACGGCGTCGAAGCGGCCGGAGACGGACTGGTAATCGCTGCCGAGCCCTTGGCCGAGCGTCGACTGCTGTACGACGCGGGCGCGTTTCGCCGCCTCGTCGCCGACCGCATCGCTCGACCCCGTGTCGATGCGCACGCGCCGCTCGACGCGCTCCTTGTCGTTCACGTCGATCGTCACGTTGAGGAAGAGGCGGTGATTCGTATCCTCCAGCGGCAGTGCTACGGCGTCTTTCGGCGGCCGGAACGTTCGCGGGTCGAAGAAGCGGACCGTGGAGCGCTCGTGATCGATCTCCACGACGAACCGTTCGAAGAAGTCGGCGCCGAGGAGGCCGTGCGTCGTCTTCGGGATCGGGACGCCGCTGAGGTCGATCACCCACGGCTCCTCGACACGCAGCTTCACCTTCCCAATCGACATCTCGAGCGGCGGGGCTTTCTGCACGGCGACGTCGCCCTGACCCGTGCCTTTGATCGGCGGCGCGGCGGTCGTGGTCAGGCCGAGCTCTTTGACGATGAACGGATCGATGACGCTGTGCGGCGCGCCGCTGTCGACGGCGAACCAGTACGGGCCGTGGCCAGCCACGCGCACCGGCACGAAGAGAAGCTTGCCGTCGCGTTGCGCGTCAACCGAGCCGAGCAGGAGAACTGAAGCGAGGACGATTCGTAACATGCCCTCGAATCTCGGCTGCGCGAGAGTGGATGTCGATGGATGAACGATTGAATTTGCGTAGATTCGGGCCGTTCACGCTCGATCTCGAGAGCGACCTGCTGCTCCGCGGCGGCGAGCGCGTGCCGCTGCAGCCGCAGGCGATGACCGTGCTGCGGATCCTCGCCGCGCGCGCCGGCGAGCTGGTGACGCGGCAGGAGCTGCAGCGCGCGGTGTGGGGCGAGGGGACATTCGTCGACTTCAACCAGGGGCTGAACTGGTGCATCAAGCGCATCCGCGAAGTCCTCGGCGACGACGCCGAGAATCCGCGCTTCATCGAGACGGTGCCGCGGAAGGGCTATCGCTTCATCGCGCCGCTCGACGTGCCGCGCGCGCCGCGCTGGCGATGGCTCGCCGCCGTCGCCGTGCTCGCCGTCGTCTGCCTCGGCGTGATGCACCGGCAGGCGCCGGTGACGGTCGTGATCCTGCCGTTCGACAACTTCACCGGCGATCCGCGGAACGAGCTCGCCGCCAGTGCCGCAACGGAGGACGTGATCAACCGCGTCGGCAGCGCCGATCCGTCGCGCCTCAAGGTGATCGACCGCTTGACCGCGGCGAAGTTCAAGCGGACGAACGAGTGCATCATCCACATCGGCCGCGAGCTCGGCGCCGACTTCGTGATGGAAGGCTCGCTCCTCCAAGGCCGCACCACCGCGGCGCTCTACCGCGTCGCCGACAACACGCAAGTGTGGGCCGCCGCCGTCGAGCCGCGCGCCGGTGCGGCGGCGATCTCCGCGAAAGTCGCGGCGACGTTCTTGCGGTGAAAAAGAGGACGGGCGTCGCCGCCCGTCCTCCACGAAAGCGGGAAGTTAGTACTTCGGCGCGTAGGCGCTCAGCATCACGTTGCCGCCGTTCGTCGCCACCGTGGCGGTCACGACCTGCGGCGGGTACTGCGACGTGTAGCCCCAGAAGTAGCTCGAGTCGCCGTTGCAACCGCTCGTCGCGCCGTAGACCGGAGAGCTGAAGTTGAAGCCGGAGTAGCCGGCGAACCAGTTCGCCCACGACAGACCGACCGTGCCGAGGCCGCCGGCCGTCACGACGAAGACGTGGTCGGTGGCGTTCGCGTCGAAGTTGTAGTCGTACGACAGGATCGGCCCCGTCGCCAGCGACACCGACGTCGCGCTCGGCGGCACGAGCGCCCCCATCGAGCAGCGGAGGTCGAGGCGGTATTCGTAGACCCACTTCCCGGCCGCCGGCGAGCCCGCCTCGCCCTGGAAGATGCGCGACTGCAGGAACCCGCCGTTGAGCAGCGGCGACGACATGTCGGTGACGGTTACGGTGCCGTCGGTGCTGAAGACGTAGTTCACTGCCGGAGCCGAGGTCGTGACCACGTTGAGCGCGGCCTTCACCGGCGACGCCACCATCGTCGCGGCGGCGATGGCGAGCATGATGAGATAGAGACGATTCATTGCCTTTGGTTCCCTTTCCTTCTGTCCGATTTCGTTCGGACGCGAAGTAGTGCGGGAACCGATGAAACCGTTTCCATCGATTGGTGACGCGCATCACGACCGCGATAAAATTCTTTCCGCGTATGCCCTTTCATCCCGCAGTCGAACGCTGGTTTTCAGAGACCCTCGGAACGCCCACCACCGTGCAGGAGCGCGGTTGGGCGGCGGTGCGCGAGGCGAAACACACGCTCATCGCCGCGCCGACCGGCTCCGGCAAGACCCTGGCGGCCTTCCTCGGCGCGCTCGACGACCTGTTGGTCGAAGGGCTGAACGCGCCGCTGCCCGACGAAGTGCGCGTTGTCTACGTCTCGCCGCTCAAAGCGCTAAGTGCCGACATTCACAAGAACTTGGCCGAGCCGCGGCGCGGCATCCGGAGGATCGCCGAGGAGATGGGGCTGGAGGCGCCGCGGATCACGGCGGCCGTGCGGACGGGCGACACCACGCAGTCGGAGCGCGCGGCGATGCTCAAGAAGCCGCCGCACATCCTCGTCACCACCCCCGAGTCGCTCTACCTTCTTCTGACGGCGGAGCGCAGCCGCAACATCCTCCGCACCGCGCGCACCGTCATCGTCGACGAGATCCACGCGGTCATCGGAACGCGGCGCGGAGCGCACCTGGCGCTGACCCTCGAGCGTCTACAGGCGGTAGTGAACGCGCCGCTATTGCGCCTAGGGCTCTCCGCGACGCAGAAGCCGATCGACGACGTGGCGCGCTGGCTCGCGCCGGGCGCGGACGTCGAAGTGATCGACGAAGGCCACCGCCGGGCCATCGACCTCGCCCTGGAGATCCCCCGCTCCTCGGTCGAGACGGTGATGGCGAACGAGGTGTGGGAGGAGTACTACGATCGCCTCACGGCGCTCATCGGCGAGCACCGCACGACGCTCGTCTTCGTCAACACGCGCCGCATGGCGGAGCGCGTGGCCCGGCACCTGAGCGACCGCCTCGGCGCCGACGCCGTGACGGCGCACCACGGCAGTCTCTCGAAGGAGAAGCGCCTCGACGCCGAGTCGCGCCTCAAGAACGGACAACTGAAAGCGCTCGTGGCCACGGCGTCGCTGGAGCTCGGCATCGACATCGGCCACGTCGATCTCGTCTGCCAGATCGGCTCGCCGCACCGCATCGCCACGCTGCTGCAGCGCGTCGGCCGCTCCGGCCACACCATCGCCGGCCTGCCGAAAGGACGCCTCTTCCCGATCTCGCGCGACGACCTCGTCGAATGCGCGGCTCTCTTGCGCGAGGTCCGCCGCGGCGCGCTCGACGCCATCGTGCAACAGGAGGCGCCGCTCGACGTCCTCGCGCAGCAGATCGTCGCCGAGTCGTCGTGCGATGACTACGACGAAGACGCGCTCTTCGATCTCTTCCGCCGCGCATACCCGTACCGCGCGCTCGACCGCAACGACTTCGACGACGTGCTGCGCATGGTCGCCGACGGCTTTGCCACGAAGCGCGGGCGCCGCGGCGCGCTCGTGCACCGCGACGAGGTGAACCGCCGCGTCCGCGGCCGTCGCGGCGCGCGCATGCTGGCCATCACCTCGGGCGGTGCAATCCCGGAGGTCGCGGACTACAAGGTGGTGCTGGAGCCGGAGGACACGGTCGTCGGCACGCTCAACGAGGACTTCGCCATCGAGTCGACTGCGGGCGATATCTTCCAGCTCGGCAACGCCTCGTGGCAGATCATGCAGGTGGCCAGCGGCACGGTGCGCGTGATCGACGCCAAGGGCGCGCCGCCGACGATCCCGTTCTGGCTCGGCGAGGCGCCGGCGCGCAGCGACGAGCTCTCGCGCGCCGTGAGCGAGCTGCGCGTGGAGTGCGCCGGCCGCGCCGATGCGCTCGAAGAGATCGGTCTCTCCGCCGAGGCCGCGCGGGAGGTGGCTGTGTACCTCGACGATGCGCAGCGCGCCCTCGGCGCGATGCCATCGCAGGACACGCTCGTCGCCGAGCGCTTCTTCGACGAGGCCGGCGGCATGCAGCTCGTCATCCACGCGCCGTTCGGCAGCCGCATCAACAAGGCCTGGGGGCTGGCGCTGCGCAAGCGCTTCTGCCGCCAGTTCAACTTCGAATTGCAGGCCGCGGCGACGGAGGACGCGATCCTGCTCTCCCTCGGGCCGCAGCACTCGTTTCCGCTCGCCGACGTCTTCCGCTATCTGCATCCGGCGACGGCGCGCGACGTCCTCGTGCAGGCGCTTCTGGCCGCGCCGGTGTTTCCGACGCGCTGGCGCTGGAACACGACCGTGTCGCTGGCAATCCCGCGCAACCGCGGCGGGCGCAAGGTGCCGCCGCCGCTGCAGCGGGCCATGGCCGACGACCTGATGGCCGCGGTCTTCCCCGACGCCGCCGCCTGCCCGGAGAATCTCGCCGGCGACCGCGAGCTGCCGGACCACCCGCTCGTCAAACAGGTCATTCGGGATTGCCTCGAAGAAGCGATGGACTTTGAAGGACTGACGCGCGTGCTCGAGCGCATTCACGCCGGCGAGATCACGTGCCTGGCGCGCGACACGACGGAGCCGTCGCCGCTGGCGCACGAGATTCTCAATGCGAAGCCGTACGCGTTCCTCGACGACGCGCCGCTCGAAGAGCGCCGCACGCAGGCGGTGCTGACTCGCCGCGCCACGGCGAGCGACCTCGGCGCGCTCGACCCCGCGGCGATCGAGCGCGTGCGCGACGAGGAGCGTCCCGATCCGCGCGACGCCGACGAGCTGCACGATGCGCTGCTGACGTTCGGCTTCCTCGTCGATGGTGAGGTGGAGTCGCCGTTCTTCGAGGAGCTCGCCGCCTCAAAGCGCGCCGGCCGCGTCGGCGACCTGTGGGTTGCGGCGGAGCGCGCCGGCGAGATGGCCACGATTCACGACATCGATCTCGTCTCGCCGCGCCAGCGCGCCTGGACGCGCGAGGAGGCGATCGTGGAGCTGCTGCGCGGCCGGCTCGCGCTCGTCGGGCCGACGACCGCCGCGGCGCTCGCAGCATCCCTCGGCGTCAATGTCGCCGAGGCGGATGCGGGGCTGCTCAAACTCGAATCCGAGGGCGTCGTGCTCCGCGGCTCATTCGAGTCGAAAACGCTGGAGTGGTGCGACCGGCGGCTGTTAGCGCGCATCCATCGCTACACGCTCAACCGCCTGCGCGCCGAGATCGAGCCGGTGTCGCTCGCCGACTTTACGCGCTACCTCTTCGCCTGGCAGCACGCCACGCCGTCGTCGCGCCTCACCGGCATCGACGGCCTCCGCGCCGTCCTCGCGCAGCTCGACGGCTTCTCCGTCGCCGAGCGCGCCTGGGAGAAGCACGTCCTGCCGCTGCGCGTCGACGGCTACGCGGAGTCGATGCTCGACACGCTGTGCTTGAGCGGCGAAGTGCGATGGGCGCAACAAGGTACCGGCGTCATGTTCGGTGGAGCACCGGCCTCCGTGCCGATCGCCGTGAGCGAGCGCGCGCAGGCAGTGCTCGATCTCCTCCGCACGCGCGGCCCGATGTTCGCGCGCGATCTCGACAAAGAAGCGCTCGAAGAGCTGACCCGCGCGACGCTCATCACCTGCGACGGCTTCCTCGGCCGCGGCGGCCGCTGGTCCCTTCTCGAGCCATTCGAATTGTCAGTCGAAGCGCAAGCGCACATGCTCCTGCGCCGCTACGGCGTCGTCTGCCGCCGCCTCCTCACGCGCGAGACGAACCTCGCCCCGTGGCGCGAGCTGGCCCGCGTCTACCGCCGCCTCGAAGAGCGCGGCGAGATTCGCGGCGGCCGCTTCGTCACCGGCATGTCCGGCGAGCAGTTCGCCCTCCCCGAGGCCGTGGAGCGCCTGCGCGAGATCCGTCGGACGGCGCCCGACGGCCGCGTCATCGTCATCAGCGCCGCCGACCCCCTCAACCTCGCCGGCGTCCGCGCCCACCCCTCCACCCGCATCGCCTACCGCGACGGCATCGCCCTGTCGGTCATGGAAGGCGACTACCTCCGCCCCCTTGCGGAGACGTCGTTGGAAGTTGCCGCCGCGCTGGCCGGGCGGCGGGTGCCGGTGGCCGCGGGGTTCGTGGGAAGGTAATTACAAAACCCTATACCCGCTCTCGCTCTCCGGAATGGCGCTCTTTCTCCGCTCCAGCTTTGTCACGCGCCAGTCGCCGTGCTCGCGCACCACCTCCACGTGCACCGACGTGTTCTCGTCGACGTTGCCGGCCCAGGCGTAGCGCGCGCCGTCCCACTCCTCGGGCGGCAGTCCGCGCTCGCGCAGCCGCTCCTCGGCGTATTCGACGACCTGCTCGGGACCGACGTGATCGCAATTTGGCATGATGGCGAAGTATGCAACACCTCTTCCTCGCCCTGGCGCTGCTCCTTCCCGTCGAGCACGACTTCGTCGTCCGCGACTTCCATTTCAAGAGCGGCGAGACGATGGACGTCCAGATCCACTACGTCACCGTCGGCGATCCGAAGGGGCAGCCGGTGCTCGTCCTCCACGGCACCGGCGGCTCGTCGAAGCAGTTCCTGAACGACCATTTCGCCGGTGTGCTCTTCGCGGAAGGCGGCGCGCTCGACGCCCGGACGCACTTCATCGTCATTCCCGACAACGTCGGGCACGGGCAGTCGTCGAAGCCGAGCGACGGCCTGCGCGGGCGCTTCCCGCATTACGACTACGACGACATGGTCGAGCTCCAGCACCGCCTCCTCGTCGACGGCTTGCACCTCGACCACGTCCACCTCGTCATGGGGACGTCGATGGGCGGCATGCAGACGTGGATGTGGGGCGAGCGCTGGCCGCAATTCATGGACGCGCTCCTGCCGCTGGCCAGCGCGCCGGTGCAGATCGCCGGGCGGAACCGCATCTGGCGGAAGATGGCCATCGACGACTTGAAGCGCGGCGACGTCGCCGGCGCCGTGCAACTCCTGATGATCGCGACCTCGAGCCCGCTGCAGTGGCAGAAGAGCGGCCCGACTCGGGACGACGCTGACCGCTGGCTCGCTGAGCAGATGAAGACTCGGCTGGCGAGTACCGACGCCGACGATCTCCTCTACGCCCTCGAAGCGTCGCGCAACTACGACCCCTCGCCCGAGCTCGAGAAAATCGCCGCGCCGCTCATCGCCGTCAACTCCGCCGACGACTTCGTCAACCCGCCGGAGCTCGGCATCCTCGAGCGCGAGATCCAGCGCGTGAAGCGCGGGCGCTACGTCCTCATCCCCACGAGCGACGCCACGCGCGGGCACGGCACGCACACGTGGGCGGCGCTGTGGCAGCAGTACGTCAGGGAGCTCGATACACGACCGCGTTGATGTGCATCCCCGCGCCGACCGAGGCGAAGACGACCACGTCGCCGCTCTTGATCTCGTGCGGCGGCAGCTTTCCCTTCGTGATCAGGTCTAGGAGCGTCGGCACCGTCGCGACGGAGGAGTTGCCGAGCCAGGAGATCGTCATCGGCATCACCTCGTCGTGCGGCGCCTTGTCGATCCCGTACAGCTTGTACAGGGCGTCGAGGATGGCCTCGTCCATCTTCCCGTTGGCTTGATGGATCAGCACCTTCTTGACGTCCCCGATCGAGAGACCGGCGCGGTCGAGCGTCTCCTTGATCGCCCCGGCCACGTTGTTCAAGGCGTACTTGTAGAGCTTGCGCCCCTCCATCTTCAGGAAGAGCGCTTCGAGGAACACCTCTTCCTTGTACGACGGCCCCATGAAGAGCATCCCAGAGTGCTCGATCGTGTCGGAGCGGACGGCGTGCGCGAGGATGCCGTCGCTCGTGTCGCGCGCTTCCAGGATCGTCGCGCCGGCGCCGTCGGCGTAAATCAGACTGTCGCGGTCGTGCGGGTCGGAGATGCGCGAGAGCGTGTCGGCGCCGATGACCATGGCCCGCTTGATGTCGCCGGCGCGGATCATGGCGTCGCACATGATCACCCCTTGGAGCCAGCCGGGGCAGCCGAAGACGACGTCGACGGCCACGGTCTTCGGGTTCGAGATCTTCAGCCTCGCCTTCACGCGCGCGGCGAGCGCCGGCACCATATCGGAGCGGTGGCTGCGCGGCTTCACGTCGCCGAAGTTGTGGCCGAAGACGATGTAGTCGAGCGACTCCGGATCGACGCCGGATGACTCGATCGCCGCCTGCGCGGCCAGGAAGCCGAGGTCCGAGGTGACCTGATCTTTCTCCGCCCAGCGGCGCTCGCGGATCGTAGTGATGGCCTCGAACTGCTTGAGGATCTCCGCGTTCGACTTGTCGATCGCCTTCCGGTCGGGCCCGTGGAAGGCGTGGTGGAGAAAGTGCTCGTTCGGGACGACGTGCGTCGGGATATGGCTCCCGGTGCCGGCTATCACGGAGCGCATGGCCGGGAATCATAACGGCCCTGCAACCATTCCCACACGTATTCGTTCAATAGGGTTCGGTATGGAACAAAAGCGCTCGCGTAAACGCCTGTTTTGGCTGATCGGTCTTGCTGTCCTCGTCGTCATCGCCCTCGTGGCGATGGTGGCGTCGAAAAAGAAAGAGAAGCCCATCTTCGTCACCACCGACAAGGCCTTCCGCAAGAACGTCACGGAGCTCGTGACGGCGACGGGGAAGATCCAACCCGAGGTCGAGGTGAAGATCGCCCCGGAGGTCTCGGGTGAGATCGTCGATCTCCCGGTCAAGGAAGGGGAGCTCATTCACCGCGGGCAGCTCCTGCTGCGCATCAAGCCCGATCAGTACAAGGCGCAGGTGGAGGCACAGCAGGCCGCGCTCAGCGCCGCGCGCGCCTCGAGCGTGCAGAACCGCGCCACGCTGGCGAAGGCGGAGCAGGACTACAAGCGCTCCCAGCAGCTCTTCGCGGCAAAGCTGATTCCGGAGACGGACCGCAACACGGCGCAGACGCAATACGACATCGCCAAGGCCGCTCTGGAGGCGTCGCTCTTCGAGGCCCAGCGCGCCGAGGGGGCGCTGCGGCAGATCAACGACGCGCTGTCGAAGACGACGATCTATTCGCCGGCCGACGGGACGATCAGCTCCCTCACCAGCCGCCTCGGCGAGCGCGTGGTGGGCACGAGCCAGTTCGCCGGCACGGAGATCATGCGCATCGCCAACCTCGACAACATGGAAGCGGTCGTGAACGTGAACGAGAACGACATCCCCAATGTCCACCTCGGACAGACCGCGCGCATCAGCGTCGATGCCTATCCCGACAAGGTGATCCAGGGCGTCGTGCGCGAGATCGCCAGCACGGCCACGACGAAGAACGCCGGCAGCCAGGAAGAGGTGACGAACTTCGAGGTGAAGATCCGCATCCCCGACCGCTCGCTGCGCCTTCGCCCCGGCATGAGCACGACGGCCGACATCGAGACGGCCACGGTGCAGAACGCCGTGGTGGTACCGATCCAGAGCGTGACGGCGCGCACCGCCGGCAGCAATCTCTCCCCCGAGGAGCGGGAGAAGAACACGGCACAGCAGGCCGCGCGCGACGGCGGGGACAACAAAGCCGACGTCACCAACCAGACCCAGGAAAAGCAGAAGCAGCGCGAGCTGCGCGAGCAGATGCAGCGCGTCGTGTTCGTGAAGAACGGCGACAAGGTCCGCCAGCAGAAAGTCGAGACCGGGATCGCCGACTCGACCTACATCGAGATCAAGAACGGCATCAAGCCGGGTGACGAGGTCGTCTCCGGCTCGTACACGGCAATCTCGCGGCGGCTGAAGGATGGGGCGAAGGTGGCGATCGAGAAGCCGGGGAAGGGTTCGTAGCGCGGACGTCATGATTTACGAGATTTCCGAGTCCTTCCGCATCGCCTTTCAAGTCATCCGCGCGCACAAGATGCGCTCGGTCTTGACGGCGCTCGGCGTGATCATCGGCATCGTGGCCGTCACGCTCATGGGCTCGGCGATTTCGGGGATCGAAATCGGCTTCGAGCGCAGCCTGGCAGTCATCGGCGACGACGTCTTCTACGTCGAGAAGTGGCCGTGGCACCACGTCGACGACTGGTGGAACTACCGCAACCGCCGGCGCATGGACGCGCGCTACGCGGACGAGCTGAAGCGGCTGATCGCGGCGCGGCCGAACTCCGAGCTCATCACGGCGGTGCCGACGCTGAACACGGTCCGCAACATCCGCTACGGCGACAACGACGTCCGCGGCGTCTTCACGCAGGGGACGACCGCGGAGTTCCTGGAGACCTCCACCGCGTCGTTCACGGAAGGACGCTTCTTCACGGAGACGGAGTCGCGCGGCGGCGCGAACGTGTGCGTGCTCGGCTATGACGTGGCCGAGGTGTTGTTCCCGCACGAGTCGGCCCTCGGCAAGACGGTGCGCATCGATGGCAACCCGTTCCGCGTCGTCGGCGTCTACGCGAAGCAGGGGACGTTTCTCGGGCTCTTCAGCTTCGATACGTACGCGGTCGTGCCGCTGGCGGCATTCCAGAAGGTCTTCAGCTCGCGCCTCGACACGTCGATCCGCGTGAAGATGAAGGACAAGAACCGCATGGAGGCGGCCCGCGGCGAAGTGATCGGCGACATGCGCCGCGTGCGCGGCCTCGCCCCCGAGCAGATGGACGACTTCTCCGTCAATGCCCAGGATGCGGTGCGCTCGACGCTCGATCCGATCAAGAGCGGCATCGCCGTGGCCGGCCTCTTCGTGACCGGCCTGGCGCTCTTCGTCGGCGCCATCGGGATCATGAACATCACCTACGTGAGCGTGAAAGAGCGCACCCGCGAGATCGGGACGCGCAAAGCGCTCGGCGCGCGGCGGCGCACGATCCTGCTGCAGTTCCTGATCGAGGCCGTGTCGATCTGCCTCATCGGCGGTCTGGTCGGCATCCTGCTTTGCTGGGGCATCTCCATGGCCGTCGCGGCGGCCATGCCGAAGTTTCCGATGCAGTTCTCCATCACTCTGATCGTGGTCGGGCTGATCGTCTCGACGGTCACCGGCATCTTCTCCGGCCTGGCCCCGGCGGTGAGCGCGTCGCGCCTCGATCCGATCGAAGCATTGAGGTACGAGTAATGGGCGGCGGCGAGATCGTCCGCATGGCCATGCGAGCGCTCCGCACGAACAAGCTGCGGTCGCTCCTGACGATGCTCGGCGTGGCCATCGGCGTCTTCTCGGTCATCGGTGTGATGACGGCGCTGAGCGTGATTCAGGTCTCCATCGAGAGCGGCCTCAGTTTCCTCGGCAGCAATCTGTTCCAGTTCGCGAAGTATCCGGTCATGAGCAACGGCAACGACAACGAGAAGTACGCGAACCGGCGCAACATCTCGCTGGCCGAGGCGAACGAGTTCAAGCGGCTGATGGAAGGGCAGGCCAACGCCATCTGCTTCAAGGTCTTCGACGGCGGCAAGCCGGCGTCGTACGACCGGAAGAAGCTCCAGGGGCTGACGCTGATCGGGACGAACGAGAACTTCCTGATCGCGAACTCCTTCACCATCGCGTACGGGCGGAATCTGTCGGCCGAGGACGTCGATCTGGCGCGCTCCGTGGTCGTGGTAGGGAAGGACGTCGAGAAGAAGCTCTTCCCGAATCAGACGCCGATCGGCAAGACCATCAAGATCAACGACAAGCCTTACCAGATCGTCGGCGTGCTGGAGTCGAAGGGACAGGCGTTCGGCCAGAGCGATGACCGCAACATGCTCGTGCCGATCACGAAGTACTTCGCGGACTTCGGCTGGACGAACCGCACGGTCAACATCGCCATCCAGGCCACGTCGCAGCAGACGTACAACCAGACCTTCGACAAGGCCATCACGGCGATGCGCGTGGCCCGGGGGCTGAAGCTCGGCCAGGACAACGACTTCGAGATCTACTCGAACGACACGCTGGTCGGCGCGTTCCACCAGGTTGCGGACGTGATCAGCGCCGGCGCGTTGGTGGTGAGCGCGATCGCGCTGCTCGCCGCCGGCATCGGGATCATGAACATCATGCTGGTGAGCGTGACGGAGCGGACGCGCGAGATCGGGCTGCGCAAGGCCATCGGCGCGCGCAAGAAGGACATCGTGCGGCAGTTCCTCCTCGAGGCCATCGTCTTGTCGGAGATGGGCGGCCTGGCCGGCATCCTCGGCGGCGTCCTGGGGGGCAACGGCATCGCCCTGTGGCTCTCGATCCCGATGGTGTTCCCGTGGTTCTGGACGGTGACGGGCCTGATCGTCTGCTCTCTGATCGGCATCAGCTTCGGCTGGTTCCCGGCGTGGAAGGCCGCACAGCTTCACCCGATCGAGGCGCTGCGCTACGAATGAATGTGGAGTGCGGCGGGCGCACTCCACATTCGAACGCTACGAGACCTTCACGACGTTTTTGGCCTGCAGCCCTTTGGGGCCTTCCACGACGTCGAAGGACACGCGGTCGCCTTCGGAGAGGCTCTTGAAGCCTTGCGCGACGATGTCAGCGTGATGGACGAAAACGTCCGCGCCGCGCTCGCGCACGATGAAGCCATAGCCCTTCGAGTCGTTGAACCACTTCACTGTTCCCTGCTCTGCCATCGATACCTCTTCAAGGTTGAATTGCGCCCACGGTAATCGAGGCTTGTACCAGCGTCAACTTTGGCTTTTCATAGGGCAATGCGGTGCTCGAACTGCGATGCGCGTATCCCGCACGGCGCCACGTCGTGCCCGAGCTGCGGCGTCTTCGCGCTCGACGAGCCGCCCCAGCCGCCCGCCCCGCCGCGGCGCGCGTGGTGGCCGTTGGCGCTGCTGCTCGTCGTGGTTATCGCCGGTGGTGCGGCGTTCTGGTTCCTGCGCGAGAAGCCGAAGGCGCCGGCGGCGAAGGCCGATCCCGTTCACGTCGTACGCGGGCGCCCCGGTGGCAACGTCGCCGAGGCGGAGGCGATCCGGGAGCTGCGGCACTACCTGACGGCGAGGAACATCGCGTCGGAGTGCGTGGCGGTGATGAGTCACGGATTGCACGCTGGTTCGTATCAATTGACGGCGTACGACCGCTGCAAGCACCAGAACCTCGGCCCGTGGAGCGTCGACGCGAAAACACATGAGGTGAAGATGAAATGAAACGAGTGCTCGCGATTCTGCTGTTTGCCGCTGCCTCCGCACGCGCCGACGGTCTCGGCGACCTCCGCGCAGCGCTGGCCCGCTTCCCCGCGCAGTCGACGATCCGCGCCGCCGTCACTCTGGAGAAGCATCAGGAGGACGATGAGCACAAGACGCCGGAGCACGGGAAGGTGACGGTCGACGTCGAGTCGGGCGCCGAGGGGCTGCGCGTGACGTACGCGAACGAGCTCGTGGCGCGGGCGCAGGCGGAGGCGCGCGCCGCAGAGGCCGATGCGGAGAAGACGACGCCGGTGGCCACGGCGCTGCGCAGCATCGACGCGCCGCAGCTCGTGGCCGCGCTCGACGGCGCCGGCGATCTGGCACGCACGCTCATGAACGCCACGCTACAAAAGGATCAGCGCATCGCCGTGGCCGGCCGCCCCGCGCGGCAGCTCACGTTTGCGCTGAAGCCGAATCTGTCGAAAGCGGACGCGAAGCACGTGAAGAGCGCGGAGATGACGCTCGTCGTCACCGCCGACGCGGAGAACGTGCCGACGTCCGCGGAACTGCACGGCGCCGTCAAGGCGAAGTTCTTCCTCATCAGCTTCGAGCAGAAGTTCCACCGCACCTGGGCTTACGCGCGCGCCGGCGACCGGTTGGTGGCCGTGCAGCACCGAGAGGAGCAGAGCGGGTCGGGGATGGGGCAGAACTTCAGCGGGTGGACGGCGACGAGCGTGACGGTTCGATAGGGGACAGGTCACAGGGGACAGGGGACAGGTGGGTGTCGTCGCGAAGACACCACCTGTGTCCCGTGTCCTGTTCCCTGTGACCTACGACTTAATCGGCTCGAGCTTCTTCTTCTGAAGTTCTTTGTTGATCGCCGGCAACTCCTTCGCCGCCCAGGCGTCGAAGGCCGCGACGACGTCGTTCAGCTCCTTCGACAGCGCGTCGGCGCGCATCACCTGCATCTCCGAGGGGCGGCCTTCGTAGAAGACGAGGTTGCCGTAGAGCTCCGTGAGGAACTCGCGGAGGCGCTCCTCGCCGGTGATCATGCCGCCTTCCTTCGTGGCCACGATCTTCTTGCGCAGCTCGTCGACCTGGGCGGACGCGGCCTTCAGCTTCTTCGTCAGCGCGTCGTTGGCCGGGAGCTTCGCGGCGCGGTCGTCGAGCGCGAGGCGCACGCCGTTGATGCGGTTCACCGCCGTGTTCATCTCCGCGAGGCTGCCGTACAGCTTTGTGGCCAGGTCGAAGTCGGCCTTCCGGTCCGCGGCCGTGTACGTCGCGCGCGGATCCATGACGATCTGCATCGGCGTCGTGTAGACGTTCTGGTCCTTCGTCAGGCGCACCGTGTACGTGCCGGGGAGCACGCGCGGGCCGAACGCCGCGCCGAACGCCGCCGACGCCGCGGGAGGTACCGTCGGCGCCTTGAGGCGCATCGACCACGTCACGCGCGAGAGTCCACGGCGCTTGCTGCTCGGGATCGTGCCGACCACCTTGCCGCTGGCGTCGGTCACGTCCATCGTCAGGTCGCCGAAGACATGGCGGCGGCGCTGGTAGTACGTGATCACGGCGTCGCCCGGCGGGTTCGATCCTTCGAAGGCCGCGTCGCCGTTGACCCATCCGCCCTGCGCGAGCATCCGCTGCACGACCGGCTGCGTCTGCACGAACACGGCGTCCTTCTGCAGGACGTCGGGCGTGAGCGCGCGCAGCGGCGTGATGTCGTCGACGATCCAGATGCCGCGGCCGTGCGTGGCGATGACGAGGTCGTTGTCGCGCGGGTGGACGACGAGGTCGCGCACCGCGACGTTCGGCAGGTCGCCGCCCTTGTACTGTGCCCACTGCTTCCCGCCGTCGAGCGAGATCCAGAGCCCCATCTCCGTGCCGAGGAAGAGGAGGTCTTTGTTGACCAGGTCTTCGCGGAGCACGTGCGCGTAGCCGCGCACCGGCGCGTCGGAGGCGACGAGCGGCGTCCAGGTCTTGCCGTAGTCCGTGGTCTTGTACGCGTACGGCTTCATGTCGCCGAACGAGTGCGCGTCGAACGTGACGTAGGCGGTGCCTTCGTCGAAGTGCCCGGCGTCGACGTACGAGACCCAGGCGTTCTTCGGGATGCCGGCCACGTTGCCGACGACGTTCGTCCACGACTTGCCGTCGTCGCGCGTGACCTGGACGTTGCCGTCGTCAGTGCCGGCCCAGATGACGCTCGGGTTTTTCGGCGACTCGGAGATCGCATAGATCGTCGTGTGCATCTCGGCCGAGGAGTTGTCGACCGTGACGCCGCCGGACTGCTCCTGCTTCTGCTTCTCCGGATCGTTCGTCGTCAGGTCGGGGGAGATCTTCTGCCACGTCTGCCCGTGGTCCTTGGTGCGGAAGAGGAACTGCGAGCCGAGGTAGACGGCGCCGGCGGGGCTGACGTGGATCGGCGTGTTCCAGTTGAAGCGGAGCTTCCCTTCCTTGTACTCGGGGAGCGGCTTGATGTCGCGCGACTCGTGGGTCTTGCGGTTGATGCGGCCGATGTAGCCGCCCTGCGACTCGGCGTAGATGTAGTCGGGATCGGTCGGGTCGACGAACATCCAGAAGCCGTCGCCGCCGTACATGTTCTCCCAGCGCGAGCTGGTGATGCCGCCGGGGTATTGCGAGTCGCCGACCCAGGAGCTGTTGTCCTGCAGGCCGCCGTAGACGTGGTAGGGGCGGTCCATATCGACGCTGACGTGGTAGAACTGCGAGACCGGCAGGTTGTCGGCCTTCCACCAGCGGTTGCCGCCGTCGTACGAGTACCAGACGCCGCCGTCGTCGCCGACGATCATGGCGTCGGTGTTCTTCGGGTCGATCCAGAGGTCGTGGAAGTCGCCGTGCGCGCCGCCGGCGATGCCGGTGAAGCTCTTGCCGCCGTCGTTGGAGGCGATCATGCCGCCGCCCGTCTTGTAGACCTTGTCGGCGTTCTTGGGGTCGACGATGAGGTTGGCGAAGTAGAACGGACGCCAGATCATGCTCTGGCTGCGGTCGCGCGCCTGCCAGGTCTTGCCGCCGTCGTCCGAGCGATAGAGGCCGTTTTTCGGCGGCTCCGCTTCGACGAAGGCGTAGACGATGTTCGGATTCGACGGGGCGACGGTGACGGCGACGCGGCCCCACGGCTTCGAGGGAAGGCCGGTGGCGGACGAGATCTCGCTCCAGTTGGAGCCGCCGTCAGTCGACTTCCAGAGGCCGCTGCCGCTCGGGGCGTTCGGGCCGTCGCCGCCGGAGCGGAAGGTCCAGCCCTTGCGGCGGAAGTCCCACAGGCCGGCGTATATCGTCTTTGGGTTGGCGCGGTCCATCGACATCATGGAGCAGCCGGTGGAGAGGTTGGAGCCCTTGAGGATCTGCGACCAGCTCTTCCCGCCGTCGCTCGTTTTGTAGACGCCGCGCTCGGCGCTGTCGCTCCAGAGCTTGCCGGGGACGCAGACGTAGACGGTGTTGGTGTCGGTGGGGTCGACGAGGATCTTGGCGATGCGCTCGGAGTCTTTGAGCCCGAGGTTGGTCCAGTTGTCGCCACCGTCGGTCGACTTGTAGACGCCGTCGCCGATGGAGGTGCTGTTGCGCGTCCACGCTTCGCCGCTGCCGACCCAGACGACTTTCGGGTTTTTCGGATCGACGGTGATGGCGCCGATGGACTGCACGGGCTGCTTGTCGAAGACGGGCTTGTAGGTGGTGCCGCCGTTGACGGACTTCCAGACGCCGCCGCTGGCCGCGCCGATGTAGATGGTGAGGCGATCGCCTTCGTGCACGGCGTCGATGGCGGCGATGCGTCCGCTCATGGCGGCGGAGCCGATGTTGCGCGCGCCGAGGCCGGAGATGGTCTCGGAGTCGACGGTGACGGGCTTGTTGGACGCGGGTTGCGCGGCGGGAGCGGACTCGCCGGCGCTTGTCGGCTGGGCCGGCTCGGCGGCAGCCTTCGCCGTAACGGTCTCCGAGGCGTCGGGCATGGCCGGCGACTCCGACACTTTGGTGCCCGGCATGACGAAGCGGGCGTTCTGGATGGGGACGTTCGCCTCGATTTTGCTGATGGCGATCTTGGAGCGGAAGGGGTTGCCTTTGCGGCCGGTCTCCATGGAGTACGGGAGGTACCAGCCGTTGACGCTCTTGTAGTCGCCGAGGATGGTCTCGAATTCGCGCTCGGCGCCGCGGATCATGCGCTTGGTCTCGATCTTCAGGGGGACGAAGTACTCGGTGTCCATGAAGAAGTAGCGGACTTCGCCGTCCGCGAGGGTGACTTTGAGCTTGTAGGCGTCGGTGCCCTCGACGGGCTCCATGCCGGCGTACTCGATTTTGGTGCCCTTCTGCTGGTAGTTGACGAGGGGGCCGTCGAAGTCAGACTCCTCGAGGATGTCTTTGAGCTCGTCTTCGCCGAGCGCCTCGGGGTCTTTCTTGCCGCCGAAGGGGTCGATCTTCCAGCCGCTCTTGCCGTCGTAGGCAGTGACGCCGGCCATGCCTTGAATGATGAATTCTTGCCGCACCATCGACGGTCGCTTGTTCTCCTGCACGACTTCCGCTTCGAAGCCGCCGCCGCCGACGAACTTTCCGCTGCGGCGGAGAGTCTTCACGGCCTGGATCTTGGACATGCCGCCGACGCGCTGGATGTAGCGGGCGACGATGTCTTCGGCGGTGGGCGGGGCGGGGGTCTGTGCAGAGAAAAGGACGATCGTGGCAATCCCGAGCAGCGCTCGACGCATGCAACTCCTCCTAGTTGGCCGAATTGGCTGCGGGATCATACGTCGGAGGGTGGCGAGGGTTAGCCGGGGGATGTTTCGGAAGTGTGAACGGGAGGGGGAGGCGTAAGATATTCGGTGATATGGCGACGCGATCGGTGCAGCGGGAGACCTCGGAGGCGGCGTGGGTCTCGATCTTCGAGTTGGTCGGCCACCCGTTTGCCATTGGCGCCACCAGCGGCACGCTCGTGTACGAGCGCATCGCCGATGCGCTGCGGCACGGCGAGACGATCGTGGTGTCGTTTGCAAAACTCGAAACCGTTTCGACGGCGTTCCTCGGGGAGGCGATCGGCCGGCTTTACGGTGAGTTCGACGAGGAGCTGATCCGCGAGAAACTTCGCGTTGAGGATGCCACTCCCGGGCGTCTCGTTCTCCTGGAGGGCGTTATCCGTGAAGCGAAGGACTATTACGCCGATCCCGAGGGCTACAACGCCGCTCTCGCAAAGGCGCTGGACGAGTGAGCGCCGAGCGGTACGACATCAGGTCGTACGCGTTCGATCCGGCCGCCAGCTATTTCGTCGATACGAACGTCTGGTTTCGCGCCTTCGGGCCATTTTCTCGGGACGACTGGCGCGCACGCGTGTACAAGGATGGAATGGAACGTCTGCGCGCCAGCGGGGCGAAGACGTTTGTCGACCCGATCGTCATGTCGGAGTTTGCCAATGTGCGGGCGAGACTCGCGTTCCATAGCGCCGGTGGATCCGATTTCAAGACGTTCCGCCGCAGCAGGGCGTTCAAAGAGGTGGCGCGAACGATTGCGGAATCGCTGCGCGAAATCTTGAGGTTCGCCATGCCGGTCGGTACGGCGTTCGCGAACATCGACGTCGCGTCTCTCGTTGCCGCGTTCGAGACAGGCGAGCATGATTTCAACGATCTTTTGATCGTGGAAACGTGCCGGTCGAAATCATTCGTGCTCGTGACGGATGATGCCGACATGAAGGGCAGCGACGTGCCGCTCGTGACGGGAAACCAGGCTCTCCTCAAATAAACCGCACGGCGCTGACTAGCCAGATCACCGCCCCCACCACCGCCGCCCACCGCGGCAACAGCGCCGCCCGCCCGAGAAGCCAAAGCAGCGCGCAGACGAAGAACGCGTTGAAGAGCTGCGCGAAGAGCCAGGCGGAGAGGGCGGGACGGGGGACGCGGCCGGCGCCGAGGTCGTGCCAGACCGCGGGCTCGTCGGCCATGAGCGTCGGCATCGTCTCGTGGTTGAAGCGCATGTCGCCGATGGTGATCGGCTCCTTCGGGTTGTGCTGGATGGCCTGGCCGGTGGTGAGGAACGCGACGGCGGGGGTGTTGAGGAGCGTGTCGGCCATGGCGAGGACGCAACTGATCGCCAGCGCGGCGACGAACGCGATGCGCCAGCGCGGGAGGCGGTCGGCGAGCCAGCAGTAGACGAACGCCAGCGCGAGGATGGCGGGGAGGGCGCGGCGGGGGTTGTTCTCCCAGTCGAACGCCGCGGTTGCGAGCTGGTGCAGGGCGTAGAAGGCGAGGAGGAGCGCGACGAGCGGGGCGGGGCGCTCGCGCAGGCGCCAGGCGCCGGCGACGCAGAGGACGAGCACCGGCCAGTAGACCATCGCCAGGAGAAAGTGCGCGCCGATGTGCAGGCCGACGTGGCCGGCGAGGAACGGGCGGAGCGGGTAGGTGAGGGGATGACGGAGGAAGTCGAGCCAGGCATTCATCACCGGCTGGATGAACGTCCGCTCGATCATGCGCGAGAGCGTGTCGTGCGTCAGGAAGCGGAGGAACTGCGTCCAGACGATCACGGGCGCGGCGCTGACGGCGACGAAGACGGCGTAGTCGATTGCGCGGCGGAAGCGGACGACGAAGAGCGCGTACGCGGCGAGCGCGGCGGCGAAGACGTAGGCGTCGTAGTTGAGTAGAACGATCGCCAGCAGCAGGCCCGAGAGCCATGGCCGGCGCAGATCCTCCTCCGGCAGCGCGCTCGCGGCGAGCACGGCGAGGAAGTTGATCGCGATGCCGACGATGTAGTGCATCGGCTGGCCGACGTACGTGACGAGCCACGGCAGCGCGGCAAACGTCAGCAGCGCGATCGTCGCAGGCCATAACTGCAGACCGCGCCGAATGGCGAGGTTCACGGCGACGACGGCGAGGAGCATCAGCGCTCCAACGTTCGCGATGTAATTAGAAGCCAGGTACGAGCGCGTGAACGCGGCCAGCGTGGCCACGAGGAACGAGTGGAATGGCAGGCGGAAGTTCGGCGAGTTACCCCAGTTCTCCGGCGTCCGCGCGTCGTAGAAGTACATCGTCACCGGCTGGACCACGATCGCGTCGGGATTGACCACTGTGCCGAGGATCCGGGCGGCGTTGCCGCGGAAGATCGCCCAGCCGTAGGAGTAGGGCGAGCGCGCGCCGAAGTGGGTCATAAAGGCGATGGCGATCCAAAGCCAGAGCGCGCCGATCGCCAGCCACTTCCTCACGGCGGGAGTATGGCAGAGCGCGGCACCGAATTCGCATCGTCGCTTCGAGCTTCTTACCGCCTCGCCAAATCAAAAGGGAGAGCTTCCAATGACTGCTGGGATCGGCATCGATAAGGCTTCGGAGCTGACGCCGAAGGACTTCGACCGGATGCTGTTGCGCACCTTGACCGCCGTGAAAAAGGGCGATTTCCGCGTGCGCATGCCGGTGGAGTTCACGGGGACGTCGGGCAAGATCGCCGACACGCTGAACGAGATCATCGAGCTCAACGAGCGGCTCGCCGACGAGGTCGAGCGGATCTCGAACGTCGTTGGGAAGGAAGGAAAGCTCAGCGCACGCGCCCAGATCCCCAACGGCGGCGGCTCGTGGTCCGCGGTCGCCGACGCCGTCAACTCCCTCGTCGCCGACTTGGTGCAGCCGACCAACGAGATCTCCCGCGTCATCGGCGCCGTCGCCAAGGGCGATCTCACGCGCACGATGGCCATCGAGTTCGACGGCCGCCCGCTCAAGGGCGAGTTCCTGCGGACGGCGAAGACGGTGAACACGATGGTGGCGCAGCTCGCCTCGTTCGCGAGCGAGGTCACCCGCGTGGCGCGCGAAGTCGGCACGGAAGGGAAGCTCGGCGGTCAGGCCGATGTGAAGGGCGTGAGCGGCACGTGGAAGGACCTCACCGACTCCGTCAACTACATGGCCGGAAACTTGACCGCGCAGGTGCGCAACATCGCCGACGTCACGACGGCCGTGGCGAACGGCGATCTCTCCAAGAAGATCACCGTCGAAGTCCGCGGCGAGATCCTGGAGCTCAAGAACACGATCAACACGATGGTTGATCAGCTCCGCTCGTTTGCCTCCGAAGTCACGCGCGTGGCGCGCGAAGTCGGCAGCGAAGGGAAGCTCGGCGGCCAAGCCGACGTGCAAGGCGTCAGCGGCACGTGGCGCGATCTCACCGACTCGGTCAACTACATGGCGGCGAACCTCACCGGTCAGGTGCGCAACATCGCGCAGGTGACGACGGCGGTCGCGAACGGCGACCTGTCGAAGAAGATCACCGTCGATGTGCGGGGCGAGATCCTCGAGCTGAAGAACACGATCAACACGATGGTGGATCAGCTCAACTCGTTCGCCGCCGAAGTCACGCGCGTCGCTCGCGAAGTCGGTACTGAAGGACGGCTGGGCGGTCAGGCGCAGGTCAAGGGCGTGTCCGGGACGTGGCGTGACCTGACGGACAACGTGAACTACATGGCGGCGAACCTCACCGGTCAGGTGCGCAACATCGCGC
>DATELQ010000030.1:0-36976 GCA_035276475.1 Thermoanaerobaculia bacterium | reverse complement strand
GCGGCGCGGCGGGGGCGGGCTGGGGCGCGTTCTGCGCAAAGGCGGCGGCGGCAACAGCGGTCGCAAGGATCGCGAAGGCGATTCGTCGCATCGTTGATTGGTTCTCCTACGAACAGTTACGTACTTAGACGGCGTGGGTTGCAGGCGGTTGGCAATTACTTTTCGTCGACCACCACCGCCGCGCCCGCCGCGACGACCTGCGCGACGAGCAGCAGCGTCGAGACGCCGTGCAAGAGGCCGAAGCGCCGGCGCAGCGGATGTTCGCGCGGTAACGCGCTGATCGCAACGGCCGATTCCATGCGCATGGCCCGGACGCGCGTGTCGACGAGCGCCTGCGCCGAGGCGAGGAGGATGGCGAGAAAGAGGATGACGAGGACGATCGCGCGCGAGCGGCGCCACTCGATGGCCAGGAGCAGGAGCGGCGCGAAGAGGGCGATGTAGTGCCAGCGCATGAGAATCGCGCCGACGACGTTCGCCGCGTCTGTCGGCGTGGAGAGCGTGCGGAACGCCGCCAGCGCCGCGACGATGACGAAGACGGCGCTGCCGAGCCAGAGGCTCTCGATCACCCGCGAAAGACGCCGCGTATGGCCTCCTCGTACGGCGCGCGGAGCACGCCGCGGTCGGTGATGATGGCGGTGATGAGCCGCGCCGGGGTGACGTCGAAGGCCGGATGCCGCACCGCCACCCCCTCGGGGGCCACACGCGTCCCGCCGATCTGCGTGACTTCCGCTGCACTGCGCTCTTCGATCGGGATGGCTGCGCCGTTCGGGCAATCAGCGTCGATCGTCGACACCGGCGCGGCGACGTAGAAGGGGACGCCGTGCGCGTTCGCCAGCACGGCCACGGTGTAGGTGCCGATCTTGTTCGCCGCGTCGCCGTTCGCGGCGATGCGGTCGGCGCCGACGACGACGGCGTCGAACTTCCCCTGCTGGAAGAAATGTCCGGCCATGCTGTCGGTGATGAGGGTGACGTCGATCCCTTCCTGATGCAGCTCCCACGCGGTGAGCCGCGCGCCTTGGAGGTATGGCCGGGTCTCGTCGGCGAAGACGGCGATGCGTTTGCCACCTTCGACCGCCGCGCGGATCACGCCGAGGGCCGTGCCGTAGCCGGCCGTGGCCAACGCGCCGGCGTTGCAGTGCGTCAGCACCGTGGCCTCTGCGCCGAGGAGCTCGGCGCCGAAGCGGCCGATGCGGCGGCAGGCGGCGACGTCTTCGTCGAAGATCCGTTGCGCCTCGGCCACGAGATCGCCGCCGCGCGCGTGGACGTTCAACATCCGGTCGATCGCCCACATTAGGTTCACCGCCGTCGGCCGCGTGGCCCGCAGCTCCTCGGCTGCCGCATGCACGTCGCCACCTTGCATCGCCGCGAGCGCGATGCCGAACGCGGCGGAGACGCCGATGGCCGGCGCGCCGCGCACGACCATGTCGCGGATGGCGGCCGCGACTTCGTGCGCGTCACGGCATGTCACGTACGTCGTTTCGGTCGGCAGACGGCGCTGATCGAGCAGATCGAGCGCGTCGCCGCGCCAATGGATGGGTTCAACGGGCATAGCTTTCGCGTCGATATACTAGCGGTAGGGGGCAGAGCGCAGAGGGCAGGGCGCAGGTGGTTGTCGTCGCGAGAACGTCATCTGCGCCCCGCCCCCTGCGCTCTGCGCCCTCTTTCGGAGGCATCTTCCCATGACCAAAGTTGGAGTGAACGGATTCGGCCGCATCGGGCGCAACGTGCTTCGCGCGGCGCTGTCCGACCAGCGCGGCGTCGAGTTCGTGGCCGTAAACGACCTGACCGACGCCGCCACCCTGGCGTACCTCTTCAAATACGACTCCGTGCACGGCACGATCGAGAACAAAGTCGAGCACGGCCCGAACGGACTCACGGTCGACGGCCGCGAGATCCGCGTCTTCTCGAATCCCGATCCCGCCGACATCCCCTGGAGCGACCTCGGCGTCGAGATCGTCGTCGAGTCGTCCGGCCGCTTCACCGCGAAAGACAAAGCGTCGCGCCACCTCAAAGGCAGCGTCGAGCACGTCATCATCTCCGCGCCGTCGAAGGACGCCGACGTCACCGTCTGCATCGGCGTCAACGAAGAGTCGTTCGACCCCGGCAAGCACAAGATCCTCTCCAACGCCTCGTGCACGACGAACTGCCTCGCGCCGGTCGCGAAGGTCCTGCACAAGGCCTTCTGCATCGAGATGGGAATCATGACCACGGTGCACTCGTACACGAACGACCAGGTCATCCTCGACCTCCCGCACAAAGACCTGCGCCGCGGCCGCGCCGCCGCGCTGTCGATGATTCCGACGACGACCGGCGCCGCGAAGGCGGTCGGCCTCGTGCTGCCGGAGCTGAAGGGGAAGTTCGACGGCATCTCCGTCCGCGTGCCGACGCCGAACGTCTCGCTCGTCGACCTCACGTTCCGCACACAGAAGCCGACGAGCGCCGACGACATCAACCGCGTGATCCGCGAGGCCGCCGGCGGCGATCTGAAAGGGATCCTCGACTTCTCCGACGAGCAGCTCGTCTCGGTCGACTTCAACCACAACGCGCACTCGTCGATCGTCGACACTACGTTCACGCGCTCGGTCGACGGCCACATGCACAAGATCCTGGCGTGGTACGACAACGAGTGGGGCTACTCGAACCGGATCCTCGACCTCATCGCCTACGTGGCGCGGGTGAAAAAGGAGTCGCTGCAGCACGCATGATCCGCATCCGCACGCTCGACAACCTCTCCTTCCCCCGCGGCGCGCGCGTGTTCTACCGCGTCGACTACAACGTGCCGCTGGAGGGGACGCGCATCACCGACACGACACGCATCGACGAGACGATCCCGACGATCCGTCGCCTCCGCGACGCCGGCGCCGCGCTCGTCATCGCCGCGCACTTCGGGCGCCCGAAAGGGGAGCGCAAGGAAAAGTACTCGCTCAAGCCGGTGCGCGAGCAGCTCGCCGCCACCCTCGGCGCGGACGTGCAGTGGGAGGACGACTGCGTCGGCGCCGACACGGAGTCGCTACGCGCGGGCGAGCTGCTCCTCCTCGAGAACCTCCGCTTTCACGCCGGCGAGGAGAAGAACGACGCCGTCTTCGCGAGTGAGCTGCGCCGGCTCGCCGACTTTTACGTGAACGACGCCTTCGGCGCCTGCCACCGCGCACACGCCTCGATCGACGCGCTGCCGCGCCTCTTCCCCCGTGAGAACACCGCAGGCGGGCTGCTGCTGGAGCGCGAGCTGGAGTTCCTGCAGAAGGTGACGAGCGCCTCGGAGCGCCCCTTCGTCGCCCTTCTCGGCGGCGCCAAGATCGCCGGCAAGATCGAGCCGCTCGAAGCGCTGGTGAATCTCGCCGACACGGTGCTGATCGGCGGCGGCATGGCCAACACCTTCCTCGCCGCGCGCGGCGTCGAGATGGGCGGCTCCCTCGTCGACAAAGACTCCATCGACGTCGCCAAACGCATCGGCGAGAAGGTCATGTTGCCGCAAGACCTCGTCGTCGCCGACGATCTCGACGCACCGCAGAAGATCGGGACCGTCGACGCCGCGGCCGGCCTGGCGCCGGAGCAAAAGGCGTTCGACATCGGCCCGCGCACGATTGCCGCATATGACGCAGAGTTGAAGAAAGCACGCATGGTGTTCTGGAACGGACCGATGGGCGTGTTCGAGAAAGAAGCGTTCGCGAAGGGGACGATGGCGATGGCGCGCGCGGTAGCCGAGGCCGATGCGATCACGGTCGTGGGCGGCGGCGAGTCGGTCGAGGCGGTGAAGGCCTCGGGATACGCGGACCGAATCTCGCACATCTCCACCGGCGGCGGCGCGTCGCTCGAGTTCATCTCCGGCGCGGCGTTGCCGGGCGTGGAGGTCCTCCGGATTTGACGGAAGTGGAGATCAAGTTCGCACTCCGTGACCGCAAGGAGCTCGTTCGCAAATTGGACGAGGCCGGCGGCCAGCGCCTCTACCCCGAGACGTTCGAGGACAACATCGTCCTCGACCGTCGCGGCGAGCTGCGCACGAAGGGCTCGCTGCTGCGCGTGCGCAAGTTTGGCAAGTATTCGATCATCACCTACAAAGGCCCCATGTCGATCGAAGGCGGCGTGAAGTCGCGCGAGGAAGTGCAGACGGCCGTGGAGAGCTTCGAGCTGGCCATCCAGCTCTTCGACGCTCTCGGCTACAAGCCGGTGTTCCGCTATCAGAAGTTCCGCGAGGTGTGGCGCGTGAAGGACGCCGAGGTCGTGATCGACCGGACGCCGATCGGCGAATACTTCGAGATCGAGGGGCCGCTCGACCGCATCCGCGCGCTCGCCGCGGAACTGGGCATGGAGATGGAACAGGCCATCCGCCAGACGTACGCCGATCTCTATCGACAGGCCCGCCGCACGCGCGCCGATCTTCCGAACGACATGGTCTTCTCGCCCGAACAGCTCTGATGCGCGCCATGGTTCTCGCCGCCGGTTACGGCACGCGCATGCGGCCCGTGACCTACACGCTGCCGAAGCTCATGGTTCCGGTCTGCAACCGGCCGCTGGTCGGATGGGCGGTGGAGACGTTCCTCCGCGCCGGCATCCGCGACCTGATCGTGAATCTGCATTACTTCCCCGAGCCGATCGAGCAGTACCTTTTGGCGACGTACGACGCCGAGTTCCACTTCTCCTTCGAGTCGGAGATCCTCGGCACCGGCGGCGGCGTGAAGCGCGTGCAGCCGCTGCTCGAAAGTGAAGACGAATTTATCGTCGTCAACGGCGACACGATCCAGTTCCCTGACTACGCCGCGCTCTGCGCCGCGCGGCGCGAGCGCGATGCTTTGGCCGCGCTGCTGCTGCGCCATCCGCCGGCGGGCGACCGCTTCACGCCAGTGTGGCGCGACGCCGACGCGATCACGGGCTTTGGCAAAGGTCACGGCGAGGCGCTGATGTTCTCCGGTGCGCACTGCATGTCGCCGCGCGTGTTCGGCTATCTCTCCGAGGGGCTTTCGGGCATGGTGGAAGACGTGTACATGCCGAAGCTCGCGACGGAGCCGCTCGCTGCCGTCCTCGACGATAACCCGCTCTGGTTCGACACCGGCACGCCGCGGCGCCTCACGCAAGCCTCGGCGGCGCTACTCGACGCGACGTTGCGCGGCAAAGTTCCCGTCGTGCAAGGCTCGCGCATTGACGGCGACTCCATCGTCGCCGATTCCGCGCGCGGCCGCGCCGTGCGTTCCACCGTCGGCGCGCGCAGCGTGATCGAGGGCGACGTGCGCGATAGTGCCGTCTGGGACGACTGCGTCGTCGCCCGCGGCGTGGAGCTCGACCGCTGCATCGTCGCGCACGGCGTCGAGCTGAAGACGCGCGGCCGCTATCGCGACGTGCTGATCTGCAAGAACGATCCTGCCATCCCCGGAGATGCACCGTATTTAGTGCAGGATGGGCTCGTCGTGGCTGCCATTTAGCGCTACGATTGACGTTCTCCAATGGCCAACACGTCCACCCCCGAGGCGGTCGCACGGCGCCGCGTCATCTCCGTGTTTCTGACGCAGGGCATCGCCGGGCTCCTCCTCGTCGTCTTCATGACCGTGCTGCGCTTCCGCGAGACGGGGCTCATCGTCGAGCGCCTCGGGCCCCCGGCGCCGCTCCTCATCCTCATCTTCTTCGCCTTCGGCCTGATGCTCTCGCTCGTCAAGTACGAGCTCACGAACGTCATCTACGTCTCCCTCGGCATCACCGCCTACATGGCCATGCTGCCGCTCTTCGGAATCGTCATCACCGCGTGGATGGCCGTCGTCATCGCCATCGGCTCGCGCCTCCTGGCCATGGCGAACATCGGCCCCGTCACCATCTCCATGGACGACCCGCCGCTGGAGATGGTCAAGGCCTTCGGCCTCTTCGGTACCTACGGCATCCCCGTCGTCGCCGCGGGCGCGCTGTACGAGCGCCTCGGCGGCGAGATCCCGACGATGCAGGCCACTCCGGAGATCGCCGCGAAGATCGCCCTCGCCGGCATTGCCATGATCTTCATGAACGAGCTGCTGATGTACCGGCCGATGAAGTCGTACGGCTACAACAAAGAAAAAATCACGCAGCTCTACTTCGCCGACGCGTCGATCTACCTCCTCAGCCTCCCGTACGCCGTCGTCCTCGCTCTGGCGTACGGCCAGATCGGCTGGGGGGCGGTGCTGGCGCTCGTCTTCACCGGCTCCGTGGCGCATCTGACCGGGCGCGGCCTCGCGGTCACGCGCACGAGGAGCATCCAGCAGCTGCAGCGCATCGCGTCCCTCACGAACATCGGCAAAACCATCTCGCTGCGCTACACGACCGATCAGCTGCTGATGGCGATCTACACTGAGTGCAAGAAGATCGTCGACTGCTCGCTCTTCACCATCGCCCTCCTCGACGAGTCGACCGACGAGCTCTGTTTCGAGCTCGACGTGCGCCAGGGCGCGATCCTGCCGAAGGACCGCATGCCGGTCGGCGAAGGGTTGAACTCGTGGGTCGTGGCGCACCACCAGCCGCTCCTCATCGGCAGCGTCGCCGACGAGATCCGCCTCGGCGTGAAGTCCGTCGCCGACACGAAGGCGACGGAGTCGTGGCTGGGCGTGCCGATGATCGCCCGCGACCGCGTCATCGGCGTCATCTCCGTCGAGAGCTACAAGAAGCACGCGTTCTCGCAGGACGACATCCTGCTCCTCACCGCCATCGCCAACCAGGCCGCCGTGGCCATCGAGAACGCGCAGCTCTACAAGGACCTCGAAGGCCTCACGTACGCGCTTGAACAGCGCGTCATGGAGCGGACGAACGAGCTGCGCGAGACGAACCTCCGCCTTCTCGCCGCCGACCGCTCCAAGAACCAGTTCCTCGCCAACATGTCGCACGAGCTGCGCACGCCGCTCAACTCGATCATCGGCTTCTCCAGCGTGCTCCTGGAGTCGGCGCGCAACGCCCTTGCGCCGCGGCTGTACAAGTTCCTCGAGAACATCCACACGGCGGGCAACCACCTCTTGGAGCTCATCAACGACATCCTCGACCTCTCCAAGATCGAGGCGGGGAAGATGGAGCTGCGCCCCGACATGTTCGACCTCCGCGACACCATCGCCGCGGTCGAGCGGGTGATGAAAGGCTTCGCGGCCGAGGCCAACGTCCGCATCACGGCGAGCATCGACCCTGCGGTGCCGATGGTGCGGCTCGACGAAGGGCGGCTCAAGCAGATCCTCTTCAACCTGCTGTCGAACGCGGTGAAGTTCTCGCCGAACGGCGGGCCGGTATCGATCGTGGCCACGTTCGTGCCGAAGGCGATCTCGCCGATCGGCTTCGACGCGGTGCGCATCGACGTGAGCGACCAGGGCATCGGCATCCCGCCCGACGACCTGAAGCGGATCTTCGACGAGTTTTACCAGACGGAGCTCGGCCGGCGCTCCCACCGCGGCGGCACGGGCCTGGGGCTCTCGCTGACGCGCAACTTCGTCGAGCTCCACCATGGGCGCATCGACGTGCAATCGACGCCGGGCAGCGGCTCGACGTTCACCCTCGTTCTGCCGATCGATTACAACGAGGCGGCCGGCCCGTATAATGCGCGCCGCTATGGCGAACCGCACGTTCACGATCATCAAGCCCGACTCGGTGCGTAAGGGAAATTTCGGCAGGATCATCAGCCGCATCGAGGCACAGGGATTCCGCATTCTCGGCCTCAAGAAAACGAGCCTCTCGCGAAAACAGGCCGAGGGGTTCTACGCAGTGCATAGGGAGCGGCCGTTCTTCCCGTCGCTCGTCGAGTACATGACGTCGGGCCCCGTCTACGTCGCCGCGCTGGAGCGCGACGACGCCGTGCCGCACCTGCGCAAGGTGATGGGGGCGACCGACCCGAAGAAGGCCGACGCCGGCACGATCCGCGCGGACTTTGGCGAGTCGATCGAGCAGAATGCGATTCACGGCTCGGACTCGGATGAGAACGCGGCGATCGAGATCGCGTTCTTTTTCGCCGGGTCGGAGTTGTTGTAGGGGCGCACGGCGTGCGCCCTACATCGACACGATGATCGCCGAGATCCCCTCGCGCTCGAGGCGCTCGCGCACTTTGAGCGCCTGCTCGCGCGTCTCGAACGGGCCGATGCGCACGAGGTAGAGCGTCGTCTTCTGGATTGAGGCCTGCTCGCCGAGCTTCGTGAGGCGCTCTTGCAGCGCCTTGGCGTTCGCTTCGATCGAGAACGCGCCGACCTGCACGGCGTAGTGGCCGGTCTTCGCCGGCGCGGGCGCGGGCGACGGTGCAGGCGCGACAGGCTTCGGCTGCGGGGCGGGCTGCACGGGAGCGGGTGTGGGCGCGGGCGCAGAAGCCTTCGGCTGCGGCACCGGAACGACTTCGACGCTCTTGCCGCTCGCCGACACCTGCCGCCGCGTCTCCACGCCCTTGTGCTCCTCGACGACCTGCACCTTGTCGACGGTCACCGGGACGGGCGGGAGCGGGGTGACGATGACGGGCGCGGGCGCCCGTAGAGGCGCGGGCGGGGGAGCGGGCGTCGCTTCGACCTTCGGCGCTTCGCCGCTGGCCGTCGGCCCGGCAACGGCGACGGTGTACGGCGCGGGCGGCTCGCGCTCGCCCTTGCCGAGGCGGACGACGTTGATGTCGACCTCGCCGCCGCCGGTGTCGACGATGCCGATCTGCTGCGCGGCCGCGTACGAGAGATCGATCAGGCGATTGCCGATGTACGGGCCGCGGTCGTTGACGCGCACGCGCACCGTCTGCTGCGTCTTCGGGTTCTTGACGTCGATCACCGTGCCGAACGGCAGCGTGCGGTGCGCCGCCGTCATCAGCAGCGGATCGAAGATCTCGCCGTTCGCCGTCGTCCGGCCCGCGAACTCCTGCCCGTACCAGCCGGCCGTGCCGTGGGTGTCGCTCATGCCCGCCAGCACGGGCGGAGCCGGTTCGGGCGGCGGCGCACTCGTCGTCGTGGAGGTCGTCGTCGCCGACGTGCAGCCGATCGCGAACAGCAACAGCAGAGGAAGCCACCGTTTCATACCCGCACCTCGCCCACCTGGTCGTGAATTTCCGCGCGGTGCCGCTCGAGGATGGGGTCGACCTCCTCGATCAGGAACCGCTCGGTCTGCTGCCGCGCCAGGCCGGTGTACGCCTCCGGCCGGGCTAACCCCTCGATCGTGGCGCGGTCGATGCCGAACAGCGGATCGGTGGCGATGCGGTCGAGCAGCTCCTCCGCCGATCCCTGCGAATGGATGCGCACGCGCTCGTGCAGCACCTGCCGGTCGCCGCCGCGGCGCACGCCCTCCATCATCAGATTCTCCGTCATCAGGAACGGCAGCTCGCGGCGCACGTTCGCAGCGATGACGTCCTCGCGCACGACGATGCCGCCGACGATGTTGTCGTAGATGAGCGCGATCGCATCCGCCGCCAGGAAAGCCTCGGGGATGGCAATGCGCCGGTTCGCGGAGTCGTCGAGCGTCCGCTCGAACCACTGCGTGGCCGCCGTCAGCGCGGGGTTGAGCGTGTTGACGATGAGGTGCCGCGCCAGCGCGTCGATCCGCTCCGCGCGCATCGGATTGCGCTTGTAGGCCATCGCCGACGAGCCGACCTGCTCCTCCTCGAACGGCTCTTCGACCTCGTGCATGTGCTGGAGGAGGCGCATGTCGTAGCCGAACTTCGACGCCGACTGGGCGAAGCCGCCGAGCGATGCGACGACCTGCGCGTCGACCTTGCGCGAGTATGTCTGCCCCGAGACTGGGTAGCTGCGGCGCATGCCGAGCTTCTCGGCGACGAGCTGCTCGAGGCGGTTCACCTTCGATTCGTCGCCTTCGAAGAGATTGAGGAACGACGCCTGCGTGCCGGTCGCGCCTTTGACGCCGAGGAGGGCGAGCGTCTCGCGGCGGTACTCGACCTCGGCGAGATCGAGCAGAAGGTCGTGCAGCCACAGCGTCGCGCGCTTGCCGACGGTCGTGAGCTGCGCCGCCTGGAAGTGTGTGAAGGCCAGCTGCGGCGTGCCGCGCCAGCGCCAGGCGAAGTCGCGCAGCTTGGCGATGAGGTTGACGAGCCGCTGCGCGACGATGGCCAGCGCCTCGCGCATCTGCAGGATGTCGGTATTGTCGGTGACGAAGGCGGAAGTCGCGCCGAGGTGGATGATCGGCTTCGCGGAGGGCGCCTGCAGGCCGAAGGCGTAGATGTGCGACATCACGTCGTGGCGGATCTCGCGCTCGCGGCGCTCGGCGTCGGCGTAGTTGACGTCGTCGGCCGACGTCTTCATCTCCGCGATCTGCTGCTCCGTGACCGGCAGCCCCAGCTCGCGCTCGGCCTCGGCCAGCGCAATCCAAAGCCGCCGCCACGTGCGGAACTTGAAGTCGGGGGAGAAGAGGTACGACATCTCCCGCGATGCGTAGCGTTCGGTGAGCGGGTTGCTGGCCGCGTCGCGCTTCACGGAGGGATTATAGCGGCGCGTGTCAGCGCCGCAGCGTCAGCTTGATCTCTGTCGTCTTGCCCGCTTCGACGACGACCGTTCGCGTCGCGACGATGTAGCCGTTCGACGCGGCCGAGACCGTCGCCTTACCCGCCGGCGCATTTTCCCAGACAAATCGCCCCTCGGCATCCGAGAACTGCTTCGGTATCCGGAAACCATCCGGAGCCAGCGTCACGGAGATCTCGAACGACGAAACCGGCTTGCCGGCGTCGTCGACTACGCGGCCGCGCAGCGTGCCGGTGTCTTTGAGCACGATGCGCACATCGGCCGCCGGCGCCGTGACCTGCAGCTCGCCGTGCGCGCCGCCGGCGAAGAAGTACTTGAGGACGTGCGCTCCCTTGCTCGTCGGCGGCAGCACGAACGTGCCGTCCCCCGCCGTTTCGACCGTCGTGCCCTCTTCCATGATCACAACGTGCGCGACGCCGCTGCCGTTCTTGCGCACGACGCGGCCGCGGATCTCCGCCGCCGATTCGAGCGCGATCTCCAGTCCCTTGACGGCGCCGAAGACTTTCAGCTCCGGCAGGGCGTTCGGGAGATACCGCTCTTTCGAAAACGCCAGTCTCCAGATTCCGTCGGCGAGCGGAACGGAGAACCGGCCGTCGCCGTCGGTGCGGGGAGGATCGGCCAACGAGCCGATGAGGAGGAGACCCTGTCGCGCGGCGGTGATGGCGACGTCGGCCACGGGCCGTCCGGCCGTATCTCGGACGACGCCGCTGACGTCGAGGGCCTTCCCGATGGTCACGTCCGGCGGCCGGCCGGCCATCGGCTTGCCGCGTTGGAAGTCGACGCTATCGCCCGGCGGCAGGCCGCGCTTGTAGGCGACGAGCTTCATCGTCGTTTCGATTTCGGGAAGAGGAGCGACGCGGAACCGGCCGTCGGGTCCGCTCCACGTCGTGGCGACGGACATGTTTCTCGTCGGTTCGAGCGCCGCCAGCGCGGCACTCATCTCCGAATGCATTGCCAGGATGATCTGCGCGCCGGCTACGGTCGAGCCGTCTCGCGCATTCCGCACGACGCCGCTGAGCATCGGCACGCGCTTGGCCACGAGGTCCTTCACGACGGCCTTGCGCACGTCGATCGGCTCCTCGTCGAAGCGGTAGGCCGCGCTGCCGCTGATCACGGCGGCTGTACCGGCGGCGACGTGGACGGCGTACGTGCCTTTTCCGTCGCTCACGGCGGTCTCGGCACTCGCACCGCCCACGAACATCACCGCCACGCCGCGCAGCGGCCGCCGCTCGGCATCGCGCACGATGCCGCTGACGAGATGCCGCGGCCCGACGCGAATCGTGGTGCCGCCGCCCGCGACGCTGCCGCCAAGCTCGCCCGCGTCGGCCGCGAGCGTGCTGTACCGCCGCGGCGCGCGCTCGACGACGAACGCGCCGTCGTCCGCCGAGACGGCGGCCGGAATGGCATCGATGGCGATGCGCGCCCCTTTGACGCCGCGGCCGGCGCCGTCGATGACCTTGCCTTTCAACGAAACCGCGGCTTCGACGTCGATCGAGTCGACCCGCGGCTCCACGAGCGTCATCTGCAGCGCCGCGCGCGGATGCACGACGACGACGGGCATCGGATCGAGCTCGAAGAGCGTGGCCCGGCCGCGGTCGTTCGTCACCGCTTCGACGATGGCGCCGCCGGTGATGATCTGCAGCACGCGCGCGCTCGCCAGCGGTCCCGCGGCCGAGCGAAGGGTGAATTCGCGCCGTCTCGCGGCGGGCGACAGACTGATGAGCGCCTCCGTATCGCCGATCGTCTCTTCGCTGAACGACGCCGCGAAATTCGCCGCCTCGACGTGAACGACGACCGAGCCGGCCCCATCGACCGGCAGCGCGAACGTGCCGTCCGCCGCCGACGTGGCCGTGGCCATCACCGGACGCGCCCGATTCGCCAGCGCGTCGGCGAGCAGCTCCGGAAACGTCTGGACGGGATGAACGGCGATCTTCGCGTTCGCCACCGGCTGGCCGGCGCCGACGATCGTGCCGCGGATCGCGGCGGACGCGGGCGACGCGAGGAGAAACAGCGATAGGACGGCGGTGGCTCGCATGGAAGCCTCCGGAGATCGTACACTGTTGTCGTGGCTGCTCCGCGCATCGTCAAGGTCGGGATGCTGATCCTCAGCGCCTTCGCCGGCGTGGCCATCGTCTCGTTCTTCCGCAACACCGGCATTGGCGACCTGCAGGCCGCGCGCAAGCGCGTGGCGGCGCTGCACGCCGACATCGCCCGCGGCGAGGCCGAGAACGTCCGCCTGCGCGCCGAGATCGACAGCGTCCGGCGCTCCACCTTCGCCGTCGAGCGCATCGCCCGCGAAGACCTCGGGATGTCGAAGCGCGGCGAGATCGTCTACATGCTGCCGAAGACGCAGCGATGAACTGCTCGTTCTGCCACAAGCCGCAGGACAAGGTGAAACGCATCATCACCGGTCCGTCCGTGGCCATCTGTGACGAGTGCGTCGACGTCTGCGACGAGATCCTCCAGGACCCGGTCGCGGGCGTCGGCAACCCCGACATCGCCCCGGCCTCGCGCTGCGCGCTCTGCGGCGTGCGCAACGAGGACCTCGTCACCGTCGGCAACCGCGGCGTGCTCTGCGCCGACTGCATCGATGCGGTGTTAGCGCTTCGCTAATGCCTGGCGGCACGGCGGCGCGGCGGCGCCGACGTCGTGACCCGCACCCACCACGTCCCCCATCGGTCGGAGCCGATCGGCGGCGCGGCGTACTCCTCGAGCGCCCAGAAGTCGACGTCGTTGAGCGGATCGACGACGGCGGCGCTGTAGTCGCCCCAGCGGTTGCGGGTGGTGGTGGTGCTGAAAATCTTGTAGTACGGCGCCTCGCCGTTCTTGAAGACGACCGGCGGTGACATGGCGTTCGGCGCGTCGCCGCCGGCGCGCGTCGCGTAGCCGGTGGAGGCGAACGTCGTCGCGCTGAAGCGCGAAAAGCCAAGGAGCGCGTCGTTGCGGCGATTCACGGCGATGCTCGGATAGGCGTAGAAAAACTCTCCGCTCGGATCGTCGATCGTGCCGCGCTGCTGCGGCGTGCCGGTGGCCGACACCTGCCACCACTGCACCGCGGCGCGGCTCGGGCTCGGGAGATAGATCGTCTGCGCGGCCCAGATCGAGCCGTTGCGCAGCACGGCGCCGTTGAGGCGATCGTCGCCGGCGTCGATTTTCTCCGGCCGGCCGAGCTGCGGCGCGATGTCTTCCGCCGATAGGTGGCCCCACGGCGCCGGCGACGGGACAAACGCCACCGGCGTGATGGCCGCCGCGGAGACGGAGTAGAGCCGCAGGTAGCCGGCGCCGCCGGAATTGGAGTTCCACGTCTGGAGGAGATACGTAGCCGTTCCCGCGTCGAGCGAGACGGTCGGCGCCATCCCGCCGCCAAGATTGGGGAGGTCGAATTTCACGGCCGACGCAGGATTGGTCCTCGGGATGACGTAGATCACGGCACGCACGAACTGGTTATCGGCGAGCGCGTAGACATTCAGCGAGATCGTGATCTTCGCGTCGTCATAGCCGAAGAGCGGATAGTCGTACCAGACGTCAGCGGGGGAGTCGAAGCGGTACTCGCTCCAGAGGCCGGTCGGATCGATGCCGTCCGAGACCGCCAGGAGGACCCCCGATCCGGTGCGCGTGCCGTTGGTCGTGATCTTCTGATCGCCCACGGCGGCGACGATCCACTGGCCGGCGCGGGCGTCGAAGGCCACGTGCGGATCGAAGACGCGGCCGTTTCTGACCGGATCGAAGAACGTGCGTAGCGAGAGCGTCTGCACGGCCGCGCCGCCGCGCGTCTGCACCTGCACTTGCGAGTTCAGCGTGACGAGGAGGTGGTTCGTGCCCACTGCACCGTTCGTGTCCGGTGGCACGGATGTGTTGTCGTCGCCGAGGCCGGGGAAGCTCTGCGCCGGCGCGGCGGAGGCGGGGGCGGGCGCCGGCACGATCAGCGGCTCGAAGCGGAACGACGCGGCGCCGGCTGGCACCGGGAGCGCGTGCGGCACGGGCATCGGCTCGTCGATCTCGATGGTCTCGATCGAAGATAGATCCTTCGCCTCGCTGACGACGCGCGCGCCGATGCGCGACGGCGGGGTGGGCATCTGCGCCAGTGCCGTCGCTGCCAGAAACAGCAGCGCGGCCGCGAGCGCACGCCGTGCGCCCTTACCGCTTCGCCAACCCCGCTGCACGCTCCACCTCGGCCGCATACCCGTCAATCACCTTCGATACGATTTCGATCTGCTGCGACGCCTCGGTCCAGTTCTTCTGCTCGATCGCCTCGCGCACGCCCGGCAGCGTCTTCACGCCGTAGCCGGTGTAGAAGCCGGGCGCGTAGATCTGGTGCCGGAACCACGGCCGCCGCGGCAGCCCCGCGTCGCGCGTGAGGAGCTGCTCGACGTGCATTAGTACGCGGTCGAGCTCCGCAGCGTTTGCCGGCACGCCGGGCGCCGCGGCCGCATAGTCCTTCGCCGCGCGCTGTAAATGTGCGACGGCGTTCTGCAGCGGCGCGAAATTCAGATACGGCGCGGGCGGCTCGGGCTCCGGCGGAACGTACGTCTTCGTCGGATCGGCGGCGACGACGTAGACGTTCTCGCGGATGAAGCGATTGCGCTCGTCGATGTCGCGCCGCGTCGTGTCGGCGAGCTTGGTGAGCTCGTCGAGATAGCGCGACAGCGTGTCCGCGAACGTCGTGAACTCGAACGGCAGCACGTCCGCGTTCGCCAGCCGCAGCACGATGCGCCCGTTCGTCTTCGCCAGCGCCACGCCGTAGTCGAACGTCGGATCGCCGAAGCGCGTGTAGTGGTCGAAGGAGTCGTAGATCGAGTGATACGACCCGCCGCCGCCCTCCCCGCTGAAGCCGTCGTTGAGCGCGGCGACGCCGACGTGCTGCAGGAAGGTAGTGTAGTCGGAGCCGGAGCCGAGGGCGTCGAGCCGGATGAGCTCGTGCTCGCGGTACGCCTTCCGCTCCTCGGGTGACGTCGTCACCGCGAGCTCGTGCGCGCGCATCCGTTCGAGGACGGAGACATTGCGCTCCGGATCGACGACGTCGCGCGCCGCCTGGGTGACGAGGCGCTCCAGCGTGTGCGAGCCGCCGGCGTCGAAGAAGCCGCGTGAATTCGAGTCGGTGTTGAGGTAGACGACGCCGTGCTGGCGCAGCTCCTCGGCGTGCTCCTCTGCCCACTCCGTCGAGCCGAGGAGACCCTCCTCTTCGCCGTCCCAGGCGAAGTAAATGATGGTGCGCTTCGGCTTCCATCCCGTCTTCGCCAGCTCGCCGATGGCGCGCGCCTCTTCGAGCTCCGCGACGAGGCCGCTGATCGGATCGCTCGCGCCGTTGACCCACGCATCGGAATGGTTGCCGTGCATGACCCACTGCTCGCCGCGCTCGCTCCCCTCGAGGCGCGCCACGACGTCGTAGGCCGGCACGGTCTTCCAGTCGAAGGCGAGCTTCAGGTGTACGCGCGCGGGACCGGCGCCGAGGTGGTAGGTGATGGGGAGGGCGCCGCGCCAGTCGGGCGGGGCGACCGGACCTTCGAGCGCGCGCAAGAGCGGTAGCGCGTCGGAGTACGAGATCGGGAGGACCGGGATCTTCGTCAGGACGTCGACGTCCTTGATGTCGAGCCGCTTCGCGCTCTTCGTGGCGCCGACGCCCGGCGTGAGCGGATCGCCGGGATGCACCGGCATGTCCATGACCGAGCCGCGCTGCGCGCCGGCGTCGTTGCGGTACGCGCCCTTCGGATAGACGTCGCCCTGGAAGTAGCCGTCGTCGCGCGGATCGGAGTAGATGATGCAGCCGATGGCGCCGTGCTCCGCCGCGACCTTCGGCTTGATGCCGCGCCAGGAGTTGCCGTAGCGGGCGATGACGATCTTGCCCTTGACGTCGACGCCGCGGCGCTCGAGCTGCTCGTAGTCGGCGGGGATGCCGTAGTTGACGTAGACGAGGTCTCCCGTGACGTCGCCGTCGACGGAGTAGGCGTTGTACACCGGCAACTGCTCCGCGGTCTGCCCGCTCGTCGCATCCTGCGCCAGCGACCCCTCGGCGAGCTTCGCGGTGTACTTCTCCGGCGCCACGAGCTCGAGGACGCGCGTCTTCGGCGTCGGGAAGAGGACGTCGAACTGCTCGATGTGGGTGTCGTACCCCCACGACTTGAACAGCGACTCGACGAAGAGCTGATTGTCGTGGTCGTACGCCGAGCCGAGGTGGTGCGGCCGCGCACTCAGACGTTTCATCCACGTACGCAGATCGTCGCGATTGAGGTGCGAGTCGAACTGCGCCTCGAGCGCGTGCTCTTTCGCCGCATTCGCAGCGGTGAAGCCGAAGATCGGCTTGTCGTCATTCGGCGCGGCGAAGATGAGGAGGAGTGCGGGAAGGAGGAGCAGAAAGCGGCGATGCATGGGGTCGCATTCTACTGCGCCCCCCGTATACTCGCCCCCCATGTGCGGCATCAACGCGATTTACGCGTACCGCGACGGCGCGCCCTCGGTCGACGCGGCGGAGCTCATCGCCTGCCGCGACTCGATGCGCTCGCGCGGGCCGGACGGTGCCGACCATTGGCTCTCCGCCGACGGGCGGGTGGGGGTGGGGCACCGGCGGCTGGCGATCATCGACCTCTCGCCGGGCGGGGCGCAGCCGATGCGGCGCGGGGAGCTCGTCATCGTCTTCAACGGCGAGATCTACAACTACCGCGAGCTCCGCGCGGAGTTGCGCGACGTCGAGTTCACCTCGCAGTCCGACACCGAAGTGCTATTGCGGCTCTACGAGCGTGACGGCGCGGCGATGCTGGGCAAGCTCCGCGGCATGTTCGCGCTGGCGCTGTGGGACGGCGCGCGCAAACGGATGCTCCTGGCGCGCGATCCGTACGGCATCAAGCCGCTCTACTACGCGGACGACGGCGCCACGCTGCGCGTCGCCTCGCAGGTGCGCGCGCTGGCCGGCAGCGGGAAGGTGTCGCGGCAGTTCGATCCCGCGGGCGCCGCCGGATTTTTTCTCCGCGGCACGGTGCCGGAGCCGTTCACGATGTACCGCTCGATTCGTTCGCTGCCGGCGGGATCGTTCGCGTTCGTCGATGCCGAGGGAGTGAGAGAGCAGCAGTACTTCTCGATCGCGGCGACGTTGCGCGACGCCGTCGAGGATGGTGGCCAGTTCAGCGAAGAGCAGCGGCGAGAGCTCGTGCACGACGCCGTGCTCGAGTCGGTGCGCTACCACATGGTCGCCGACGTCCCCGTCGGCGCGTTCCTCTCCGCCGGCATCGACTCCACCGCCGTCGTCGCCCTGGCCCACGAGAGCGGCGCGAGCGATCTGCAGACGCTGACGCTGCGGTTCGAGGAGTACAAAGGCCGCGTCAACGACGAGGCGCCGCTCGCCGCGCTCGTGGCCAGGCAGTACGGCGTGCGGCACGAGATCCACGACCTCTCGCTCGCCGAGTTCAAAGCGGAGCTGCCGAAGATCTTCGACGCCATGGACCAGCCGAGCGTCGACGGCTTGAACAGCTACTTCATCAGCAAGGCCGCGCACGAGCACGGGCTGAAGGTGGCGATGTCGGGCACGGGCGGCGACGAGCTCTTTGGCGGCTACACGTCGTTCCGCGACATCCCGCGCTGGATGCCGATCACCACCGTCCTCGCCCGCGTCCCCCGCCTCGGCGACGCCGTGCACAGCGTCAACGCCGCGTTGGCGCGCCGCAGCCGCCACGTCAGCCCGAAGATGGGAGAGATCGTCCGCTACGGCGCGTCGTGGGCAGGCGCGTACCTCGTCAAGCGCGGGCGCTTTCTCGCCGAGGAGCTACCGAGCGTCCTCGGCGACGACGTCGCGCGCGAAGGGCTCGAGCGCCTCAACGTGCTGGGACTGATCGAGCACGCCGTCACCCCTGATCCCGGCAACGCCTACGCCCGTGTCGCGGCGCTGGAGTCGTCGCTCTATCTCCGCAACCAGCTCCTGCGCGACATGGACTGGGCCAGCATGGCCCACTCGCTCGAAGTGCGCGTGCCGCTCGTCGACGGGCACCTCCTGCGCAAGCTCGCGCCGGCGCTCGTGACGCGGAGAGAGCGCGGGAAGCAGCTTCTCGCGTGCGCGCCGCGGCCGCCGCTGCCGGAGGCGGTGCGCAACCGGAGGAAGACCGGATTCACGCTGCCGATCAACGAGTGGCTGAAGGAAGAGGGACGCGTCGAGTTCGGGAAGCGGAGCTGGGCGCGGAAAGTCTACGAAGTGATGTTCGCGAGCGATCGCGGTCACTACTGAACGGTAATCGTCCGCGACATCCCCCTTCCGCGATGCCCGTCGACAGGGCAGTACACCGTGTAGCTCCCCTTCTGCAGGTTCACGGTCATCGGCGCGGAGTCGCCGCGGGTCAGGTCGCTGGCGAGCTTTTGCGTCACGCCCGGCCCTTCGATGGCGAAGTTGTGCTTCATCGTGCCGGCGTTCGTGATCGTGAACGAATGCACCCCTGCGGTCAGCGTGTCCGGCATCTCGATCGCGTACTCGGTGAGCTGCACGTTGATCGCCGGCGCCGCGGGCGGCGGCGCCTGGCTCGAGGGCATCTTCGTATCCGGCGGCATCACCGGATTCATCGCCGTCGAGTTCTCCGGCTTCGTCTGCGGATTGCCCGTCGCGGTGGATGACTGCGACGGCGTCGACTGGCCGTGCGGGCCCGGGCAGCCGGTCAAGAGAGCGAGCGCAACCGCGAGGTACATCTTTCGCATCGCGCAACTCATTGCTTCTTCGTTTTTGCAGTAGTCGTAGCGCCGGCCGTGGTGACCACCGTAGCGGTCGTCTCCGTCGGCGTGGCTACGGAGTGCGTCGTCGTGTTCGGTCCGGAGATCGTCGACGTCGTCTGCGTCGACGCGCCGTGCACCTCCGTCGTGCCGGTGAGCGCGACCGTCCCGGCGGTGCCGAGCTGCTGCGCGGCGTTGGCGGTGTCGGTGCCGACCGAGGCCGGCTCGCCCGTGCCGGTGGTGCCGTTCGCGGGATTGCGGTCGGTGGCGTTGCCAAGCGTGCCGGTCTCCGCCGGCTGGTCCTTCTTCCGGCATCCCGCCGCGACGAGAACGGCGACCGCGAGCAGCACGGCAAAGAGCGGGTGACGCATCAAAACACTCCTCCGTATCTCAACCACGCAAAAGACATGCGCACGACGGAGCGATGGATTGCCGGACTCTTCCTGGCGGTGGCGCTGCTGCAGGTCGCACCGGTGTGGTCGGCGCAGCACTTCCCCACCGCGGACGGCCCGGCGCATCTCTACAACGCCTGGGTGATGCGCGAGATCGCGCTGCGCCACGACAACGCCGTGACGCGCGCCTACGCGATCGACGCGAAGCCCTACCCGAACCTCCTCGACCACGTCGCACTGGCCATGCTCCTCGGCATCTTCCCACCCGCCGCCGCGGAGAAGGTCTTCGTCAGCGCCATCATTCTTCTCTTCCTCGGCGGCGCCTGGCTGTTCGCCGGTGCGGCCGATCCGCGAGCCAGCCTCTTCGCCTTCCTGGCCGTGCCGCTCGCGCATCACCAGCTCCTGCAGTCGGGCTTCTACAACTTCTCCGCGAGCGCCGGGTTGTACTTCGTCATCGTCGCGCTGTGGTGGCGGCGGCGCCACCGCGCGGACGGGCAAACGATCGCGCTCATCGCCCTGCTGCTTCTGGTCTGCTACTTCGCCCATCCGCTGTCGACCGCGCTGGCGATCGGCTCGATCGGCCTGCTCTGGCTGGCCACGTCGCGCGACTGGCGGCACCTCCTCGCCTTCGTCCCTGTGCTGCCGCTCCTGGCGTGGTTCGTCCTGCGCGAGCGCGGCGAAGGGGCGGAGAGCACCTGGCGGGCGTGGCATCGGCTCACGTTTCTGGCGCAGACGCAGAACGTCGTGACGTTCGAGGTCGGGCAGATGAAGTTCGGCGCGGCGCTCTTCGCCATCACCGTGCTGCTGATCGCGATCACGATCGCAGTCGAGCGCCGGCGGCGCGAGGCCGATGCGTTCCTTCTCGTGCTCGCCGCCATCTTCGTCGCGTACGAGCTCGCCCCCTCCGCGACCGCGGGCGGCTCGATGATCCTGGAGCGCTTCGCACTCTTCCTCGCCTTGCTGCCGCTGCCGTGGCTGACGCCGCGGCTCACGTCGGCGGGGCGCGCGGCGTTCGCGATCGGCATGGCCATAGTCGCGCTCGTGAACTGCGGATATCTGATCCGCAAGGATCGCCAAATCGCGCGCGAGACGACGCGGCTCGTGCGCGCCGCGCGCGCCATCCCGCCGAATCGGACGTTCTATCCGATCGTCGTCGACCGCCAGCCGAAGGGGACGCTGCTCGCGCTGATGTGGCACGCGCCGGCGTACGCGGCGATCGAGCGGCACCTCGTCGATCTCAACAACTACGAGCCCGGCACCGCCTACTTTCCGATCCGCTACCGCGACGCCGCGGCGATGAAGGGCATCGAGTCGATCGCCGACAACGCCACGGACTTCGACGTCAGCCGCGTCGCCTCCGTCGCCGACACTGTCTTCACGTGGCAGATGCCGCTCGCTGCGCCGGTCCTGCCACGGCTCGACGACCGCTATTCGCTCGTCGACATCGGCGAGGCGCGAATCTACCGCCGCAAGCTCGCCGATGCTGACGAAGTGCTCCTCCCGCTCGCGGGCACCGCGGCCGACGCGGGCGGGCCGTACGGCGAGCGCTGGGGCGTCGAGCAGACGATGCACAACCGCGGCGTGGCGCCCGCGGAGGTCGAGCTCAACGTCTGCTGCGCGTTCACGCTCGCGCCGGGCGAGACGAAGCGGATCACCGCGAACGAGCCGTACCTCGTCGCGCGCATCGCCCGCAGCGCGCATGTCGACGTCGAGACGGTCGTGCACCGCATCGACCGCGACGGCACCACGTCGCGCCTCGCCATCCCCTCGATTCCGCTCTCCGCGCTCTGCACGGGTTCGATCGACTTTGCCGCCGCGCCGCCGTCGAATCGCCTGACGCTGCGCGTCTGGAGCCGCGGCGCGACGGCGGTGACCGTCGTCGCCGGCTCTACGCGGCGCTCCTATCCCTTCGACGCGAAGGGCTACGCCGTCATCCACGACTTGCCGCTCGTGCCGCAACGCGTCGAAGCGAACGATCGCGCCGCGCGGCTGTGGGGCTTCGTCACGGCGACGGGCGAGCGCGGCGCAGGCGCGCTACTCTTGCCGCGATGCGGAAGCTGACCCTCGGCGCAGTTGCGATGATGGTCATCGCCGCCGTGCGCGTCGCCTCGACGTACAACGTCTTCTCCGAGACGAACGACGAGCCGATGCACATCACCGCCGGCCTGCAGATCTTCGAGCAGCATCGCTACGACGTGCAGGTCCTCAACCCGCCGCTGCCGCGGCTCTTCTTCGCTGCCGGTCCGCGCATGCTCGGTGCGCACCTTGCGCCTGAGGGGTTCTCCAAAACGCTCTACACCGCGGCGTATCCGAAGACGCTCATCGCCGCGCGCGCCGGCAACCTCGTCTTCCTGCTGCTCGCTCTCGTCGCGGCGTGGGCGTGGGCGCGGCGTGAGGCGGGAGACGCCGCGGCGTTCCTCACCGTGCTGCTGCTCGCGAACGAGCCGCTGCTCCTCGGCCATGCCGGCGTGACGACGCACGACACGGCGGCCACCGCCGGCGTCGCGCTCTCGCTGTGGGCGTTCTCGCGGCGCAACGCCTGGCTCCTCGGTGCCGCGTACGGTTTCGCGGTGCTCTGCAAGTTTTCCTGCATCGGATTCGTGCCCGTTGCGTGCGCCGCCATCCTGCTCGTCCGCCGCGAACGGCCGCGCCTGCGCGACGTCGCCATCGTCATTGGCACTGCGGCGGTCGTCGTCTGCGCCGGCTACGCATTCCACCCCGGCCGCCTCGTCGAAGGCATCGTCGATTTACGCGAGATCGATCGCGCGGGCATGCTCGCGTACCTGCACGGCGAGATTCGGACGAAGGGCTGGTGGAGCTACTTCCCGCTTGCGATCGCGCTGAAGACGACACCGCCGCTGCTCCTGCTCGCATTCGGCAGCCTGTTCGAGTCGCGCGCGCGGCCGTACCTCGCTGCCGCCGCCGCGATGCTCCTCCTCACGCTGCCGAGTCACCTCGACCTCGGCGTACGCTACGTCCTGCCGCTCTACGTGCCGCTGGCGCTCGCCGGCGCGGTGACGCTGACGTCGATGCGCATCCGCTCCGTTGTCATCGTCGTCGCCGCGCAGATCTTCATCGCCGCGTTCGTGCATCCGGACTACATCGCCTACTTCAACCCCCTCGCGGGGAGCGAGCCGTCGCATTGGCTCGTCGACAGCAACCTCGAATGGGGGCAGGACGCGAAGCGCCTCGGCGCCGTCGAGCGCGAGCTTCACGTCGATCGCCTGAAGCTCTCGATCATGTCGATCGCCGACCTCGACGCGCTCGGGTTCCCGCCGCGCGAGATCGTCAGCCCCGGCTTCGCGACGCACGGCTGGATCGCCGTCGGCGAGCACTCGTACCGCGTCACGCAGACGCAACTCGGCGGCCGGCTCTGGCTCGATGACCTGCCGTGCCGCCGAGTCGGGAAATCAATTCGTCTCTACTACGTGCCTTAGTGCACGCTCATCGGCTCCGGCTCGAGCTCCAGCGCGAGCTTGCCGTCGTGCAGGTTCACGAACACCGTGTCGCCCGGCTTGAACTTCCCTTCCAGCAGCCGGATGGCCAGCGGGTCGATGATCTCGCGCTGCAGCGCGCGCTTGAGCGGCCGCGCCCCGAACGCGGGGTCGTAGCCTTCGCGCGCCAGGTGATCCTTCGCCGCCTCGCTGATATCCAGTGTCAGTCCGCGCTCGGCGATCATCTTCGTCAGCGCGCGGAGCTGGATCTCGATGATCCGCTTGATGTGCCCGAGGTCGAGGGCGTGGAAGATGATCACGTCGTCGATGCGGTTGAGGAACTCGGGGCGGAAGTGGCGGTGAAGCTCCTGCTCCACCTTCTGGCGCATCTCCTCTTCCTGCTGCGGCGACTGCGTCGACTTCTGGAACTCGAAGATGTACTGCGCGCCGACGTTCGACGTCATGATGATCACGGTGTTCTTGAAGTTGACCACGCGCCCCTTCGAGTCCGTGAGCCGCCCATCGTCGAGGATCTGCAGCATCACGTTGAAGACCTCCGGATGCGCCTTTTCAATCTCATCGAAGAGCACGACCGCGTACGGCCGGCGGCGGATCGCTTCGGTGAGCTGCCCCCCCTCTTCGTAGCCGACATAGCCCGGCGGCGCGCCCATCAGCCGCGCCACGGCGTGGCGCTCCATGTACTCCGACATGTCGATGCGCACCATGGCGTGCTCGTCGTCGAAGAGATACTCGGCCAGCGCGCGCGCCAGCTCCGTCTTGCCGACGCCCGTCGGGCCCATGAAGATGAACGAGCCGATCGGCCGGTTCGGATCTTTGAGTCCCGCGCGCGAGCGGCGCACCGCGTTCGAGACTGCAGTCACGGCCTCGTCCTGCCCGACCACGCGCTGGCGGAGGTTGTCCTCCATCCGCACCAGCTTCTGGATCTCCGACTCGAGCATCTTCGTGACCGGGATGCCGGTCCACTTCGACACGATCTCGGCGATGTCCTCGTCCGTCACTTCCTCGCGCAGGAGAGCGCCGCTCTTCTGCATCTCGGCGAGCTTCGCGGACGCCGCCTCGGCGTCGCCGTTGAGCTGCGGCATCGCGCCGTAGCGCAGCTCCGCGGCCTTATTGAGATCGCCCTCGCGCTCGGCGCGGTTCGCCGCTTCGCGCGTGTCCTCGATCTTCTTCTTCAGATCGTTGATCTGCGTGATGACCGATTTCTCGCTCTCCCACTGTGCCTTGAGCCCCGCGATCTTTTCCTGCAGCCCGGCCAGCTCCGCTTCGATCTCGGCGCGGCGCTCGTTGGCGAAGGCGTTGTCTTCCTTCGCCAGCGCCTTCTGCTCGATCTCCAGCTGGATGCGGCGGCGCTGCAGCTCGTCGATCTCCTGCGGCATCGAGGTCAGCTCGATGCGCAGGCGCGAGGCCGCCTCGTCGATGAGGTCGATCGCTTTGTCGGGGAGGAAGCGGTCGGTGATGTAGCGGTGCGACAGCGTGGCCGCCGCGACGATCGCGGAGTCCTGGATCTTCACGCCGTGATGGACTTCGTAGCGCTCCTTGAGCCCGCGCAGGATGGCGATCGTGTCCTCGACCGTCGGCTCGCCGACGAAGACCGGCTGGAAGCGCCGCTCCAGCGCGGCGTCCTTCTCGATGTGCTTCTGGTACTCGTTGAGCGTGGTGGCGCCGATGGCGCGCAGCTCGCCGCGCGCGAGCGCCGGCTTGAGCATGTTCGACGCGTCCATGGCCCCCTCGGCCGCGCCGGCGCCGACGAGCGTGTGGAGCTCGTCGATGAAGAGGACGACTTCGCCCTCGCTCTCCTCGACTTCCTTGATGACGGCCTTGAGCCGGTCTTCGAATTCGCCGCGGTACTTGGCGCCGGCGATCATCGCGCCGAGGTCGAGGGCGACGACGCGCTTGTTCTTCAGCCCCTCGGGGACGTCGCCTTCGACGACGCGCCGCGCCAGCCCTTCGACGATGGCAGTCTTGCCGACGCCCGGCTCGCCGATGAGGACGGGGTTGTTCTTCGTGCGCCGCGAGAGCACCTGGATCACGCGGCGGATCTCCTCGTCGCGGCCGATGACCGGATCGAGCTTGCCGCGCCGGGCGAGCTGCGTGAGGTCGCGCGCGTAGCGCTCCAGCGCCTGGTATTTGTCTTCGGGATTCTGATCGGTGACGCGCTGCGAGCCGCGCACCGACTGCAGCGCCTTCAGCACCGCGTCGTGCACGACGCCATGGCGCTTGAGGATGTCGCCTTTGACTTGCGTGATCGCGAGGAGAAAGTGCTCCGTCGAGACGTATTCGTCGTTGAACTTCGCCGCCTCCTCGAACGCAACGTCGAAGACGCGGCGGAGGTTCGCGCCGATCAGCGGCTCAGCAGAGGCGCCGCCGACTTTTGAGAACTTGCTCAGCTCGGCCGCCGCTTCCGCTTCGATCTGCGCCGGCGCAATGCCGAGCTTGTTGAGGATCGGAGCGACGATCCCCCCCTCCTGCCGCAGCAGCGCGACGAGGAGGTGCTCGGGGGTGACTTCAGGGTTCCCGGCCCCCCGCGCGAGGTTCTGCGCGTCGACGACCGCCTCCTGCGCCTTGACCGTTAGCTTATTGAAATTCATGGTTTTGCCTCACATTGAGTCAGATGGACTCAGGTTGTGTAACCGGCAAAATTTACCGTGCATTCCGGGATGCAAGAAGAGAGCGCGGGCGAACCGAGGTAGACTCGGAGGTGCCATGAAGGGAAAGACGCTCAAGGCTGAGTACGACGCGGAGCACAAGACTGTGAAGTTTCTCGAGCCGCTAGAGGGATTCGAGGACGGCGATAACCTCGTCGTCTTCGTGAACAAGGTTGAGCTGGACCATCCGCTGAAAGCCGTGAGCGGAATTCTTGACGACGAGGCGGGCGAATCGTTCGCTCGCGCTGTCGAAGAGATGTTCCCGATTGAAAAATGATCGAGCGTCTCGCGATCGATGCCAACGCAGCGATCGATGTCATGCGCCCTCGCCGTCCGGATCCACCGCCGCTCATCGGATCGAAAACAATTTTCTTGCCGCTGCCCGTACTTGGCGAACTGCTGGCTGGCGCGAAGGTTTCAATGGACGCTCAGCGCAATCTCAAACGCGTCGCCTCCCTGCGTCGTCAGTGCGAACTTCTCCTCCCGGACGAGAACACCGCAAACATCTATGGCGACATCCGCGCGATGAGTGGCAACGTCCAGCCTCTCGGCAAATCCAAGCTCAATGACCTCTGGATCGCCGCCCTCTGCCTCCAACACAACCTCCCTCTCCTCACCAACGATCGCGGCTTCGACAACGTTGCCGGGCTGAAGGTCATCCACTGGTAATCAGTGCGGATCGGAGCTCTGGCGCGCCTTCCAATCGCGCGCCGCCACCCTTCGCCGGCGCACGAGGCGCATCATCTGCAGCAGCAGAGCCGCCAGGCCGGCGAGCACGGCGAACGAGCCGTACAGCACCACCTTCTTCTGCGCCGCCGTGCGATGCGGCAGATACTCGAGAAACGCGATCACGAAGTACGACGCGCCGATGGCGATCGCCAGCGTCATGCGGCGCATGCTGTGCTGCGTCTCGAAGACCTCGAACTCGTTCAGCTCCAGCGCCTCGCGCTGGCGCCAGGCGTGGCGGTAGAGCAGCGTGAACACCAGCATCACGCCGACGAAGCCGGCGCCGAAGATCGCGAAGATCAGCGGCTTGTGCTCCGGCAATACCACCGGCATGAGGCCGTGCGCGGTCTCGATCTTCTGGCGCATGCGCATGTCGCCGAGGAGCACGCCAAAGACGAACTTCAACGGATAGACGAAGAACAGCACCATGAACAGCAGCACTAGGTTGAGCACTACCGTGACGCGGTCCTGGAGACCATAGCGGCGGAAGAACTTGAACTGCGAGTACCAGAGGCTGGCCAGCATGAAGAACGTGATGACGAACGCGCCGAAGCCGCGCATCGTCTCGAGCAGTTCCCCCGAGGTCCTCGGCACTTCGAGCGAGACGATGAGCAGCGTCACGGCGAAGCCGAACACCGCGTCGCTGAACCCCTCCACGCGCGTGATCTCGTGACCGCGCCAGCGGAAGCCGTCCACCGGCTCGTGATGCAGCAGTTTGTCGCGGAGCATGGGGGGCGATTCTAAACGGGTGGGCGGCGGATCGGCAGTGTGTGGGCCTTGATCTCGCGCACGGCGTCGATCCCCCGCAGCATCAGCCACGCGGCGATGCCGAGGCCGACGATCGGGCGCCAGATCTCCCACCACGGGTTTTTCTTCATCGCCGAGGAGCAGATGATCAGCAACTCGACGAGGACGATGAGCGAGCCGAGAACCGTCGCGGCGTACGAGCGGTGCCAGGCGAACGTGGCGAAGAGCGCCAGCGCCAGGCCGGCGGCGCCGATCGCGTAGACCGTCCCGTCGGGACGGCCTCCGTAGATCACGGCGCCGGCGAAGAAGATCTGCAGCGCGGCGAAGCACCAGAAGATGCACACCGTCATCCACAGGATCTTCACCGGATCGCCCTCGGAGCCGGGCAGCGGATGCCCGTTGCGCGTCAGGAAGAGGAACGGCACGCCGCGCGGGCCGATCTCGACGTGCACGTGCAGCACGCTCTCGTCGGGAAGGGCGATGTCGATGCCCTCGTGCAGGTTCTCTTCCTTCGCGCGATAGAGCTCGCGGCGGTCGAAGGCGACGGCGATTTCGCGCGTGAGCACGTCGCGGCGGACCTCCAGCCGCTTGGGGCCGTGCGGCACCAGCGCGTAGCGCTTCACGATCGTCACGAGGATCGAAGTATAAGGATGATGCTCGCGTTGTCGCGTGTTTCCCCAGGCGATACACTGCTGCGCGGAGAGCCCGCCATGAGCGTCCAACCCCTTCACGAAGTCACGCCCCAGACCGCCCTCTTCGAATCGATCCTCGAGCTCATCCGCCGCACGTCGACGCAGTTGCCCGACGACGTCGTCCGCGCCATCACCGGCGCGCGGAAAAACGAGGCCGAGGGGTCGAACGCCGACGTGGCGCTCAACGTCATCGGCTGCAACATCGGCATGGCCCGCGAGAGCTCGCTGCCGCTCTGCCAGGACACCGGCACCATCCTCTTCTACGTCCACACCCCGGTCGGCTACGACCAGCTCGCGTTCGAGGAGATCGCCACCGAGGCCGTGCGCGTGGCCACGAAGAAGGGATTCCTGCGGCAGAACAGCGTCGACAGCGTGACGGGGAAGAACACCGGCGACAACACCGGGCCGGGCTCGCCGTCGTTTCACTTCCACCAGTGGCGCGAGCCGTACGTCGAGGTGAAGCTGATGCTGAAGGGTGGCGGCTGCGAGAACATGAACGCGCAGTACTCGCTCCCGCACCCGGACCTCGGCGACCGCAATCTCAAAGGCGTGGAGAACGCCATCCTCGACTGCGTCCTGCAGGCGCAGGGGCAGGGCTGCGGCCCCGGCATCCTCGGCGTCTGCATCGGCGGCGACCGCGGTAGCGGCTATGCGCATGCGAAGGAGGAGCTGCTGCGGCTCCTCGACGATACGAACCAAGACCCCGAGCTCGCCGCGCTGGAGCAGCGCGTCGTGGAGAAGGCGAACCAGTCGGGCATCGGTCCGATGGGCTTCGGCGGAAAGACGACGCTTCTGGCGTGCAAAATTGGAAAGCTCAATCGCCTGCCGGCGTCGTACTTCGTGTCGATCGCCTACATGTGCTGGGCGTACCGGCGGCGCGGCGTGAACCTCGACCTGCAGGGAAACGCTACCGAATGGTTATATTGAGGCGGTTTCTTTCGGCCGCGGCCGCCGTCTAATTAGACATGAAGCCTGTAGCCGCCGTCCTCGCCGCCGCGTTCTGGGTCGGATGGCACGCGCCGCTCCCTCCGGCGCCGCCGAAGCCGAAAGCACCGAAAGTCGCCGCCCCGTCGCCCGCTTCGTTCCCGTGAGCGTCGATCGCCGCGCCGGTCAGTTCGACCGCGACGAAAAAAGCCGTCTGCGCCTCGTGCCACCCGAACGGCATCCCCTCGGCGCCGGCGCATCGGTACCATAAGTGAGACGACTCCACGTCATCGTGCCGCTCGTTCTCGTCGCCGGATGCACGGCGCTCGCCGTTCCGAACCTCTACACGACGATGCAGCGCGCGAAGCAGAAGCGCTCGATGGGCACGCTCCGCGACCTCGGCATCGCCGTCGACGCATACGCGACCGCGCACGGCTCCCTTCCGCGCGCTGGCTACTTCGGGCCGGTCAGCGCGGTCGTGCCGATGCTGGGCAAGAACGCGCCGCCGGTCGTCGACGGCTGGGATCATCCGATCCTCTACCACGCCAGCGCGCAGCACTACGTCCTCCGCTCCACCGGCCGGGACGGCAAGAACGACGGCTTGCTCGAGGGCAACACCACGAACTTCGATGACGACATCGTCTTCGCCGACGGCGTCTTCATGCGACATACCGAGGGTCTGTGAGGCGGCGACGACGCCCGATCGGTCGATTGGGATTGCGCCTCCTGCCACCCCGATCACGTGCGCTCCTCGCGACGGAACGCGTTACACCGCAACGATAACGCTCGCAGCGCCCGTTGACGCGCGTGCAATCCCGCGGTATGCGCGTGCAATCCGGCGATATGCGCGTGCAATCCGGCGATATGCGCGTGCAATCCGGCGGTATGCGCGTGCAATCCGGCGGTATGCGCGTGCAATCCGGCGGTGTGCGCGTGCAGGCCGGGGGTATGCGCATGCAATCCGGCGATATGCGCGTGCAATCCGGCGGTATGCACGTGCAAACCGGCAGCTTGCACGTGCGTTCCCTCGTGGCAGAATGCGCCCCATGGCAACCGTGAAGCTCACCACGCCGGTTGACGAGGCCACCATCCGCGCGCTGCACGTCGGCGACACCGTCTCCATCAGCGGCCGCCTCTACACCGGGCGCGACGCCGTGCACCACCGCCTCCACAGCGGCGTGAAGCCGCCCGTCGACCTCGAGGGGCAGATCATCTACCACTGCGGCCCGGTCATGGTGAAAGAGGGCGACGCGTGGGTCTGCAAGGCCGCGGGGCCGACTACGTCGTCGCGCGAGGAGCCGTACGAGTGGGAAGTCATCCGCGACTACAAAATCCGCGGCGTCATCGGCAAAGGCGGCATGGGGCCGAAGACGCTCGAGGCGTGCAAGGAGTACGGCGCCGTCTACCTCCACGCCATCGGCGGCGCGGCCCAGGTCTGCGCGGCCTCGATCAAGCGCGTCGACGGCGTCGACTGGATGGACCTCGGCTCCCCGGAAGCCATCTGGCACCTCTGGGTCGAGGACTTCATGGCCATCGTGACCATGGACGCGCACGGCCAGTCGCTGCACAAGCAGGTTTTCGACGAGTCGCGGGAACGGTTATCGCAGTTGAAGGCCTGAGTGCGAATCGAGCGCGACACACTCGGCGACGTCGCCGTTCCCGATGACGCGCTGTGGGGCGCGCAGACGCAGCGCGCCATCGAGAACTACCCGGTCAGCGGCCTGCGCGAGCATCCGATCTTCATCCGCGCGTTCATCCTCCTGAAGAAAGCGGCAGCGATGGCGAACCGCGAGCTCGGCGCGATGGAGCCGGCCATCGCCGACGCCATCGTCCGCGCCTGCGACGAGCTGCTCGCGAACGAGGCGAAGTACCGCGACCAATTCCGCGTCGACGTCTTCCAGGCCGGCGCCGGCACCTCGTTCAACATGAACGTCAACGAGGTCATCGCCAATCTGGCGAACCCGCAGCGCGGCACGTACGACCCGGTGCGGCCGAACGACCACGTCAACATGGCCCAGTCGACGAACGACGTCGTTCCAACGGCCATCCGCGTCGCGGCGCTGCTGCTCCTGCCGTCTCTGTGGGACGCGCTCGACGATCTCTCCACCGCGCTGGCCTACCGCGGCGAGGCCTTCCGGGACGTCATCAAGTCCGGCCGCACGCATTTGCAGGACGCCGTACCGGTCACGCTCGGGCAGGAGTTCGACGCCTACAGCCAGGCCGTGGCGCGCTGCACGCGCATGCTCGTGAGCGCCGCGACGGAGATGCGCGAGGTCGGCATCGGCGGCACCGCCGCGGGCACCGGCATGAACGCGCCCCGAGGCTATCGCCGCGTCGTCATCAAGCACCTCAACGAGATGGAGCCCGACCTCGAGCTGATCCCCATTGAAGACCTTCGCGAAGCGATGCAGTCGCAGCTCCCGATCGCCGGCGTCTCCGCCGCGTTGCGCAACCTGGCGCTGGAACTCACGCGCATCGCCAACGACCTGCGGCTCCTCGCCTCGGGACCGCAGACCGGCCTCGCCGAGATCATCCTCCCGGCCGTGCAGCCCGGCTCGTCGATCATGCCGGGCAAAGTCAACCCGTCGATGCTGGAGTGCCTCAACCAGGTCTGCTTCCACGTCATCGGCGCCGACACCGCCATCGCCTTCGCCGTGCAGGCCGGGCAGCTCGAGCTCAACGTCATGATGCCGCTCATGGCTTTCGAGCTCCTCTTCTCCATCGAGATCCTCAAAAACTTCCTGCCGGTGTTCGTGGAGAAGTCGATCAAAGGCATCGAGGCCGACCGCGCCCGCTGCGAGGCCTACTACATCAGCTCCCCGTCGCTCGCCACCGCGCTGAACCCGATCATCGGCTATGCCCGCGCGGCCGAGATCGCGAAGGAGTCGGCGAAGAGCGGCACCCCGATCCCGCAACTCCTGCGCGAGCGCCAGCTCCTCAGCGAAGAAGAGATCGCCCGGATCTTCACGCCGGAGTTCCTGGCCGGCCAAGGCGACTGATATCCTGCTCCCGTCCAAATGCGGTTATTCATCGCCACGACGTTCCCCGCGGACGTGCTGCGTCTGCTCAACGAGCGCGTGGCGCCGGTGCGGCCGAAACTGCCGCCGGCGTCGTGGGTGCGGCCCGAGACGCAGCATCTGACCTTCGCCTTCCTCGGCGAGCAGCCCGAGACGCTCGTCGACACGATCGCGCCGCTCCTCACCGATCGCCTGCGCAACGTGCCGCGCTTCGATGCCTGCCTGCACGGCTGCGGCTTCTTCCCGAACCCGCGCCACGCCCGGGTGGGATGGGTGGGAGCTGAGCCGGAGGAGCGCTTCGGCAACGTCGCCAACGCCGTGCGCGGCGCCGTCAAGGACGCCGGCGTGGAGCTCGACCGCAGCGAGTTCCGGCCGCACCTGACGATGATGCGCATGCGCGAGGGATGGCCGCCCATGTCCATCGACACGTTCAACCGGGCCCTGCGCGACTTCAAGTCGGAGACGTTCCCGATCGATCGCGTCACGCTCTACGCCAGCAAGCTCAGTCCGAAGGGGGCCGAGCACACGGCGCTGCGCGAGTTCACGCTCGCCGCGCCGCCCGCCCCGTAGCGATCTCTTTCCCCCGCAATTGCCCGCACGCCGCGGCGATCTCGCGCCCCTTCGAGCGCCGCACCGTCACCGCCACGCCGTTGCGCACGAGCGTGTCGACGAAGTGGTCGATCGCCGCGTCGGTCGGGCGCTTCATCCACGGCGGGAGATTCGGATCGGGATTGAACGGAATCGCGTTCACCTTTGCGCGGAGGCCGCGGATCAGGCGCGCCAGCGCCACCGCGTCGTGCGGCGCGTCGTTCCAGCCGGCCAGCAGCACGTACTCGATCGTGATCGGCGCCGGGTAGTGCTTGAGCGACGCCATCAGCTCCGGCAGCGGATACTTCGCCGTGATCGGCATGATCTCCGTACGGCGCTTCTGGTCGGGCGCGTTGACCGACACGGCGAGGTTCGGGCGGCGCTCCAGCTTCGCCAGCGCGTCGATGCCGGGGATGATCCCCGACGTCGACACCGTGATCCGCTTCGGCGCGACCGTGGTGTAGAGGATGTCGAGCGTCGTCGTCAGGTTCTCGAAGTTCAGGAGCGGCTCGCCCATCCCCATGAACACGACGTTCATCCGCTCGCGCGGCACCGCGTGCTCCTGCTGGATGGTGAAGAACTGCCCGAGCATCTCGCTCGGCGCGAGGTTGCGCCCGGCGCCGAAGAAGCCGGTGACGCAGAACGTGCAGCCGACCGCGCAGCCGGCCTGCGACGAGAGGCAGACGCTCGTCCGTTCACCCATCGGCATGTACACCGACTCGATGCGATTGTTGTCGCCGAGGCGGAAGAGATACTTGCGGCTGCCGTCGGCCGCGGGCGGCGTCCGCTCCACGACCTCGGGGAACGCCAGCGTGAAGCGCTCCGCGAGCTGTGTGCGGAGGTCGCGCGGCAGGTTCGTCATCGCCTCGAACGACGACACGCCGTGCTCGTGCATCCACTCGATGATCTGGCGGACGCGAAACGGCGGCGAGACGACGTCGCCGAGGACCGCCGGTAACGCGGTCGGCGACAGGTCGTAGAGGTCAGTCTTCACTGGTGGAGGCGAGCGGTTCGGCGCGGCGCGAGCTTCTCACCTTACGCGTCGGGTCGATGCCGAGCGTGCGCAGGAGAGAGAGGTCGTTGACGTTGATGCGGAACTGCACGTCCTTGTCGCTGATGACGAGGGCGGCCGGCGCGGGGGCGGGCGCTTCCTCGCCATCCTGTCGATTGAGGCCGATGGTGGCGTCGAGAACGACGTAGAGGTCGTAGCCTTCGTCGCGGATTTTCTGGATCTGACGATTGACGTCGTCGGAGCTGGAGATCGACTCGTTGATCGCGGAGCCGAGCTCGCGGAGGAGTTGTTTGAGCTTGTCGTTCACCGTATTCACAGTTGCACAGGGCCTTGGGCTCGGTCAATCTACCGGTCCCGCGCCGCCAGGAGTACACTACTGGCCGCGTTTTTCCAGAGGCTGCAATCCCTCAGCCACGGCCTCCCACAACTCCGACCAATACGCCAGATACTTCCACCGTCCCCACCGGGCGTAGTGCCGAAGCATCGTCCGCTCGCTGACGGCGCGGCCGCGGTGGTAGCGGTCGCGGACGAAGCGCCGGAACTCGGTGTCGACGGCGATGAAGTCGTGGCGGCCATCCATCGCCAGGAGATGGGCAGCGCCGTACGGACCGATCCCCGGAAGGCGCTTGTAGCCGGCGAAAATTTCTTCCGTCGTATTCCCTTCGACGCGGAAGTCCGCGATGGTTTGCGCGACGGCGTGGACCGATTTCGCGCGGTACCCGAGGCGGCAGTCTTCCTGGAGCTCGGCCGCGGAGAAGCGGGCCACGTCGGCCGGCTCCGGGAACGCCGCGAATCCCGAAGGCGCGCGGCGCCCGCACTTCTCCACGAGCAGCTCGCACATCCGCATCGTCTGCTTCCACATCGTGTTCGTGGTGAGGATGATCTTCACGACGTCCTCGAAGAGCGTGCTGCCGCAGAGGAGGCGCCCGAAGCCGGCGCGCTCGACCCAGGCGTGCGTCTCGGTTTGACGCGTGAGTGCGATGAACTCGCCGAGGTCGAGGTGGAGCTGGAACATGCGCGTGAGCTTCGCGTGCAGCTCCGGCGTCATCGGCGCGCCGCGGACGACGAGGGCGTCGCCTTCGTGGGAGATCTCGAGGTCGACGGCCTTGCCGCCGAGGACCTCGGGGCGCCGCAGGACCTGCTCGTCGCGCGACCAGCGGAACGGCGCCAACAGATACCAGCCGTGGGAGACGACCGTGGAGGGGAAGTTGAAGGTGGAGGCGACGGCCGGAATCGAACCGGCGGATGAAGGTTTTGCAGACCTCTGCCTTACCACTTGGCTACGTCGCCCCGAAAGAATTGGCGAGTGTAGTGAACAGGTCGAAGAGCGTCAAATTTCCGCTCGTGAGCACGAGCCGGTTCGCTGACTGCATCGCGGCGAACGGCCAAACGGTTACCTCACGTGAATGTGGATCTCACTCCTGGTGTCCTGGTCGTTATGCGCCGTCTTGGTCACATCGATGCGCTCGGGCGGATTGCCGATCGCATTCGTGTTTGACGGGAATCTCAGTTTGTCGCACTTGAATGTACCGTAGTCGAGATCTACGGGGCCAGTAAAGCTGACATAGCCAAACTGAAGATGCAATTCTCCGACCTTGTCATCAGCAATTCCAATCAGCCAGTCCACTGTAGTGCCTGCAAGAATCGTCAGATCCACCGTAGTGTCTGGAACAGGCGAGCGAATACCGCCGTACTGCTGACTGATGTCTTTTTGGTGCGTGATTCTTGCGAAGACTTCGCGCCCCGGCATGTCGTTATGTACTTTGAGCATGCATGAAATATCAAATAGTTTCATCGTGATCGTGCCGGAGGTATGCAGCTCCCAAAGGAGACTTTCACGACGAAACTCGAATCCATCGACATCGATCTCATATGCGTGTTCATGTGTGCGGGGGCGGTCTACGTTTGCGATCGGTTCTATCACTGATACGGGTATCTGCCCTTTGGGTCTTACTCGGTCGCCGCCGGGAATCTTCCAACTGACTCGCGCCACCCGTTCCCCGCTGCGTTTGATGTCAAACGATCCTTCCGTTCCAACCGGTGATCGCGATTCATTACAAGCATTCACCGTCGTAGGCTCGCCATGCGAAAACTCCTTCTGGTCTACTCGTTCTTTTGTCAATTCGTGATCAGACCCTGCCTCCGGATAGAACTTTCCGTGCACGATTTCGGCATTGCCGATACCGAACGTACCCTCACCATCGACAACAAGCCGGACTTGGATGTTGCTTGGATTCTCATCACGCACAGGCAAAGGGAAAGTCATATGCCGCTCCTTGTTGTCGGGGTTCGCGACGGACCGCGCCGCGTCGGCGCGATCAGAGCCAGGATCGACTTGGACTTAGGCTAAGTTCTTGCTGAAGAGTGCAAATTAAGTCCGGCCTGCCGGAAAGTCAACCCACGATAATGGCGGCATGTAAGGACTGGCGCGGAGCGCGGATTGTCTCCATTAGATCCTTGGCGCGAAGTGCCGGCGATGCGCGCCGGCGCGTGAACAGGTCGAAGAGCGTCAAATTTCCAGCCGGCACTTATGGTCAAATGCAGCCGTGCGCTCGGGAAAACGCGCGGCCGCGGAACGGTCCCCGCGACTGGCCGGCGTGGAATGTGCCGCTGTGGCCATTCTCGCCGCGGGCGCGCTCGTTGTTCCGACGATCTTCATGCCCGGCGACGAGGCCTTCCGTTTGCCGAAGGAGCTCGCCTTCCGCGCCGAGGCGATTCTCTTGCTCCTGCTGGCCGTCTTCTGGGCGACGGCGCGGCGGCGGACGTGGACGATCCCGCGCAGCGCGGAGCTCGTCGTCGCCGCAGCCGCGCTCGGATGGACCATCGTCACGCTCGCCTTCTCGGCCAACCGCGCGCTCAGCGTCGACAGCCTCATCACCGTCGTTGCCGCGATCGTCATCTTCGTCGGCACGCGCGCCGCGGCGCCGAGTCTCTCGCTGGTTGCGATCGACGTGCTCATGGTCCCGTCGTGCGTCAACGCCGTGCTCGTGATCCTGCAGGAAGAGAACCTGTGGATGCCGCTCGCGCTCAAGTTTCCGGGCCACTACGCGAGCGTCGGGCTCCTCGGCAACGCCAACGACGTCGGCACGTTCCTGGCGCCGCCGGCGCTCGCCGCGGTGGTCATGACCCTGACGAGCAGCGGCAAACGGCGCTGGATCTACGCCGCCATCGCCCTCCTCCTCGGCGGCGGCATCATCGCCAGCGGCACGCGCACCGCCGTCCTCGCGCTCGCGGCGTCGCTCATCGTCTTCGGCCTCCTGCACTCGCGGCGCGCCGCGCTCGCCGTCATGGCGTCGCTCGTCGTCCTGGCCCTTCCGCTCTGCACGCGCTCGACCGGCATCGGCCGCAGCGTGCGCGCGCTGGCGGACGCGGCGCGCAACCGCGACTACCAGCACCTCAGCTCCGAGCGCCTCGTGCCGTTCCTGGCGGCGCTCGACATGACCCGCGACCATCCGCTGCTCGGCGTCGGGCCGGGCTGCTTCAAGTACCGCTACATGGAGTACCGCGTCGCGCTGGCCAAGCATTACAACGCCGCATGGATCCGCGGATGGCCGATGAACTGGGGCGAAGTGCACAACGACCACCTGCAGGTCTCGAGCGAGACGGGGCTGCCGGGCTACGCGCTCTTCCTCGGCGCGATCGTGGTGCTGGCCGGACCGCGCCGCCGCGCCGCCG
>DATELQ010000029.1:0-42362 GCA_035276475.1 Thermoanaerobaculia bacterium | reverse complement strand
TGCCGTACGACTGCACACCGTAGGTCTGGGCCGCGGTCGTCGCGCCCCAGGCCTGGTCGGCGAACATGTGGAACGGGTTGCCCCATCCGTCGTTCGCCGGGAAGCTCTTGACGTAGCTCGGCGTGAGATAGGTCTGCAGATCGCTGAGAGCGACCGAGACCGTGGGGAAGCCGGAGACCGCGCCGGCGGCGTTGTAGTTATTCGTGTCCGTGGCGCGCGCTTCCCACGCCGTGGAGATCGTGCGCATGTCCGCCATCGTTCTCTTCTGCCGCGAGCGCTGCAGCGCCGTGAGCAGGTTCGGAATCGCGATGGCGGCGAGAATACCGATGATCGCGACGACGATCAGCAGCTCAATGAGCGTGAAGCCTTTCTGTTTCCTCGACATCTACTTCCTCCTTTTCCGGCTAGCCTAGGGCAATCGACACGCCACGGCAAGAGGCCGGCATAACAACCAACAGGTCAATGCGTTGACGATCGGTTGACGCCGTCGAGAAACGTTTTACTGACGTTTATTCGACGCCCGGGTCGACGTTTTTTGTCACCGCTCCGTCGCGTACCGGACAACCAGGCGCGTCATGAGTTGGACGCCTTGCTGGAACCAATCGATCCGGACGCGCTCGTCGTTCAGATGAATCGTCTGCGTCTGGTAGAAATCGACCTGAAAGGGCCACAGCCCGTAGCAGACGATCCCGCGCGGCCGCAGGTAGCGCGAGTCGTTGTACCACGCGACCAGCACCTCGGTTCCGACCGGCACGTTGCCCCACTGCCGGTGCGCTTCGCTGGCGATGAGGGCAAAAAGCGGCGTGTTCCGCGGCGAGAGCGTCGTCGGCCCGGTCTTCTCCACGACCTTCTCGATCCGCGCGCCGTACGGCCGCACGGTCTCGGCCAGCCACGCCAGGCGCCGGTCGGGATCTTCGTCCGGAAGGTTGAACAGCGCGACCGGCATGGTCGCGCCGTGCGCGTCGCCGGAGATCTGCATCGCCCAGACGATGTTCTGCGTCGCTTCCTTGTACGGCCGCTCCATGTCCCAGAACTTCCCCTCGGCAATGGTGCGGTCGATGTCGTCGAGCCACCGTCTCTGCACGATGCGCGTCGGCGCGAGGTCGTGCAGGAAGAGGCGCACCTCGGGCAGGATGCGGTCCGGCTCGCTCGGGCTGAAGTACGGCTCGAGGGCGATGCGGGCCTGCTGCATGGCCGCGCGCGACGGCGCCCACAGCTCCGTCCGCACCACCATCTTCGAGCCGATCTCCACGCCGACGTACGACGGCCGCTCGGTGTACGACTCGTTGATGCCCCCTTCGTTGAGCGCGTAGCGCACGCCCTCGAAGATGTCGGGGCGATGGGCGAGGAGCCAGACGATGCCCATCGTGCCGCCGCGCTCTTCGTCGGCCGTGCCGAGGAAGATCACGTCGCGCTCCGGCATCGACTTCCGCCGGGCCACGGCCAGGAACGCCTCGAGCTGGCAAATGGCGATCCCTTTCATGTCCAGCGCGCCGCGGCCGTAGAGCGCGTTCAGCTTTTGCTCCCCGGCGAACGGCGGCTTCGTCCACCCTTTGTTATCCGCCGGCACGACGTCGATGTGGTTGAGGAGGAGGAGCCCTTCGCCGGGCCGCTTCCCGCGGATGCGCGCGTAGACGTTGCCGCGGCCCGGCGCCGACTCGATGACCTCGGCGTGCACGCCGGCGCGCTCGATCTGTGCGGCCAGAAAGCGCGCGCCGGCGGTCTCGTTTCCGGGCGGATTCGACGTGTCGATGCGCAGGTACTGCTGCAGCATCACGACGTCGGGCGTGATCGTCACCGGCCGCGGCACGTACGCCTGCTTGGCGATGGTGCGGTCGGAGACGACGTTGTAGACGTAGAGTGCGCCGACGGCGATGCCTCCGAGGACCGCCACGAGGATCGGGATGCGCCAGCGCTTCACGGTATCTCCGCAGGCTCCACGTGCGTGCCGTTCGCGTCGGCGACCACGTGCACCGGCTCCTCGTACGCGGCCAGCGGACGGCTGATGCGCGGCCGCCAGAAGATCGCCAGCGCGAGGAGCAGCGCGGCGGCGCCTCCCGTGACGCCGAGGCCGATCTGCACGAGGCTGTTGCGGTACTCCATCGTCACGCGGTGGCGGCCGGGCGTGACGACGATGCCCTGGTAACCGATGTTCGCCGGCACGGTCGGCACGGGCTGCCCGTCGACGCGCACGTCCCAGTACTTGTGCCGCGTCACGCTCATGACCAGGAACCCCTGGCCGAAGCTCTCGACGTCGAGCGTGGCGGTGTTCGCCGTCTCGCGCACGCCGTGGACGACGCCGCGCGCGGGCGGAAACGCCGGCCGCGGCACGAACGCCACCGCCGGCGTGTGGCGGCCGCTCGTCAGCTGCTCGACGAAGTCCTGGCGGTTGCGGATGGAGATCAACTGGTCGGCGAAGTAGTAGCGCGGGTAGTGCGCGGTCTCGAGGAAGACGATGGGATCGGACTTCTTGAAGTCGCCGCCCGTCCGCTTCTGCTCTTCCTTGAACGGCCGGTAGGTGGCGCGGAACCAGGCGTTCGACATGGCCATGAACGGCTCGTACCAGTCGGCGCGGCCGGAGCGCTTGATGTCCCACACGGAGTCGGTGAGGTCGATGGTGGGGATGAGCGCGGTCTTGTCGTAGTCGCGCTCCAGCACCGTGCGCACGCGCGCGCCGGCCGGCGTCATCGGAAAGAGTCCGTTGCGCACGACCCAGTAGACGGCGTCGCCGGTGGAGAAGTATTGCCGCGCCGGGTCCTCGTTGCCGTACCAGTCGACTTCGTGGAAGACGCGGAAGTCGGCGCGGTTCTGCGGCAGGCGCGCGGCCGCGGGGGGCGGATCGAAGAAGCGCCGCGGCATGCGCGGGTTCAGCTCTGCGAGGGTGTATCCGAGGTCGACGGCGACGAAGATCGCCGCGGCGGCAATCCACGTGCGCTCCCTTTTCTTTCCGGCGAACCACACCAGCGCGATGGCGAGGATGCCGCGCGCCGAGGCCACGATCCAGTCGATGTGGGAGAGGTTGATCTCCTTCGTCGCCTGCGGCGTCTTCGTCAGTCCCCAGATCTTCATGAAGACGCGGCCGTAGAGCGGCGTGAAGCCGGTGATGGCCAGCGCCAGGGCGATGGCCGTCGCGGCGGCGAGGAAGCCGAGCGTCCCCTCGCGCACGTCCTCGTCCGCGTTCATCAGCCGCTCCAGCATCTGCGAGGCGAAGACGATGAGGGCGAAGATGCCGAGCATCGCGAACTTTTCCGGATAGCGGATCGACGTGGCCACGTTCGCTTTGTAGAGCCACAGCAGGAGCGGCGTGTGTCCGCCCAAGGCCAAGAGCGCGGAGATGGCGCAGAGGATGAGCACGAGCCGCCCGCCGCGCGGGCGCACGAAGGCGCCGCCGACCGTGAGGGCGATGACGAGGATGCCGACGTAGATGCTGAAAAGGAACGGCGAGCCCATGCCGGTATAGAGGCCGCCGCCCCAGTACCACATGACGCGCTTGATGGAGATGTGTCCTAAAAGGTTCGGATAGACGATCTCGCCGAACTTCGCCCACGGCATGCTCCAGGCGCTGACGAGGTCGAAGTCGAAGGCGCGCGAGCGGGCGGAGTCGTGCACGTGGTCGATGGCCGGCAGCATCTGCGCGGCGCCGACGGCGAGCGCGGCGATCGAGATGAAGGCGATCCAGATCACGCGCGTGATCGACTTCGAGATGCGCGGCACGGCGTACCAGCCGCGGTAGAGCGCGTACATGCCGATGAGGAGGCCGGTCTGCATCACGGTCGTCGGCTCGCCGACGAGGAACTGCATGCCGAGAAAGAGCGACGCGAGGGCGAAGTCCCGCACGCTGTGGCGCAAGAGAAACCGGCGCACGAAGAGACACGTCAGCGGCAGCCACGCGGCGCAGAAGAGGATCGGCAGGAGGTTGATGTAGGAGAGATAGATCCCGCCGAGAGCCCACGACATCGCCCCGAACCACGCCGCGAACGGCCGCAGCTCCATCGACCGCAAGAGCGCGTACATGCCCAGAAGGCCGATGTAGACGTGGATGAGGATGTGCAGCCGAAAACCGAGGTTGTAGTTCGGGAGGAGGATGAGCCAGGTCAGCGGGTAGAAGACTTCGTGCTCCGGATTGGCGGCGATCGGCTGCCCGGCGGAGAAGTAGCGGTTCCAGTACGGGAACTCGCCGTTGTAGACGATCTCGCGCAGGATCTGCTTGGTCGGATAGTAGTAGCGCGTGAGGTCGCGCATGTAGAAGCCGCTGACGCCGAAGAGGACGTCGGCGAAGAGGAGCGTGCCGAGAAGGACGAGCGTGGCGAGTGCGATGAGGTCGGCGCGGCGGTGAAGCAAGCGGGCGGATTGTAATGGTTGTTAGGTTGTTAGGTTCTTAGGTTCTTGAGACGGCGAAACCTAAGAACCTAAGAACTAAGAACCAAACGAACTCTGTTATCCTCCCGCGCCACCGATGCCCCTCCGTGAGAAGAAAGTCGTTGCCGTCCTTCCTGCGTACAACGCCGAACGGACGCTGCAGGCGACGTACGACGACATCCCGAAGGACTGGGTCGACGAGATCCTCCTCGTCGACGACTGCTCGCGCGACCGCACCGTGGAGCTGGCCCGGCAGCTGCCGATGCGCGTCGTCGTGCATCAGCGGAACCGCGGCTACGGCGGCAACCAGAAGACGTGCTACCGCACGGCCATGGAGGAGATGGACGCCGACATCATGGTCATGGTCCATCCCGACCATCAGTACGACCCGAAGATCATCCCCGGCCTGGTGGCGCCGCTGCAGCGCGGCGAGTGCGACGCGGTCTTCGGCTCGCGCATGCTCGGCGGGCGGCCGATCGAGGGGGGAATGCCGAAGTGGAAGTACTTCGCGAACCTCTTCCTGACGATGGTGGAGAACGCGACGTTCTACATCTTCCTCTCCGAGTACCACTCCGGCTTCCGGGCCTACTCGCGGCGCTACCTCGAGTCGGTCGACTTTGAGGCCAACTCCGACGACTTCGTCTTCGACACCGAGATCATCGCCCAGGGGGTGGCCAAGGGGATGCGCATCCGCGAGGTGCCGATCGCCACGCGCTACTTCGACGAGGCCTCGCAGGTCGGCTTCATGCGCGGCTTGCGCTACGGCATCGAGATCCTGAAGACGATGATCTTCTACAAGCTGCACAAGAAGCACATCTACACGCACCGCATCTTCCGCGATCCCGCTAAAAGGGCCACGACGGTGGCGGTAGCGTGAGGTCGCGCTGCGCGCGCGCGGTCTTCGTGAACGCGCCGCCCCGCTCGAAGTAGACCTGTTCGATGTAGGCGGCGATCGGCGTCGGCCTCGTGGCGAATGCACTGATGGCGATGACGACGGCGACGCCGGCGGCCGCGAGCGGGCGCTTCGTGAGCGCGAGCGCCGCGGCGACGATGGCGAACGGCACGGCGATGGCGAGCGGCCGGGCCACGAGGTGCAGGAGGTTCGGGGCGACGAGGCCGTGGCGCAGGAGCGGCCAGGCCAGGTTGGCCCACGGCAGCAGGATCGACTTGTCCGGAAACGGGAACGTCAGCGTGAGCGGGACGACCGTCGCGGCGCCGATGCCGAGGAGGAGGGGGGCGATGCGCTGCTTCGCGTACGTGAGCGGGAAGAGCAGGAACGGAATGGCCGAGACGACGTAGCGCGGCCCCACCGCCCACCCGCCGTGCCAGTTCGGATATCCGGAGTAGACGGCGACGATCGAGAGCGGCACGAGGATGAGCGTCAGGCGCTGCTTGGCAGGCACGTGCTTCAGGGCGACGACGCCGGCGAGCACGATCGGCGCGAAGAGCAGGAGACCGCGCGCGGGATCGACGAGCATGGCCAGGAATGTCGACGCGCTCGGCGCGTGCACGCCGAAGACGCCGCTTTGCGCCAGCTCACGAAAGGCCGGCAGCTTTTCGTGCGCCGAGGGGAGCTCGAAGACGCCGCCGAACGCCGCCTTGTGGTAGAGCGCGAGGAAGAACGCGAACGGCGCGCCGCCGAGGGCGACTTTCCACCAACTCCGCCACGGCGCGAAGGCGAAGAGGATGAGAGCGGGGATGACGATCGGGTACTCGGAAGCGACGGCGATGCCGAGGAGCGCGCCGGCGGCGAACGGGCGCCTCTCGAGCAGTAGAAACGCCCCAAACAGCGCCGCCGCTACGAGCGCGTGCGAAAAGAGCAGCAACCCGTACGCGAAAAGCGGCGTGGCGAAGAGCAGCGCCACGGTCGTGAAGGCGTCGCGCCGCGCGAAGGCCAGCGCCAGGAGCAAGAGAGGCAGCGTCGCGCCGCACCAGCGCATCGCCGTCAACGCCACGCGCAAGTTCGTGCGTGACGGCGGCCCGGTGAACGGGCGCACCAGCAGATACCCCGGCGCTGCCACGAGCGCCGCGCCCGGCGCCTTGTTCGAGTAGACGCGCCCGTCGACGACGGCGAGGTCCTCGAACTGCGGACCGAGGATCGCGGCCGTGCGCGAGACCTCGATCGTGTGATCATCGACCACCGCCGCCACGAGCGCCCAGCGCGTGAATTCGTTCGGCGACGGGAAGTGCGGATAGACGGGAACGACGAGCGCGGCGAGGAGCGCGTAGAGCGCGACGGCCGCGTGCGCAGGCTTCACGCGAGCTCCGCGCGGATCCTCTCGCTCACTTCCACGCCGGCGGCGCGGCACGCCGCCGCGATGGCCTCGTAGGCATCGTGCCGCCGCCCCTGGCGCAGCATGTCGAGGATGCCTCGGGCCAGGATGCCGTCGAAGAAGGCCTTGCGGTCGACGTCCGTCGGCAGCACTTTCTTCGCGCTCTCGCGCAGCGACCCCAGCGCCTCGTTCACCTCGGCGTACTCCGTGCCGAGCATCCGCTGAATGTCTTCCTTGAGCGTCCGCGCCAGCGCCGGCGACTTCCCTTCGCTGGAGATGGCCACGTGTACCGAGCCGTTCTCGACGATCGCGGGCACGATGAACTCGCAGAGCGGGGTGACGTCGACGACGTTGACCGGGATCTTGCGCGCCCGGCAGTCGGCGGCGACCTGCTCGTTGACGCGCGTGTCGTCGGTGGAGGCGATGACGATGGAGGCGCCGTCGAGATCGTGCGCGTCGTACGCCTTGCGCTTGATCTTGACGGCGCCCTTGCGCGCCCACTGCTCGATCTCATCGGTGAACGTCGGCGACACGATGGTGACGCGCGCGCCGTAGCGCAGCATCGTCTCCGCCTTGCGGGCGCAGACGTTGCCGCCGCCGATGATCGCGACGTCGCGGTCTTCGACGTCGAGGAAGATCGGGTAGTAGGGGAACCGCTTCATTTCTTCGCGGCGGCCTGCTGGCGCGCTGCGTCGCGCGCCGCGTTGGCCTTCTCGCGGGCCGCCGTGCGGCGCTTCTTGGCGATGTTGGCGCGGGCTTTTTCACCGTTGATTCGGGACATGTTCGTTCCTTTCTCAGGGGACAGGGCACAGGGGACAGGGCACAGGTGGTGTTCTCTGCGGCGTCACGTGCCTCGGCAAGACAACCACCTGTCCCCCGTTCCCTGTGCCCTGTTCCCTGCTGTCAATAAATCGGATACCGGTCGCACAACTCCTTCACGTCGCGTTTCACTCCCGCCGCCACCTCGGCGTCCCCGCGGGCGTCGAGCACGCGCGCCATCAGCTTGGCGATGGTTTTCATGTCGGGCTCGCGCAGGCCGCGCGTCGTCACTGCGGGCGTGCCGATGCGCAAGCCCGACGCCACCATCGGCTTCTGCGTGTCGAACGGGATCGTGTTCTTGTTGACGGTAATGTTCGCCGCCTCCAGCCAGTTCTGCCCGTCCTTGCCGGTGATCCCCTTCGAGAAGACGTCGGTCATGAAGACGTGGTTGTCGGTGCCGCCGGAGACGATGCGGAAGCCTTCGCCGGCGACGGCCTGCGCCAGCGCCTTGGCGTTGCGGATGATCTGGGCCTGGTACTCGCGAAACTCCGGCTGCATGGCCTCGAGGAACGCCACCGCCTTCGCCGCGATGATGTGCACGAGCGGCCCGCCCTGGATGCCGGGGAAGACGGAGCGGTCGAGGTCCTTGGCGTACTTTTCCTTGCAGAGCACGAGGCCCGCGCGCGGCCCGCGCAGGGTCTTGTGCGTCGTCGTGGTCACGAAGTCGGCGTACGGTACGGGCGACGGATGCAGCCCGGCCACGACGAGGCCGGCGATGTGGGCGATGTCGGCCATCATCAGCGAGCCGCTCTTGTCGCAGATCTCGCGGATGCGCTTGAAGTCGATGACGCGCGAGTACGCCGAGGCGCCGCAGATGACGAGGCGCGGCTTGTGCTCCATCGCCAGGCGCTCCATCTCGTCGTAGTCGATGAGCTCATCCTCTTTGCGTACGTGGTAGGCGACGACGTTGAAGTCGCGCCCCGAATACGACAGCGGGTGGCCGTGGGTGAGGTGCCCGCCGTGCGAGAGGTCCATGCCCATGATGGTGTCGCCCGGCTTGAGGACGGTGAAGTAGACGGCCATGTTGGCCTGCGAGCCGGCGTGCGGCTGGACGTTGGCGTGCTCGGCGCCGAAGAGTTTCTTGGCGCGGTCGATGGCGATGTTCTCAACGATATCGGTCGGCCCGCAGCCGCCGTAGTACCGCTTCCCCGGATACCCCTCGGCGTATTTGTTGGTGAAGACGGAGCCCATGGCGGTGAGGACGGCCTTCGAGACGTGGTTCTCCGAGGCGATGAGCTCGAGGGTGTCGTTCTGGCGCGCGGTCTCCATGCGCAGCGCGTCGGCGATGTCGGCGTCGACCTCGGCGAGCGGCCTCTCGAGGAAGTCATGCCCGGTGGCGGCGCGCAGTTCCTGTTCGATGGTGCTCATGGGCGGTTCTCCTGGGAAGGGATTCTATCCGCATAATTGCAGCAGTGTTTTTCTTCTACTTCCGCGACAACTTCTCCACGCATTACCCGGTGAAAGTGATCTCCGCCGCGGCCTGGCGCGCGGGCGCGATTCCGTGGTGGAACTTTTATGCCGGAGGGGGACAGCCGCTGGCCGGCAACCCCAACACGCTGTCGTTCTATCCCGACAACGTGCTCTATCTGCTGTTCCCCACGTACATCGCGTTCGACCTGCACTTCGTCCTGCACCTGGTGCTGGCGTGGTTCGCGATGCGGGCGCTGACGCGCTCGCGCTGGGCGGCGTGGCTGTACGTGCTCTCCGGCGTCGCCATCTCCTCGATGTGCTTCTACAACCTAATCGTGGCGCTGGCGATGGTGCCGTTCGCGATGTGGGCGGCGGAGCGGGGCAGGTGGCTGCAACTTGGGCTGGCGTTCGGACTGATGGCGCTGGCGGGGGAGCCGGTGACGATCGTCGCCGCGGCGCTGGCGTGTGTGTCGTGGTCGTTGCTGAAGGCGATTCCGATCGCCGGCCTCATCGCCTCGCCGCAGCTCATCGCCTACGCGGAGATCGCCCGCGAGGTGGAGCGCGGCGCGTTCCGCTACTCGGCGCGCACGGTGATGGCGGCCTCGTTCGAGCCGGTGCGCATCTTGGAGCTGCTCGTCGGCCCGTTCTGGCACACGATGCTTTTCCCAAGCCTCCTCATCGGGGTGATCGTGATCCCGGCCGTGCTGCGCCGCTCGCGCTACACGTGGATCGCCGCGGCGATGTTCTTCATCGCCCTCGGACGCTACAACCCGATCGTGGCATTCCTCATCGAGCGCATCCCGCCGCTGCGCATCGGCCGCTATCCGGAGAAGTTCGCGCTCGTCGGCTGCGTCGCGCTGGTGGTGCTCGTGGCGCAGTACTTTCACGAGACGCGCTTCAAGCTGCTCTGGACGATCGTGACGTTCGTGCCGCTGATCGCCTGGGCGATCGTGCTGCTGCCGATCGACATCTTCGCGCCGTACGACGTCGCGCCGGTGCCGCCGCGGCGCGTGGTCATGCAATCGACGCCGGGCGGGCAGACGCCGGACCGCGCCGACTACCGCGCGCGCGCCCGGCGCCTCGAGCCGATCTTCGGCGCCGTGGCCGGGCTGCGCTACGCGCTCGACCGCTCGCCCGACGGGATGTACTCGATCCGCACGCGCGCCACGGCGGAGCGCTACATGCTGACGCGCAATCCGAACTACCCGGCCGTCGTGCTCGGGCCGCGCGCGTGGATCGTGCCGCGGACGATCGTCGGCAACTTCGAAACGATCGATGTGCGAACCGCGGCGACGGCGCCGCGCGCGTTCGTCTCGCCGCCGGAAGCGCACGTGACGGCGGTGCGCGAGCAGCCGTTCGAGATCGATGTCACGACGCCCGCGCCGGCGCTCCTCTTCGTGAACGAGACGTACTTTCGCGCCTGGGTGGCGCGCGCCGAGGGGCGCGAGCTCGAGACGATGCCGATCGACGTCGACCGCCTCGGCGTGTTCGTCCCGGCCGGTACGCACACGATCGCGCTCACGTTCGGGCGCCACCACGCGCTGGTCGTCATCGCCTGGATCGTGTCACTGCTGACGATCGTCGCGGTCGAAGTACTCGATCGCCGCGCCCGCAAGGTAGAGCGAGCCGCCGACGAAGATCGAGCGGCTGCCTGACCCGAGCGCCCGCTCGAAGGCGCGCCGCGGCTCGGGCTCGGCGATGGCCTCGATGTTCATCGACTGCGCGATCTGCGCGAGCTCCGAGGCCTTCGCGGAGCGCGGCGGATACGGCTCGGTGGTGATGATCTGCGTAAAGTGCGGAAAGAGCGTGCGGGCGACGTCGGCGACGTCCTTGTCGCCCATGATCCCGAAGACCAAGAGCCGTGGCGGCGCGACCTGCGCGGCGATGAACGGCGCGACCGCGGCGACGGCGTGCGCGTTGTGGCCGCCGTCGATCCAGACGTCTTTGCCGCGGATCGACATCCGCTCCAGCCGCCCGCGCCAGCGCGTGGCGCGCACGCCGCGCTCGATCGACTCCGGCGTGATCCGCGGCAGCTTCTCGCGGAGCTCCTCCGCCGCCCGCACCGCGAGCGCGGCGTTGCGGCGCTGGAAGTCGCCGGCGAGCGGCGTGTCGTGCTCGCCGTGCACGACGATGAAGCGGTCATCGAACATCTCCGCCCGTTTGCGCAGCACATGCAGCGCGATCGGATCGCTGTTCGACGTCAGCACGACCGCGCCGCGGTGGATCACGCCGGCCTTCTCCGCAGCGATCTTGCGCAGAGTGTTGCCGAGGTACTCCATGTGGTCGAAGCCGATCGGCGTGATGATCGAGGCGATCGGCTTCACCACGTTCGTCGCGTCCAGCCGCCCCCCCATCCCGACTTCCAAAACGGCAATCTCGCAGCGTGCCTCGCCGAAGGCGAGGAAGGCGATCACCGTCAGCGCTTCAAAGTACGTCGGAAGAACCGGAGCGCGTTGCAGCTGCTCGATCGCCTGCGTCAGCAGCTCCTCGGCGATCGGAGCGCCGCCGATCATCCACCTCTCGCGCAGGTCGACGAGGTGCGGCGAGGTGTACAAACCGGTGTGGTAGCCCGAGGCGTGCAGGATCGAGGCGAGCGTTGCAGAGGTCGAGCCCTTGCCGTTCGTCCCGGCGACGATGATCGACGGGTACGCGCGCTCCGGCCGCCCCAGCGCGCGCAGCAGCGCGCGCATCCGCCCGAGGCCGGGGCGGATGCCGCTGCCTTGCAGGGAGTCGAGCCACTCCAGCGGCGTCACTTGCTATTGAAAAACCGCAGCAGCCGCCCGATCGTCCCCTTCATCTCCGCGCGCGGCGTGATGACGTCGACGAAGCCCTTCTCCACGAGAAACTCCGAGCGTTGAAAGCCCTCGGGCAGCGTCTGGCGGATCGTCTGCTCGATCACGCGCGGGCCGGCGAAGCCGATGAGCGCCTTCGGCTCGGCGATGTTGACGTCGCCGAGCATCGCGTACGACGCCGTGACGCCGCCGGTCGTCGGATCGGTCAAGATCGAGATGTACGGCAGCCCCGCCGCGGCGAGACGCGAGAGCGCCGCGGAGATCTTCGCCATCTGCATCAGCGACAGAATCCCTTCCTGCATGCGCGCGCCGCCCGAGGTCGAGACGATGAGGAGCGGCTCCTTCTTCTCCACGGCGCGCTCCGCGGCCAGCGTGATCTTCTCGCCGACCACCGACCCCATCGAGCCGCCCATGAAGTTGTACTCCATCGCGCAGATGACGACCGGCAGCCCCTCCAGCTTCCCCTCGGCGCAGAGCACGGCGTCCCCCTTGCCGACACGCTGCTCGTAGACCTTGAGGCGGTCGCGGTAGCGCTTCGTGTCGCGGAACTCCAGCGGGTCGGCCGAGCGGATGCTCGTGGCGAACTCTTTGTACGCGCCGTCGTCGAAGAGCATCTCGAAGCGCTCGCGCGCCGTGAGCCGGAAGTGATAGCCGCACTTCGTGCAGACGTTGAGGTTCTGCTCGACTTCCTTCCGGTAGATGATCTCTTTGCAGTCTTCGCACTTGATCCAAAGCCCTTCGGTGACGGCGACCTGCTTCTCGATCGCCTCCCGCGGCTTTTTCTCTTTGCGGAACCAAGCCATGGGCGCGACTCTACTCACTCGCCGCCGCCGCCGCAACCAACAGCGTCATCAGTGCGGAGAGGAGCACGCGCTCGGCCGACGACTCGATCCACCACAGCGGCGCGTTGTCGTGGAGATAGAAATAGATTGCGGAGGCGACGAGACCGCCGAAGACGAGGAGCGGCAGCATGGCCCGGCGCCAGTTCTTCGCGAACGCGAACGGAACGGCGCCGGCGAGCCACGGCAGATAGAACGCGCCGTAGCTGGCCTGACGCGCAGTCGCGCCGAGGACCTTGCCCAGGTTTTCGAGATGCATCGTCTCGCCGGCGCGGGCGTACTGGTCGAGGAACTTGTGCTCCCTGGCGAAGAGGAGCCACGAGCCGACGAGGACGATGGCCGGCGCGGCGAGGGCGACCGCGCGCACGACGCGGCGGCGCGTGACGATGTAGGCGACGACGACGATGGCGACGAACGCGGTGCCCTCGACTTTGGTCCACGCCGCGCCCGCGAGGGCGATGGCGGCGAGGAGCTCGCCGTCGTCGCGAAACGTGAGCGCGGCGATGGCGATGGTCTCGAAGAGGAGGAGCATCGGCTCCCCCGCGCCGGCGACCATGCTCCGCGCGTAGCCGTAGGCGAGGAGCGCGGCGAGGAGGACGGCGTACGCGGAGGCGCGCTCGTCGCCCAAGGCTTCGCGCGCGAGGCCGCGGAAGGCGAGGGTGGTGGCGAGGAGGAGGAGGAGCATGGTGAAGAGCGCTCCCCACCACGAGAAGCCGTGCGCGATGCTCGCCGCGAACGCGTAGACGAGCGGCAGCAGCGGCGGGTAGTCGGGATGCATGAGCGAGTAGTGCGGAAAGGAGAGGAAGGCGACGTCGATGGTCTCGGCGAAGTAGAAGCGCTGTCCCTTCGGCCCCCAGAAGTAGACGAGGTCCGCGCAGGTCTCGCGCGCGGTGAGGAGGCCGTAGGCGGTGAGGGCGAGGATGGCTGCAAAGACCCCTCTCCCCGCGGTGCGGGGAGAGGGTGGCGCGAAGCGCCGGGTGAGGGGCGCCAACGCGGCAAACACCACCAACGCAATCAACAACGTCACCCGCGTGAACGGCACGTGCACGAGCGCAAACCCGAACATCAGCACCGCCAGCACCACGCACCCGCCCGCGAAGGCGATGGCGATGCGCGCGCCGAGGTCGAGCCCCCGCACCAACGGAATCCTCCACGTCACGAGCCCGAAGCCCGTCACGAGCACGATGCCGAGGACCCACAGCACGTCCTTCATCGCTGCACCCGGTACAACCGTCCCTCGGGGAACGCCGCGAGCTCCTTGTACGCCGGATGCGCGAACGGATCGCGCACCGCCACGACGTACTCGGCGAGGTTCTCCCGCCGGACGTGGAACATGGCCGTGAACGGCGGCACGACGTTCTGGTACGGCAGCTGCCCCACCGCGGCGAAGAAGTTCACGGTGTCGCCCTCGGGCGCCCACCCGTTCACCGGGCGGAAGCACGTTACCTCCGCGCCGCGCGGCAACAGCGGCCGCACTTTCGGCAGGAGGATGAGCGCGTCGCGCAGCTCGTGCTTCCCGGGGCCGACGTGGTCGACGATCGTCTCCGGCCGCTCGAAGTACGGCCCGCCGCGTGTGTAGAGGCGCCCCACGAGCGCGGCGACGAGGAGCAGCGCGAGCGCAGTCAAGACCGCGCGCTCGGCGCGACGCATCAGATCTCTCGGAAGATGTAGGGCCGCAGCGCGTCGACGCGCTCCTCGAGCTTCTCCGGGTCGAGGTAGCGCAGCGTCGCCGCGACCGAGGAGAGGAGCGAGTTGCCGTCCTGCGGCGTGTAGCAGAAGCCGACGATCTTGCGCGGGCTCGGCACCGTCAGAGTCGAGATCGGGATCACCGTCTGCGAGAGGATGCGGCCGTAGTAGCCGTGGTCGCGGCCGAACGAGAAGATCTGGTTCTGCGACCGCTTGGTAGTGCAGGCCACGCGCGAGTTGCCGCGCAGAAGGGCCTTCACCTCTTCGAGCGTCGTGTCGTGGCGGACGTCGAGGTCGAACCAGAGCGTGTGCATGTATTGCGTGTTCAGTTTGATCGCCGAGGAGAAGAGGTTGAGCTTCTCGCCGACCGTGGCGAAGAGGTGGTAGGCGTCGCGCGCGTGGTGCGTGCCGAACTCCGGATCGTCGTGCTTCCCCGCCTCGGGCGCGGCGACGAAGCCCTTCGCGTCGGAGACGTCGTTCGCGCGGCGCATGCAGACGAAGCGGCCGGCCTCGAGGCTCATCTTCCCGCCGCGCGAGGCCAGGGTCTTGATCAGCACGGAGATGTTGTGGGTGTTGCAGGAGACGATCTGCACGAAGCGGTCGTCAGGGGACTGCACTTCGTCGTTGATGCCGCGCGCGTACGGCTTGCCGAAGCCGAACTCCGAGCCCTGGGCCAGGAATCCCTTCGGCCCCTTGCAGCGCTCGTAGTACTTGGCCTTGTTGTCGTTGCCGGCCGGCGTGCAGTCGACGACGACGGTGGCGCGCTCCAGGGCCTCCTCGGTGATGTAGGTAACGCGGTGCCCGAGGCGGTTGAACTCATCGCGGGAGTGCTCGTCGACGACGAGCTTTCCGCCGCGCCCGATCAGATGCTCGACCATGGCCCGGTCTTCCGCATTCGGCGTGCGCTTGTGGAACGTGACCTCGTCGATGCCCCACTTCTCTTTGTACTTGGTGAAGAGTCCGATGAGGGGCTCGCCGATCGTGCCCGTGCCGACGACGTGGACGATTGTTTTGTCGCTCATGACGGGCGCGGATTGTAGCTCAGCCTGTAGAATCCCCGCCCCATGGCCACCGACGGCGAGAAGCTCATCGCTTCGAATAAAAAGGCGTACCACGACTACTTCGTCCTGCAGAAGCTCGAGGCGGGGATGGAGCTGACGGGGACGGAGGTCAAGTCGCTGCGCGACGGGAAGGCCAACCTCAAGGACTCCTACGTCATCATCAAGGGCGACGAGGCGTATCTCTTCGGTGCGCACATCTCGCCGTACTCGCACGGCAACATCCAGAACCACGATCCCGAGCGGACGCGGAAGCTCCTCCTGCACAAGCGCGAGATCGAGAAGCTGCATGTGCAGATCGTGGAGAAGGGGCTGACGATCGTGCCGCTGCGGCTCTACTTCAAAGGGAGCCGGGTGAAGGTGGAGATCGCCGTGGTGCGCGGGAAGAAGCTCTTCGACAAGCGCGAGACGGAGAAGCGGCGCGAGGCCGACCGCGAGGCCGCGGCGGCGATGAAGATCCGGTGAAGTGTGGCTCCCGTACCACACTCGTGACCCTCTCAGACTACAAAATTGAGTGGTGAGGGTGAGCACCGCGGCGGCCGAAGTTGCTGAAAGGGCTAGTCTTACTCACCCTGACGGCCGCTAAGGGTAAGTGGCACTTCCCCTGCTCACTCTCCCGCCCCGTGGACATGTACGTACAGCGCAAAACCATCAACGCAAACGTCAGCATCACCGGGATTGGGATGCACTCCGGCATCTACACGCGCGTCGAGCTGTACCCCGCGCCGGCCGGCAACGGCATCCAGTTCGTGCGCGCGGACCTCGACGGCCTGCGCATCCCGGCCCTGCAAGCCTCGACGACCGCCCTCGAATACGCGACGACGGTCGGCAAGGACGACGTTTCGGTCGGCACCGTCGAGCACCTCCTGGCCGCGCTCAACGCCTGCGGCGTGACGGACGTCGACATCTTCATCGACGGCCCCGAGGTTCCGATCGTCGACGGCAGCGCCCTCCCGTTCATGCACCTCATCGACGCTGCCGGCGTCCGCGACTTGGGCGCCGAGGTGCCGGTCCTCCGCATCACCCGCCCCATCGAAGTCGTCGACGGCGACAAGAGCGTCCGCATCGTCCCCTCCAACCGCCTGGTCATCAAATACAAGATCGACTTCGACCACCCCAGCATCGGCCGGCAGTCGTTCCACTTCGATCACGGGCACGAGAGCTTCCTGAAGAAGGTCGCGCCGGCCCGGACGTACGGGTTCCTGCGCGACGTCGACAAGCTCCGCGCCGCCGGTCTCGCCCGCGGCGGCTCGGTCGAGAACTGCATCGTCCTCGACGACAAGGGCGTGATGAACGGGCCGCTGCGCTTCCGCGACGAGTTCGTCCGCCACAAGGTCCTCGACCTCATCGGCGACCTTGCCCTGATCGGCCGCCCGGTCGTCGGCGAGATCACCGCGGTCTGCGCCGGGCATGCGCTGCACTCGCGCTTCGTGGAGAAGCTGCTGCGGGAGACGGGCTTCCGCGACGAGCGCGGATTCGCCACCGGCGCGGTCGAACAGTTCGCCTGATTGAGATCCCTCGCCCCGCTTGCGGGGAGAGGGTGGCGCATAGCGCCGGGTGAGGGGCCCCTCATCCGCGGCTGCGCCGCACCTTCTCCCCGCAAGCGGGGCGAAGGGCCTCCACCGGCTAAAGCCGCGCCCGCTAGCAACTTGCATCGATGTGTGGTAAAAAAGCCACACCGTGCGGTCCTTCGTCGTCGCCTCCATACTCTATTGCCTTGCCTCCGCCGCTCTCGCGGCCGAGGGGGAGCCGCGCATCGAGCGCCTCGCTGCGAACGCGGCGAACGGGCAGGTGAGCGTCCACTTCAGCCTCACCAACGCGTTTCGCGACGAGACCCTGCAAAGCCTCCAGAGCGGCGTCCCGACGAGCCTCACCTACGTCGTCGAGATCTTCCGCGACCGGCCGCACTGGTTCGATGAAGGGATCGACCGCGCCCGCATCGAGGTCATCGCCACCTTCAACTCCGTCACCCGCGAGTACCTCTTGAACTACCGGCGCGACCGGCGCCTGGTCCGCTCCGAGACCTTCTCCGACCTCGTGGCCCTGCAGCACCGCATGACCACGATCGACGAGCCGAGCCTCTTTGACATCGGCCACCGCCGCCCGTACAAGCTGAAAGTCCGCGCCAAAGCCGACCTGTCGCGCGGCTGGCTCCTCTACTTCATCCCCTGGGACGTGTCGACGCACTGGCGCGAGGCGCGCGTGGGCGGCACGGAGCTCGCGCAATGAAGGCCCGCGACGTCCTCTTGCGCTACCGCAAGGACCCGCGTGTCATCGTCTCGGTGCCGCTCCTGATCCTGGCGGCCACGAGTCTGATCTACTACGTCGTCCAGCGCGCCAAAGACCTCTCGCCCGAGGCGCTGAGCAGCAAAATCCTGCTGTTCGTCCTCTGGAACATCAACGTCCTCCTCATCGTCGGCATCGTCTTCGTCATCCTGCGCGGGATCATCAAGCTCGTCTTGGAGCGGCAGCGCGGCGTGATCGGCTCGCGCTTCCGGACGAAGCTCGTCATCAACTCCTTGGGCGTCTCGCTCATCCCGGTCGTGCTGCTCTTCCTCGTCGCCACCGACCTGTTGCGCGTCTCCATCGACCGCTGGTTCAACACGCCGGTGCGCACGATCCTGCAGAACGGCGAGACCATCGCCCAGATGGCCCAAGACCAGTCCGCGTCCTTCGCCAATGCTGCTGCGCGCGAGATCGCCGCGCACCCCGACATCGCCGACCCCGCGCAGGTCGACGCCGCGCTGGCGCACGTGCAGTCGTTCCACAACGTCGACATGACCGCGATCTACCGCGACGGCGCGATCGTGAAGGCGCAGGCCAACCCGCGCGCGCCGATCGCCGAGCTCTCCGATCCGCCGCCGCGCTTCTTCACCGAGGTGGCGGAGAAGGGGAGCGCGACGAAGATCGACGTCGTGGCCAGCGGGAAGTGGATCCGCTCGGCCGTGCGCGTCGGCGGCGGGCCGTCCGTCGCCGTGGCCGGCATCTTCATCCCGAACACGTGGAACCGCCTCATCGACGACTCCATCAACGCCCACCAGAGCTACCAGCAGCTCGACGCGCAACGCCCCGCGCTCAAGGCCTCGCAGACGTCGCTCTTTCTCTTCGTCACGCTGGCGATTCTCTTCGGGACGCTGTGGATGTCGATCTACGCGTCGCGGCGCATCACCGGGCCGATCAAGGCGCTGGCCGAGGCGACGAGCAAGCTGGCTGAAGGCGGCTACGGACACCGCGTGGAGGTCGTGGCGGGCGACGAAGTCGGGCGGCTGATCGAGTCGTTCAACACGATGTCGACCCAGATCGCGGAGACGAACCGCCGCCTCGACAACGAACGCGCGTACTTGTTCACGGTGCTCGACTCGGTGTCGGCCGGGATCATCGCCTTCAGCGACTCCTTCGAGCTGCTCTCGATCAACCGCGCCGCTGTGGCCATGCTGCAGATCGAATCGCCCGCGCCGCGCGCGCGCTTGACCGACGTGCTGATGGGCGACCTCACGCCGCTCTTCGACACGATCCGCGAGCTGACGCTGCGCGCCACCCGCTCGCGCGAGGTGACGCTGATCCGCGGCGGCGAGCTGCTTTACCTCGAAGTCTCCGCGGCGCGCCTCTCCGGCGGCAGCGAGCCGGGATGGGTCGTGGCCATGGAAGACTCGACGCAGCTCGTGCAGGCGCAGAAGCTCGCCGCCTGGAACGAGGCCGCGCGCCGCATCGCCCACGAGATCAAGAATCCGCTGACGCCGATCCAGCTCTCCGCGGAGCGGATCGCCAAGAAGTTCCGCAACGCCGACGGCGACACGGCGCAGGCGGTGGACGAGGGGACGCGCACGATCGTGAGCGAGGTGTCGCAGCTCAAGCGCATGGTCGATGAGTTCTCGCGCTTCGCCCGCATGCCGGCCGCGCACCTCCGCCACGCCCAGCTCGCCGACATCCTGCAGGCCGCCGCGAATCTCTACCGCGACGTGAAGCCGGGGGTGAGCGTGAGCGTGAGCGTCGATGACGACATGGAGCTTCTGGTCGACCCCGAGCAGATCCGCCGCGCGGTCGGCAATCTCCTGAAGAACGCGGTGGAGGCGACGGAACGCGGCGAGATCTGCGTCTCCGCCCGCCGCGCCGCCCGCCGCGTGATCATCGAGGTCGCGGACCCCGGCCGCGGCGTGCCCGACGCCGACAAGGAGAAGTTGTTCCTCCCGTACTTTTCAACGAAAGGCCGCGGCACGGGCCTGGGCCTCGCGATCGTTCACCGCATCGTGAACGATCACGACGGGCGCATTTCCGTGCACGACAACCATCCCCGAGGCACGCGCTTCGAGATCGAGTTACCCGCGTAAATCCCATGGCAAAAATTCTCATCATCGACGACGAAACTTCCATCCGCTCGACGCTCGCCCACATCCTCGGCGACGAAGGGCACAAGACCACACTCTGCGAGTCGGGCGAGGAAGGGCTCGCGCAGATCGCGCGCGAGGAGTTCGACCTCGCCATCCTCGACCTCTGGCTCCCCGGCATCGACGGGATGACGGTGCTCGACCGCGTGAAGGCCGCGGGCGGGCCGCCGGTGATCGTGATCTCCGGCCACGGCAACGTCGACAGCGCCGTCCGCGCCACGCGCCTCGGCGCGTACGACTTCCTGGAGAAGCCTCTGTCGCTCGAGCGGATCCTCCTGACGGTGAACCACGCGCTGGCCGACCGCAAGCTGCGCGAGCAGGTGCGCGACCTCCGGAGCCGCTCCGCCGCGCTCGACGAGCTGATGATCGGCGAGAGCGAGGCCATGAAGAAGCTCGACGAGCAGATCCGCAGCGCCGCACCGTCGACGTCGCGCGTGCTGATCACCGGCGAGAACGGCAGCGGCAAGGAGGTGGTCGCCCGGATGCTGCACCGCCTGTCGCTGCGCGCCGAGGCGCCGCTCATCGAAGTGAACTGCGCGGCCATCCCGAAGGAGCTCATCGAGTCGGAGCTCTTCGGCCACCGAAAGGGGGCCTTCACCGGCGCGATCGACGACCGCAAAGGAAAGTTCGAGCTCGCAGACGGCGGGACGCTCTTCCTCGACGAGATCGGCGACATGAGCCTCGACGCCCAGGCCAAGGTGCTGCGCGCCCTGCAGGAGCAGACGTTCCAGAAGGTCGGCGGGCAGCAGACGATCACGGTGGACGTGCGCGTGATCGCCGCGACGAACAAGCAGCTCGACGAGGAGATCGCCCGGGCCACGTTCCGCAGCGATCTCTACTTCCGCCTGAACGTGATTCCGATCGAGGTCCCGCCGCTGCGCGCGCGCGGCAACGACGTGGTGCTGCTCGCGGAGCACTTCCTCCGCCGCTTCGCCGCGGAGACGGGGACGCTGCGCAAGAAGCTGTCCGCCGGCGCTGCCACGAAGCTGCGCGCGTATCACTGGCCCGGCAACGTGCGCGAGCTGCGCAACGTGATCGAGCGGCTGGCGATCCTCTTGAAGAACGACACGATCGAGCCGGAGGACGTGCAGCTCGGCACGCGCGTGCCCGCGGCGCCGACGGAGATCGCCGCGAATCTGACGCTGCGCGAGGCCCGCGACGAGTTCGAGAAGCAGTACATCCTGACGCGCCTGCGCGAGTTCGCCGGCAACGTCAAACGCACCGCCGACGCCCTCGGCGTGGAGCGCTCGAATCTCTACCGCAAGCTGCACGCATACGGCATCCAGGTGGAGCGGCCGTAGCTCAGCGGGTCGCACGCATTGCGCCCACACACCCGGGAGACGACCGGAGCGCCTCCCGGCGGGGCGGGCACGGCCCGCGGCGTTTGTTGACGCGTAAATCGCGCCCGACGCGTCAATCGTGCGTTTGGCCGGAGGCAACCAACGCTGCGGGCCGTGCCCGCCCCCGCCGGAGGCGCCATCGTCGTTCCCCGGGGGCGTGGGCGCAATGCCTGCGACCCGCTCAGAACACGATCGACCAACCGGGATGGCTGGCCTGTTCGTGCGAGTACGAGACGCTGTCGACCGCTTTGCCGTTCGCGTCGAGGAGCGTGATTGAGCCGCCCTTGTTCGAGAGCTGCACCGGCGCGGCGATGGTGATGCGCAGGGCCGCGCCGGGATCGACTGCGCCAGCGAGCGGCAGCTTGTTCTTGTTCTTGTCGGCGAGCACGTAGCCGGTGAGGTCGATCGCCGCCGGGGAGGCGTTGAGGAGTGTGACGGTCTCGACTTCCGGGTCCTGCACCGAGTTTGCGAGGGCGGCCACGATGCGCAGCCCCGGTGTGCCGGCAACAGGCTGCGGCTGCGGCGGGTGCGTATCGACCGGAGGCTGCACGGTCGCGGTGGCGTGCCCGGTGACGTCGTCGGTTTGAAACGACTGGCTCTGGAAGGCCAGGAAGATGGCCGCCCAGCGGTCGCCGTCGGCGGGGAAGTGGAACAGCAGCGTGCCGTCCTGGAACACGCCGTCATCCTTCTGGAAGCTCTTGTCGTTGCCCTGGTTCATGTGCACGTCGTGGATGCCCTGGGCCGGCTTGAAGTCGAAGTACTTGTCCTTCTGCCCGGGGTTGAAGAAGGAGCTGCCGAAGGCGTAGACGCGCGCATCGCTCTGGCTGATGGCGCGCTCGACGAGAGTGTCGATGCGGTCGTTGAGGTCGTTGTCGTCGCCGGGCTGTGTGGCCGGCAGGGCCACGAAGTCGGCGGCGGTGAAGTGCTCGTTGCGCACGAAGTCGACGGCCAGGCCGCCCGGCTGCGAGGGCAGCGGATGATGCCCGTCGGCGAGGAGAGCGAGCGGGTCGAGCATGGCGTGCTCGAAGTGGTCGCGCGTCGCGTACAAGACCTCGGAGCCGTCCGCGCTCTGCACGTTCACCGCGATGCGGTAGCTCTGCCCGGCCGCCGAGATCCGGATCTCGTAGTGGTTGCTGGAGGTGGTGGCGAAACGGCGGTCGACCGCGCGCCCGACGAGGACTGCGTACTCGGGAATCGGCATGGCTGTCTCCTTATGTAAGGCCGATTAGATCACGGAATAGAGGCCGGGGGGCGAAGGTTGAACGCGCTTGACTGTGCCGGGTCGATTCCCCTAATCTTCGCCGCCGCAGCAGCCACACAAGCGGGCATAACTCAGTTGGTAGAGTGCAACCTTGCCAAGGTTGATGTCGCCGGTTCGAGTCCGGTTGCCCGCTCCACCTTTTCTTCAATCCCCACAAGAGGATGCCGTGACGGACGATGACGCGATCGAGGTCTCGATCGTGGCGCCGTCGCTCAACGAGAGTCTGACCATCGGCGACTTCGTCGACTGGTGCAAGGAGGGTCTGGCCGCCGCCGGCGTCCGCGGAGAGATCGTGATCGTCGACAGCTCGACCGACGACACGGCGGAGATCGCCCTCGCGCACGGCGCGCGCGTGCTGAAGACGCCGAGGCGCGGGCTGGGGCGCGCGTACATCGATGCGGTGCCGACCCTCCGCGGCAAGTACGTGATCATGGGCGACTGCGATTGCACGTACGACTTCCGGCACCTCGGGCCGTTCGTCGAACGGTTTCGGGCCGGCGATGAATTCATCATGGGGTCGAGATTCCGCGGCTCGATCGAGCGCGGGGCCATGCCGCCGCTGCACCGCTATTTCGGAACGCCGATCACTACGTGGATTCTGAACGTCATCTACGGCAGCCGCTTCTCGGACATTCACTGCGGCATGCGCGGGATCACGTTGAGCGCGCTCCAGCGCATGAAACTGCGGTCGCAGTCGTGGGAGTATGCGTCGGAAATGGTCCTCAAGTCCGTGCACATGGGCTTGCAAACGGCGGAAGTGCCGATCCATTTTCTGAAAGACCGGCGCGGACGGCTCAGTCATCACAAGCGCTCGGCGTGGTATTCGCCATGGACGGCGGCGTGGATCAACCTGCGCGCGATGTTCGTGAACGGCGCGAATTTCTTTCTCTTCAAGCCCGGACTGGTCCTTCTGGCGCTGGGCCTGGCGCTCGTGGTGCCGTTGACGTTCGGGCCGGTCACGCTCGGGCCGATCACGCTGTCGATTTACTGGATGCTCCTCGGCCTGTCGCTGTCGATCTTAGGGTTGCAGTGCGTGCACATGGGAATCCTGGCGAAAGTCTTCTTCGACGTCCGCGGAGTCGAGTCGGCGAAATGGCTTCGCATTTTTTCTTACAATCGATCGATGCTCGTCACGGCGGTGCTGTTGCTGTCGGGGGTTTTTCTCGCCGGCTTCCTCGTCCGCGACTATGTCGCCGGCGGCTTGCGGCTGGCGGAGATCCAGGCCATCTCCAGTTACCGGGCCATCGCCGGACTTCTGTTGATCGTGGCGTCCTTCACGAACTTCACGTTCACTCTGGTCCTTCATGCCGCGCACGCGACGATGGGCCGGGAATGAGAGAACGATCTTTCGGCCATGGAGAACGGCGACGATCGTCGATCGGTACGTTTGCGGGTTGCCGAGCATGACCGACACCGCCGAGCAGTGGGATGAGCGCTGGCGCAAATATTCGCGCTCCGCGCTCCGCAACCCGGCGCAGGCGTACCGGCGGAAACTGATTCTCTCTCTATTGATGTCCGAGACGCCGAGGCCGTTGCGCGTGCTCGACGTCGGCAGCGGCCAGGGCGACATGGCGCGGGCGCTGCTCCGCGCCGATCCGGAAATTCGCGTATTGGGCCTGGAGCTCAGCGCCTTCGGGGTCTCGATCGCTCGGGAGAAAGTCCCGGCAGCACGCTTCCTTCAGCGGGACCTGATGGAGAGCGCCGCCGTTCCCGCTGAATTTGCCGGATGGGCGAACTTCGCCGTCTGCTCGGAAGTGCTCGAGCACGTCGACGATCCGGTGAGGCTCCTTCGTCATGCCGCCGCCTACATGGCGTCCGGCTGCAAGGTCGTCGTCACGGTACCCGGCGGTCCCATGTCCGCCTTCGACCGGCAGATCGGTCATCGCAGGCATTTCCGCGCTGGAGAATTGAAAGAGATTGCCGAGAAGGCCGGCTTTCGCGTCCGCTTCGCGCGCGGCGCAGGGTTCCCGTTTTTCAATTTGTATCGCCTGACCGTGCTGGCCCGCGGCAGACGGCTCATTGAAGACGTTGGTGGAAGCGATTTGTCGCTGCCGGCACGGGCGGCCATGCGGGCATTCGACATCTTGTTCCGCTTCAACCTCGACCGAGGGCCGGCCGGTTGGCAAATCGTGGCGTTGCTCGAGGCCGCATGAGAGCCGGCCCTCTGCTCGCACGCGCGGCCGTGGCAGCGCTGCTCATCCACATCGGCATTCAGCAGGTGCGGTACTCGCTGTCGTACGGAAACGACGTCACGTGGAATACCGATCAATTCTCCGAGGGGAACTCGATCAGGGCCGGGCATCACTATGCAGTGGCCGGTTTGTGGTCGAACGCCGGATTACCCGACGTCGCGTATGGACCGCTGCTGCGCGATTACGGCGTCACCAAGAAAGACCCGACGCTCACCACATACGTGTACACCCACTATCCGCCCGGTCCGGACTGGCTTCTGGGATTGCTGAGCATGATCTTCGGACCTGGGGAGATCGTGAAATTCAGGATGGTGAGGATCGCCTTCGCCCTTTGCTTTGCGGCGCTATTGGCGATTCTCCTCGACAGAGGCCTGGGACCGGTACGCGGCGCCATTGGCTTTGTGGCGATGGCGGAGCTGCCGATGTTCACCCAATACATGCATGGGTTGAGCATCCAGGGATGGGATTTCGAGCTCCTCTATCTGCAACTCGCAATCTTGCTGATCGTCTTCGGGCGATCTCCGTGCAAGCTCGAACGGCGGGAGGCGGTCGCGCTCTTCGTTCTCGGTTTCCTCCAGGGATGGGTGGGCTTCGATTACGTCTTCCTCGTCGCGCTCGCAGCGGTGCCGTTCTGGCTGCTCACTTCCCGGCGCACGGAGACGCTCCAGACATTGCGCCGAGCGATTGTTTGGCCCGTCACCGGATTCGTGCTCGCGTGCGCGCTGCACCTTCTGCAGGTCGTGATTTATTACCGAGGCCTGCAGCCGGCGATTCGCGACCTCGGCGGCGCGGCAGCGCACCGCGCGGATGTTTCCGCGGGGATCGCCGAGGCGAAGGCGGTCTGGCTCGACTACGTTCTCCGCCGCCTGCCCGAAGGGCGGTATTTCGGATTCAGCTTCGTAGAGTTCGTGATCGTGCTGGCCGTCGCGCTCGCGGTGCCGTTTCCGAAGTTCCACTGGAATCCGGCACGAGCGAGCGTGGCCGCGTTTCTGGCCTCGCTGGCCATCGCATCGCTTTGGGTCGTGATCATGAAGGGGCACGCCATGGAGCACCCCCACTTCATCCCGCGTCACTTCTTCATGGTCTATTTCTTCGGCGTCGTTCTGACGTTGAAGGCGGTCAGGTCGTAACCACAGCGGTTTTCTTCTTCTTTGCTGCCTTCGCAGGCTTCGCCCCGAGGGCGCTCTTCAATGCCTCCGGCAGATTCGGCTCCTTGGCGATGATCTCGAAAAAGTCGCTGTCGTCGGCGACGGTGAGGGGATCGAGCTTCACGGGCTTGAGGGCGGCGGGGTTGACCGGCTGGTCCTGCACGCTCATGCCGGTGGCGAGGAGGTGGGGGCGGATCTCCACGCCGGTGTCCTCGATCTCGTCGAGGGCCAGCGTCCACGCCGGCTTCGACGAGCGGATGGACAGGAGGGACATCGCTTTCGGCTTGGCCACTTCCTTCGCCACCTTCGGGAGGTTCTTCATCGCGTCGGCGAGCGCGTCGCGGGCGTCGGCGAGCTTCATCGACGGCGCGCCGTCCTGATCGTTCGTGAACGACAGTACGCGCGTCTTGCCGGCGACGTTGATCGTCTCTCCGTCAGCGCCGAGCTTCGTCATGATCGCGGCCAGGCCGTAGCGGGGATTGCCGTCGATCACGCAGAGGCGCACGTCGCTCTCGTCGGCCTTGAACAGCACTTCCAGCGGATCGGCGGAGACGCCGCCGACGACGATCACGTCCGCGCGCTTTCCCTTCTCCAGCGAGCCGGCGACCTTGTCCCAGCGCAGGATACGCGCCGCCTCGATCGTGGCCATGGAGACGAGCTCGCGGTCGCTGATGCCGAGGTTCTGGATGGCGTTGACGGCGCGGGCCACCTTCAGCTCGCCGAGGAGATTCTTGCTGCCGGAGTAGGCCCAGTCGGGCCCGAGGCCGACCGGAACGCCGGCCTCGCGGGCGTCCTTCACGCGCGCGGTCTGCCCGTACAGCAGCAGATTCGAGAGCGGCGACCACACCATCGACCCGCCATTCTCGTGCATCGCTTTGAAGTCGAGCGGCTGCAGGGCCACGCAGTGGATGCCGGAGAGCGACGGTGCGAGGGCCTCCGGATTCACGGACCTCAGCGCCTCGAAGTGCGCGTGCGCCGCGGCGTCCGTTCCCTCGCTCAGGTGCAGGAGGTAACACTTCGCCTTTTTCAACTGCGCGCGGAACGCGTTCGCGTCCTTCGAGGCGACGTCGCCGATCTTCGCCTTCGCGTCGGGCAGATCGGGATCGAACGTCTCCTCGACGTTGCGCACGAGGCCCTTGAAAAACTTGCGCACCCCGTTCGAGGCCGACAGCGTGATCCCCTGCGACGCCGTGGTGCCGCCGAAGAGCGACTTGCACTCGACGTAGCGCGTGATCGCCGGCAAGAGGGGCGGGTGGCTGGCCAGCACCTTGATCGGGCCGGTGAGGTTCGTCTTGTACGAGGGGCCGCGCGGCCACTGGTCGCGATTCGTGTACTGCTTGTCGACGAGCCAGAGGCCGATGATGTTGTAGGCGAGGTGGTTGTGCAGCTCGATGAGGCCGGGAAACATCGTGCCGCCGGTGTCGACCGGCTTGATGCCGGCGAACGCCTTCGGCGGCGGCGCGGCGGCGTCCTGCACCGCGACGATGGACTTGCCGTCGACGTAGAGAATCCCGTCGGGGATGACGTCGAAGCCGGCGTTGACAGTGACGATGCGTCCGCGCAGTGCGTAAGTGCTCATGACGTGGCTCCTTCCGGGACGACGATGCTCAGGAGGCGGCGCTTCTCGGGGGGCGTTCCGGGCGGTACGCCGCGCACGGCCCAGCCGTCGAGGTCGTGCATCCACTGCGGCAGTCCGGCCGGATAGTCGCGCGGCGGGATCTGCACGAGATTCTCGGGCTTCCAGGCCTCGCCGTAGTTCGTCAGGTCGGCGGCGGCGTCCGGAGTCTTGATGGCGGGGCGGAGCGTGGCCAGTCCGACGTTCCACGTCGCCAGCAGTTGCTTCGTGACGGCTGTCGTGTCGGGTTGTCCGGGGCGGGGCGCGTCGGCGGTGGGGTGCATGATCTTCGCGTACGGCGGCTTCGCATGCGCTGCGCCGAACGGCGACTTCTTGAACTGCGACCATGCTGCGTCGGCCAGCGATCCGAGGGCCACGACGGCTTCGATCTTGGCGGTGGTGAGAATCGCGTCGATCCAGCGGTTGCGGTACGCGGCGATCTGCGCGTCGTTCTTGTGGTTGTTGCCGCCGCTCTGGCTGGCCACGCTGTAGAGGAACGTGTTGATCATCACGTAGCTCGTGGTGATGCCGAGCTTGGCCATGAATCCCTGCACGCGCTGCCCCGCCGCGCCGACGAGAATGCGCCGGACGAACGTCTCGTGCGCGGCCGGGTCCTGCCCGATCACGAGGAGGCGGGCGCTGCCGTCGAGCCGTCCGCGGTGGAAGATCGGCCCCCATTCCGTGCGAAAGTCGGCCGGCGGATAGACGTCGGTCGACGGATAGTCCGCAGCGAGATCGCGGAACGGCTGGAAGGCTGGGCCGGGATCGAACTCGTGGGTCGGTGCGGCGCTTTTTTTCACGGTGAGTCTCGCGCGTCGGGAGCGCGGCAGAGCAGGGATGACGGACATGGGCGATTCTCCTTTTATTAGGAGTGACGGGGAGCGACGAAACCACACCCTGGAACTTAGTGCAGAAAGCCGGCGGATCGTTTCAGGCAGGTAGGGAACTTTCCGCGCGGAACACTCCTAAGGCATGCCGCTCCTCTGGCTCCTCCTTGCTCTTGCTGCGTCCGACGCGACGCCGGGACCGGCGAAGCTGACGCAGTCGATCGTCGTCACAGCCGCGCGCGAGGAGCAGCCGCGCGACCAGGCCGCGGCCGCGGTGACGGTGCTGGAGCGCAAGGACATCGAGCAGTTGCCGGCAGCGTCGCTCTCCGAGGTGCTGGGGTTCGTGCCGGGCGTGACGATGATGTTCGACAGCGGCGCGAGCGGGATCCCGATGATCACCTCGCGCGGCTTCTTCGGCGGCGGCGAGGTCGAGTACGTCAAAGTCCTCGTCGACGGCGTGCCGGCCGGCGACGTCGAGTCGGGCAACGTCGACTGGCAGCGCTTCCGCGCCGCCGGCATCGAGCGCGTGGAGATGCTGCACGGCCCCGGCTCCGCGCTTTACGGCGACGCGGCGTTGGGCGGCGTGATCCAGATTGTCACGCGCGATGAGACGGCGGCCGCGGTGGATGCGAGCGCGGGCAGCTTCGGCGGCCGCGATCTGCGGGCCAGCGGCGGCTACGAGCTCGCGCACGGCATGCACCTCTCCGCCGACGCGGGGCTCTGGCAGACCGACGGCTACCGCGCGCACGCCGGCACGAACGACCGGCTCCTCGACCTCTCCCTCCACCGTCTGGGCGATGACTTTCGCTGGCGCATCGGCGCGCGCGGCGATGCCGAGGAGCGGCACCAGTCGGGCGCGCTCACCGAGGCGGAGATCGATGCCGACCGGCAGCAGTCGAATGCTCTTTTCCGATTCGATCGGCAGACCACGACGCGGCGCCGCATCGACGCCACGTACGACTCCTACGGCGCCGTGGCGCTCCGCGCCGCGATGTACGCCACGAGCCGCGACGACGAGAACCTCCGCACGCTCCTCCTCGCGCCCGGCTTCGGGTCGAGCGCCTTCCGCGCGCTGACGACGCATGCGACGGGCGGGACAGCCGAGGCGTCGCACGAGTGGACGAGTGTGACGATGAGGGCGGGGAGCGACGTCGAGCGGGCCACGCTCTCCGGCACGTACGACGCCGTCACGCCGGCCGGCGACGCCGGCAACCGGTACGCCGAGGAGCGCGGCGGACGCACGCGCGCCGCCGTCTTCGTCACCGGCGGCTGGGCCGCGACGGAGCGTTTGCGCGTCTCCGCCGGCGTCCGCCGCGACGAAGTGCGCGACGACGTCGCCGCGAACCGCCGCACCTCCACCGCGTGGTCGCCGCGCGCCGGCGTCAACGTCCACCTCACCTCCGGGCCGTCGCCGCTGTCGCTCTTCGCACAGGTCTCGCGCGCCTTCAAGGCGCCGACGCTCGACCAGCGCTTCGATCCGCGCGCCTATCCGGACGGCAGGGGCGGCACGTTCACGATCTCGAACCCCGACCTCCTTCCGCAGCGCGCGCACAACGTCGAGGCCGGGCTCTCGCGCGCCGGCGCGTGGAGCGAGTGGTCGCTCGTCGCCTACCGGCTCAACGTCACCGACGAGATCGACTTCGATCCGCAGACGTTCTCCTACCGCAACATCGGCAGCAGCCTCCATCGCGGCGCGGAGGCGAGCGTGACGCTGGCAAAGTCGTCACGGGTCTCGGCGCAGATCGGCTACTCGTGGACGCACGTCGCCGACGCCGCAGCGCCGTCGCAGCAGCTCAAGAACATCCCCGAGCACGCCGCGCAACTGCTCCTGCACGCGCGGATCACGAATGCCACGACGGCGGGCGCGATCGTCCGCTGGCGCGGCGCGCTGGCGCTCGACGACGGCGGCACCTTCTCGACGCCCGCCGTCACGCGCGTCGACTTCCGCGTCGCCCACGACTTCGGAAGTCTGCGACTGCAGTCTGATCTACTGAACGCGACGAACGCGCGCTACAACGAGCTCGGATACGTCCTCTTTGACTTCCGCGGCCGTGCCGTGCCGCTTCAGTATCCGGCGCCGGGCCGCGCCGTCCGCTTCGGCCTCACCTGGACATCGCAAAGGAGGAACGGTTGAAATCGATCGCATTCGCGACACTCCTCGCCATCGCCGCAGCGGCGCCGCCGCCGAAGTTCCCGTCGATTCCGCCCGTCGTCATCAGCGGCACCATCCCGACGAAAGTGCCGATCCCGCCGAACCCGCCGCAGAGCGCCACCTCTGAGCAGTTCCGGCCGTACTTCGACTGGTTCTCGTGGGAGAGCTTCATCGCCCTCAATTGGCCGGCGTCGACGAACGGCCGCGGCAATCCGAATCAGCCGTCGACGCCGTCCGTCTTCACCGGCATGACGAACGCCACGCCGGTCACGTGGGGTACCTACAAAGCGAACTGGGAGCTCTACGACCAGTACGACAAGCGCCCCACGCCGTGGCCGTCGTACGCCGTGCCCTACGCGCCGAGCGTCTGCCCGCAGGCCGCGCCGACCGACAGGCAGCTCGTCATGGTCACGAAGGGGGACACGGAGCTGCAGGACATCGACGAAGCCTTCTCGTTCCCGCTCGTCGACCAGAAGAGCAACTTCGTCTACTTCGAAGTCCGCTACAACCAGCCGTACTACGACTTCGTGCGCGGCGCCGACACGAACAAGGCCACGTGGCTCTACATCAACAGCAACCTGCCGACGAACTACACGCCGGTGCCGCTGCCGCCGAACAGCAGCAGCACGGCCGACTCGATCATGGTCAAGGCGGCGTGGCGAAATCTCACGCCGGTCGATCCGGCGTTGCGCAAGCGCTACTACACGGTCAACGCCTGGGTCTACAACTCCGCGACGGGGCAGTGCACGCAGCAGCCGATGGGCCTCGTCGGCTTCCACATCGCCCAGAAGACGAAGGAGTTCCCGGAGTGGATCTGGTCGACGTTCGAGCAGGTCGACAACGTGCCGCCGAAGGCCGGCAACATCCCGTCGTCGTTCAACAACGGTACGAACAATCCGCCGACCGGCAATCAGGGCTTCGCCAACCGCCCGGTCTACACGAGCGCCGGCGTGCTGCCGAAGAACCCGACGCCGACGCAGGTGGTGCGCCTCAATCCGATCCCGACGACGCCCGCAGGCGCGTCGACGGTCGACGTCAACAACGCCTTCCACAAGGCGCTGCCGCCGGCGTCGCCGTGGCAGTACTACGAGCTCGTGGTCACGCAGTGGCCGACGCAGCCGCAGCAGTTCAAGCCGGGGGCGAACCGCGGCGTCTATCCGCACGACTCCGGGCAGCCCTTCCCGGTCAACGGCGCGGTGAACACGACGCTGGAGACGTACTTCCAGTCGGCGCAGCTCGCCGTCGGCGCGTTCGGGAACAGCTGCATGTCGTGCCACTACAACGCCGCCAGCGGCACGCGCGACTACAGCTGGGGCTTCGCCCGCCGCCCGCACGCCAACGCCCCGCCGCCGCCGAAGGCGAAGGTCCGGCCGACCAACGCCGCGAAATGAGAGGAGAGTCATGGCCAACGGCACGAGCAACTGGTGGATGTTCCACGGCGACCTCGGGCACACCGGCGAGGCGACCGGCAGCCCGATCGACAGCAAGTCGGTCGCGAATCTCAAGCTGACGCAGTCGGTCGAGGTGAACGGCTCGATCCTCTCGACGCCGGCGGTCGTTGACGGCTACGTCTACGTCGGCCTCGCCAACAGCCTCGAGGCGGCGGCGCAGAACGGCGGGCAGTTCCTCAAGATCGACTGCGAGACCGGCCAGATCGTCCATCACTTCACCTGGCACATCGAGCGATCCGAAGGGGACACGCACGGCTTCTGCGGCATGGGCTGCACGCCGGCCGTCGTTGACGACAGCGTCTACTTCAGCGCCTTCGACGGGAAGGTCTATTGCCTCGACCGGGAGACGCTCGACAAGAAGTGGGTGACGGACCTGCGCTACGCCGACATGCCCCACAAGCAGCCGGTGACGAACGACTTCCCGAACTCCGAGCAGCCGAAGTGCTCCGGCTGGTCGTCGCCGGCGGTCGTGAACGGGCGCGTCTACGTCGGCGTCGGCGAGGGGGAGAATCCGTATCTGTACGGCTTCGTCTACTGCCTCGACGCGAAGTCGGGCGACGTGATCTGGATCTTCTGCACGTGCCAGTTCGACGTCAACGCCGACAACGCCCCGAATCAGTTGCCGCTGGAGACGATCCGCCACGAGCTCCCGCCCGGCTACACGACCGTGACGATGCAGCCGGTGGCCAAGGGGGCGTCGGTGTGGTCCGGCATCGCCGTCGACACGGAGCTCGACTCGCTCTTCTGCGCCACCGGCAATCCCCAGCCCGACAGCAATCTCCCGGCGCCCGGCTACACGAACGGGATTCTGGTGCTCAGCGCCTCGACCGGCGCGTTCAAGAAGTTCGTGCAGATGCCGGTCAAGTCGAGCTACCGGCCGAGCGACATCGACATCGACATCGGCGGCGCGCCGGTGCTCTGGTCGATGAACGGCCGGAAGGTCATGGGCATCGGCTGCAAGAACGGCGGCTTCATGGTGCTCGACGCCGCGACGTACGAGGAGCTCGGGCTGCGCCAGCTCCTGCCGTATATGAATGACGGCACCCAGATCCCGGCGGTCGACCCGCACTGGATCGACGATCCGAGCGATCCGTTCCCGCACCCGACGAACGCGGAGTCGAATATGGTGCAGGCCGAGAATTTCCACGGGACGTACAGCACCGCCGCGCTCTGTACGGCGCAGCAGCGGCTCTTCATCGGCGTCGGCGGGAACAACTATCACTACATCTGCTCGGGGATCGACTCGGAGTCGACGCCGTTTATCCGCGCGCTCGACTGGTCGACGCTGCAAGACGCCTGGCCGCTCGACGACGGCGATCCGAAGCGCTACAAGGCCGCCTCCGATCCGAACAATCCGCTCTACAAGAACCCGGGCGAGAGCGGGATCAGCGTTCCGGCGGTGGTGAACGACGTGGTGTTCATGTCGACGACGCTGATCGCGCTCTACGCCTTCAACGCCGCCGACGGCTCGATCCTATGGCAGGACACGACGGGGTTCGGCGAGCAGACGGGCGGGTTCTCGGGCGGCTACGGCTACTGCATGGGGCCGGCGATCGCCGGCAAGTACGTTGTCGCCGGCGCGCTGGTGAAGGGGGGCACCGGCGGCGTTCTGAACATCTACTCGCTCTGATGCTGCGGATCATTCTTCTCGGCGTGCTCGCCGGCTCGGACAACCTGCAGGTCGCGGCGGCGATCAGCATGGCGCCGCTGACGCGGGCGCGGCGCGCGGCGTTCGCCCTAGCCTTCGCGCTTTGCGAGATCGGCACGCCGCTCCTCGGCCTGCTGCTCATCTCCTCGGTTCACGCGCGCTTCGGGAGGTGGATCGACCGCACCGCGCCGCTGATCCTCGTCGCCTGCGGGGTCGTGATCATCGCCCTGGCGCTGACGGACCGCGACGAGCTGCAGACGTTCGTCAACCGCCGCTGGATCGTGGCGGCGCTGCCGCCCCTCCTCTCCCTCGACAATCTCCTGATCGGAGTGAGCCTCGGCGCGCTGCACGTGCCGCCGGCGCTGGCGGCCGTGACGATCGGCAGCGTCAGCGCGTCGATGTGCCTGGTTGGGCTGGCGGGCGGCGCGCGCATCCGCCGCTGGCTCCCGGCGCACGCCGATCTCTTGAGCGGGATCTATCTCATCGCCATTGCGATCGGAGGACTCTCATGACGTCGTTCAAAACCGACATCGCCCCGATGTTCGCCCCCTACCGCGCCAATATGATGTGGCGCTTCGACATCACCGACTACGAGACCGTGAAGACGAACGCGGAGCTGATCTGGGGCCAGATCGGCACGTCGTCGATGCCGCCGGCGCCGATGCCGCCGCTCACGCAGGAGCAGCAGGACCTGTTTCACGCGTGGATGAAGGAGGGGTACCCGCCGTGAGACCGGCGGTATGACGTATCATCATACGCATGGCTCGGGCGAAGATTGCAATTACCGTTGACGAACAAGCTGTCGCTGAGATCGATCGACTCGTTCGCGAGGGTACTTTTGCCAATCGCAGCCAAGCAATCGAGGCCGCCGTAAAAGACCGAATCGAACGGTTTCGGCGGACAAGGCTGGCTCGTGAATCGGCAAAGCTCGACGCTGCGGAAGAACAGGCGCTCGCTGACGAAGGATATGCCGGAGAGGGCGAGTGGCCCGAGTACTGAGAGGCGACGTCTTCTGGGCTGAGCTCAATCCGACGGTCGGAAACGAGCAATCCGGCTTACGTCCCGTCGTCGTCCTGAGCCACGACGTGTTCAACGAACATTCCGGAACGGTCATCGCAATCGCCGTAACGAGTCAAACACCCCGTGCCGGGTTTCCTCTGACGCTCGAGATTACGGGCGCCCGAATGCCAAAACGCTCCTGGGCCAAGATCAGTCAAATTCGCACGTTGTCGATCCATCGCCTTGGGAAGCGCATTGCGCGCATCTCGCCGGAAGAGCTCGATCGAATGGTCGAAGGCCTGAACGAGATCGTCGGCGGCTAACGCTGCGCGCGTGAACCGACGACGAATGCTGTCGGCGACAGCATCGGTCCTGTCGGTGACAGCATCGATCCCGTCAGCGACAGCATCGGCCCTGTCGGCGACAGCATCGGTGCGGTCAACGAAGGCATCGATGCGGTCGGCGAAGGCATCGGTGCGGTCAGCGAAGGCATCGGTGCGGTCAGCGACGGCATCGGTGCGGTCGGCGAAGGCATCGGTGCGGTCGGCGACGACATCGGTGCGGTCGGCGAAGGCATCGATGCGGTTGGCGAAGGCATCGATGCGGTCATCGACTGACCCCGACTTGCGTCGCCCCCCGCGAAAGGAGCACATTGGCTTCCGCACGCCATGTCCTCCATCGCACCCGGAAAGATGCTCGATGGGAAGTACGAGATCGTCGGCCTCCTCGGCGCGGGCGGGATGGGGGAGGTCTACAAGGCCCGCCACGTCCACCTCAACACCTTCCGCTGCATCAAGGTCATGCGGCCGGCGCTCCTCGCCGACGACACCTACCGGCAGCGCTTCCTGCGCGAGGCGCGGCTGGCCACGCAGATCCAGCACCCGAACATCGCCATCGTCCACGACTTCGAGCTCACCGGCGACGGCGCGAGCTACATGGTTACGGAGTTCATCGACGGCACGACGCTGCGGCAGTGGGGCGCGGAGCACGGGCGCTTCCCGCTGCCGCTCGCGTCCGAGATCACCGTGCAGGTGCTGTCGGGGCTCGATGCCATCCACCGCCGCGGACTGCTGCACCGCGACATCTCCGCCGACAACGTGATGCTCTCGTTCGATCCTGACGATCGGCTCCTCGTCAAGATCATCGACCTCGGCGTGGCCAAGGACGTCGCCTCGGTGACGGACACGACGCAGTCGGGGATGCTGATCGGCAACCCGAAGTACATGTCGCCCGAGCAGCTCGGCGAGCTCGACGAAGGCGAACAGCTCGACGCCCGCGCCGATCTCTACTGCCTCGGCGTTGTCCTCTACGAGATGCTCATCGGCGTACCGCCGTTCACCGCCAAGACGCCGAACGGCTACATCGTCAAGAAGCTCACCGAGGATCCGCCGCCGTTCCGCAAGCTGCAGCCGGATCTGACGTGGCCCGACGGCCTCGAAGCCGTCGTCATGCGCGCGCTGGAGAAGGACCGCCGCCGCCGCTACGCCGACGCCCGCGAGTTCGCGCGGGCCATCGAGCCGTACCTCACGCGCGCCACCGGCACGTACACGCGCGGCGAGGTGACGCGGCTGCGCAAGGGCGAGCGGAAGGCCACGCAGTCGAAGCCGATGCCGACGGAGGTGATCCAGTCCGACGTCCGCCCCGCCGAGCAGGCCTTCCAGGCGGCGTGGGAGAACGGCAGCACGACGGCGTGGCGGCGCTTCCTCGACGGCTACGCGAAGTCGCCCGAGGCGGATCGGGCGCGGTCGCTCCTCGCCGAGGCGGCGGACTTCGAGCGCGCCGCCGACGAGAACGAATTGCGCGAATTCTTACGGCGCTGGCCCGAGGGGCGGCATCGGTTGGAAGCGCAGATTCGGCTCGTCGACGCCAAGCGGCATGCGGACGAGCGTGCATGGAAGGACGCCGTTGCCGCCGACACGTTCGCCGCGGTGCGCGACTACCTCGCGCATCACCCATCGAGCGCGCACGCCGAGGAGGCACAGCGGCTGCAGGCGGAGCGGCTGGCGTTCGAGACCGCGGCGACGCTCGACTCCGAGCCGGCCTGGGATGAGTACCTCAAGGCCTACTCTGACGACCGCCACGCGCAGATCGCGCGCGAGCGACGCGAGGCCGCGCAGCAGCGCGAAGACGACGCGTTCTTCGAAGCCGTCGGCGCGAAGACCTCCGAGGCGTGGCAGAACTTCCTCGATCGCTTCCCCGAGGGCCGCCGCGCCGCGCGCGCCGACGTCCATCGCCGCGAGGCCATCGCCTTCGAGTCGGCGCAGGAGATGGGCGCCGCGGCGCTCGAGCGCTTCGTGACGTTCTATCCCGAGGGGCTGCTGGTGAAGGACGCGCGGCGCATCATCAAGCGCGCCGCCGACGAGAGCGACGCGCGGCAGGCGCGCGATCTCGACACGCCCGCGGCGTGGCAGTTCTACCTCATGGCCCATCCCGGCGGCTCCGCGCACGACGAGGCGCAGCGGCGGCTGACGGAGCTCGAGGACGCCGCGTTCGCGAACGTGCTGGCGTCGAAAAACGCCGAAAGTGCGGAGGAGTTCGCGAAGGCGTTCCCGCAGTCGGCGCGGCGTGCCGAGGCGGAGAAGCTCGCGGCGAAGTGGGGCGAGACCGGCGCGGTGCAGCAGGCCCTCGACGCCATCGCCCGCGGCGACGGCGAGGCCGCGGTGCCGCTCCTCGGGAAGATCGTCGACCCGGAGCTGCGCGCCGACGTGGAGAAGGCACTGGAATCATGGCGCGACGAGCGCGCCTGGAGCGGCGCGAAAGCGGAGAACACGATTTTCGCGCTGCAGGCATATCTCGATGCGCGGCCGCACGGGCACTTCGCCGCCGAGGCCACGAAGCAGCTGAAGAAATTGCGCGCCGCGGCGGACCAGCGCGAGCCGAAGGACTTCGAGCGCGCCTTCGAGCAGGGGACGTCGGCAGCGTGGGAGGACTATCTCGCGCAGCATCCCGACTCGTCGCGCATCGCCGAGGCGCGGCGCTGCCGCGAGGAGGCGGGAGCATTCGAGGCCGCGCTCGCGGCGAACACGGCGTCGCTGTGGCGCGCGTTCTTGAAAGCGTGGCCCGAGGGGCGGCACCGGTTGGATGCGGAGCTGCGGCTGCGCTACTTCCGGTGAAAATGCTTCTCGATGTCGAGATGCTTGATGTCGACGATGATCGGCCGGCCGTGCGGGCAGGCGTACGGGTTCGACGACTCCAAGAGCTCCGCCACTAAGCGCGCCATCTCCTCGCCGCTCAGCGGGCGGTGCACTTTGATCGCCGCTTGGCACGCCAGCGACGCGCAGACTTTCTCGCGCACCGCGGTCACGTGCGAGCCGCGCTCCTCGATCGAGGCGTCGATCAGCTTGCGCAGGAACTTGTCGACGTCCGCGCGCACGAGCTCGGGCGGGACGGCGGAGACGGCGAAGGAGTTGCCGGAGAAGCGCTCGATGTCGAAGCCGACGGCGCGGAGCTCCGGCGCGTGCGACTCCAAGACCGCGCACTCCGCGGCGCCGCACTCGAAGAGCGTCGGCGCGAGGAGCTGCTGCGTCGTCGGCTCGGCTGAGGCGATGCGCGTCCAGTAGCGGTCGTAGAGCACGCGCTCGTGCGCCACGTGCTGGTCGACGAGGCGCAGGCCGCCGGGCGTGTCGACGAGGATGTAGCTCATGCGGTACTGCCCGATCACGCGGCCTTTGAGATCGCCGAGCTGCGGCAGCGGCTCGTCCTCGACGATGAGTGCGGGCTGCACGACCGCGCGCGTTTGAAAGAGCGGCGTGAATTGCGGCTGCGACGCGGGCGCGTCGTAGCGCTGGATCGGCGTGAGGAGCGCCGGCTCCGGCGAGAGCAGCGCTTTTCCCTCTTCCGCGCCGCCGAGCGCGCGCTTGATGGCTTGCTCGACGGCGACGTGGACGATGCCGGAGTCGCGGAAGCGCACCTCGGTTTTGGCCGGATGGACGTTCACGTCGACCGACTGCGGCGGCACGTCGACGAAGAGCACGATGGCCGGGTGCCCGTCGAAGTCGAACGCGTCGGCGGCGCGATTGGCGGCGTGGGTGAGCACTTTGTCGCGCACCAGGCGCCCATTGACGAAGAAGTACTGATTGCGGCGGCTGCCGTAGCGGAGCCCGCGCGTGACGAAGCCGGCCGCGCGCGTGGCATCGATCGCCGCATCGACCGGCTCGAGGTGCGGTGCGGCGTCGTCGCCGAGAACCTGGACGACGCGCTCGCGCAGCGTCGTGGCGGGGGGGAGGTCGAGGACGACGCGGCCGTTGTGCTCGACGCGGAAGGCGCGCGACGGCAGCGGCAGCGCGTACGAGGCGACGACGGTGACGATGGAGCGGAACTCGGCGTCGGCGCTCTTCAAAAACTTCCGCCGCGCCGGGACGTTCTCAAACAGCTCGCGCACCGACACCGTCGTGCCGCGGTCGCGCGCCGCGGGGCGGACGCTGCGCGCGCCGGTGAGGGGATCGCAGTCGATCTCGATGGCGTGCGGCGCCGCGCCGTCGAACGTCGTCAGGGTGAAGCGGGAGACGCTGGCGATCGACGGCAGGGCCTCGCCGCGGAAGCCGAGCGTGCCGACGCGCGCGAGATCGTCGAAGGCGCGGATCTTCGAGGTGGCGTGACGCTCGATGGCGAGCTGCGCGTCGTCGTGGCTCATGCCGCTGCCGTCGTCGCGCACTTCGATGAGCGTCTTGCCGCCGTTCTCGAGGATCACGTCGATCGTCGCGGCGCCGGCGTCGATGGCGTTCTCGATCAGCTCCTTGACGGCGGAGGCGGGGCGCTCGACGACTTCGCCGGCGGCGATTTGGTTGACGAGCTCCGAGGGGAGGACGGAAATGCGGGGCACGAGGAAGTATAAATTAGGGGACGGGTCACAGGTCACGGGTCACAGGTGGAATGACCTGTCACCTGTCACCCGTGCCCTGTCACCTGCTTCTCAGGCACATCCGTTGCTCCATCCCTCAACGTGATGATCCGCAGAATCACCGCTCTCCTTGCGATGGCCGCAATCGTCGGGCTCGCCGTCCTTCTGATGTGGGACGTCTACCTCCACCACAGCAGTGCCGGGGTCGACGACAGCCGCGTTTCCATCCTCGCGCTCGCTGCGTAACTCTCTGAATTTCAGCGCTCTAGCGTTGGCACGCAGCCTGCTCTATTCCCTCTTATGAGAACGACAAATAAATTGAGCGCAGCGATCTTCGTAGCGCTTCTGACCCTCACCCTTCCCGCCATGGCTCGGAACAACGAGCCGCCCACCACCGACATCACCGCCCGCTTCGCCAACGGCGGCTTCAGCATCGACGGCTTCAAGGCGCTCGAGGTCGGCGGCATCGTGGTGCTGCGCGGCAAGACCTTCGACCCGGCCGAGGCCGTCCGCGTCGCCGATTACGCCCGTAACCTCGGGTACGAGCGCGTGGCCAACGTCGTCAGCATCGCCGAGATGCCGAACGACTCCGCGATCGAGCGCAGCGCCGAGCGCGCCCTGGCGGCGCACCGGACGCTCGACGGCTGCACCTTCCACATCGAGTCGCAGCAGGGCTTCGTCCACGTCGGCGGACGCGTGCAGTACGAGACGCAGAAGGACGTCGTGGCCGGCTTGATCCGCACGATCGACGGCGTGCGCGACGTGAAGGTCGATTTGCAGAGATAAACGGTTCGCGATTGGCGGTTCGCGGTTAGCGGTGGGCCTAAGCGCCAACCGCTAACCGCGAATCGCTTTTATTACCGAATGGTCCGAATCGAGAACCGCCACTTCCCCCCCTGCAACACATCCGGGCTGTGCACCGTGTGCGCGTAGACGACGCTGAGGAGCACTTCGTAGTCGCGCACGCGCAGGCTCGCCTCGGTGCCGAGGCCGGCGTCGACGACGTAGTCGCGCGGCTTGACGGCGTCGCGCAGCGTGTACGCGGCCTGGCCGGCGCCGGCGTAGGCGATCGCGTAGAGCGTGTTCCAGTGCAGGCCCCACAGCCGGTGATCGCGGTTGCGGAAGACGGGGACGAAGTATTCGTTGGTGATGTGGAACTCGTCGATGCCGGTGGCCTCGTCGCGCGAGCCGATCGACTTCAGCGCCTCGCGGCCGCCGAGCGAGAACATCTCGTACGCCGGAATCGTGTACTGCTCGATGGGGGGGCGCGTGTCGGCGTCGGCGACCTTGGACTTCGTCAGGAACACGCCGGCGTGGGCCCGCGTGACGAAAAAGGACGTCGACGTGATGTCGAATCGACGCAGCGCCTCGCTCTCGAGCTTCGTGTACCGGTAGTCGCCGGTGGCGATGCGCGCCGACTCGGTGATCGCCGCGGCGACGCTGAACTTCTGCGGGCCGATGTCGCGGAACGCGGTCAAGACCGGGATGATGCGGCCGCGCGACTCGCCGACGATCGCGTTCAAGCGCTCGTCGAACTCCGTCCCGTACTGCCAGCCGAGCTTCGTGTAGATGTTGTTCTTGCGGTTGTCGACTTTGGTGACGTCGCCGAAGGTGAGGCGATCGTCCTGCAGGAGCCAGAAGTAGCGGTTGTTGTAGTTGCGCGGGACCTCGGCGAGGAGCAGGCCGCCGCGGACGCGCTGGAACTCCTGGGAATCGCTGCTGCCGATGTCCGGGAACTCGATGGTGTCGAAGATGCTCAGTTTGTAGGTGAAGGTGCGCGCGTAGTACTTGTAACGGAGGAAGGTGGAGATGTCGCCGTTGACGAAGCGGTAGTCGATCTGGCTCTCGAAGAGCACGTTCTTGATCAGTTTCCGAAGCCGAATGCTGGCTTGCCCCTCGGGGAGGTAGACGTTGACGTTCGGAAAGGCGTCGCTCCGAGCGGCCGTTGCGACTGGCGGCGGCGTCTGCTGGGCGGGCGGGGTGAGGGGCGGTTGGGCCGGCGGGGGCGTCGCTTCCTGCGCGCGTGTGACGGCTGCCGCTGCAAGGGTTAGGGAAAGAATTACAACCGTAGGGCGGATGCGCATTCGACTCGTTCCTCTTTCGCGTCGTTGGCGCGGGCTGATGCCTCGCGACTCAACTTATGGTAAGGTCAAGTGGTTGAAAGTTTTAGAGTGAGACGAATCGACGGGACTGGCATACGTTTTGTAAGCGCGGCCAGCATTATACTGATGCGAGCGGACGCCGTGCGATCGTTTTAGGAGGTGTGACTTGTTGCGTCGCAGATCTCGGTTTCTCATTGGGCTTCTTTGTTTTCTTGTAGTTCCCACTCTTTTCGCGCAGGGCGCGAGCATGACCTACACGGATCAGGCTGCGCTCGTTGCACCCACTGCAAGCGGTCAGACTGGGCTCTTCAACGTCGTCACCGGCAATACGCTCCATCGCGGTGACCTCTCGTTCGGCATTTATGTCAACGGCTACCCGCTCGAGGCGGCCGAGTCGCCGATCGTGATCCCTTCGGCCCGCGAGAACCGGCCGATCGATTACTACCTCACCCGGCTGAGCGCGTCGATCGGTTACGGCCTGTCGGACCGCTGGGAAGTCAGCGCGATGCTGCCGTACGACCGCATTCACAACCGCGGCGACGACCGGACGGGCTTCATCAACGGCTTCCACTACGCCGGACGCTTCAGCGAGAGCGGCACGGGGCCGATTCGCCTGGCCACGAAGTTCCAGCTGACGCCGGCCGATGGCCCGAACCACTTCGCGATCTCGCTCTTCGCCGATCTCCCGACCGGCGATCACGACAGCGGGATCTCGACCGGGGGGACGGACTGGGGCGCCGGTGCGCACTACACGACGGGTCAGTGGACGGTCGGCGGCAGCTACAAGATCCGCGGCAGCCGCAGCGCCGATGACTCGAATTTCCCGGCTTTCGCGCCGGTGAGCGTCGACATCCCGAACGAGTGGACGCTCGAAGCGGGCTTGAATCACCCGCTCGGCTTCTGGCGCACGACGAACTGGATCACCGAGGCGACGGGCGTCTTCTACCAGGGCGGCGACTTCAAGCCGGACAACCCGATCTACCTCGTCACCGGACTGCGGCACTGGTTCGGTGACAGCGGCTGGGCTCTCTCCGCAGGCGTCCGCTGGAACGTGGCGAAGTTCGGCCGCAACAGCGAAGAGTGCCGCGTGACGGAGCTCGAAGACTGCTCGCTGGCCGGTCTGGCCGGCCTGACGTTCGCGCCGCTGCACCTGGCCGCGGTCGCGC
>DATELQ010000028.1:0-72440 GCA_035276475.1 Thermoanaerobaculia bacterium | reverse complement strand
GGCGTCGACCCGCAGCAGCTCGTGCGCGAGCCGTCCGACCGCGGCGACGCCTACCGCGCGCTCCGCTCGCTCCTCGACGAGCGCGTCGGCGCGACGGCGAAGGAGGTGCGGCGCCGCGCGCGCGACGTGGTGGCCGCAGTCATCGAAACTTCCACACCGCCCACAGAACGATGACGACGACGAGGACCAGCACGAGCATCGAGTGCATCGCGGCGCTGGCCAGCCGCATGGCCGCGCGGAGGACGAAGCCGGCGAAGAGCAGCGCGACGACGCCGGCGATGGCGAGCTTGATGGAGGTGGAGGTGCGCATGCGCGCGATCACGATACACTGCCGCTCATGAGAGCCATCATCACCGGCGCCTCGTCCGGCATCGGCGCGGCGCTGGCGCGCGAGCTCTCCCGGCGGGGGTGGTCGCTGGCTCTCCTGGCGCGAAGAGCAGAGCTGCTCGAGCAACTGGTGAGTGAGCTGAAGACGCCGGCGGTCGCACTGCCGGCTGACGTCACCGACCGCGACGCCGTGCGCGACGCCGTCCGCCGCGGTGCCGAGGCTCTCGGCGGCGACTTCGATCTCGCCGTGGCCAACGCCGGCATCTCCGTGCCGACGTGGGCGACGAAGTTCAACCTCGACGACGCCGAGCGAATCCTCCGCGTCAACGTCCTCGGCATGTTCTATCTCTTCGACGCCGCCATCCCGGCGATGCTCGAGCGCGGTTCGGGGCGCTTCGCCGGCATCGCGTCGATTGCCGGGCTGCGCGGACTGCCATCGGCGTCGGTGTACTCGGCGTCGAAGGCGGCCATGCAGGCGTTCCTCGAAGCGAGCCGCGTCGAGCTCGGGCAGCGCGGCGTCGGCGTCACCATTGTCAATCCCGGCTGGGTGGAGACGCCGATCATCGAGAAATACAAAGGCCCCATCCCGTTCGTGATGAAGGCCGACAAGGCCGCGCGCCTCATCGCCGACGGCATCGAGCGCGGCGCGCGCGAGGTGGAGTTCCCGTGGCAGATGTCGCTCCTGGTGCGCACGATGCGCCTCATGCCGAACGCGCTGTACGACCGCCTGCTCCGCCCGTACGCGCGGCGGAAGATCGACCTGGAGAAGGTGCGCCGATGACGAAGGAAACGCTGGCCGTGCGGGCCTGGGCGCTGCGCAACGTCTTTCTGCTCTACCTCGTGAAGCCGTCGATTCTCGAGGTGAACGAAAATCGCTGCGAGATCCGCATCCCGCTCAACTGGCGCACCCGCCGCCGCGACATCGGCGCGATGTACCTCGGCACGCTCTGCATGGGCGCCGACGTCGCCTCGGGCCTCATCGCCTTCCACCTGATGCGCACGCGCCGCCTGCGCGTGTCGTTCATCTTCAAGGATCTGCGCGCCGAGTTTCTGAAGCGCGCCGAAGGCGACGTGCACTTCGCGTGCGAAGAGGGGGCGAACATCGTGGCCCTCGTCGACCGCGCCATGCAGAGCGGCGAGCGCCAGGAGACGACGGTGAACGTCATCGCGCGCGTGCCGAAAAAGCTCGGCGACGAGCCGGTGGCGCGCTTCGCGATGACGTTGTCGGTAAAGAAGAAGAGTTAAGGCTTCGCCGTCAGCTCCCGATACAACTGCTCCTCATACTTCTCCAGCGTCATGAACCCCTGATCCCAGTTCGACCACGCCACGAGCGTCTTCTGCTCCTTGACCTGCTCGAGCGTCAGCCCTTTCTGGATGGCCTCGTTCATGATCGCCACCGTTCCCTTGAGCATGTTGATCCACTCGTTGAGGGCCTTCTTGTCGCTGAGCGCGCCGTGGCCGGCGATGAGCTTCGTGTCGTCGTCGAGCATCGGCATGATCTTCTCGAGGTTCTTGATCAGGCCGCGCACGCTGCCGCCGTTGTCGAGGTCGACGAACGGAAACTGCGCGAAGAAGAGGTCGTCGCCCATGTGCACGACGTTCGACTTCGTGAAGAAGATCACCGAGTCGGTGTCGGTGTGGCCGTGGGGGAAGTGCACGGCGCGGATGTCCTCGCCGTTGACGTGAATCGTGGCCGTGTCGTTGAAGGTGATGATCGGCAGCGCGCCCTTCGGCGCCGGCGGGGTCTCGCGCCCCATCGTCTTCGAGCCGGCGGCGAGGCGGGTGCGGACGTTGTCGTGGGCGATGATCGTCCCTTCTTTGGCGAAGACCTCGTTGCTGCCGGTGTGATCGCCGTGGAAATGTGTATTGATGATGAACTTGATCGGCTTCGTGCTGATCGACTTCAGCGCCTCCCTGATCTTCGGCGCGAGCGGCGCGAACTCGTCGTCGACGATGACGATGCCGTCGTCGCCGACGGAGACGCCGATGTTGCCGCCTGCGCCGGTGAGCATGTACACCGATCCCTGGACCTTCTGGACCTTGATCTCGACTTTGCTGAAGTCCTGCTGGGCAAAGACTGCGGCGGTCACGAGCATCGCCGCGGCGAATGCGAAAAGGCGTGTCATCGTTTGATCTCCTGTGACGATTCTACCGTCGCCGCTGCCGCGCTTCGCGCGCCTGTTTCTGCCTCGCAACGTCGTGGCCATCACTCTCGGGCGCCGCATCTGGGTGGCGCGCGAGCTGCCGCCGGCGGAGATGGAGATGGTGCTGCGCCACGAGATGGTGCACGTGCGGCAGATGGAGGAGCTCGGCGTGCCGCGGTTCCTGTGGCGGTATGTCAGCGAGTACCTTAGGAACCGCCTGAGGGGGATGGATCACGACGCCGCATACCGGGCCATCTCATTCGAGCGCGAAGCATTCGCCGTAGAATGAGCCAACCGTGATCCAGTTTCACTCGCTCGAAATCCCGCAGTTGGAGCGGTTTCTGGAGCGCCAGAAGTCCGGCCTCTCGCTCCAGCGGGACATCGACCTCGACCTCGTGCTGCGCCAGATCCTGCAGAAGGCCAACGAGTTCGTGCCGTCGGAGTCGGGCTCGATCCTCCTCGACGATCCGTTCCGCAAAGTAGCCTCGCGCCGCGAGAACGAGCTCGTATTCATCGCCACGTTCGGCGACTCCAGCCGGCACCTCATCGGGCAGAGCCTCTCCGCGCAGTACGGCATCGTCGGGCAGGTCTACCAGACCGGCGCGCCGTACGTCTCGGCCGACGTGCAGGCGGACGCGCACTTTTATCCGCAGATCGACGAACGGCTCGGCCACACTACGCAGTCGGTCGTCTGTGTGCCGATCTACATCGGCAAGCACGTCTGCGGCGTCTTGGAGCTGATCAACAAGCGCGACGGCGGCACGTTCACGGAGCGCGACAAGACGCTCCTGGAGATCTTCGCCGGCTACACGTCGTTCATGCTGCAGAACGCGCTCGACGCCAAGCGCGCCCACGAGCTGGCCAAGCGCGACGACCTCACCGGTCTTTACAACGACCGCTGGTTCCACGTCCGCCTCTCCGAGCTCCTCGCCGACGCGCGCGTTACCGGCCGCACGGCGGTGCTGATCTTCATGGACCTCGACCAGTTCAAGGTCATCAACGACTGCAACGGCCATCTCGCCGGCAGCCAGGTCCTGCGCGAGGTCGGCTTCATCCTCAAGCGCATCGTGCAGGCGCCCGACGCGACGGTGGCGCGCTACGGCGGCGACGAGTTCGTGATGATCCTGCCCGACACGACGCTCGACGACGGCGTGGAGATCTGCGAGCAGATCCGACGCGCCATCGAGTCCGCCGTCTTCCTCGACCGCGACTGGGGCTTCTCCATGCCCGCTCTAAACCTCGGCGGCATCGTCACGGCCTCGCTCGGCATCGCCGAGTATCGTGGCGACGCCGCGGCCGAGCAGTCGATCGATCAGGAGAAGAACGATCTGCTGCGCCGCGCCGACGCGGCCATGTATCGGGCGAAGTCAGCAGGAAAAAATCAGGTCGTGGTGAGCCGCGCCGGGAGCGAGATGTTCGACCATGCTATCCTCCCGCATCCTTCTTCAGGAGGCCCTACGTAGTGGCGAAAATCACTGCAGAATATATTTGGATTGACGGCCAGCGGCCCACCGCGAAGCTCCGCTCCAAGACGAAGATCATCGACCCGATCAAGAAGCTCGACGACGTCCCGGAATGGGGCTACGACGGCTCCAGCACCGCGCAGGCGAGCGGCCATTTCAGCGACCTGCTCCTCCGTCCGGTGAAGTACATGCCCGATCCGCTGCACCGCGAGAACGACGTCCTCGTCCTCTGCGAAGTGCTCAATCCGGACGGCAGCGTGCACTGGTCGAACACGCGCGCGCATCTGCGCGAGGTGGCCGAGAAGTACAAAGAGCACGATCCGTGGTTCGGCATCGAGCAGGAGTACACGTTCTTCGAAGGCAACCGCCCGCTCGGCTGGCCTGACCACGGCTTCCCCGCGCCGCAGGGCGGCTACTACTGCGGCGTCGGCAGCGACGAAGTGTTCGGCCGCGAGATCGTCGAGGCGCACGCCGAGGCGTGCATCCGCGCCGGGATCCACATCGTCGGGACGAACGCGGAGGTGATGCCGGGGCAGTGGGAGTTCCAGGTCGGCGCCGTCGGCGCGCCCGACATCGCCGACGAGCTGTGGCTGGCGCGCTGGCTCCTCTACCGCATCGGCGAGGACTTCGGCGTCAGCGCCACGCTTTACCCGAAGCCGGTCAAGGGCGATTGGAACGGCGCCGGCGCGCACACGAACTTCTCCACGAAGTCGATGCGCGAAGAGGGCGGCATCAAGGTGATCGAAGAGGCGATGAAGAAGCTCGAGAAGCGCCACGACGATCACATCAAGGTCTACGGCGCGCACAACGAGGAGCGCCTCACCGGACTGCACGAGACGGCGCCGATCCATCAGTTCCGTTATGGGATCAGCGACCGCGGCGCGTCGGTGCGCATCCCGATGGCCACGACCAACACCGGGCGCGGCTATTTCGAAGACCGCCGTCCGGCCGCGAACATGGATCCGTATCAGGTCTGCGCGATTTTGATCGAAACCGTTTGCGGGCCGTAATCGTCGTACAATGACTGGCGAGGACAGGCGAGGGCGCCTGTCCTCCATGTTTCATGGTGCTCAACCTCATCTGGCTCGCCTTGGTTGTCGTGACGATGCTCGTCGTCCCGAGGCGGTCTCGCCACGCCACGATCGCCCTTACGTGCGTGCTGGCGTTGCTCTTCCCGATCATCTCCGCGTCGGACGACTTCAGCGCCGACCGCGAGACCTTCGAGCGCGCCGCCGTCGCCATCGTCGCGGTGGTGCTGCTCGCCTTCGCCGCGCTCGTGCCGCTCGGGCGCCTGGAGCGCCGCCGCCAGCACGTCGCGCTCGTTCACGTCGCCACGCCGAGCGACCCTCGCTCGCCTCCGCGCGCCTAGCACTCCGCCCGGATTGCTTTCCGGCCGCGGAGCGGCGGCATTCTCGCGTGTCGGCATCCCCTGACCGACACCCGGGCTGCGAGGGTGTCGCCACTCGGCGGCCGGTGACGTGAACCGTTCCGGGCCTGGAACCGTCTACCCTCGCGCGCAGGCCGCCCGCGGTTCTCCTCCTGGGATTCGCGGCTTCGCCGGCGCGTCGCCGGTGCGATGCGCGGGAGGGGAAGACGGCACGTCACCGCCGCCGATCTGTAGTTCCCTCTCCCCGCCGCGCGGGGAGAGCCCCTACTTGATCGTCATCTGCGGCACCGACAGCCAGAACCCCGCCGGATACTGCACGTACCCGTCGATGTTGCTCCGCATCACCGCCACGTTGTTCTGTAGGTAGAGCGAGATGTACGGCAGGTCGTCGGCGAGGATCTTCTGCACCTCTTCGTACGCCGGCTTGCGCTTGGCGCGGTCGAACGTCGAGCGCCCCTGCAACAGCAGAGCGTCGAGCTTCGGGTTCTGGTAGTACCCGCGGTTCTGCCCTTCGGGCGGGATGTTCTTCGAATAAAGAATCACGTAGTAAAAGTCCGGGTCCTGGATGCCGTTGCGGCTCAGCGAGTACATCTGAAAGTTGCCCTTGCCGATGTCCGCGAAGAACGTCGACGTCTCGTTCGACTGGATCTTCATGTCGATGCCGGCCTGCTTGAGCATCTGCTGCATCACCACCGCGCGCGTGTTCGCCTCCGCGTCCGTCGTCGTGCGGAACACGAACGAGAAGCCGTTCGGGTAGCCGGCCTGCGCCAAGAGCTGCTTCGCCTTCGCCGGATCGTACGGATACGACGGCAGGTTCTCCGCGCGCGCCCAGTGGCCCTTGGCCAGCATCGTCTCCGTCGGCTCGGCGTAGCCGCGCTGGATGTCGCGGATGATCTTCTCGCGGTCGATCGCATACGCCATGGCGTGGCGCACGTCCTTCTTCGACAGGATCGGATCGCGCAGGTTGAAGGCCATGTATTGATAGACCGAGCCGGACGTCTTCACGACCTTGTACTCCGGCTTATCGAGGAACTCGCGCACGTTCTCGAACGGGATCTGGTTGACCTCGAAGTTGATCGTGCCGCGCTTCATCTCCAGCACGCGCGTCGTGGCGTCGGGGATGATCCGCACGGTGACGTGCTTGATGTGGGGCGCGCCGAGGTGCCAGTCGTCGAACGCTTCGAGCTCGACGCGGTCGTCGGCGCGGAAGTCGACCACCTTGTACGGCCCGCAGCCGATCGGCTTCGTCTTGTAGACGTTCGTGTCAGCGCCCGTCGGGAGGATGCCGAGCGACAGGTTGTCGAAGATGCCGGCGTTCGGCTCCTTCAACTTGAAGATGACGGTGTGGTCGTCCGGCGTCTCGATGTGGTCGACCGACGCGTAGCCCGACTTTTTCGAGCTGATGAAGTCGGGCGCCATCAGCGAGTCGTACGTCCACTTCACGTCCGCCGCCTTCACCGGCTGGCCGTTGTGGAACTTCGCCTTCGGGTTGAGGTGGAAGACGATGGTCTTGTCATCCGGCGTGTCCCATTTCTCGGCGACGTCGGGCGCGTAGTCCATGTTCGGCGTAACGCGCACGAGGCCGCTGTAGACGAGGTCGAAGATGCGGCCGGAGACGTTGTCGTTGCCGACGCGCGAGTCGATGTTCGTCGGCGACGACATGGCCGCGATGACGAGGTGGTTCTTGTCCCCGGCGCCGGCGCCGCCGCCTGTCTTTTTCTCGCCGCCGCAAGCCACCAGCAAAACAAGAGTCAGCAAAGCAAAACGACGCATCATGCGATTGTATGATGCAGGTCATGGTCCAACGTTTACTCCTTGCGTGTGCACTGCTTATCCCGCTCTCCGCGCACGCCTCGCAGAAAGTCATCGTCCTCGGTTTCGACGGCGTCGACGCCAAGTACACCGAGCAGTGGATGAACGAGGGGAAGCTGCCGAACCTCGCCCGGCTGCGCGCCGAGGGGACGTTCCGGCCGCTGCGGCCAACGCTGCCGGCGCAGACGCCAGTGTCGTGGTCGACCTTCTCCACCGGCATCGATCCCGGCCGCACCGGGATCTTCGACTTCCTCCGCCGCGATCCGAAGACCTACCTGCCGTTCTTTGCCGCGTTCGACGAGGGTGAAGAGCCGTTCCTCCTTGGCGCGAAGAACGCGCCCGTCGCCGCCGTGGCTGTGCTGATCGTCTTTGGGCTGATCGCGCTGTTTTTCCGCCGCGTCGCCCGCGTCGTCGCGCTCATCGTCGCCGTCGTTCTCGCCGCGGGGGCGTTCCTTGCGACAAAGAAGTACATCCCGACGAAGAAGCCGAGCGTCGTGAATCGCCGCCAGGGGACGCCGTTCTGGGAAGTGGCCGCGGCGGCGGGCAAGAAGGCGCGCATCGTCCACATCCCGGTCACGTTTCCGGCGCACGACTTTCCCGCGGGCGAGATGCTCTCCGGCCTCGGCGTCCCCGACATGTCCGGCCGCGTCGGCAAGCCGTTCTTCTTCACCTCGGAGCTCGACTTTCATCGCGCCGACACCGGCAACGAGTTCTCGATCCAGGTCGAGCAGCTCGAGGACAACCGCGGCGTGATCCACACGAAGATCCAGGGGCCGCCGAACAAGCTTTTTGGCACGCCACCGTTCATCGTGATCCCGATGACGATCACGGTCGCGGGCGACCGCAACTCCGTGACGATCGAGGAGAGCGGGCAGAAGGTCACGCTGAGGGCGGGTGAGTGGAGCGGCTGGGTCGACTTCGTCTTCCCGTTCAATCCGCTCATCAAGCTGCACGGCATCAGCCGCTTTCACCTGATCTCGTCGCAGCCGGAGGTGAAGCTCTACCTCTCGCCGATCAACTTCGATCCGCGGCAGCTTCCGCCGGGGTTCAAGATCTCGGCGCCGACCGACTGGGCGCCGCAGCTGGCGAAGAAGTACGGGCCGTACAAGACGCTCGGGTGGCAGATCGACACGTGGGCAATCTCCGAGGGGTTCGCCACGGAGCAGATGTTCTGGGACGACATGAACTGGACGGTGGCGCAGGACCGGAAGATGTTCGACGGCTTCCTGCAGGACGACGACGACCTGCTCGTGCACCAGTTCGAGTTCCCCGACCGCGTCGGGCACGTGTTCTGGCGCTTCGTCGATCCGTCGCACCCCGCATACGACCCGAAGCTGGCCGCGCAGTGGAGCAGCGCGCTCCTGCGCGCGTACCAGCTGATGGACGCGATCGTCGGCGACGCCATGCGCGCGGCGGAGAAGAAGAACGCCGCGCTGATCGTGCTGTCGGACCACGGCTTCGCGTCGTTCCGCAAGTCGGTGAACTACAACACGTGGCTGGTGATCAACGGCTACATGACGCTGAAGACGGGCGTGCAGGCGAAGGAGCGCAACGTGGAGATGCTCTTCGACTCCGGCACGTTCTGGGAGAACGTCGACTGGTCGCGCACGCGCGCCTACGCCATGGGCCTCGGCGAGATGTACATCAATCTGAAGGGGCGCGAGTCGCAGGGGATCGTGAATCCCGGCGCGGAGTACGACGCGCTGAAGCAGGAGCTGAAGGCGAAGCTGGTGAAGATGCAGGACCCGATCGACGGCAACTATCCGGTGCGCCGCGTGCTGACGCGCGAGGAGGCATACAAGCAGTTCGACCCGAACGTGATCCCCGACCTCTACGTGACGAACAACGACGGCTACCGCGTGTCGTGGCAGACGTCGCTCGGAGGCGTCCCGAAGGAGCTGGTCGAGCCGAACAAGCAGACGTGGAGCGGGGACCATTGTTCGGTGGACCCGGAAATCGTGAAGGGGATTTTCTTTTTCAATCGGAAGGTGGCGACGGAGAGAGCGCCTTACATTGCGGACGTTTATCCTACGGTCCTCGGATTGTTGGGCGTGAAGCCGCCGTACGAACTTGATGGAACGGAATTGCGCTAGTGGACTACAAATCCCTCCTCACCAAAGTCGAGCGCACCCTCGAGACCATCGAGTCCGCCGAGTCCATGCGCCTCACCGTCGAGCAGATCGCGGAGACGATCGCCACGAACTTTCGCGACGAGCTGGGGATCACGGGCGGGCGCATTTACGAGCGCAATGACGACGAGGGGTACTACGAGCTCGTGGCGCGCTTCGGGAAAGTCGGCGACGGGGCGCTCGGCATTGCCGTGCCGAAGGACTACCGTCCGATCGAGCTCGTCATCGAGAACGGCATCGTCGTCATGGATCCGACCGATCCGGGCGTCGACCGCGCGCTCGAGGACCGGCTGGGAGCGCGGCGCTTCGCCGCGGTCGCGGCGGGCGACGACAACGCGCACATCCTCAGCTTCGACGTCTCTGACGCCCTCGGGCGCGAAGACATTCTCTTCTCGCTGAACCTTGTGCGCTACACGATGAACCAACGGTTGAGAGCGGAGCGCTACGAGTCGCTCATCGTCGAGGCCCAGCGCATCCAGCAGTCCATCCTCCCGCAGCGCGTGCCGCAGTACGCCGGCTTCGACATCTGGGGGAGGACCGTGCCGGCGGAGATCGTCAGCGGCGACTTCTACGACTTCATCCCGGTCTCCGACAACATCCTCGGCCTCGCGATCGCGGACGGCTCGGGCCACGGCCTCCCCGCGGCGCTCGTCGTGCGCGACATCTACATGGGCCTGCGCATGGCCACCGACCGCGACTTCAAGATCGTCCGCACGATGGAGAAGCTCAACCACATCATCCATCGCAGCCGCTTGACGACGAAGTTCGTCTCGCTGTTTTACGGCGAGCTCGAAACGGGGGGCATCCTCATTTACTGCAACGCGGGACACAACTTCCCGTTCGTGCTGAAAGGGATGCGCTTCGAGCCGCTGCCGAGCGGCGGCCCGGTCCTCGGGCCGACGCCCGACGCCACATACACGCGCGGCTTCGCCAAGCTCGAGCCGGGCGACGTCCTCTGCCTCTACTCCGACGGCATCGTCGAAGCGCACGACTCGAAGGACCGCGAGTTCGGCCTCGACCGCCTGCAGCGCATCGTGCGGCAGAACCGCGACCGCTCCGCGCGGGACATCGCCCGCGAAGTCCTGGCCCGCGTCGAGAAGTGGGCGAGCGGGCCGCAGGACGACCGCACCGTCGTCATCGTCAAGGCGATCTCTGTGACGTGAGCGACGTTCTCTACTTCAACGGCCGCTTCACCACGACGGACGAGCGGGTCCTCGGCGTCGAGGACCGCGGCTTCCAGTTCGGCGACGCCGTCTACGAAGTGTTCAAGTTCCTCGGCAAACGCCCGATCTTCCTCGCCGAGCACCACCGGCGAATGGAGAGCGGCCTGCGCGCGATCGGCATCCCGTCGCCGTGGGATGAAGCGCGTTTCGCCGCCGTCGTTGGCGAGCTCCTGGAGCGCACCGCGTTCGACGACGGCATCGTCTACGTGCAGGTCTCGCGCGGCGAGGCCCGGCGCGCGCACTTTTATCCCGACGACATGACACCGACCGTCGTCGTCTACTCGCGCAGCTTCACCTTCCCCGACGCGGCGGCGAAGGCGCGCGGCATCGCCGTCGTCACCACACCCGACCTCCGCTGGCGGCAGTGCCAGATCAAGTCCGTGAACCTCCTGCCGAATGCGATGGCGAAGAAAAAGGCGCAGCGCGCCGGCGCCACCGAAGCGCTCTTCATCGATGACGGCGTCGTGCGCGAGGGGGCCAGCTCCAGCTTCTTCGGCGTGCGCGGCGGTCGCGTGATCACGCATCCGCTTGACGAGCATATTCTGCCGGGCGTCGTGCGCGACCGCGTCGTGCAGCTCGCCGGCGACGTCGATGAACGGCCGTTGCGCGAGGACGAGCTGCACGAGCTCGACGAGGCCTTCATCACCAGCACGACCATGGGCGTCATGCCGGTCGTCGCCATCGACGGCCAGACGGTTGCGAACGGCGGCCGCGGCGCGATTACGACGACGTTGCAGCGGATGCTCGACGAAGCCGAAGCACGCCGAGATTCTCCAGACCGACGATGAGCAGGTAGAGCCCGCCCGCGGCGGAGACGATCAGCGAGAGTTGCAGCAGGCGATCGACGGGGGAAGCCGCGCCCCAGGAGTTGACGACGTAGATCAGCAGCGTGGCGAGCGCGCAGACTGCGACGACGACGCCGACGACGCCGAGGGCCAGACTGCCACGACGAGACTGAATCTCGATCCGCTGCATTACGCCTCCCGTTTGCACCACCCGCAATTCTGTGGGGCCGGAAGTATACGCCGAACTAATCGTCGCCGGAGATCAGTCCGCCGAGGACGCCGCCGGCCAGGCCGCCGAGGCCCTTCGACTCGTCGCGGCGCCCGCCCACGGCGGCGTAGATCCGGTTCGCCAAGCGGCTGAACGGCAGCGTCTGCAGCGTCACGTGACCGGGGCCGGTCAGCGTCGCGTAGAAAAGCCCTTCGCCGCCGAACAGCGCGTTGCGGAAGCCGCCGACGAACTGGATGTCGTAGTGCACCGTGTCGGCCATCGAGACGATGCAGCCGGTGTCGACGCGCAGCGTCTCGCCGGGCGCAAGGTTGAACTCGAGCATGTTCCCGCCGGCGTGGAGGAAGACGAGGCCGTTGCCGCTGATCTTCTGGAGGATGAAGCCCTCGCCGCCAAACAGGCCCGCGCCGAAGCGTTTGGTGAAGGCGATGGAGAGGTCGACGTTGCCGATGGCGGCGAGGTAGGCGTTGCGCTCCGCGAGAATCGTGTTGCCGCGCAGCTCGATGGGAAAAATCTTGCCGGCGATCGGATTCGCCAGCGCCATCTTGGCCGAGGGAGTCGTGGCGCGAAAGACGCTCATGAACATCGACTCGCCGGCGAGGAACTTCCGCATCAGCCCTTTCATCAGGCCGCCCTGCATCCGCGCCTGGAGGTCGATGCCGGGGCCGATGTAGAGCATCGATCCCGCCTCGGCGTAGATCTCTTCCCCTTGATTGAGCTCCACCTGGAGCGCCTGCATCACATCGCCGACGATGTCGTATCGCATACTTCTCCGATCATATGACGCTAATCGAAGCGCTTCGCGAGCGCTTCCCCGACTCCTCTACGACGACGCTGCGACAGATGTTGCAGAACGGCCGCGTGAGCGTGAACGGCGCGGTCGAGAAGGACGCGAAGCTCGTGCTCGACGACGGTGACCTCGTCGACGTCGGCGCGAAGCCGACGCACCGCGCGCTGCCGCCCGGCGTCACCGTGCTGCACGAGGATGATGCCGTGATCGTCCTCCTCAAGCCGCACGGACTCCTCACCGTGGCGACGGAGCGCGAGCGCGAGAACACGCTGCAGGCGGGGCTGAACCGCTACCTCGCGGGCGGCGGGCGCGAGCGAATCCACGTCGTGCACCGCCTCGACCGCGAGACTTCGGGCGTGCTGGTGTTCGCGAAGACGTTCACAGCGCGCGAGGCGCTGAAGGAGCAGTTCGCGGAGCACAGCACCGACCGGCTCTACATCGCCATCGTGGAAGGAACGATGGAGCCGGCGGAGGGGACGATCCGGTCGAATCTCTTCGAAGGACGCGACCTCCGCATGCGCTCGAGCCGCGAGGGAAAGCTCGCCATCACGCATTACCGTACGATCGAGGTGAAGGGGCCGTACTCGATGCTCGAGGTGACGCTGGAAACGGGACGGAAGAATCAGATCCGCGCGCATCTGTCGGAGGCGGGGCACCCGGTGGCGGGCGACCAGTTCTATGGCGCTACGACGAACCCGCTGGGCCGCTTAGGGCTCCACGCGAAGCTCCTCGGCTTCACGCATCCGACGACCGGCAAGCGCCTCAGCTTCACCGCGCCGATCCCACGCGGCTTCCGCGAGTTGTTCCGCTGAGCTTGGCGCAAAGATCGCATTTCGCGGCGGACATCGGAGGCGATATGAAGAAATTCGTTGGTCTGCTGCTCCTGCTCTGTTTCGTGGCCATGCCGCTGGCGGCGTCGCTCAACAGCGACGCCACGAAGCTCGCCGGGCTCCTCGCCGACACTCAGGACAAGGCGACGCTCAGCGCCGCGACGTGGAAGGCGGTCGCGAACGAGGCGACGACGTATGCCGGCCGGTTGTACCTGCACCGCACGCCGAAGGTCAGCGACGACGTCAAGGCCGCGCGCAAGCACGTCCTGGAAATGCTCGACGCGGCGGAGAAGGGCGACGCCGACGGAGCGAAGGCGCACGCGGGCATGGCCCTGCCGTACCTCTACAAGGTGATCGACGCCACGGCGCCGAAGAAGTAACCGCTAAACGAACGACACCGCGAGCTTCGACCCCTCTTCGCGATAGATCGTGTCGACGAAGCGAATCGTGTTCGTCTTCAGCGACATGAACAGGGAGGACGTCCGGATGCCGCCGCCGAAGAAGCGGACGCCGCGGAGAAGATCGCCGTCGGTGACGCCGGTGGCGCAGAAGAGGATGTCGTTGCCCGACGCGAGCTCGCCGGTGTCGTAGATCTTGCTGCCGTCGACGAAGCCCATCTGCTTGAGGCGCTCCTCCTGCCACTTCTCGAGCGGCTTGAGGCGCCCTTGCATCCTGCCGTTGAGGCAGCGCATGGCCGCCGCCGTCAGCACGCCCTCGGGCGCGCCGCCGATGCCCATGGCCGCGTGGATCCCGGTGCCGCGGACGGCGGCGCTGATGCCGGCGGAAAGGTCGCCGTCGGTGATCAGCTTGATGCGCGCGCCGGCCTCGCGGATCTGGGCGATGAGGTCGTGGTGGCGCTCGCGGTCGAGCACGATGATGGTCAGCTCATCGACGTCGCGCTTGAAGGCCTCGGCGATCTGATTGAGATTCTCCTGCACGGAGTTGCCGAGGTTCACATAGTCGGCGGCGGTGGGGCCGACGACGATTTTGTCCATGTAGACGTCGGGCGCGTTCAGCAGGCCGCCTTTTTCCGACGCGGCCAGGACGGCGATGGAGTTCGCCGAGCCGGTGGCGCAGAGGTTAGTCCCTTCGAGCGGGTCGACGGCGATGTCGATCTCGGGATAGATCTCGCCCTCGGTCCATCCGCGTCCGAGGGGCTCGCCGACGTAGAGCATCGGGGCCTTGTCGCGCTCGCCCTCGCCGATGACGACCGTGCCGCGCATCTTCAGGCGGTTGAGCTCCTCGCGCATCGCCTCCACGGCGACCTGGTCGGAGTACTTCCGCTTGCCGTAGCCCATCGTGCGCGCGGCGGCGATGGCCGCCTTTTCCGCGACGCGCAAAAATCCGATTTCTAGACTCGATTCCATGGCGCGCGAACTGTACACCAGTCCGCGCTCATTCGACGATGAAGGTCATGCGCATGCCTCCGTGCCCCGCGCCGCAGTAGTGATCGCAGATCGCGTCGTAGGTGCCGCGGCGGTTCGGGGTGATGGTGACGCTGTCCGGCTTGTCGGTGCCGGCGTCGAGATCGATGCCGAGATCCTTCAGCAGCAGCCCGTGCGCGCGGTCGGTGGCGACGAGGCGAATCGTCACCGGCTCGCCGACGCGGAGGTGGACCTCCCGCGGCGTGAACTCGAAGCGCTTCGCCGAGATCTCGACGACGCGCGGCGCCTCGGCGGTCCGGACGATCTGCTGCACGCCGTTGGCGCCGGCGATCTCCGCGAGCGACAGCTCGACGTCGTCGATCGAGAGCGGCGCGTTCTGCACGTAGCGGACGCCGAGATTGCGGAACGGCTGCGCGGGGTCGAACGGGATGGGCTTCTTCTCGGCCGCGGATGCCGGATCGGGAAAGGCAAAGATCAGCGACCGCGCGGCGTGGTGCTGGAGCCTGCCGGCAACGTGGTGATCGGCGCGATGGATGTGGCCGTAGAGGACGGTGACGTTGTCGTACGGCGCGAGGATGTTGGTGACCGATGCGCCGTCGGAGGTGAACCACTCCCAGTCGGGCCGCAGATCGAAGAGCGGGCGGTGCGTGAAGACGACGAGCGGTGTGGTCCTGCCGTAGCGCGCCAGGTCTTTCTGCAGCCAGGCCAGCTGCGCGGCGCCGACGGCCGGCTTGCCGAGGGACACGTTGTCGAGGGCGACGAAGTGGACGCCGCGATGGTCGAAGGCGTAGTGCGTCTCGCCGAAGTTCTCGCGGAAAAGCGTGCCGCCGTCGAGGGCGGCGTCGTGCTCGCCGGGGACGTAGTAGCGCGTTTTCACGCGCAGGCGGTCGGCGATGGTGCGGAACGTCTTCATCCGCCGGGCATGCTCCGCGGCGTCGTCGCTGTCGTGGGTGAGGTCGCCGGTGAAGAGGACGAGGTCGGGCTGCGGGTCGGCGGCGTTGATCAGATCGACGGCGCGCTCGAAGGCCTTCGTGCCGAGGGGATGGCCGACGTGCGTGTCGGAGAGCTGGACGATGCGGAACGACGCTGGCGCCTCTCCGTGGGCGATGCCGGTGGTGGTGAGGTGGAGCAGCGCGGCGCCGCCGAGCGCCGTGCCGCCGATCTTGAGAAAATCTCTACGTTTCATGCCGATGGAACTGCGGCCGGGCTTTTTTCATCCCGAACGGAGTTGTTACAGATGTCGATGTCGTTCGAAGACCTGGCGATGCCGCTCTTCCCGTCGCTCTACGGCTACGCGCGCTGGCTGACGGGCGAGGCGCACGAGGCCGAAGACCTCGTGCAGGAGACGTATCTGAAGGCGTTGCGGGGGTTCGGATCGTTCCGCGACGGGACGAACTTCCGGGCCTGGATGTTCCGCATTCTCCGCAATACGTTCCTGACGTCGCGCAGCGGGCTGCGGGCCATGGAGCCGCTGGACGACGACGCGGCCGAGGAGATCGCCGAGGAAGGGACACCGGAGACGCACTTCGTCAACCGCGCGAACGGCGAGGCGTTGCGCCGCGCCATCGAGGCGCTGCCGCTGCCGTTTCGCGAAGTGCTGCTGCTCTCGGACGTCGAGAACATGCGTTACAAGGAGATCGGCGAGGCGCTGGGCATTCCGGTCGGCACGGTGACCTCGCGGCTGATGCGCGCGCGGCGCCGGGTGCGCGCGGCGCTCGAAGGGATGCGATGACTCACCTGAACCGCGAAGAGATCCAACGCTACGCCGACGGAGAGCTCGACGACGCCGCCGCGGCCGAGCAGCATCTGCGCGATTGCGCGGCGTGCGCGAACGCCGTCGTGGCGGAGATGCAGCTCCGGCGCGCCGTGCGCGATGCCGCGCGCATGATGCCCGCCGATGCCGTGCGGGCCCGCGTCCGGCGGCGGCTGTTCGGCTCTCCGCACACCTGGGCATGGGCCGCGGTCGCGGCGGTGACGGCGTTCGTCATCGGCGCGCTGCTGTCGGCCGGGACGGTCGGCACGCTGACGTCCTCGCGCGAGCTGGCCGATCTCCACGCCACGATTCTCGCGTCGGCAAATCCCGTCGACGTGATCTCCACCGACCGCCATACGGTCAAGCCGTGGTTCGAAGGAAAGCTGCCGTTTTCCTTCAACCTCCCCGAGCTCGCCGGCACGCCGTTCCGCCTTCTCGGCGGGCGCGTGGTCTACGCGCATGGGCAGCCCGTGGCGTACGCGATGATCGGCAAGGGCGGCCACAAGCTGTCGCTCTTCGTCGCGCAGACGGCGCTGCCGGCGCGCGGCATGCGCGGCTTCGAGAGCGTGTCGTGGCGCACGAGCGGGCTGACGTACGTGCTCGTCGGCGACGTGCCGCGGAGCGATTTGGAACAGCTGCGCGCGCGGTTCTAGCCGCGGACGACGTCGCGCACTTCGGGGTGATGAATGCGCCCGCCGAGGGAAGCCACGCGGACGACCACCGCCACGCTCCAGAGCGCGAGGACGATGATGACGATCTCCAGCCAGCGCCGGCGCCACCAGAGCGCGACGAGCGAGGCCACGCCCACGATCAAGGTCGAGGCAAGGCCGAATTTCGCGGCCAGCTCGTGCAGCCCGATCGCCTGCGTGTCGACGCCGGCGATGTTCGCCTTCTGCAGGATGTCCGCCGCTCCGTCGCCGGTCCAGTAGGCCGTGGCACCACACAGCCCGGCGATGACGGCCGTTACGAGTCCCGCCGTGACCAGCGTGCGGTTGCGCCGGATCGTGCCGATCAGCAGCAGAAAGAAGGCGAACGTCTCCGCATAGAGCGGCGAGTGATTGATCGCCAAGTGAAGATGATCGGCCTGGATCATTTCTTCGCGGCCGCTTCCGTCGCTTCCTTCTCCGCCTTCGCGCTCATCGGCGGGTTGTACGCGGCGATGCCGGTCACCGCCTCGCCGATGATCAGGTTGTGAATGTCGTGCGTCCCCTCGTACGTCTTCACCGACTCGAGATTCATCATGTGGCGGATCACCGGGTACTCATCCGACACGCCGTTTGCGCCGAGGATGTCGCGGGCCATGCGCGCGCACTCGAGGGCGATGTTGACGTTGTTCATCTTCCCCATCGACACGTGCTGCGGCTTCAGCTTCTTCTGATCCTTGAGGCGCCCCATCTGCAGCGCCAGGAGCTGCCCCTTCGTGATCTCCGTGATCATCCAGGCCAGCTTGTTCTGCACGAGCTGGTGCGACGCGATGGGCTGCCCGCCGAACTGAATGCGCGACTTCGAGTACTGCACCGCCGTGTTGTAGACCGCCATGGCCGCGCCGAGCGCGCCCCAGGCGATGCCGTAGCGCGCCTGCGTCAGGCACGAGAGCGGGTACTTGAGACCGTTCGTCTCCGGCAGCACGTTGTCGGCGGGGATGCGGCAGTCTTCGAAGAAAAGCTGCGACGTGACCGACGCCCGCAGCGAGAACTTGCCCATGTGGTAGGCGGTGCTGAAGCCCGGCGTTCCTTTCTCGACGATGAAGCCGCGCACCGTGCCGTCGACCTTCGCCCACACCACGGCCACGTCGGCGACCGAGCCGTTCGTGATCCACGCCTTCGCGCCGTTCAGCACCCACGAGTCGCCGTCCTTGCGCGCGTAGGTGCGCATGCCGCCGGGGTTCGAGCCGAAGTCCGGCTCCGTGAGGCCGAAGCAGCCGATCTTCTCGCCCGTGGCGAGCTTCGGGACCCAGTAGTCCTTCTGCGCCTGCGAGCCGTACGCGTAGATCGGGAACATCACGAGGCCCGACTGGACCGACGCGAAGGAGCGGAGGCCGGAGTCGCCGCGCTCGAGCTCCTGCATGATCAGGCCGTAGGCGACGTGGCTCAAGCCGGGGAGGCCGTAGTCGCTGATGGTGGCGCCGAAGAGGCCCATCTCCGCCATCTTCGGGATCAGCTCCGCGGGGAACTTCTCCTCGCGGTTGCAGTGCTCGATGATGGGGAGGACTTCGTCGTCGACGAAGTCGCGGACGGTCTGCCGCACCATCAGCTCGTCTTCGCTGAAGAGCGAGTCGAGTTCCATGTAGTCAACGCCGGGAAAGTTGGCCACGATTTGCTCCTTTAGCCGCGATGATATGCGAGAAAAAGCACGTGCGGGTGTGGGTAGCCGAAATCGATGCGCCGCGGCGCCTCGGGGTCAAAGCCGTGGCGGCGCAGGCGCTCCGCGAAGTCGCGCGGTGGCTCGTAGCTGAACGACTCGCCGAGAGTGAGGCGGAGCGCGGAGGCGAGTCGCTCCTGCAGGTGGTTCCAGGCGTTCTTCACGCGCGCCGTCGGGTCCTGCTCCTTGACGATCAGCAGTCCGCCGGGGCGGACGCGGGCGGCGACGCGATCGAAGAGAGCGTCCCACTCCGCGACGGGGATCTTGTAGAGGACGTCGACGATGGCCACGACGTCGAACGTGCCGCGGACGCAGTCGTCGAAGCCGGCCACGACGTCGACGCCTTCCAATGCGTGCAGCTTGCGCAAGTCCGGCTCGACGGCGACGACGCGCTTTGCCCCGCGCGCATGGGCCAGCGTGGCGAAGACGCCGTGCCCCGCGCCGATCTCCAGCACCGCCGCGCCCGCCGGCACGTGTTTCACCACGCGCAAGAACGGGCAGGTGAGAAAGCGCACGAGCGTGTGGAAACGGGTGCGCGCGCCGAACTTTCCGAAAGTGCGGTGCAGTACGATTAGCGCCCGGATGAATTCCACTCCCCCCATTCTAGAAGTGGCGAGTGGTGTGTGCCGCCGCTATTGGCGCGAGGCCATCGGCGCGCTCGTCGTGCTCTGCGTGCAGATCGCCAAGATGCCGCGCACGCCGTGGGAGAACGACGAGTTTCTCTTCGCCGAGGCGGTGAAGAAATTCGAGCCGACGATCTGGGCCTACCACCCGCACCCGCCCGGCTTCCCCCTCTTCGTCCTCCTCGGCAAGGCGATGAACGAGATCGTCGGCGACCCGTGGCGCGCGCTCGTCATTCTCAACATCCTCGCCGCGCCGATCGGCTTCGTGGCCATGTCGCGCGCGTTCCGGCGCTGGATCGACGATGCCGACCTCGCCGTCTGCGGCGCCTTCCTCTACTACTTCTCCGCGTCGTACTTGCTCCACGGATCGCTGGCGTTCTCCGATCCGATCGCCATGACCTTCGTGGCCCTGGCGTTTTACTGCATCGCCGCCGAGGGGGAGGGGGAGCACGCCCGCGCCGCCATCGGCATCGGCCTCTGGTCGTCGGCGGCGATCGGCTGCCGGCCGCAGATCGTCATCGCCATGACGCCCGCGCTCATCGTCGCCTTCGTCCGTCTATCCGACTGGCGCAAGCGAATGGCCATGGCGATCAGCTTCATCGTCGCGTCGCTGATGTGGTTCCTGCCGCTCCTCGACGCGGCGGGCAGCTGGAGCGATCTCCTGACATACGAGCGGCAGCAGGCGCGCTACTTCGTCGCGCACGACGCGGCCATGTCGCGCGGCGCGAAGTCGACGACGGAGATCGCCATCCGCTTCGTATTGCACGGGTGGGGCTCGAAGTACCTCACGCTGCCGCTCATCGTCCTCGTCGTGCTTGGCCTCGTGCCGGCGTGGCGCCGCCGCCACGCGATCCTGCCGGTTGTCGTCTTCGGCATCACCGCGTTCGCATTCCAGCTCGGCTGGATGGATCCGGCCGACGCGGCGCGCTACAGCCTCTCGTCGATGATCTTCACCGCTCTGTTGGCCGCGTTCGGCCTCTGGACGATCCGCGCCAGCACGCACGTGCGCCTCGCGCCGTGGATCGTCACGGTGATTTTCGCCCTCGGCTCGTACGGGTACGTTCGCCCGATCGTGAGCGAGATGGCCTCGAAGCCGTCACCGCCCGCCGCCGCTGCGGCGTACGCGAACACGCACTATCCGCCGAACACCGTGATCCTGTGGGACGCGTCGCTGCGCCCCGCCGCGGAGTACCTCATGCCGCGCTTCAAGTCGGCGGCGCTCGAGCGCGGGCTGCGCGACCATTACCACGATCCCGACGTGCCGCTCGTGCTTTTCAACGACGGCGGCTCGACGGCGCCCGACGCGCTCACGTTCTCGTGGCGCGACAGCGACGCGTACGGAAAGCTCACGCGCAACCACTACCGCGTCGTGACGCTCGACCCGGTCCGGCCGATCGAGCGCTACCTCCCGCTTTCCGGCGTGTACGCGCTGGAGCGGACGCCGCAGGGCGAGGAGTGGCGCTGGCTCGCGCGCGACGCCACGATCCGCATCCCGCCGCTCGGCCCCGTGCACGCGGCGGAGCTGCGCTTCCGCATCTCTCCCGACGCGCCGTACGACTCGAACGACGTGCGCGTCTTCATCAACGGCCGCGAAGTCGGCGCAGCGGCGGTGAAGAAAGGAGAGACGACGCCGCTGGTCGTGTCGATCCCGCGGGGAGGATTCGACTTGCGCATCGTCTCGGAGCATTCATTCCGCCCCGCCGACGTCCTGCACAACCAGGATCCGCGCTCGCTCGCCACACAGCTCGTCTACTTCGTGGAGCTGTAACTGTTACACTTTTGTGCGGTTCCGATATGCCACGCTACTCGGTTAGCTTCGTCATCCCGATGTACAACGAGGAGCTCAACGTCGACCACGCCATCAACGCGGCGGTCGAGGCGCTCACGAAGTACGCGGACGACTACGAGATCGTCATCGTCGACGATGCCTCGACCGATGCCTCGCCGCGCATCGTGGCGGCGCGCGCCGCGGAGAACCCGCGCATCCGGATGATCCGCCACGAGAAGAACCGCAAGCTCGGCGGCTCGCTGCGCACCGGCTTCGCCGCCGCGACGAAAGACGTCGTGCTCTACATGGACGCCGACCTCCCGTTCGACCCCGACGTCCTCGGCCGCGCGCTGCGGGCCATGCACGTCACCGGCGCCGACCTCATCGCCGGCTACCGCCACGACCGGACGATGGAGGGCTTCCGCCGCACGCTCTACTCGTACTGCTACAACGCGCTGATCGGCATGCTCTTCGGCTGGCCGCACCGCGACATCAACTTCTCATTTAAGCTGATGAAGCGCGAGGTGCTGGAGGCGATCGAGTTGAAGTCCGAGGGGTCGCTCATCGACGCGGAGCTCATCGTGAAGGCGAAGAACCACGGCTTTGCCATTCAGCAGATCGGGCTCGACTACTTCCCGCGCATCCGCGGCACGTCGCACCTGTCGTCGCCGGGCGTGATCTTCAAGATCATCCGCGAGCTGATCAAGCTCTATCCCGAGATGCGCGTGCGCAAGCCGCGTCCGGCCCAGGACGTCGTGCGGCCGCACAGCGTGCGCCCGCAGGAGCAGTGAAGCTGATCGTGACGGCCGACGACGTCGGCCTCGACCGCGGCATGACCGAGGGGGCGATCCGCGCGCACATCAGCGGCATCGTCACCGCGTGCAGCATCGTGGCGAACGGCATCGACTTCGACGACGCCGTGGCGCGCCTGCGCGATGTGCCGTCGATGGAGGTTGGCGTGCACCTGGCCCTCGTGGAGGAGCGGGCGCTGACGACGGGCGCGTTGATGCCGCGCAATTACGTTCGGTACGTGTTGTCGCGCAAGCGCGATCCCGAGCCGGAGCTGCGCGCGCAGATCGAGAAGGTGCTCGCCACCGGCCTGCGCGTCACGCACGTCAACGGCCACCAGCACCTGCACATGCTCCCGCGCGTCTTCGCCATCGTCACGCGGCTCGCCGAGGAGTACGGCATCGGCTACGTGCGCCGCATCGGCGACCGCGGGGGCCGCGGCGGGATCGCACGGCGGATGTCGATCGCCGCGCTGAACGCCCTCGGGCGCGGCAACACCATCGGCGTCATGGAAGCCGGCCACCTCACCGCGCCGCGCATCGTCGAGATGCTCGACCACGTCCGCGGCGTCACGGAGCTCGTCACGCATCCCGGCGTCGGCGTCACGCGCTATCCGCACTGGGGCTACGCGTGGGACGAGGAGACGCGCGCGCTCTGCGACCCGCGCGTGCATGAGGCCGTCGCCGCGCGCGGCATCGAGCTCTCCGCGCCGTCGCACATATAATCCGCCGCCGCCATGACGAAGAAAATCGCCGTCGTCCCTGGCGACGGCATCGGCCCCGAGGTCATCGACGCGGGGATGCGCATCCTCGAAGCGCTGAATCTCGATCTCGAATTCACCCGATTCAATTGGAGCGCCGACGAGTACCTCCGCACCGGCGTCTCCATGCCCCCCGGCGCGATGGACGATCTCCGCAACCACTACGCGGCCGTTTACCTCGGCGCGTTCGGCGATCCGCGCGTCCCCGACATGAAGCACGCCGCCGACATCCTCCTCGGCATGCGCTTCCAGCTCGACCTCTACGTCAACTACCGCCCCGTGAAGTTGCTCAGCGATCGCCTCTCGCCGCTGAAGGACAAAGGGATGCGCGAGATCGACCTCGTCATCTTCCGCGAGAACACCGAGGGCGCGTACGTCGGCATGGGCGGCAACTTCAAGAAGGGAACACCCGACGAGATCGCCGTGCAGGAGGACATCTCCACGCGGCGCGGCGTGGAGCGCATCATCCGCTACGCGTTCGACTACGCGCGGCGCACGAAGCGAAAGTCGGTCTGCATGTCCGACAAGAACAACGTCATGCGCTTCGGCGGCGACCTCTGGCTGCGCACGTTCGAAGAGGTCGCGCGGGAGTACCCCGAGATCGAGCACTTCCACATGTTCGTCGACGCGCTGACGATGCAGATGGTGCGCGCGCCGGAGATGTTCAGCGTGATCGTGACGAACAACATGTTCGGCGACATCGTCACGGACCTCGGCGCCGCGCTGCAGGGCGGCCTCGGCATGGCCGCCAGCGGCAATATTCACCCCGGCAAGGTGTCGATGTTCGAGCCGATCCACGGCAGCGCCCCCAAGTACGCGGGCCAGGACGTCGCGAACCCCATCGGCGCGATCCTGACCGCCGCAATGATGCTCGAGTCCCTCGGCTACACCGACGAGTGCGCACGGATCGAGCGCGCCGTCGTCGAGGCGATCGAGGCAGGGGAGACGACCAAGGACATCGGCGGAAGCCTCGGGACGCGGGAGGCGGGGGAAGCCGTGCTCAGGCGTGTACAATCACATCAATAGGAAATGGAAATCGGCGCGGAGTGGCTCGTCGACGCCTCGGGCTGTTCGTCGGATGCGCTGACGGATCCCGCGATCCTGCGCGCGCTCTTCGACGCCGTCATCCACGACCTCGACCTTCACCCCGTCTCCGAACCCACCTTTCACGTCTTCCCACCGCCCGGCGGCATCACCGGCTTCGTCATCCTCAGCGAGTCCCACCTCGCCTGCCACACCTATCCGGAGCACGGCGTCATCACCATCAACCTCTACTGCTGCCGCCCGCGCCCGGAATGGCCGTGGCGCGCGCGCCTGCACGAGCTCCTCGGCGCCGCGCACGTCGAAGTCCAGGAAGTCTGTAGGGCAGGGGCACCGGCATGGCTGTAGCGAACTGCCCGTCGTGCGGCGGCCCCATCACCTTCGCCATCGGCTCGTCCGCCGTCGTCATCTGCGACTACTGCCACAGCGTCGTCGCGCGCACCGACCGCGGCCTCGAGGACCTCGGCAAAGTCGCCGCGCTCATCGATACCGGCTCTCCGCTGCGTCGCGACCTTCCGGGCAACTACCGCGGCGTCGGCTTCCGCCTCGTCGGCCGCACCCAGATGCGCCATCAGGCCGGCGGCATGTGGGAGGAGTGGTACGGCGCGTTCGACGACGGCCGATGGGGATGGCTGGCCGAAGCCGCGGGCAAGTACTACATCACCTTCAAAGTCGAGGCGAAAGGATTGCCCACCTTCGAGCAGGTCGAAGTCGGCGGCCGCCTCGGCGACCTCGTCGTGCAGGAGATCGGCACCGCCGCGCTCATCTCCGGCGAAGGCGAGATCCCGTGGCGCGTCATGCCCGGCGACACCTACGACTACGCCGACCTCTCCGGGCCGAGCCGCAAATTCGCCACCATTGATTACAGCGAAGACGTGCCGCTCCTCTTCCAGGGGCAGGAGACGACGCTCAAAGAGCTCGGCATCAGCATCAACCTCGAGCCGCGGCGCGAGCGAAAAGTCAGCGTCGAGCGCCTCAACTGCTCGAACTGCGGCGGGCCGCTGAACCTCGTCGCTCCCGATCAGGCGGAGCGCATCGTCTGCCCGAACTGCGGCGGCGTCCACGATGTCACGTCCGAGGGGAACCTCAAGTACCTCGAGGCGCTCAAGGCGCGCGGGCCGAAGCCGCTCGTCCCCCTCGGCGGCAAAGGCAAGATCGGCGACGTCGAGTACGTCGTCGCCGGCTTCATGCAGCGCAGCGTCACCTTCGACATCAAGTACTACTGGACGGAGTACCTCCTCTACAACGCCGGCACCGGCTTCCGCTGGCTCGTCGACAGCGACGACCACTGGAGCTTCGTCGAGCCCGCGGCGACGGGCGACGTCACGGACAACGGCAAGACCGTCATCTATCAAGGCAACACCTACAAGATCTATCAGGACGCGCCGGCGACGGTGGAGTTTGTCGCGGGTGAGTTCTACTGGAAAGTGCAGGTCGGCGAGACCGTGCGCGCCGTCGACTACATCGCGCCGCCTGAGGGGATGGCGAAGGAAGTCAGCGGCACGAAGAAGGCCAAAGAGGTCAACTGGTCGCACGCGCGCTACATGCCGGTGGCCGAGGTCGAGCAGGCCTTCGGCGTCACCGGGCTGCCGCGGCCGTCGAAGATCGGGATGATCCAGCCGTACACCGGCGGGAAAGTCTCCGACCTCTGGGCCAAGCTCATCGCCGCCGTCTTCGTCATCGGCATTCTTCTCGCCGTGACGCGGCCGCGGCACGAAGTCTTCTCGCAGCTCTATGACTTCTCGACGCTCCCGCCGCCGACCGATCCGAGCGCGAAGAACACCCGCGTCGTCTTCACGCCTACGTTCGAGCTTTCGGGGAAGAACCTCGAGGTCGAGGGCTACTCGCAGGTCACGAACTCGTGGGTCTATGTCGCGGGCGACATCGGCAACGAAGCGACGGGGCTCATCGACGGCTTCGAGCTGCCGATCGAGTACTACGAAGGCTACGACGACGGGCACTGGAGCGAGGGAAGCCGGGCAAAGAAGACGTACGTCGCGGCGCTGCCGAAGGGGACGTACTCGATGCGCCTGGAGGCGCAGTGGGACGAGAAGTCGACGCCGCCGCCGGTGATGATCACGGTGAAGGAGGGGGTGTTCCGCTGGACGCACTTCTTCCTGGCGCTGCTGCTGGTCACGCTGCCGGCGATTTTCCTCGGTTTCCGCAAGGCGAGATTCGAGAGCGCGCGCTGGGCCGATGCGAGCTACACGTCGATGGGCACCGAGCGCGACGACGACGACGAGGAGTGACATGCGAAGGTTCTACGGGATTCTCGGGACGCTCATTGTGCTCGGCTATGGCTTCGTCGACTGGAAGGGCTATGAGCTCGGCCGGTCGCATCGGCAATACGTGCCGCACGGACTGCGGTCCGCCGCGCACGGCGGCTACCGCTCATTCTGGTTCGGCGGATTTCACGGAGGGAAATGATGATCACTCAAGCGGCACTGCACACGTTCCTGGTCACCCTCGCGTATACGGTGTTCGGCATCATCGTCTTCGGCGTGGCCTTCTGGCTCATCACCAAGCTCGTGCCCTTCTCGATGCGCAAGGAGATCGAGGATGACCAGAACACGGCCCTGGCGATCCTGGTCGGCGCGGTCCTGCTCGGACTGGCGATCATCATTGCTTCAACGATCCATGGCTGATGGTGTCCAGCTCTCGGCTCTCGGCTATCAGCTCTCGGGCCACCGCCCCTGAGAGCTGATCGCTGAGAGCTGAGAGCCGACTTACGAATGAACCGCACCCCGCTCCTTTTTCTCAACGTCCTCGTCATCGCCGCGTGTGGGCTCGTGTACGAGCTCTTGGCCGGCACCGTGGCGAGCTACGTCATCGGCGACTCCGTGACGCAGTTCTCGCTCATCATCGGGTTGTACCTCTCCGCGCTCGGCGTCGGCGCGTGGCTGTCGCGATATCTCGACCGCGACCTGGCCGCGCGCTTCGTCGAGGTCGAGCTCGCGGTCGCGTTGATCGGCGGCCTCTCCGCGCCGCTGCTCTTCTTCGGCTTCGCGCGGCTACAGTGGTTTCAGTTGTTCCTCTTTCTTGTCGTCTTCGTGATCGGCGTGCTCGTGGGACTCGAGTTGCCGATCCTGATGCGCATTCTCAAGGAGCACCTCGACTTCAAGGAGCTCGTCTCCCGCGTCCTCAGCTTCGACTACCTCGGGTCTCTCTTCGCAGCGGTGCTCTTTCCGCTGTTCCTCGTGCCGCGAATCGGCCTGGTGCGGACGTCGATCCTCTTCGGCTTTCTCAACGGCTGCGTGGGGCTGTACGGCACGTACCTCCTCGCGCCGCTGATCTCGCGGCGCCTCAGCGCGCTGCGCGTCCGCGCGGCGATCGTGATGGTCATCCTCGTCATCGCATTCGTGGAGGCCAGGACGCTGACGTCGCTCGCCGAGGATCAGCTGTTCGCCGACGAGATCGTCTATGCCACCAGCTCGCCCTACCAGCGCATCGTCGTCACGCGCGGCGCGTCGGGCTTCCACCTCTTCCTCAACGGCAATCTGCAGTTCTCGTCGGCCGATGAGTACCGCTACCACGAGGCGCTGGTGCATCCGGCGATGTCGCTGGCCGGCGCGCCGCGCCACGTGCTGATCTGCGGCGGCGGCGACGGCCTGGCGCTGCGCGAGGTGCTGCGCTACCCGAGCGTGCAGCAGGTGACGCTCGTCGATCTCGACCCGAAGATGACGAATCTGTCGCGTGCCTTCCCGGCGCTCGCGGATCTCAATCATCATTCGTTCCAAGACCGCCGCGTGCGCGTGATCAACGAGGACGCGATGATCTGGCTCGGCGAGAACCGCGAGTCCTTCGATGCCGCGATCATCGATTTCCCCGACCCGAACAACTTCGCCCTCGGAAAGCTCTACACGACGCGCTTCTACAAGCTGCTGCGGCAGCATCTCGCACGGACGGCGGCCGTCGCCGTGCAGTGCACGTCGCCGCTCTTCGCGCGCCGCTCGTACTGGTGCGTGATCCGGACGATGGAAGCAGCGGGGCTGTTCGTGCGGCCGTACCAGACGACCGTGCCGTCGTTCGGCGTGTGGGGCTTTGCGCTGGCGCGGCTGTCGCCGTTCCCGACGCCATCACACCTGCCGATGCCGCTGCGGTCGCTCGACGCGCAGTCGCTGGCGTCGATGTTCGTAATGCCGCCCGACACCGGCCCGGTGCCGGTGGAGATCAACCGCCTGGATAATCAGACGCTCGTCCGCTACTACGAGGAAGAATGGAAGAAGTGGAGCTGACGCGGCGCGAGCTGCTCCTCGCGTTCCTCGGCGTCGCCTGCTCCCGCTCCTCCCGCCGCCCGCCGCTCCCGCCCGGCGAGATCGTCGGCGCATCTCACGAATTCGGCCACCGACTTCGCACGCCTCAGAACATCGTTCCCACCGATTGGAGCAATCACGACGTCGTCATCGTCGGCGCCGGCGTCGCCGGTCTTGCCGCAGCGTGGCGCTTCAAACATGCGGACTTCAACGACGTCGTCGTGCTCGAGCTCGAAGAGGTTGCCGGCGGCACATCGCGCTCCGGCCGCGGCTTCCCATGGGGTGCGCACTACGTCCCCGTGCCGCTGCGGGAAGACCGCGCGCTGACGCGCGTGCTCTCGGAGATGGGGGTCCTCGAGAGCACCGACCCGCCGACCGCCGCGGAGCAGTTCATTGTCCGCGATCCCGAGGAGCGCGTCTTCTATCGCGGGCGCTGGTACGAAGGCCTGTACCTCGCCGCCGGCGCGAGCGCCGACGACCTGCGCCAGTACCGCGAGTTCGAAGCGGAGATCGCCAAGTGGGTGGCGTGGCGCGACGGGCGCGGCCGCCGCGCATTCACGATTCCTTCCTCTCTCTCTTCGGACGACGCGGACGTCATGGCTCTCGACAAGCTGTCGATGGCGGAGTGGATGGACGCGCATCGCTGGACGTCGCCGCGGCTGCGCTGGTACGTCGACTACGCCTGCCGCGACGACTACGGCGCGCGCCTCGCCGACACGAGTGCCTGGGCCGGCATCTTCTACTTCGCCTCGCGCGTCGCCGAGCCGGGGAAGGAGAGCGAGCCGCTCATCACCTGGCCCGAGGGGAACGGCCGCCTCATCGCGCACCTCGGCAAGAGCGCGCGCGTCGACACCGGCTGGCTCGTCGTCAGCGTCGCGCCGACGGATGCGGGCGCCGACATCGTCGCCCTCTCTCGGGACGGCCGCCACGCCCGCGGCATCCACGCCAAGCACGTCGTCTTCGCCGCGCCGCAGTTCATCGCCGCGCGCGTCATCCGCGACTACCCGCGCGACGTCCACGAATTCATGTACGGCTCGTGGCTCGTGGCGAACCTGACGCTGAAGGATCGCCCGGCCTCGGTCGGCTTCCCGCTTTCCTGGGACAACGTGCTCTACGAGAGCCCGGCCCTCGGCTACATCGTCGCCACGCACCAGATCGGCCGCGACTACGGCCCGACGACGCTGACGTACTACTACGCCATGTGCGACCACGACCCCCGCACCGCGCGCTCGCGCTTGCTCTCGCTGACGCGCGACCAATGCGCCGAGATCGTGCTGTCCGACTTGGAGCGCGCCCACCCCGAGATCCGTGCACTCGCGCAGCGACTCGACGTCATGCGGTGGGGCCACGCCATGATCCGCCCCCACCCCGGCTTCATCAACTCCGCAGCACGGCGCAGCGCAAGCGAAGCGTGGCGCAACATCCACTTCGCGAATGCGGATTTGAGCGGGGTAGCGCTGTTCGAGGAAGCGCTGGATCACGGCGTCCGCGCCGCCGAGGAGATCCTTCGAGCGACGAGAGGCGACGTCGTGAGCTTCGTATGAGAATCGCGTCGATCAATGTCGGATTGCCGCGCGAGGTCGAGTGGCAGGGGAGAATCGTGCGGACGTCGATCTTCAAGGAGCCGGTCGCCGGCCCGGTGTGCGCGCGTCGTCTGAATCTCGACGGTGACCGCCAATCGGATCTCACGGTCCACGGCGGCGTCGTGAAGGCGGTCTACGTCTATCCGGCCGAGCACTATCCGTTTTGGCGCGAGGAGCTCCGCGAGCCCGATCTTTCGCCAGGTGCGTTCGGCGAGAACTTCACGACCGAGGGACTGCTCGAGGACACAGTGCGGATCGGCGACCGGCTGCGTATCGGCTCCGCCGAATTCATCGTCACGCAGCCGCGGCTCCCGTGCTTCAAGCTCCAGCTCCGCTTCGGCCGCCTCGACATCGTGCGGCGTTTCCTGCGAAGCGGCCGGTCGGGCTTTTACCTGGCCGTCACGCGCGAAGGCGAAGTCGCGGCAGGCGACGAGATCGCTCTCGTCGCCTCGGATGGGATGACGGTCGCGGAAGCGTTCCGCAGCCGCTGATTACTTCCGTTGACGCTCTTGCCACGTGGCAAGTACCATCTTGTCGTCATGGCACGCACCGTTGAGCGTCCGTCTGGCCCTTATGACTACGCGATGGTTTTGGGTTTGAAAACCCGCGATTGGCCCGAATTGATCGCGCGCATCGAGCGCGGGCTTCCATACGGTGCGCTCGAACACCTGCAGCGGAATGCCGGCCTCGATCCCGATCTGCTGATGCAGTGGATTCAGATAGCACCGCGAACGCTGGCACGGCGAAAGGCACACGGACGTCTGTCGCCCGAGGAATCCGATCGGCTCCTGCGCGCGGCCCGCATTTTTCGTTCCGCGCTGGATCTCTTCCACGGAGATCGCGCCGGGGCGGTGGAATGGCTCTCCCACAAGTTGGCCGCACTTGATGGCGCGACGCCGATCGAAGTTTCGCGTACGGAGGTCGGTGCGCGGGAGGTCGAGCACCTCATCGGCCGAGTCCGTCACAGTGTGTATTCGTAGTGCTGACAGCATGGCGACTGACTGAGGCGATTTACGCAGCCGATGCCTTCGGCGGCGAAGGTGCACGCGAGTTCGGCGGACGGTGGAGCTCACCGGGGTATTGGGTCGTGCACACCTCCGAACATGTGTCACTCGCTATTCTCGAAGTCCTGGCGAATGCTTTCCGTCCGAAACTGCTGCCGAATTTCGTCCTGGCTTCGTGCACCTTCGACGAGTCGCTCGTCACGCACGTCGAGATCGAAGAGCTTCCGCTGAACTGGCGCGACCCTCGCCCGCCGGTTGAACTTAGGGACTTCGGCGATGAATGGATCCGCTCCGAACGCTCGGCGGTCCTTTCCGTCCCGAGCGTCATCGTCGATCACGAGCGAAATTACCTGCTAAATCCGGCACACGAGGATTTCCGGCGCATCAAGCTGTCAACGCCCGAGCTTTTTCGCTTCGATCCCCGCCTCGTCACTTAGCCGCCGGCGGCGGCGGCGGCGGTGGCGGCGGCGAGCTCAATCCCAACTCCGGGAACTCCGACACCGCCGCCCACCCGCTCGCGCCTGGCCTCCACGCCTGCGTCGATGGCGGAACCTGGCCGCTCTGCACCATCGCGCGGAGCGCGTCGTCCGTGTAGGGGCCGTACGTCTTCCCGTCGATCGCCAGCGACCAGCGTGGTGCGGTGCTCGCGCTGCCACCGCCGCTGGGCGGGGGTGGGGGAGGGGCGCCGCCGCTTTGCTGGAAGCCGCCGCCGAAGGCGTTGCCCATCGCGCCGCCGATCGCGAAGCCGGCGCCTAGGCCGGCGCCTGCTCCGGCGAGGCCGCCGGGATTTGCCGCCGCGACCGGAATCGAGTCGGCAACTTGCAATTGCGTGTACTGCTGCATCCGGTCGCCGAGCACGCCGAGCTTCGTCCGCTGATCGATCGCCGCCTCGACCTCCTCCGGCAGCGAAATGTTCTCCACGAAAAAGCGCGACAGCTCCAGGCCGTACTTCGCGAACTCGGGGCCGATCGTATCGAGCGCCGCCTGTCCGAGCTCGTCGTAGCGCGTGGCCATGTCGAGCGCGGCGATATTCGCCGAGGCGATCGCGTCCGTCAGGCGCGACACGATCGTCGAGCGGAGCTGTCCGAGAATGTCGTTCGTCTCCGTCAGCCCGCGCGTCCCGACCACCGTCTTGAAGAACTCCTTCGCGTCGCCGATCTTCATCGCGTACGTGCCGAACGCGCGCAGGCGGATCATCCCGAAGTCCTTGTCGCGCATCATCACCGGATTCGTCGTGCCCCACTTCAAATCCGTGAAGAGCCGCGTGTTGAAGAAATACACCTCGGCTTTGAACGGCGAGGCGAAGCCGTACTTCCAGCCGCGCAGCACGGTGAGGATGGGGATGTTCTGTGTGTTCAGCTCGTAGCGGCCGGGCGTGAAGAGATCGGCGGCCTTGCCTTCGTTGATGAACAGCGCCACCTGGTTCTCGCGAACCGTGAGCTGCGCGCCCATTTTGATTTCCTGGTTGTAGACGGGGAAGCGGTAGACCAGCGTGTCGTTCGACTCATCGAGCCACTGGATGATCTCGATGAACTGACTCTTCGCCTCGGTTTTGAGATTGTCCCAAAAGCCCACGATGTTCCTCCTTGGGTGCACGGAAATGATACGGCAGACGCCGGAGGTATCATTCGCGCGCAATTTCCGAAGGGAGAACTACGTGAAACGACTCTCATTGTTGCTCTGTCTCGTCGCCGCGCCGCTCATCGGCGCCGAGGGGATGTGGATGCCCCAGCAGATCCCGCAGCTCGCGCCGGAGCTGCAGAAGCTCGGCCTCAAGATCGATCCGCAGCGCTTCGCCGACCTCACCGGCGACCCCATGGGCGCCGTCATCTCGCTCGGCGGCTGCAGCGCGTCGTTCGTGTCGCCCGAGGGGCTCATTGTCACGAACCATCACTGTGGCTTCGGTGCGCTGCAGTTCAATTCGACGCCGCAGCGCGACCTCATCACCAACGGCTTCCTCGCCAAGACGATGGACGAGGAACTGCCGGCCGGCCCCGGCTCGCGCGTCTTCGTCACGACGCTCATCGAGGACGTCACGCCGCGCGTGACCGGCAGCCTCGCCGCGTCGCTCTCCGACATCGACCGCGACAAAGCCATCGACAAGAACATCAAGTCCCTCGTCGCCGAGTGCGAGAAGCCCGGCGGCGTGCGCTGCCGGGTCGCGTCCTTCTATGAAGGTGCGTCGTACATTCGCACGACGCAGATGGAGATCCGCGACGTCCGCCTCGTCTACGCCCCCGCCCTGGGCATCGGCAACTTCGGCGGCGAGACCGACAACTGGATGTGGCCGCGCCACACCGGCGACTGGTCGTACCTCCGCGCCTACGTCGGCAAGGACGGCAAGCCCGCCGACTACTCGAAGGACAACGTGCCGTACCACCCCGCGCACATCCTCAAAGTCTCGAACGCGGGCATGAACCCGGGCGACTTCGTCCTCGTCGCCGGCTATCCCGGCCGCACCTTCCGCTACCGCACCGCGGCCGAGGTGACGGCGATGCAGGAGTACACGTTCCCGACGTTCGTCCGCTACGCCACGGACCTCAGCAACATCCTTCACGAGATGGGGAAGACCGACAAGAGCGTCGAGATCGCGAACGCGAGCCGCATCAAGGGGATGGAGAACACGCTGAAGAACTACACCGGCTCCCTGACCGGCTTCGAGAAGTTCCACATCGTGTCGCAGCGGCAGAAGCGCGAGGCCGATCTGAACGCGTGGATCGCCGCGCACCCGGCCGAGGCGAAGAAATACGCCGGCGCGATGGACCAGCTCAACGCGCTGCAGGCGAAAGCCGAGGCGACGCGGCAGCGCGACACCGTCCACACGTGGCTCCTGCGCTCGTCGCCGATGCTGGCCCAGGCGACGACGCTCTATCGCCTGAGCCTCGAACGGCCGAAGGCCGATATCGACCGCGAGGGCGGCTTCCAGCAGCGCGACTGGTCGCGCATCGCCGAGGGGGTGACGCGGGCGCAGAAGTCGATCGAGCCGAAGTCCGATCGCGCCGGCCTGCGCTACTTCCTCAATGAGTCGCAGAAGCTCCCGGCCGGCCAGCGCATCAAGGCCGTCGACGACGCCATCGCCAAAGCCGGCGGCGTCGAGCCGTTCCTCGACCAGCTCTACGCGAACACGAAGATCGCCGACCTCGCCGAGCGGAAGGCGATGCAGAGCGAGTCGACGGCGCAGCTCACGGCGCGCAAGGACTCGATGCTCGACCTCGCCGCGGCGCTGTCGCCGCTGTCGCTCGAGAGCGAGGAGCGCGACAAGGAGCTCGGCGGCGCGATGACGCGCGTCCGTCCGATGTACCTCGAGGCGCTGCGCACGATGACCGGCGGGCGGCTCTACCCCGACGCGAACTCGACGCTGCGCATCACGTTCGGGACGGTGAAGGGCTACGTGCCGCGCGACGGCGTGGCCTACACGCCGCAGACGACGGTCGCGGGCGTGGTGCAGAAGAACACCGGCAGCGGCGAGTTCGACGCGCCGAAGGCGGAGCTCGACGCGCTGCGCGCGAACAAGACCGCGGGCTACGTCGACCCGCAGCTCGGCGCCGTGCCGGTCGATTTCCTGTCGGACGTCGACACCACCGGCGGCAACTCCGGCTCACCGACCCTGAACGCGAAGGGGGAGTTGTGCGGGCTGCTTTTCGACGGAACGTACGAGTCGCTCGGCAATGACTTCATTTTCGACCCGGCCATCACGCGGTCGATTCACGTCGACGCGGTGTATATGTTGTGGGTGATGGATGCGGTCGACGGAGCGCATAACCTTTTGAAGGAGATGGGACTGCCGGTCCGCTTCGCTCAGTAGACCTCCAGCACCTCCACCCACCCGCCCCGCATCCGCAAGCGCACGGTCCGATCCCGGGCGTCGCGGATCCACACCCCCGCCCGTGCGTCCGTCGAGTCGATCGTGTCGAACGCCGCCATCAGCTCCTCGGCCGAGGCGAGCGTGACGCACTCGCCGTCGTCGAAGATCGCGCGGAGTGGGAAGTCCGGACTCATTTGACTATAATCGCGCCCCCATCAACGTTTAGGAGCAGCCTCCCATGTCAGGCCACAGTAAATGGAGCACCATCAAGCACAAGAAGGGTGCAGCCGACGCCAAGCGCGGCAAAGTCTTCACGCGCATCATCAAGGAAATGACCATCGCCGCGCGGCTCGGCGGCGGTGATGCCGACGCCAACCCGCGCCTTCGCGCTGCCGTCGCCGAGGCGAAGGCGAACAACATGCCGAAGGACAACATCGAGCGGGCCATCAAGCGCGGCAGCGGCGAGCTCGAAGGCGCGATGTACGAGGAAGTCACGTACGAGGGCTACGGCCCCGGCGGCGTGGCCATCATCGTCGAGGCCTTGACCGACAACGGCAACCGCACCACCCCCGAGATCCGCCACACGTTCGAGAAGAACGGCGGCAACCTCGGCACGCCCGGCTCGGTCAAATTCCAGTTCGAGCGCAAGGGCTACTTCGCCGTCGAGAAGAGCGCCGCGGACGAGGACAAGCTCATGGAGATCGCCCTCGAGGCCGGCGCCGACGACCTCCAGGCCGACGACCCCGACGCCTTCGAGATCTACACCTCGCCGGAGAGCTTCGAGGCGGTGCGCCAGGCGCTCGAGAACAACAAGATCGCCACGATCGAGGCGAAGCTCGGCATGATCCCGGCGAACTACGTCAGCCTCGACGAGAACAAATCGAAGCAGGTCATGAAGCTTCTCGAAGCGCTCGACGATCACGACGACGTGCAGAACGTCTGGTCGAACTTCGACATCCCCGCGGAGATGATGGAGACCGCCTAGCTCGCGGGGCGGTCCCAGACAATCGAATACCGCCACAGCAGATGCTCGCGCACGCGCGCCCCGGGCAGCGCCGCGGAAGCCGTGTGCGCGGCCTCGCCGAGCGTCAGATAGCGCTCGTTGCGGCCGTGGCGCCAGAACGCGCGGCGCAGCTTCCAGCCGGTGAAGCGGAAGCCGGCGACGAGCGCGGCGGCGTTGACGATCGGGTTCGTGCGGTGCAAGACGTCGAGCACCAGCAGCCGCCCTCCCGGCTTCAGCGACAGCGCCATCGCGCGGAGCGCGTCGCCGAGGTCGACGTGGTGCAGCGTGGAGACGCTGACGATGCAGTCGTACGCGTCGCGGTGCTCGCGCAGCCAGTCGAAGAGATCCGCGCAGACGAACTCGATTGATGATGACCGCCGCTGCGCCTCGGCGATCATCGCCGGAGAGAAGTCGACGGCGACAACATGCGCGAACGACGAAGCCAGCCGCCGCGCGATCGTCCCGATGCCGCAGCCGATGTCCAGCACAGTTCGGCCGCGCGGGAGCTGGGCGAGCAGCCACTCCTCGGCAGGCCCGAGGCGGTCGGGCATCAGCGGAGCCATCGCGTCGAACTCGGCGCGGATCTCGGCCGGCGACGCCGTCGTCGGCATCACTCCTCTTTCTTGATCTCGATCGACGTTTTCGGCTCTTCTTCTTTCGGCGGCCGCTGCGGGATCTGCATATTCGTCAGGTCGAACGCATTCGGCGTCCCCTGCCAGTTGCGCGACCCGAAGGAGCCATTGAGCGGGGCCATGAGGGGCAAGTAGATGAGGCGGAACGGCCCGATCGGCGTCTTGAGCTCCACCCAGCCGACGTGCCAGCGCACGCGCCGCCCGTCGATGGGGTGAATCGGGCTGTCGACGTAGCGCCACGGCAGCGCCGCCTCTTCCATCCCGCTGCGGGTGAAGACCGGCGTCTTGTCGGCCGCCGTCGCGGCCGCGGCGATCGCGAGGAGAACTGCGGCAAACCACCCTGACTTTCGCACGTTGCAATTATGACGCGCCTGAGGCACCGTGCGTTTCGTGCTCTCGTTCGCCCTGCTGACGGACCTCTACGAGCTCACCATGGCCTACGGCTACTTCCGCACCGGCAAAGCGGACGACGAGGCCGTCTTCCACCACTACTTTCGCGAGAACCCCTTCGACGGCGGCTACACCATCGCCGCCGGACTCGAGACCGCGGTGCGCTACCTCGAGGACTTCCGCTTCAGCGACGACGACGTCGCCTTCCTCGCCGCGCAGAAAGGAAACGACGGCGCGCGCCTCTTCCCCGGCGACTTCCTCCGCTACCTCCGCGACATGCGCTTCGCGTGCGACGTCGATGCCGTGCCCGAGGGGACCGTCGTTTTCCCGCACGAGCCGCTCCTCCGTGTGCGCGGGCCGATCCTGCAGGCGCAGCTCGTCGAGACCGCGCTCCTCAACATCGTCAACTTCCAAACGCTGATTGCGACAAAGGCGGCGCGCGTCGTCTGGGCGGCCAAGGGCGATCCCGTCATCGACTTCGGGCTGCGCCGCGCGCAGGGCATCGACGGCGGCCTCGCCGCGAGCCGCGCCGCGTACATCGGCGGCTGCGCGGCGACGTCGAACGTCCTCGCCGGCGCAAAGTACGCGATTCCGGTGAAGGGGACGCACGCGCACAGCTGGGTGATGTCGTTCGACTCCGAGCGCGAGGCCTTCGCGAAATACGCCGAGGTCATGCCGAACAACGTCATGCTCCTCGTCGACACCTATGACACGCGCGACGGCGTCGCGCACGCCATCGAAATCGGACGGCAGTTGCGCGCCGAGGGGCACGAGCTGATCGGCATCCGGCTCGACTCGGGCGATCTCGCCTACCTCTCGAAAGAGGCGCGGCAGATGCTCGACGACGCCGGCTTCCCGAAGGCCGCCATCGCCGCAAGCAACGACCTCGACGAGCACACGATCGCGAGTCTCAAAGAGCAGGGCGCGCGCATCAACCTCTGGGGCGTCGGCACGCGCATGGTCACGGCCTTCGACCAGCCCGCCCTCGGCGGCGTTTACAAGCTCACGGCGCTCAAGCCGCGCGGCGGCGCGTGGCAGTACCGCGTGAAAATTTCGGAGCAGGCCGTAAAGACGTCGACGCCGGGCCTCCTGCAGGTGCGGCGCTTCCCCGACGCCGACATGATCCTCGACGAGCTCACGCCCGAGCCGACGCGGACGATCGTCGATCCGCTCGACCTCACGCGCCGGCGCACGATGGCTGCCGACGCGCCGTTCGAGGACCTTCTCGTGCCGGTCTTCCGCGGCGGCCGTTGCGTGTATTCGTTGCCGTCGATCGAAGAGATCCGCGCGCGGCGCGTGGCGCAGCTCGGCCGCTTCCACGACGGCGTGAAGCGGTTTGTGAATCCGCATCGATATCCCGTTGGGCTCGAAGAGCGATTGTTTGAGTTGAAGACTCGGTTGATTCTTGAATCGCGAGGTTCTTAGGTTGTTAGGTTCTTAAGTTCTTAAGAGAAACCTAAGAACCTAAGAACCTAAGAACTTAAGAACCATGAACCTCATCCTCTCCATCGCCGACTACGACTACTTCGCCGACGACCTCCTGCGCGCCGGCGCGTTCGAGCGCGGCGTCGTCGAGCGCAGCGTCTTTCCCGACGGCGAGCACTACCTGCGCGTCGCCACCGACGTCTTCGAACGCGACGTCATCGCCGTCGGCGGCACCATCTCCGACGCGGCCATGCTCGAGCTCTACGACCTCGCCTGCGCGATCGTCGAGAACGGCGCGTCGACGCTCACGCTCATCGTGCCGTGGTACGGCTACGCCACCATGGACCGCGCCGCGCACGCCGGCGAGGCCGTGACGGCGAAGAACCGCGCGCGCATCTTCTCCTCGATCCCCGACGCGAAGCTCGGCAATCAGATTCTTCTGCTCGACCTGCACAGCGAAGGCATCCCGCACTACTTCGAGGGGAGCCTGCATCCCGTGCACGTCTCCGGCGCGCCGGTCATCCATGAGCTGGCGCGCGAGCTCGGCGGCGACTCGTTCGTCGTCGGCTCGACCGACGCCGGCCGCGCCAAGTGGGTCGAGTCGCTCGCCAATGCGCTCGGCGTCCCCGCCGCCTTCGTGTACAAGCGGCGGCACGGTCCGGAGGAGACGGAGGTGACGGCGGTGAGCACGCGGTTGGGCGGCGAGACCGTGGTGATCTACGACGACATGATCCGCACCGGCGGGTCGCTTTTGAACGCGGCGCGCGCCTATCGCGACGCCGGCGCGGGGAAGCTCGTCGCCATCGCCACGCACGGCGAGCTGCCGGGCGACGCGCTGGAGCGCTTGCAGTCGAGCGGCCTATTCGCCGCCATCGCCTGTACGAACTCGCACCCGCGCGCGGCGGCGCTGCGCGAGCGCGGCCTCATCGTGCGCTCGGTCGCGGATTTGTTTTGCCGCTTCCTGCGATGACGGCGACCGTCGCGGCGACGGCCAGCGCCGCGCCGGTGTCGAAGGCCGCGCGCGGCGAGACGTGCTCGTAGAGCCAGCCGAAGAGCGCCGTTCCGGCGAGGACGAACATGCCGCTGGCGAGGTAGTAGATCCCGAACGACTTGCCGCGGATCTCCGCCGGCACGAGGTCGCTGATCCAGGCGCGCTCCGCCCCTTCGCTGAGGGTGAACGGAATCGCGTACGCGACGAAGAGCGCGAAGAAGAACGCCGTGTTGTGCGCGAACGGGAAGATGAAATAGATGACCGCGTACGACAGCCACCCGGCCACGAGAAGCTTGCGCCGCCCACTCGTATCCGATCTCGACCCGGCTGAGGTGGAGAAGAGCGCCTTGATGACGTGGTGCGCGCCCCACAGCGCCGGGAGCATCGCCGTCGACACGCCCGCCGCGTGCGCCTGCAGGATCAAATACACATCGCTGCTATTCGCCAAAGAAAACAACGAAATCGCCGAAAGCGCGATCCAAAAGCGTGGTGACGGCGTCCCGACGGCCGGCGCGGCGTCGTCCCGACGCCGCGCCCGCCTCTCCTCGCGAAGAAACACCAGCAACAACACCACCGCGATCGCACCGGGGATGACCGCGATCAAAAAGATTGTCCGCAACGGCAAATGCAGCGCATCGAGGAGCAGCAACGCCAGCAGCGGTCCCACCACCGCCCCCGTGTGATCGAGCGCCCGGTGGAACCCGAAAGCCTTCCCGCGGCTCTCCTCGGGCGTCACATCCGCGATCATCGCGTCGCGCGGCGCGGAGCGGATCCCCTTCCCGGTTCGATCCAGCAGCCGCGCCGCCAGCACCGAGGGCCATCGCGAAGCCACCGCGATCCACCCGCGCGACAGCGCCGCCAAAGCGTAGCCGGTAACGATGAGCGGTTTGCGGCGGGGGAGCCGATCCGAAACGGAACCGGCAACCAGCTTCAGCACGGACGCCAGCGCATCCGCCGACCCCTCGATGATCCCGACGACCAGCGGCGTCGCGCCCAACGTCGAAACGAGAAACACCGGCAGCAGCGGATAGATCATCTCGCTCGCCGAGTCATTGAGCAGCGAGACCAAACCGAGGAGGATGACTTGGGGGCGCAGCCGCTGCGACTTCACGCGGCGCAGCATACAATCCCGCGCGGTTTTCGAAAGGAGCACCACCACATGGCAACCATCAAGAAGGTCGGAGTCCTCGGCTGCGGCCTGATGGGCTCCGGCATCGCGCAGACCTGCGCGCAGGCCGGCTACGACGTCGTCGTGCGCGAAGTCGAGCAGCAGTACCTCGACAAAGGCTTCAAAGGCATCGAGAAGTCCCTCGGCCGCTTCGTCGAAAAGGGCACCATGAGCGCCGCCGACCGCGACGCCTGCGCCGGCCGTCTCAAAGGCACCACGTCGCTCGACGACCTCGCCGACTGCGACGTCGTCATCGAGGCGATCATCGAGAACGCCGAGCTCAAACGCGAGACCTACGCGCAGCTCGACAAGATCGTGAAGCCGGAGGCGCTGTTCGCCTCCAACACGTCATCGCTCACCATCACCGAGCTCTCCATGGCCACGGCGCGGCCGAAGCAGTTCGTCGGCCTTCACTTCTTCAACCCCGTGCCGATGATGAAGCTCGTCGAGGTGGTGCGCACGATCCTCACCTCGGATGAGACGTTCGACAGCGCCTTCGCCTTCGCCAAGTCGCTCGGCAAGGAGCCGGTGGCCTGCCGCGACAACTCCGGCTTCATCGTCAACCGCCTGCTCGTGCCGTATCTCCTCGACGCCGTCCGCGGGTACGAGGAAGGCATCGGCTCGATCGAGGACATCGACAAGGCCATGCAGCTCGGCTGCGGCTATCCGATGGGACCGTTCACGCTGCTCGACTTCGTCGGCCTCGACACCACGTACTACATCACCCACGTCATGTTCGACGAGTACCGCGAGAAGCGCTTCGCCGCGCCGGCGCTGCTCAAGAAGATGGTGCTGGCCGGACGCTACGGCCGTAAATCGGGCGCCGGCTTCTACGACTACGCGTCGGGCAAGCCGGTTCCGTTCGACAGGAAGTGATCTATGGACTACGAGAACATCAAAGTCGACGTCGCCGACGGCATCCTCCGCCTCACCATCGACCGCCCGAAAACGCTGAACGCCCTGAACGCGCAGACGGTGCAGGAGCTCCACCGCGTCTTCCAGATGGCCCGCGACGACGCGAGCGTCCGCGCGGTGATCCTCACCGGCGGCGGGGAGAAGGCCTTCGTCGCCGGCGCCGACATCAACGAGCTTGCCGCGCAGACACCGATCAGTGGCAAGGAGACGTCGCAGCGCGGCCAGGACGTGTTCAATTGCATCGAGCGCTTCCCGAAGCCGGTCATCGCCGCGATCAACGGCTTCGCCCTCGGCGGCGGCTGCGAGCTGGCGCTGGCCTGCCACATCCGCATCGCCTCGGAGAACGCGCAGCTCGGCCTCCCCGAGGTGACGTTGGGGATCATTCCGGGATACGGCGGAACGCAGCGGATGACGCGGCTCCTCGGCAAAGGAAAAGCGTTGGAGCTCATCTGCAGCGGCGAGCGCGTGAAAGCCGACGAGGCCTTGCGCATCGGTCTCGTGAACCGCGTCGTGCCGCTCGATCAATTGCTGCCGACGTGCGAGGAGCTGGCGAAGAAGATCGCCTCGCGCGCGCCGCTGGCCATCCGCGCGGCGATTGAGGCCGTGGTCATCGGCAGCGAGATGCCGAGCGAGGAGGGACAGCTCCTCGAAGCCACGCTCTTCGGCCTGTTGTGCGCGACGGAGGACACGAAGGAAGGGATGCGCGCGTTCCTGGAGAAGCGCGCGGCGAATTTCACGGGGAAGTGACAACACGCAGCGGAGGCACGTAAAGAGGTCATGCTTCCGCTCCTCCTCCTCGGCGCTCTGAACTTCACCACGCATTTTCCGACGACGGACGCCAAGCTCGTCATCGCCGGCGGCGACACGAACGTCGTCTACGCGCTCGCGGGGCAGACGCTCTATCGCTCCGACGACGGCGGCGCGACGTTCCGGCAGCGGAGCATCGGCGTCGGCCGCGGCCTCAGCGTTGAGCCCGCGAATCCGGAGGTCCTCTACGATTTCGACACCGCGAAGGTTCGCCGCTCCATGGACGGCGGCGCGACGTGGACCGACATCAGCCGCGGCCTTCCGCATCTTCTGTCGCCGACGGCGATCGCCATCAGCGCGCGCGATCCGAGGAACATCGTTCTCGGCAATACCTGCGTCTCGCGCTTGTCGGCGGAGGGAGGTCTTTTCCGATCCAACGACCGCGGCAACACGTGGTCAGGAACGCCAGGCGGCGTCTGCGTTCTCGGCGTGACCATCGATCCGGTGACGGACTTCGTCTATTCGATCGACGCGAACACGTATTACGCGGTGTTCGCGTTCGCGCCCCAGCCGATGGGGCGCATCGTGGGCGATGCGACGGCGGAATACGCAGTCGGCTCCGAGGTCTACAAGAATTTCCTGACGTTCGAGCCTTTCATCCTCGCGGATTTCGGTGCCGGCTGGCAGCGGCTGGGACTGACGGGCATGCCGGCGAACCCGAAGCCATGGGCGGTCGCGTTCGACGGAAAGACGCGCCGGCTCTTCGCCGCCCTCCGCGAGGGCTTGTATGTGAGTCCGATCGGCGGCCCGTACTGGCTGCCGGTCGCCGCCGCGCCCCGAGCGCTCACGTATTCGGTGGACATTCAGGGCGATTTTCTCTACATCACCACTTCGATCGGCGCGTATCGCGCGCCGCTGGCGACGCTCGCGCCGTTCACGGCCCTCGGTGCGCTTCCAGGCGCGTCTGCGCCGGTGCGCGCGCTGGCGCAGGATCCGAACACGGGCGTGCTCTACGCCGCCGGCGGCGGCACCTGGCGCAGCGGCGACGCCGGCGGGCATTGGGAGTCGAGCAGCGAATTGGCGTTCGGCGAAGCCGAGCAACTCTTCATCAGTCCGCACCGGAGCGGCGTTCTCTTCGCGATCAAGGGCGACGCGCTGTCGAAGTCGATCGACAGCGGCAAGACGTGGCAGCAGATTGCCGCCGGAGCGCACGCGCTCGCGCCCGATCCGAATCGCACCGACGTGCTCTACGCCGGCACCGCGCACGGGCTCCTCGTCAGCGCCGACGGCGGCGCGACCTGGACGCAGCTCGACGCAAGCGAAACGACGGCGATCGCGGTCGCGCCGGCGCGCTCCTCGACGCTGTACCGCAGCGCGAACGGGCTGCAGCGCAGCGACGACAGCGGCGCGACCTGGCGCGTGCTCGCGGCGCCGTCCGCGATCCATCGCATCGGCGTCGATCCGTTGAACGAGAGCTCGCTCTGGATCGCCGGCGGCGGAAAACTGTGGCACTCCGGCGACGGCGGCGCGACGTGGAGCGACGAGTCGGGGAACCTCTCGGCTGCCGTCGACGAGCTTCTCGTCGATCGCGACGGCCGCCACCTCCACGTGCTGGCCGGCGGCGTCTGGGATACCGTCGTGCGCACGGAGCGCCGCCGCGCGACGCGTTAGGAATGCCGACGATCACGATCGAGACCCGTATCGCCGCGCCGGTCGAGCGTGTGTTCGATCTCGCGCGCGACGTCGGCGCGCACGCGGTGTCGTCGGCGTTCACCGGCGAGCGCGTGGTCGAGCCGGGGCGCACCTCCGGCCGTCTCGAGCTCGGCGACCTCCTGACGTTCGAAGGCCGGCACCTCGGCGTGCGGCAGCGCATCACCGTGCGGATCACGGAGATGGATCCGCCGCGGCGCTACGTCGACGCCGGCGTGCGCACGGCGCTGCGCGAGCTGCACCACGTGCACGAGTTCGTCGAGGACGGCGGCGTCACGGTGATGCGCGACGTCGTCTCATGGCGCTCGCCGTTCGGCATTCTCGGGCGTATCGCCAACGCGCTCTTCGTCACGCGGCACATGCGCTGGTTCGTGACCGAAAAGCAACGGAGATTGAAAGCGATGCTCGAGGGGCGTTGAGAGTTTATCCCTCGCGAAGACGAGGGATCATTCGCGCACTTGCGACACTGTTGCTCCGCAGGTGCTCGGCTGATCGCGGCCGCGAAGATCGTGATCAGCACGAACCATGAACCTGCCGGCCACCGTCGAGCAACTCATCGTCGATCGCGACGGCCGGCACCTTCATGTCCTGGCCGGCGGCGTCTGGGACGCCGTCGTGCGTGCGGAGCGGCGCCGCGCCCAAGTGAGGTGATCGCGGGAAAACGGGAGAGTCGCGTCCGACTCAGAACGTGAAAGGAGAACGGACATGCGACTCTCGATCATTCTTCTCGGAATCTCACTCTCCGCCACGGCATTTGCGGCTGACAACTGTGCAACGTATTCCTACTGCGACATCTGGGGTGGGACCTGCGCCACGGGTCAGCAGCAGTCGCCGATTGTGAACAACGCGGCCCAACGCCGGAAAGACGACACGTTGACGAAGCCGGGCTTTTTCTACAGCGCCCGTGTGGCCGTGATCATCACGAATACGAAGACGATGCTGAACGTCACCGCCTACAAGCACATGACGATGACGTACGGCGGCAGCACCTACACGCTCGTCGACTTTCATTTCCACACACCCCCGGAGCACGTTCTCGACGTCTGGAACACGCCGCGCCGCGCCGCTGCTGAGCTCCATCTCGTGCACAAGAAGGCCGACGGGGCCACGCTCCTCGTGGCGATACCGATCTTCGTCGGCGAGTCAAACGCCGCGCTCAGCGTTTTGAAGCTTTTTGGCCGCCCTAAGGCCTGCGACTCGGTCACGACCGGTACAGATGCATTCGCGATGGGAGCGCTGCTGCCCGCGAATACCGGCAGCTACGTCACCTACATCGGCTCGCTGACTACGCCGCCGTGCACCGAGGGCGTGCGCTTCATCCTGATGAACAACGGCATCACGGCGACGCAGGACGAGATCGACGTTCTCAAGGTCGGCATGAGCGCGCGCCCGGCGCAGAACAACACGAACTCGGTAACGTATCGCGTCGAGAATTGAGCTTGCCGGCGATCACGATCGAGACGCGCATCGCCGCGCCGCGGGGGCGCGGCGATGCGCCGCTCTGCTACTTCCCTTCGATGAACGCCACGATGTCGTTCGACAGCGCGTCCTGCGACGGCCGGTACAGATACATCATGTGCCCGCCGTCGTAGGTCTTGATCGTCATCCGCTTCGTGTCGATCCCGCTGTGCTCGAGCATGTAGCGCGTGGCGAAGTACGACGTCGTGAGGTCGTCGTAGCCCGCCGCCGCAAACACGCGCAGGGCCTCGTTGTCCTTCGTCCCCTGCGCCAGCGCGCCCGTCACGTCGACGAAGCCGGCGAACGCGCCGCGGCGGTTCGCGGGGCGCTTCCACTTCTGATTGGCCTCACCGTTCTGCGGGTGGTACTGCTTTGTCCAGTCGACGCCGAGGTCGTTCTTCAGGTAGGACTGGAACGTGGAGATGTAGATCGGGCCGGTCTTGGCGCTGAACGGATCGCTGTCGGGGAACTCGGCCACGAGGTCGAGCTCGTCCTGCGCGTAGCGGCCGTCGAGAAGGCCGATCGATCGGCCCTCGTCGCGCAGCAGCTCCTTGATGAAGCGGATGGCGTAGACGCGCAGGTCGCTGCGGTAGATGTACTCCTTCGACAGGCCGATGTAGCCGTGCATCTTCTCGGCGATGCGCTCCTTCTCCGCCTTCGGCAGCTTGTCGCCCTGGAAGAGCGCCGTGAGGTACTCCGAGCCGGCGAACTTCTCGACCTCGCGCAGGAACGTCTCGCGGTCCTTCCACTGCGTCTGGTTCGGAACCTTGTGGTGGTAGAACGCGGCGGCGGCGAGCGCGGGGAGATGCGTCGCGTACGTCAGATCGTTGCCCTGCACGACGAACGGCAGCGTGCCCATGTTGATGGCGGGGGAGATGAGGATGACGCCGTTCAGGCCGACGCTGAGGTTGCCCTGCAGGCGCGGCACGAGCATGGAGGAGCGGATGCCGCCGTAGCTCTCGCCGAGGATGAATTTCGGGGAGTTCCAGCGATCGTGCTCCGTGATGAAGGTGCGGATGAACTCCGCGACGGAGTCGGCGTCCTCGTCGTAGCCCCAGAAGTCCTCGCCCTTCTTGTCGCCCATGGCGTGGCTGTAGCCGGTGCCGACGGGATCGACGAAGACGAGGTCGGTGGCGCGGAGGATGGTGCTGCCGTTGTCGCGCAGCTTGTACGGCGGGGCGCCGGGGTCCTTGGCGTCGCTGGGGATGTCGACGACGCGCGGCCCGACGAGGCCGAAGTGCAGCCAGACGGAGGCGGAGCCGGGGCCGCCGTTGAAGACGAAGGTGATGGGGCGGTCTTCCGGATGGGCGACGCCGTCCTTGGTGTAGGCGATGGTGAAGAAGCTGGCGGTGTTCTTCCCGTCGTTGTCCTTGAGGAAGATCTCTTCGGAGGTGGTGGTGTAGGCGAAGTCGTTGCCGTTGATCTTGATCTTGTGCTGCTTGACGAACTTGGCCGGCTCGGGCGGCTTCTCCGCCGCGGCGGCGGGCTTGGCGTCTTTGCCGGCGTCTTTCTTGGGCTCGTCCGCGGCAAAAAGCGAACAGGCGGCCAGCATGACCGCCGCGAAAACGAATCGTTTCACGATGACTCCTTCCGAACGATGTTGCGGCACTATACGCGGGGGAGGGGGAAAGGTTAGGTCAGGGATTCTTTTGCGTGAATGTGCTCCGCGATCACATTCATCACCTCCCGGAGCACATTTATCTGATCCGCGCGCACATGAATCTGATCCCGGGGCACTTTTATGTGCTCCGCGGGCACATGAATCTGATCGGCGGGCACTTTTATGTGCCCCGCGAGCACTTTTATCTGATCGGCGGGCACATTGATCTGATCGCGGATCACTTAAAAATGCCCGCGCGGCACATTCACGTACCGCTGTTACGGGAGCGTCACGACGTTTGACGGCGGCGCGCCGTAATCGACGGCGTGATCCCGCTCCTGGCGCCCCTGGTTCTCTCCGCTCTCACTTTCACTACGCATTTTCCACTCACCCGCGGCACGCCGAGCTATGCCGTTTCCGGCGGCGTGGTCTACGCCGTCAATCGCGGCGTGCTGTACCGTTCGGGCGACGGCGGCGCGTCGTTCGAGACACGCGGCGACGTCGGCGGGGCCGTCGTCGTCGATCCTGACGGCATCGTTTACGACGTCGCCGGGCTGCGCCGCTCTGATGACGGCGGCGCGACGTGGAAGCGCTTCGGAGAGGGGGCGTCCGGCGTCAGGCTCGCGATCAACCCTGCGAATCCGGCGGAGATCCGCCTCTTCGGCGTTTGCTCGTCGTTTCATCCGCAGAACGCCGGCGTCTTCGTCTCGACCGACCGCGGCGACACGTGGCAGCACGAAACGAGCGACTGCACGTTCGACGTCACGATCGATCCGCTGCCTCCGCACGCGACGTACCGCGCGGGGCTCTTCAACAGCGGAGCGGGGCTGCCGACGCGGCAGATCGTCGGGAACGCCGATGTGCGCTACGGCCTGAACACGGTCGACGCGAACGTCATCCTCGCCAGCACGGACGGCGTGACGTGGAAACCGCACGCGATCGGAGAGCGCGTCTCGCAGTTGGCCCTCGACGGCAACCGCCTCGTCGCCGCGCGCGCCTCGGGGTTGTACCTCAGCATCGACAACGCGCAGTCGTGGCAACGCATCGTCGACGGCCCCGTCACCAGCGTCGTCATCGACGGCGACCGCATCTACATCGCGAAGCCCGATGGCTTCTTCCACGCGCCGCTCAACACCCTCGCGCCGTTCACGCCCGTGTCCGGGCTCCCGCTCGTGCCGATGGCCGTGAACGGCCTCGCCGGTGATCCGCACGCAACGCGTCTCTACGCGACGGCGGAGGAGGGCGTCTGGCGCAGCGACGACGGCGGCGAGCATTGGGACGCCATCAACGGCGACGACACCACGCGCCGCGGCGCCATTGCCGTCGACGGCGGCGGCGACGTCTACGCCTTCGACGACACCACCGTCGGCATCGAGCAGACCGCGGACCTCTTCCACTACGACGGCGTGAGATCCGAGCACTTCGCCACTGGCATCCAACTCCCCCTCGGCCGCACCCTCTGGGCCGATCCGCACCGCCGCGGCGTCCTCTACACCCTCAAGAACGCCCTCCTCTACACCTCGCACGACGGCGGCCATGCCTGGACCCTCGTCGCGTCGCTCAACGACGGCACGAAGTGGATTGCCATCCTCTCCGTATCGTTCGGGCCGGACGACAGCGTCTACGCCACCACCGACGCCGGCATCTATCGCTCGCTCGACGGCGGCGCGACGTGGTCCGTCTCCGACCAGGCCATCCCGTTCAGCGACTGGATGAGCCGCGGCCGCGACCTCTACCACTCCACCGACGGCGGCAGGACGTGGGACCTCGAGGCGACCCTGCCGGGCACCATCCGCGCAATCGTCGTCGACGCCGTGCGCATCCACGTCGCCGTCGACGGCGCCCCCGGCGAGTACGACGCGCTCATCCGTCACGAGCGGCGGCGTGCGGCGGGGAGGTAACATGCGCACCGAGTGACCATGAACGAAGCCCCTGAATCGCTCATCTACGACTGGAACGTCGCCGGCGAGAAGCCGTCGCGCCCGTCCACGAAGAAAATCGAATTCGACGACGAGACCCTGCGCGACGGCCTGCAGTCGCCGTCCGTCACCGATCCCTCGCTCGACGACAAAGTCCGCATCCTGCACTTCATGAACGCCGTCGGCGTCGACAACGCCGACATCGGGCTCCCCGGCGCCGGGCCGCACGTCCAGCGCTCCGTCGAGCGCCTGGCGCGCGAGATCGTCGAGCAGAAACTCAACGTCGCGCCGAGCGCCGCGGGGCGGACGCACGAGAATGACGTCAAGCCCATCATCGACATCTCCCAGCGCGTCGGCATCCCCATCGAGGCCGACCTCTTCATCGGCTCCTCGCCGATCCGCCAGTTCGCCGAGGAGTGGGACTTCGACTGGATGGTCCGGCAGTCGGCGAAGGCGGTGAAATTCGCCACCGACAACGGCATCCCGGTCATGTACGTCACCGAGGACACCATCCGGGCGAAGCCGGAGGACGTCGAGAAGCTCTACACCGCGGCCATCGACGCGGGCGCCGTGCGCATCTGTGTCTGCGACACCGTCGGCCATGCTACGCCGTGGGGCGTGCGCAATCTCATTCGCTTCGTCGTCCGGCTGCGCGACCGCGTCAACCCGAACGTCAAGGTCGACTGGCACGGCCACTCCGACCGCGGCCTCGGCGTGCTCAACTCCATCGCCGCCATCGAGGCCGGCGCCGACCGCGTGCACGGCTGCGCCCTGGGCATCGGCGAGCGCGTCGGCAACACCCCCATCGACCTCCTCATGGTCAACCTCAAGCTGATGGGATGGATCGAAAACGACCTGTCGCAGCTTGGTGAATATGTCCGCTTCGTCTCCGATGTCACGAAAGTACCGCTGCCGGACCAGTATCCTGTCTTCGGCCGCGACGCGTTCCGCACCGGTACGGGCGTGCACGCCGCGGCCATTATCAAGGCCCGGAACAAGGGAAGCGAGTGGCTTGCGGACCGCGTTTACTCGGGGGTTCCGGCGGGGTGGTTCGGCCTCGAACAGATCATTGAAGTCGGTCCGATGTGCGGTCTTTCCAACGTCATCTACTGGCTGGCACGGAATGGCTATCCGCAGGACGAGGGGTTGGCGAAAGAAATTTTCCAACTGGCCAAGTCGACGAACCGTATTCTCACTGATGAAGAGCTACACTCTTGCGCCCGCCGCTGGATGGATGCTCAGCTCAGCCCGAGTGGCGAAATGGCAGACGCAGCAGACTCAAAATCTGCCGGGGTGTAAGCCCCATGTCGGTTCGAGTCCGACCTCGGGCACCAAATCCGTAGCGAAAAAGAAGGCGACCCAATGAATCGATGCGCTTCGATTGCTCTCGTACTCCTCCTCGCCGTCTCCACCGTCGCGGCAGCCGATGAGGATCCGCCGCGGCTGCGGCGCGACGCCCGCACGCTGCACTACGTCATCACCCTGGACCACGTGCTCCGCCCCGGCGAGCTCGAGGCCGAGGGGGTCGAGGTGCAGGGCGCGATGCCGGGCAACCGCTACCTCGTCCGCGCGGCCGACGCCGCATCGCTCGGAGCGTCGCGCGGCGTGCGCAGCGTCGAGCTCTACTCGGCGCGCAACAAGATCAGCCGCGACGGCCTCCGCTCCGCGGCCAGCAACAGTCCCTTCGTCACGGTCCGCGTCCTCTTCCACGAAGACACCACCTTCGACACCGCCCTCGCCGCGGTCGCGGCGGCGGGCGGCACGATCGTCACGCCGCTCGAGCTCGCGTCCGAGCAGCCGCAGCGCCTGGAAGTGCGCATCCCGCCCGGCGCCATCGCGCGGCTGGCGCGCAGCGAAGCGGTCTTCGGCGTCTACGGCCGGCCGCTGCGCATGGCCCCGATGAACGACGTCGCCGCGAACCTCTCCGAGGTCACGCCGCTCTACAGCTCGCCGTACGGCCTCGACGGCACCGGCATCGTCCTGTCGATCTTCGAGGTCAACGACTGCACCAACAACCCGTGCAGCAAAGTCGACACGACGCATCCGGAGTTCGGCGGACGCGTCACCTCGAACACGACGACGGACAACAGCCGTCACGCCACGCACGTGGCCGGAACGATGATCGCCAAGGGCATCACGCCGCAGGCCAGAGGGATGGCGCCGAACGCCACGCTGCAGGCCTTCAACGCCGGCAGCATCAGCAAGGCCTTCTCCGACAAGTCGTCCCTCGGAAAGCTGAACGTCACGGCCGACAACAACTCCTGGGGCTTCGTCTTCGGCTGGCAGCCCGACGGCACCGGCAGCGTGCCGTGGGTGTGGCACGACACCTTCGAGTACTTCGGCGGCTACGACGCCTTCATCTCCGCGCCGTACGACAAGATCGCCAAGGACCCGACGGTGAACGTCCTCTTCGTTCACTCCGCCGGCAACGACGGCGCCAACGGCCATCCCGACTTCGACGCCAACGGCCGCCATCTCCACACCGACACGAACGGCGACCCCGTCACGAACGAGATCTTCTGCTACTCGCAGAACGGCAGCGGCACCGACTGCCCGGCGACGGGCGGCTGCTCGCAGGGGAAAAGCACGAAGGCCACCGACGACAACAACAACACCGGCATTCCGTTCTGCGAGACGGTGAGGCACAAGGAGTACGACGCCTACGGCACGATGAGCCTCATCGCCGCGGAGAAGAACGTCCTGGCCGTCGGCGCCTGCGACCAATTCGGCACCATCGCCTCCTTCAGCTCGCGCGGGCCGGCCACGGACGGTCGCGTGAAGCCCGATCTCATGGCCATGGGCTTCAATCAATACTCGACCATTCCGGGCGGCAGCTACGCGACGATGAGCGGCACGTCGATGTCGTCGCCGGTCGTCACCGGCATCGCCGGCATCGTGGCCCAGCAGTGGAAGCAGACGTTCAACGCGCGCCCCTCGGCGCAGCAGCTCAAGACGCTGCTCATCGCCGGCGCGCGCGACCGCGTCGGCGATCCCTCGATCGATCTTCCCGGTCCCGACTACGCCTACGGCTTCGGCCTCGTCGACGCCAAGAACTCCGTCGACATCATCCGCGCCGACGCCGCCGCGGGGACGCACATCAAGACCGCCACGATCGACAACGGACAGACGGTCGAGATCCCGCTCGCCATCACCAGCGCCGGCACCTTCCGCGCAGTCCTGGCCTGGGCCGATCCCGAGGCCCTCTTGCCGCCGGCGACGGACGAGGAAGACCCGCTCGCGATCAAGGCGCTCGAGAACGACCTCGATCTGAAGATCGTCGACGCCGCCGGCAACACCACGCTGCCGTACGTGCTCGACAAGAATCACCCCACCGCCCCGGCCACGCGCGGCGTCAACAGCGTCGACAACACCGAGGTCGTGGAGATCGCGAACGCGACGCCGGGCAGCTACAAGGCCGTCATCACCGGCAAGAGCGTGACGGTGAACGCGCCGCAGTCGTACGTCTTCGTGACCACGACGGCGACGCAGGGCGCGGCCGCCGCGCCGTGCACCGACGCCTTCGAGCCGAACGACACGCCGGCCACGGCCACGGCCATCGGCGCCGGGCAGACGGTCTCGGCGAAGGTGTGCAAGGGCGACACGGACTGGTACAGCTTCATCGTCAACCGCTCCGGCACGATCACCATCAACGTGACGACGAAGGACACGCCGGTCACGGTGCAGCTCAACTCGCCCGGACCGACGGAGGTGACGTCGGCGACGATCCCGGCGAACACGACGACGGCGCTGACGACGAACCTCGGCAGCGGCAACACGTTCCTGCCGCTGCAGGGCTGGCTCATCCGCGTCACGCCGGCGGGCGACATCATCGGAGACAGCAGTTACACCCTCAAGGCCACGTTCCCCACGCCGGTCGTCGGCCGAGTCCCTGGGAGGCGCAATCATTGAAATTGTCCCTGGTTTGTCTTTTCCTCACGCTGGCGACGGCGGCGCTCGCTGCTCCGCCGTCCGGCGTTGTCACCACCATCGCCGGGAATCCCGGCATCCCCGGTTACTGGGACGGGCCCGCGACGGACGCGATGTTCACGCATCCGACGTGGCTCGACGTCGTTACGGGTCCGAGCAAGCCGACATGTGAGCTCGGCAAGAGCGGCGAGATCTACGTCATCGACCGGATGAACGGCCTCGTGCGCCACATCGACGAGACCGGCTTCGTCACCACGTTCCCGTCGCCGGTGCACCTCGACGTCAGCGGCGCCTTCGGCGGCGGCGTGCTCGTCGAGCAGCCGGGCGACGGCTGCGGCTGCGGCCCGTACGCCCGCGGCGTCATGCTCTCCAGCACCGAAGCGGGGCAGGTCGTGCTGGCCAGCCTGAGCGGAGGACTCGCCGCGCGCGACGACTGGTCGACGGTGATGACCGGCTTTGTCCGCCCGACCGGCATCGCGCGCTCGAGGGAGCCCGAAGGGCCGTTCGGCCCGACGACGCTCAAGCGAAAGGTTTACGTCGCCGACGCCGGCGACCACACGATCCGCGCCATCGGCTGGATTCTGTCGTTCGAGGCGTGCCCGCAGGGGAAGAGGGAGACGATTCTCGCCGGCAACCCCGGTCATCCCGGCTACGCCGACGGCACCGGCAGCGCGGCGCTCTTCGACACGCCGCGCGGCGTGGCCACGGCGCCGGACGGCAGCGTCTACGTGAGCGACGCCGGCAACAACGCGATCCGCAAGATCACGCCGGAAGGCGTGGTGACGACGGTGGCCTCGAACCTCAACACGCCGAGCGGCATCGACGTGAACGACAAGGGCGAAGTCTTCTTCGTCGACACGTTCAACCACGTGATCCGGATGATCGGCACGGACGGAAAGCTCGTCACCGTGGCCGGCCAGCTCGGCGTGAGCGGCTTCGCCGACGGCGACGCCGCGTCCGCGAAGTTCAACGCGCCGGTGGGGCTGAAGGTCGCGCCGGACGGATCGATCGTCATCGCCGACACGGGGAACAACGTGATTCGGCGCTTGACGCTGAACCGATAGAATCGCGCGGCGCATGCCGTACAAAACCCTGCTCGTCGAGGAGCGTGACGGCGTCGTCGCCGTCACGCTCAACCGCCCCGAGGTCCACAACGCCTTCAACGACGAGTTGATCGCCGAGGCCATCGAGCTCTTCGACTCGCTGGCGTCGTCGTCCGCGCGCGCCGTCGTCCTGCGCGGCAGCGGCGCGAACTTCTGCGCCGGCGCGGACCTCAACTGGATGTCGCGCATGGTCTCGTACACGCGCGAGGAGAACGTCCGCGACTCCGCGAAGCTCGCCAAGATGTACGCCGTCATCAACGAGTGCCCGCTGCCGATCGTGGGGCGGATTCAGGGCGCGGCCATCGGCGGCGGCGTGGGGCTCGTGGCCGTCTGCGACGTCGCCATCTGCGCGCCGCAGTCGAAGTTCGGGCTCTCCGAGGTCAAGCTCGGGATCCTGCCGGCGGTCATCTCGCCGTACGTCATCGCCAAGATCGGCGAGACGCACGCGCGGGCGCTCTTTCTGACGGGCGAGCGCTTCGACGCCGAGCGCGCGCTGCGCATCGGCCTCGTGCACCGCGTGGCCGAGGACCTCGACGCCGCCGTGTCCGACGTCGTCGCGCAACTGAGAACCTCGGGGCCGGAAGCGGTGCGGGAGTGCAAGAAACTGATCGCGCACGTCGCGCAGAGCGAGCCCTCCGTGGCCGTGCCGTACACCATCGAGGCGATCGCGGCGCGGCGCGTTTCGGAAGAGGGGCAGGGAGGGATGTCAGCGTTTTTGAAGAAGGAGAAACCGCCGTGGGCGAAAGGATGAATGCAGAATGCGGAATGCAGACTGCAGAATGAGTCGCGTTTCGAATTCTGCATTCTGCATTTTGCATTCTGCATTTCGATGATCGACGCCATACTCGTCCCGAATCGCGGCGAAATCGCCGTCCGCATCGCCCGCGCCTGCCGCGAGATCGGCATCCGCTCCATCCTCGGCCACGCCGCCAACGACGATGTCCGCTTCGTTCGGCGCTTCTTCGACGACGCCGTTCCACTGAAAAGCTACCTCGACGTCAACAGCGTCATCGACGCCGCGCGCGCCTCCGGCGCCGACGCCATCCATCCCGGCTACGGTTTCCTCTCCGAGCGCGCCGAGCTCGCCGCTGCGTGCGAGGAGGCGAAGATCATCTTCATCGGCTCGACCGCGGAGTCAATCGCGGCGATGGGCTCGAAGGCGCACTCCCGCCATCTCATGCAGCGCCTCGGCGTCCCGGTCGTTCCCGGCTACGACGGCGACGATCAAACCAACTTCCAGGCCGAAGCGGACCGCATCGGCTACCCGGTGCTCGTGAAGGCGAGCGCGGGCGGCGGCGGGAAGGGGATGAAGATCGTCCGCGAGCGCGGCGAGCTGCAGCCGCAGATCGAGTCGGCGCGGCGCGAGGCCATGAAGGCCTTCGGCGACGACCGGCTGCTGCTCGAGAAGTACATCGAGGAGCCGCGCCACGTCGAGTTCCAGATCTTCGGCGACGGCCGCGGCGAGGTCGTGCACCTCTTCGAGCGCGACTGCTCGATTCAGCGCCGGCACCAGAAAGTCGTGGAGGAGACGCCGGCGCCGCGCTACAGCGAAGAACTTCGCCAGCGGATGGCGCAGGCCGCGGTCGCGGCGGCGCGCGGCGTCGGCTACCGCAACGCCGGCACGGTCGAGTTCATCGTCACGCCCGACGGCGAGTTTTACTTCCTGGAGATGAATACGCGCCTGCAGGTCGAGCACCCCATCACCGAGCAGGTCACGGGCGTCGACTTAGTGCGCGCGCAGATCGACGTCGCCGGCGGGAAGCCGATGCCGTGGGCGCAGAGCGAGCTGCGGCAGCGCGGGCACGCCATCGAAGTGCGCGTCTACGCCGAGGATCCGGACGATCGCTTCCTGCCGCAGAGCGGGAAAATCGCGTTGTACGCGGAGCCGTCCGGCCCCGGCGTGCGCGTCGACGCCGGCGTGGCGCAGGGAAGCGAGATCGGCGTGTCGTACGACCCGATGCTGGCGAAGCTCGTCTGCTACGCCGAGTCGCGCGACGCCTGCATCGACCGCGTCGACCGGGCGCTGCGCGACTACACGATCCTCGGAGTGCGCACGAACGTCTCCTGGCTGCGCCGCGTCGTCACGCACGAAGCCTTCCGCGACGGCCGCGTCTCCACGCGCTTCCTCGTCGAGCATGAGGAGTCGTTGGGGCGCGGGACCCCCGAGGTCGTGTCTGCGGTTGCGGCGGTGCTAAGTAGTGCCGGCGTCCTCGCCGGCCGGCCCGGCGGCGTCTCGCCGCCCCGAGTCACGTCCGTCTGGGACGCCCTCGGAAGCTGGGGACGTTAGCGCCCCAACGCTTCCGGCGCCCGCACCCGCCCGGCGATGCCGCAGAGGATCAGCAGCGTGGCCACGTACGGCAGTGCCAGGAGGAGGTGGAACTCGATGCCGCGGTTCATCGCCTGCAGCGCGTATTGCGCGGCGGCGGCGATGCCGAAGAGCGCGGTGCCGAGGATCGCTCCCTTGAATTTCCAGCGGCCGAAGATGACGATCGAGAGGGCGATGAAGCCGCGGCCGGCGACCATGTTCTCGGCGAAGCCGCTCGACAGCATCAGCGCGAGGTGCGCGCCGGCGATGCCGCAGAGCGCGCTCTCGATGCCAAGGGCGATCCAGCGGTGCATCCGCACGCGCTCCACGGCCTCGGGGTTCTCGCCGCACGCGCGCAGGCGGAGGCCGAACATCGTCCGCCACAGAAGGAGCGCCAGCGCGATCGGTGCGACGATCCAGGCGAAAGGGACGATCACGTCGACCTGCAGCCGCGGCACCATGCGCACGAAAACCGCGCTCTGCTCCATCTCGCGGTAGACGAAGCCGGTCACGCCGAGGGCGAGGAGGTTCGCGGCGACGCCGGTGACGATCTGGTCGGCGTGGAGCTCGATGGCGAAGAGGCCGAAGAGCGCGCCGGCCACCGCGGCGCCGGCGATGCCGCCGAGGAAGCCGATGGCGGCGCTGTGCGACTCCTGCGCGGCCAGCACCGCCGTCATCGCCGCCGTCAGCATCATCGCCTCGATGCCGAGGTTGATGATCCCGCTGCGCTGCACGATCGTCTCGCCGAGGACCGCGAGGAGGAGCGGCGTGGCCGCGGTGATGGCCAGGAGGATCATGCCCGCGCCCTCCGGCCGAAGAGGATCATCGTGAAAATGACGACGGCCTGGATCAGCGTGGCCACGGTGGCGGAGATGTTCGCGCTGCGCTGCAGCTCGCCCGCGCCGGTGGCGAGCGCGCCGAAGAAGAACGCCGAGACGATCGTGCCGAGGGGGTGGAGTTGCGCCAGGAGCGCGACGGCGATGCCGGAGTATCCGTAGCCGGCGGCGAAGCGCTCGAACAAGCGGTGCGTGACGCCGAGGAGCTCGATGCCGCCGGCGAGCCCCGCGCAGCCGCCCGAGATCAACATGGCCCGGAAGATCTGGGCTTCGACGTTGACGCCGGCGAACTTCGCGGCCGAAGGATTGAAGCCGGTGGCACGAAGGCGCAGCCCTTCGCCGGTGTGGTAGAGCATCCACCACGTCGCAACTGCGACAGCGACGGCGAGGACGACGCCGGCGTGCACTTCGCCGACTTGCGGCAGTGCAACGGATAGTGCATCGGTCTGCGGATATCGTGCACTCGCTTCCCGCAGCGGTCCGTTGACACACCAGCCGAGGAAGTTGATGGCGATGAAGTTCAAGAGAATCGTTGTCAAGACCTCGGGGGCGTTGCGCCACCAGCGCAGCAGGGAGGCAATCGACGCCCACGCCGCGCCGGCTGCGACGGAGGCGGCGAGCGCGGCCACGATGCCGAAGCGCGCCGCGACGAACGCCGCCAGCGCGCCGGCGATGAACTGCCCCTCGCCGCCGATGTTCCAGACGCCGGCGCGGAAGGCCACGGCGATGGTGAGGCCGGTGAGGAGGAGGGGGATGGCTTTGAGGATGGTCTCGTCGAGACTGCCGCCGAGCAGGATGCTCAGTAGATCGACAGGGGAGTGGCCGAAGAGCCAGCCGGTGAGCGCGACGAGGGCGAGCGCGGCGACGACGGCGACGATGGCCCGCGTCATAGGCCGGCCATGAGCTGCGGGGCTCGTTCCGCAGCCTCCTCCGGCGTCAGCCGCTCGCTGAGCCGCCCGCGATAGATCACTTGGATCGCGTCGCCGAGGGCGAAGGCTTCGTCGAGGTCGGAGGTGATGAGGAAGACCTCGGCGCCGCGCGCGGCGGCGTCGCGGAGGCGGTCGTGGACGAAGCGCGTGGCCTCGGCGTCGAGGCCGCGCGTCGGTTCCGCGGCGACGATGACGTTCGGGTTCGTCGAGAGCTCCCGCGCGAGCAGAACTTTCTGCTGATTGCCGCCGCTGAGGGAGCCGGCTTTCTGCTTCGGGCCGCTCGCTTTGATGTTGTACTCGGCGATGAGCTGCTCGGCCGGGACGTTCGTACGCAACGCCAGGTTCTCGGCGATCGTCATCTCGGCGATCAGGCCGTCGCGCGTGCGGTCCTCGGGGATGGCGGCGACGATGCCTTTGGCTTCGCGGCGCAGCCGCGCCGCGAGCTCCGCCTGACCATTCCCCGCGACACCGACAATCGCCGTGATCCCGCCCGCCGCTCGCTGCTCGCCGCTCGCTCCACGAACCAACACCATCGCATTCGCAATCTCCTCCGCCGTCCCTCCCTCGGCCACGATCTTCCCGCCGCGCATCACCACCACCCGCGTCGCCACTGCGAGCACCTCGGGGATCTTGTGGCTGATGAAGACGACGATTGTGCCGCTCGCGGCGAGTTGCCGCATGACGGCAAAGAGCTCCGCGGCCTCCGTCGGCGTGAGCACGGACGTCGGCTCGTCGAGAATGAGCACGCGCGGATTGCGCGCGATCGCCTTGGCCAGCTCGATCTTCGACTTTTCCCCGACGGAGAGGTCGGCGACCAGCCGTGACGGGTCGGGAAGGGTGATGGCCGAGACTGTTGCACCGACCAGAGCGAGGTTCTCCGCGATCGTGAACGCGTTCACCAACACGAAGTGCTGATGCACGAAACCGATCGGCGCCGGCGCGTCAATCGTGCCGCGGTCCGGATCGAGCTCCCCGGCGACGATGCGCATCAGCGTCGTCTTCCCGGCGCCGTTCTCGCCGACCAGGCCGACGATCTCGCCCGGCTGCATCTCGATCGACACGTTGTCGACCGCACGCGTCGGACCGAAGGACTTCGAGACGTTATCGATCCGAAGCACTAGAACTTCCCGCGCGGCACCTCGAGCTTCCCGCTCCGGATCTCCTTCTCCACCCGTTCGACCTCGGCCACCGTTGCGGGGCTGGGCTTCAGCTTGTCATTCCAGGCCAGCGACACGATGCCCTCGTTCATCCCGAGCCAGTAGACGTGCGGCTTGAACTGCTTGTCGTGAACGAGCTTGGCCATGTAGACGAACGCCGACGGCACGTCGAGCACGGCCGAGGCGACGATCACGTCGAGGGCCATGTCGTTCTGATTCTTGTTCGAGCCGAAGCAGCGGACGTGGCGCTCCTGGCAGGCCTGGAACACGCCGCGGCCGGCCTCGTTGGCCTGGTGGAACAGGAAGTCGCAGCCGGCGTCGATCAGCGTCAGCGTGGCCTGCCTCGCGGCGCCGACGTCGTCGAAGTTGCCGGTGTAGATCTCCTTCACTTCGAAGTTCGGATTCACCGACTTCGCGCCGGCCTTGAAAGCGATGAACGTCGAGGCGATCGACGGCAGATTCATCCCGCCGACGAGTCCTGCCTTCCCCGTCTTCGACTCGCGCGCGGCGATGATGCCGAGGAGGTACGTGGCCTGCTCGAGCTCGAAGACCATCGGCGAGACGTTCGCGGCGACAGAGGAGCCCGAGGTCGTGATGAACACTGTCTTCGGAAACTGCTTGCCGGCGGCCATGGCCGCGTCCTGGAACTCGAACCCGTGCCCGAAGGCGAGGTCGTAGCCGTTCTTGCCGTAGGAGCGGAAGCCCTCGGCGATCTCCGCGGGCGACTTCACTTCCTGATTCGACACCTGCGCGCCGAGGTCCGTCCTGATTTTCTGCAAGCCCTGCCAGGCGATGTTGTTCCAGCCGCCGTCGTTGATCGAGCCGGGCGTGAGCAGGCCGACTTTGAATCCGGCAGGAGGAGCCTCGGGGCGGGAACAAGCAGCGAGAAGGAGAGCGAGAACGGCAAGACGTTTCATGTGGCCGGGATTCTACGCAACAACTTCGTCGCCCTCCGCAAGAACGGCCGGTCCCTTCGAACCTGATACGCCGGCATCGTAGCCCTCCGCGCCAGCATCGACTCGGCGAGCTCGCGCGCCTCGTTCGTCCGCCCGCGGTTCGCGTAGAACTCCGCCGCGCCGATCGTCGCCTCGCACGACGTCGTCGACGACACCAGCGCGTCGAACGCCGCCTCGGCGTCGGCCGTCCGCCCCGCCTTCGCCAGCGACTGCGCGAGGAGGCAGCGGGCGCGCGAGTAGTCGTACTTTGGCTCCTGCTTCACCACGCGCTCGAAGTCGGCGATGGCGCCCGTGTACTGCCCGAGCTCGTACTCGGCGATGCCGCGGCGGTAGAACGGGTCGACCGAATCGGTGCGCTGCGAGAGCGCCGCGTCGAACGCCGTCTTCGCCTCCGCGAACCGTCCCTCGGTCAGCAGCAGGTCGCCGAGCTCTTCGTAGTTGCCGGCCGAGGGGTTGTCGCGGATCAGCGCCTGCAGGTGGCGGATGCGGCGGCGGCGCGACGGCCCCTTGATCGAGTGGCCGATCGAGCCGAAGTCGATGCCCTCGACGAGGAAGTACGCCAGCGCGCCGAGGAAGCCGAAGAAAATGATGATGAACAGCCAGTACGTGGCCGGCCGGCGGCGGGCCCAGTGCACGATCGCGGCAATTTGGAGGAGGACGCCCCAACCGAAGAAGTGTCCCACGGAGCCTTCATTTTGCCATTTGTGATACACCGTTGTGCGCAATTAGGAGGACCGAAATGGACGACATCGAACGCAATAACAACGGCGGCGACGACGAGGACGAGCAGTTCGAGCAGATGATCATCGAGAACAACGTGCTCCTGCACAGCCTCGCCGGGCTGCTCGTGCGCAAGGGCGTGCTGAAGCAGGAAGAGATCGAAGAAGAGATGGACAAGCTCTACGACGAGATCGAGAACTTCGAAGAGGAATAGGCGCGGGCGTCGGGGAGATTCAAACCCGCGAGATCTTGGGCCCGGAGAAAATCGGATGAACACTCGGAACCTATTGGCAGCCATGGCGCTGTTCGCGCTCGCGGCCGGTGCCTCGGCGGCGCTGTCGCCGGAGAAGGCGAAGTGGGGCGACGGCCCCGTGCAGTTCCTGATGACGAAGGACGAGGCGGCGCAGTGGAAGGCCGTGCAGACGGATGCCGATGCCGACGCATTCGTGACCGTCTTCTGGGCGCGCCGGGGCGGCGCGCACGCCAAGGCCGACCAGGAAGCGCGCTGGAAGTACGCCGACGAGAAGTTCACGTACGGCGGTGTGCGCGGCTCGATGTCCGACCGCGGCAAGGTCCTGGCGCTCTTCGGCATACCGTCGAAAGTCCTCCGCGCCGGCACCGATGCGCCGAAAATCCCCACGAACGACATCAACGACTCGAAGCTCGACAACGCCGCGCAGCAGATCTGGGTCTACGAAGGCGACGCGGCCATGAAGGTATTCGGCGTGCCGAAGGTGGAGCTCCACTTCGTCGACGTCCGCAACAAGGGCGACTTCAAGCTGGAAACGCCGCGCTTCGACTTCGCCGCCGCGACGCAGAAGGCCGCCGCGGCGATGATCACCCGCCCCGAGATCGTGACGGTCGCGGACATCAACAAGCCGGTCGCGCCGGTCACGCCTGTGGCCCCGCCGCCGCCGGCCCCGCCCTCGGTCAAGACCGCCGCGTACGTCGCGGCCGTCGACGCGGCGAAGGGCGGCAAGGGCGTCGGCAGCGGCATGATCACGAGCGCCGAGTTCGTGTCGCCGAGCGGCGACTACTACGCGCCGGTCATGCTCTTCGTCCCGCGCTCGAGCGGCATCGCCGCCGACGCGGCCGACACGGTGTTCTGGGCGGTCGACGACGCCAACGGCAAGCGGATCATGGCGGGGGAGGAGCCGGCGAAGCTCATTGCATCGCACGGCGATATTTACATCGACCGCACGATGACGGTCCCGGCCGCCGGCAAGTACACGGTCACGATGGGCCTCGGCAAGGGCGGCACGCCGGTCGTCGTCACCTCGAACACGCTCGACTTCACCCCGATCGCGAAGGACGCGAGTGGCACGTCGAAGCTGATCCTCTCCGACAACATCTATGAGCTCACCGAGGCTGCGCCGGAGAAGGCGCCGTTCGCGTTCGGGAAGCTCAAGATCGTGCCGAAAGTCGACGGCGTCTTCACCAACAAGGACGATCTCAACTACTTCGTCGAGATCAACAACCCCGGCATCGACACGGCCACGAACATGCCGAAGCTGCAGATGGGCATCGACCTCCTGTCGAAGGGGCAGACCGTCTCGCGCCTGCCGCTGTCGGAAGCGGCGGTCGGCCCGCTCTCGGGCAGGCCGGGGCCGGGGCACTACGCACTGTCGGATGCGATCCCGCTGTCGAAGCTGTCGAAGCCGCTCCCGGCGGGCGACTACACGATGAAGATGAAGATTGTCGACACCGTGACGAAGCAGTCGTACACGCTGGAGCAGAACTTCAAGATCACCGGGTAGGGGTAAACTTCCATCATGCTATTCGCCACCGTTGAAGAAGCCGCCGAGCTGTATCGCCGCGGCGAGCTCGTGATCATCGTCGACGACGAGGACCGCGAGAACGAGGGCGACCTCTGCATCGCCGCCGACCACGTCACGCCCGCGGCGATCAACTTCATGGCCCGCTACGGCCGCGGCCTGATCTGCCTGGCCTTGACCGAGGAGCGCTGCCGGGAGCTCGACCTGCCGCTCATGGTCGAGAACAACACCTCGAACTACGGCACGGCCTTCACCGTCTCGGTCGAGGCGCGCGGCCGCGTCACCACCGGCATCTCCGCCTTCGACCGCTCCGAGACCGTGCGCGTGGCCATCGACCCGAAGACGAAGCCTGCGGATCTGCTGCGTCCCGGCCACGTCTTCCCGCTCCGCGCCAAGAAGGGCGGGGTGCTGAAGCGCGCCGGGCAGACCGAGGCGTCGGTCGACCTCGCCGCCATCGCCGGCATGACGCCCGCGGCGGTCATCTGCGAGATCATGAACGAAGACGGCAGCATGGCCCGGCTGCCGGACCTGCGCGAGTTCGCCGTGCAGCACAACCTGAAGATCCTCTCCGTCGCGGACCTCATCAACTACCGGATGCAGCACGAGAAGCACGTGCACTGCTTGGCCAGCCCGCGCATCCCGACCGATTACGGCGAGTTCCGCGTGCACGCCTACAAGAGCGACATCACCGGCGAGGAGCACGTGGCCATGGTGATGGGGGAGATCGGCGAGGACGACGACGTGCTCGTGCGCGTCCACTCGTCGTGCCTCACCGGCGACGTCTTCCACTCCCACCGCTGCGACTGCGGCGAGCAGCTCGACCGCGCCTTCGAGCTCATCGCCAAGGAAGGGAAGGGCGTGGTGCTCTACCTGCTCCAGGAGGGGCGCGGCATCGGCCTCGTCAACAAGCTCAAGGCGTACGAGCTGCAGGAGCAGGGGCACGACACGATCGAGGCGAACGAGAAGCTCGGCTTCGCCCCCGACATCCGCGACTACGGCACCGGCTCGCAGATCCTTCGCGACCTCGGTGTCCGCAAGATCCGCCTGATGACGAACAACCCGGCCAAGTACGTCGCCATCGAAGGCTTCGGCCTGACCATCGTCGAGCGCGTGCCGCTGGAGATCGCGCCGAGCAGCGAGACGCGGAAGTATCTGGAAGCGAAGAAGAAGAAATTGGGCCACATCCTAGAGCTGGTGTAGGAGTGCTGAGTGCTGAGTGCTGAGTAGAAGCACGAAGCGCACTCAGCACTCAGCACTCAGCACTCAGCACTGACATGCCGATACTCGAAGGCCGCGGCGATACCGATTACGAACGTTTCGTTCGAGTCCCCGAACTTTTAGAACTGCAGAAGGCCGCGGACCAGCTCGCCCATCCCGACGAGCGGCTCTTCCAGACCACGCACCAGGCGGCGGAGCTGTGGCTGCACCACATCGACTTCGAAGTGGCGCGCATCGCCGAGGCGATTGGGGAGGATCAGGTCGACCTGGCGAGCGAGCTCCTCGAGCGCTGCCGGCGCATCCTCGACCTCCTGCGCGAGCAGATCATCATCCTCGAGACCATGGCGCCGGTCGACTACCACGCCATCCGCGTGACGTCCCTCGGCCGAGGGAGCGGGCAGGAATCGCCCGGCTTCGCGAAGCTGCTCGAAGTCGGCAAGCGGATCTGGGCGCCGTTCGAGGAGCTGATCCGCCGCCGCGGCGTCTCGCTCCTGGAGATCGAGCGCACCCCGCGCGAGCGGCCGGGCCTGTTCCGCCTCGTCCAAGCCATGCTCGACTACGACGAAGCCTTCCTCAAGTGGCGTTTCACCCACATGCGCCTGGCGTTCCGCGTCATCGGATCGAAAGTCCTGTCGCTCAAGGGCGTCCCATCCGCGCAGCTGGAGATGGGGACGCGGGAGCCGCTGTTTCCGGAGTTGTGGGAAACGATCAGCGCGCTGACGGCCGAGCACAAGCCGAGTTATTGAGCGGGCCGGTTTCGTAACCGCCGCGGCGTGTGTCAAAGGTTCGAATAACGTGACGTTGGCGGCGCGTAAAAGGCGACAAACTTTCGGTTTCAGGTGTGAGCAACTTGCTTGACGGTGCCAGAGTCGGACGGTATATTCGCGGCCCTGTTTTTTCCAGGGATGGCCGGTCAACGCCTATCTGCCCGCGCACCAAGAGTTCTGCGAAACCAAGTTCGGGAGTCAAGCAATCGATGAAAACGAAGCTGTGCCTCGTCGCGGCACTGATGCTTTCCCTGTACTCGTTCGGCTGTCAGAAGATCAAAGCCCGGATGGCGATCAAAGACGCGAACGCGGCCTACGAGCAGGAACACTACGCCGACGCCCTCAAGGGCTACATTCATGCCCGCGAGATCGACCCGAGCTTCCCTGACCTCGACCGGATGGTCGGCTACTCCCAGATCGGCCTCTACGTCCCCGACGACAAGTCCCCGCAGAACGAAGCGCACGCCGACGCCGCCATCGCCGAGCTCACCCAATACCTCAAGAAGCGCCCCGACGACCGCATCGCCCGCGACGCGCTGATCAACATGTACCTCAACGCGAACCGGACCTCGCAGGCCATCGACTACTTCCGCGCCTACCTGCAGGCCCACCCGGCGGACCTCGAGGCGGTCAAGTCGATCGCCACGCTGTACGCCAAACAGGGCGACTTCAACGAGTCGCTCAACTGGTACCAGAAGATCACCCTTCTCGACTCGAAGAACCCGGAGTCGTTCTACATCTTCGGCGTCGTCTGCTACGAGAAGGTGTCGAAGAACCCGCCGGCCGACCTGAACGAAAAGATCTCCATCATCGAGAAGGGGAAGGCCGCGCTGCAGCACGCCATCGACATGAAAACGGACTACTTCGAGGCGATGGCTTACCTCAACCTCCTCTGGCGGCAGCAGGCTTTGACGGAAACGGATCCGCTCAAAGCTCAGGAAGACATCAAGAGGGCCGATGAAGTTCGCAACCGGGCCGTAGAGATCATCAGACAGAAGAAGGCCGCTGCCGGAGCGAAGAAAAGCTAGGCGCACATGTTCGAAACTACCGTCGTCGAATCGAAGAAGCACAAGGTCGGAATCCAGAGGTACCTGACGCTGCCGGTCTCGATCGGCCTCCACGTGGTCATCATCGTGGCGGTGGTCGTCGGCGCGATCTGGAACGTCTCGTTCCCCACCAACTCTCCGGCGCAGGTGGCCCAGTATTCGATGGCCGCCGCCCCCCCGCCGCCGCCTCCGCCCCCGCCGCCGCCACCCAAAGCGGCGCCGGTGCAGACGCAGGTGAAGCCGGTCGAAGTCCCGAAGAACATCCAGGAGATGGCCCCTACGCAGGTGCCGGAAAAGGTGCAGCCGGTGGCGGCGCAGCCGTCGGCGAGCGCCGGCGTGACCGGCGGCGTTGAGGGCGGCGTGGAAGGCGGCGTGGTCGGAGGCGTGGTCGGCGGCACCGTCGGCGGCGTCATCACCGACACCGCACCCCCTCCGCCGAAGGAGCAGGCCCCGCTGCGCGTCGGCGGCGACGTCAAGGCCCCCGTCACGATCAGCCGCGTCGAGCCGCAGTATCCGGAAGTGGCCCGCAAGGCCCGCATCTCCGGCATCGTCATCGTCGAGTGCATCATCGACAAGAGCGGCAGCGTGCGCGACGTGCAGGTCCTCAAAGGGCTGCCGTTCGGGCTCGATCAGGCCGCGGTCGAGGCCGTGAAAAAGTGGAAATTCAAGCCGGGGACGCTCAACGGCCAGCCGGTCGACGTCATCTTCAACCTCACCGTCAACTTCAAGCTGAACTAAAACATCACCGGCTGGTCCGGACGATTTTGGAGGGAACACACCATGGATATGAGTTACGGCGCACTTTGGACCTCGATGTCCCCGCTCGCCAAGGGGGTCGTCATTCTCATGGCGATCATGTCGATCTATTCGCTGTGGGTGATGATCGAGCGCTTCATCACGTTCCAGCAGGCCAAGAACCAGTCGCTCAAGCTCCTCGGCGCGCTCTCGAACGTGCTGACCCGCGGCGATTATCAGCAGGCCATCGACATCACCAAGAAATACAAGCAGAGCCACCTGGCCAAGGTCATCTCGGCCGGGCTGCTCGAGTTCGAAGCGGCGCGCCGCGATAAGAAGCTCGTCGATCCGGAGATGCCGGTCGAGGCCGCGCGCCAGGGCATGGACCGCACGGCCATGATCACGGTCGCGGAGCTGAAAGAGAACCTCGGCGTTCTCGCCACCATCGGCGCGACGGCGCCGTTCGTCGGCCTCTTCGGCACGGTTCTCGGCATCATTCACGCGTTCGAGAAGATGGCGACGTCGGGCGGCGGTATCGCTTCGGTGTCGGCCGGTATCGCCGAGGCCCTCATCACCACGGCCTTCGGCCTCGGCGTGGCCATCCCGGCGGTTTGGGCCTACAACTACTTCCAGAACCGCATCGACCGCTTCACCGTCGAGATGTCCAACTCCGGCTCCGAGATGGCCATCTACTTCATGAAGGAAGTCTCCGGGAATGAAAAATCATCGGTGGCATAGCTCCCTCGGAAAGCTGCAGAAGACGGCGCTCAACGCGGACATCAACGTCACGCCGCTCGTCGACGTCTGTCTCGTGCTGCTGATCATCTTCATGGTCGTCACGCCCATGCTGCAGAAGGGCGTGCCGGTCAATCTTCCGGTGACGGAAGAGCCGGAGAAGACGCCGGACACGGAGAAGCAGCTCATCATCTCGGTGAAGAGCGACGGCTCGGTCTACCTCGGCTCGACGGTGGTGATCAAACAGCAGGTGCAGTCCGAGCTCGAGAACATTCACCAGCGCACGCCGGACCGCGAGATCGCCGTGAAGGGCGACCGTTTGGTCAAATACGGCGCGGTGCTCGACGTGCTCAAGGCCTGCCGCGAGGTGGGGTTCAACAACGTCGGCCTGATCGCTCAGCCCAAGAGATCGCCGCAACAGGGGGCCGTGTAAATGCAAGTAGGTGGCGGCGGTTCACTCCGCTCTGACATCAACGTGACGCCGCTCGTCGACGTCGTCCTCGTGCTGCTGATCATTTTCATGGTCATCACGCCGGTCGTGCAGATGGGCTACCTCGTCAAGGTCCCGCCGAAGGCGCCCGCGAACCTCCCTCCGTCCGCGGTGCAGGACCAGATCATCCTTCGGCTCCAGCCCGATAAGACCGTGATGATCAACAAGGACACGGTGCCCCTCGACCAGTTCCCGCAGCGCATGCGCGAGATCCTGCACGGCAATACCAGCAAGATGGTGTTCTTCCAAGGCTCGCCCGACGTCGATTACGAGACAACGATGTCGTTCCTGGACATGGCCCGCACGAGCGGGGCGAAGAACATCGGGATCATCGTCGAAGCGGCGCAGTAATCAGTCATCAGTGGGGGACAGGCACTTGTGCCTGTCCTCGCTTTCCCACCAACCCGCCCACCCGCTCATCGACTCGCAGCAGCGAATCGAGCGACAATCGCCCGCCGCCCAGGAGCAGCAGGGCGACACAGATCACCAGCAGTGCCAGCGGCAGCTCGATTCCGCGGAGGGCGGCGAACAGCTTGTTCCCGCCGCCCTGGGGGTCGCGGAGAGCATCGGGGAGCTGCACGATGAACACGGCAACGAACATCGTGCATCCGAGGAGGAGCGCATCGAGTCGCGTGAGAAGCCCGGCCAGGAGCAGGATCGCGCAGATCAGCTCGGAGTACGCGGCGACGTAGCCGAGGAATACGGGCAGCCCGTAGGAGGGCATGTCCTGGGCGAACGTGGCGGGGCCGCCGGCGCCGAACACCTTCCCGTAGCCGTGGGGGAGGAAGATCAGCCCCGCGGCCAGGCGCAGCAGCAGCGCAGTGACGTCGGTCGTCCACTTCTTCATGTCTCGCGGATCCTCGCGCCCATCACCTTGTTGTGTGCGGTCTATCTTGCCACATTCTTCTCCCTCGGCAGCGCCGCCGCCGCGGCGGGGTGGCCGTTTTTCAAGTGGGTCGACCTCGCCGCCATCGTCATTGCCACCGTCGTCACCATCGCGATCGCGGAGCGCGGCCACTGGTCGATCGGCCTCGCTGCGCCGCCCAGCGTCGCGCTCGCGGAGGCCGGGAAAGGCATCGCCTTCGCCGCGGCCCTCATCGTCGCCGGCGACCTCCTCATCGTCCTCACGTCGCCGCTGCGGCACGGAGTTGGCGGCGGATTTCCGTGGCTCGAGATCGTCATCGTCTTCCTGCCGGCCGCGTTTCACGAGGAGCTCACCTTCCGCGGCTACGTCTACCAGAAGCTGCGGACGTGGAACCGCGGCGGCGCCATCGCCATCACCGCGATCGTCTTCGCGGCCATGCACGGCGACAACGCCGGCGTCACGCCCATCGCCCTCGTCAACCTCCTCCTGGCCGGCGTGCTCCTGGCGCTCGCGTACGAGCGGACGCAACGCCTCTGGCTGCCGATCGGCATCCACTTCGGCTGGAACGTCCTCTCCGGCCCAATCCTCGGCTACGGCGTGAGCGGCTACATTGCCGGTGCGACCGTGCTGACGGCGCGCGCGGCCGGCTCGCCGTCGATTACCGGCGGCGCCTTCGGTATCGAGGGGAGCGTCTGGATGATCGCGGTTGAAGCCGCCGGGATTATTGCACTGGCCAGGAAAGGTATAGTCCGGTCGACATGAAAGACATCTACATCCTCGACGGCGCGCGCACGCCGATGGCCGAGTACAACGGCCACTTCAGCGACACGAGCGCCATCGATCTCGCCGCCATCGCCTCCAAGGAAGCCCTCTCCCGCTCCGGCGTCGCGCCGGAGCAGATCGACCACGTCATCGTCGGCAACGCCCTGCAAACCTCGGGCGACGCCATCTACGGCGCGCGCCACGTCGGCCTCAAGGCGGGCGTGCCGAAGAACGTCCCGGCGCTGACGGTGAACCGCCTCTGTGGCTCCGGCATCCAGTCGATCATCAGCGCCGCCGAGCAGATCGAGCTCGGCGAGGCGTCGCGCGTCCTCGCCGGCGGCATGGAGAACATGTCGCAGGCGCCGTTCGTCATCCGCGGCGCGCGCAAGGGTCTCCGTCTCGGCCAGGCGCCGATGGAAGACTCGCTCATGGTGGCGCTCCTCGACACGTACTGCGGCTACTACATGGCCCAGACCTCGGACAACCTCGCGCGCAAGTACGACATCAGCCGCGAGCAGCAGGACGAGTTCGCGCTGCGCAGCCAGCAGTGCGCGGGCGAGGCGGCGAAGAACGGCAAGTTCAAGGACGAGATCGTCCCCGTGACCGCGGGGAAGAAGACGATCACGGACGACGATCACCTCCGCCCCGACACGACGATGGAGGGCCTGGCCAAGCTGCGCCCCGCATTCGCGAAGGACGGCTTCGTCACCGCCGGCAACGCTTCGGGCATCGTCGACGGCGCGGCGATGGTGGTCGTGAGCGAATCCCACAACGGCAAGCAGCCCCTCGGGCGCATCGTCTCCTGGGGCATCTCGGGCTGCGATCCGGAGATCATGGGCATCGGCCCGGTGCCGGCGACGCAGATCGCGCTCAAGCGCGCCGGGATGAAGCTCGACGACCTCGATCTCATCGAGATCAACGAGGCCTTCGCCGGCCAGATCCTCGCAGTGATCAAAGAGCTCGGCATCGACCGGGAGAAGCTCAACGTCAACGGCGGCGCGATCGCCCTGGGCCACCCGCTGGCCGCCTCCGGCACGCGCCTCGTGCTGACGCTCCTCTACGAGCTGCGCCGCCGCAAGCAGCGCTACGGCCTGGCTTCGGCGTGCATCGGCGGAGGGCAGGGGATTGCCATGATTGTGGAGAGCGCGTGAGGCGGCTTCTCCCCGTCGTCGCGCTCTTCCTCTTCGCCGCCGCGGCGAAGCCGCCGGCCGTCACGCTCGACGTCAAGGACGAAGACGTTCACGTCATCCTCAAGTCGATGCAGAAGCAGTGCGCGATCAAGAACCTCATCATCGATCCGGACGTGTCGGGCAAGGGGACGTTCTACTTCACGGACGTGCCGTGCCGGACGGCGTTCGACGTCGTCTTCCGCACCATGGGTCTCGCCGCCGAGGTCTCCGACGACGTTGTCGCGGTCGAAAAGAAACAATGAAGGCGAGCCACGCGGTCAAAATCGCGGTGGTCCTCGTCATCGTCGCCGTCGTCGTGGCGGTGCTGATGTCGCCGCTGCGCCAGCAGCTCACGATCTCCCACGCCCGCGCCTGGGTGTCGAGCGAGCGCGCGCACGTGCAGTCGCTCTGGTGGACGCCGTTCGCTCTCGTGCTCGCCTACGGCATCGGCTGCATCTTCGCCGTGCCGGCCACCGTCTTCATCGCCGTCGCCGGCGCGCTGTGGGGGTGGAAGCTCGGCCTGACGTACGCGATCGCCGGCGGCATGCTCGGCGCCTCGCTCTCCTACTTCCTCGGCCGCTACCTCGGCGAAGGATTGCTCGACCGCTTCGGCAAGGCGGGCGCGGCGGTCACGCGGCAGATCAAGCGCGCCGGATTCCAGACCATGCTCATCGTCCGCCTCATCCCCGGGCCGCCGTTCGCGATGTGGAACTACGGCGCCGGCGTGGCGCGCTTCCCGTTCGGCGTCTACTTCCTGGCTACGCTGCTCGGCACGCTTCCGGCGCACTTTGTTTTTGCCTATTCCGCGGACGCGCTTTTCAGCGGCACCATGACGGAGCGCGACGCCGTGATCACGCTGGCGAAAGTAGCGGGGCTGCTCATCCTGTTGGCGCTGATTCCGACGCTCATCAAGCGCTTCGCCGGCCGGAAGACTGCACCGGACCGTGTGCTATAGTGGCTGACCCGCGTCGCAGTCCGCGCGGAGCAGCGGTGCCATGATCGAGATCCAGATCGTCCCGAGCGACATCCGTCGCAGCGTGCGCTACGTCTTCTTCGACCGGCGGCGCGTGGTCTTTGCGATCGTGGGGCTCTCGGTCCTCCTGGCGGCGCTCATCGGCTCGATGGCCGCGGCGCCCACCGTCATCCGCCGCGTCTACAAGGATAACTTCCTCAAGAGCATGCGCGTGGAGCGGGACATCCAGCGCGAGCGCCTGCACGAGAACGTGCAGCAGATGTCGTCGCTCGAGCGCAGCCTCGAGGAGCACCGCATCCGCGTCGAGAAGCTGATCACGATCTACGGCCTCGACCGCGACCTCGGCAAGGGCGGCTTCTCCATCCCCGGCATCAAGAGCGACTCGACCGACGTCCAGCTCGACGATGCCCATCGCCGCGAGGCCGGCCTCCGCGTGGCCATGCGCCGGCTGCAGCTCCAGATCGAGCTGCTCCAGCAGTACGAGCGCGCCAACGCCGACATGGTCCGGCACACGCCGTCGATCCTCCCGCTGCCGGCCGACCAGTTCGTCCTGACCTCGCCGTTCGGCGTGCGCATCTCGCCGTTCACGCGCGCCGCCGACTTCCACAAAGGCCTCGACCTCTCCGCGCCGACCGGCACGCCGGTCTACGCCGCGGCCGACGGCGTGATCAGCTTCGCCGGCCGCTATCCGATCCGCGACAGCGTGGCCTGGTGGCGCTTCGGCAACGTCGTGACCATCAATCACAACGACCGCTTCGTCACGATCTACGGCCACCTCGACACGATCAAGGTGCACGCCGGGCAGCAGGTGCGGCAGGGGGAAGTGATCGCCACGGTCGGCTCGACCGGGTGGAGCACGAACTCGCACCTGCACTACGAGGTGCGCAGCACGCTCGAGCAGGACGGCGTCTATCAGCCGATCGATCCGCGCATTTACATTCTCAATTACCAGTGGTCCAATGAAGCATCCCTGTTGATGAAGTCGAGGACGTCGAAGGAGTACAAAGACTTCGATCCGCTGCCGCCGGCGTTTGTCGGGAAGAGGAGAGGGTGATGAGCGCAGCCGCCGAACAAGCGAATTTCCCCACCATGATCATCCCGCGCGGAACGGAGATCCGCGTGAACCCGCAGGGACAGCTCTCGATCAAGACGCCGGGCAACCTCGTCATCCAGAACTCCGGCAACTACTCGGAGATCGAGTCGACGAACGGCTCGATCCGCATCGAGGAGAACGTCACGGTGGAGGCGGTGAGCATCCGCGCCGGCCAAGCCTGCTTCATCCAGGGGACGCTGACGGCGTGGAAGGTCCACGCGAAACGGATCACGCTCGAGGACCGCGCCCGCGCCTTCATCATGCTGCAGGAGTCGGAGCAGCTCGACCTCGCCAAGAGCGCGCGCCTCGTCGGCAACTTCGCCAACGAGAAAGAGCTCTTTTTCATGATGGGGAAGTTCAGCCCGCAGCTGAAGGAGCTCCCCGGCTCGGTCGACGTGCACACTCCGCAGCAGATCGAGCAGACGCCCGGCTCGACGACGCAGCGCTCCATGGCCGCGCTGAGTCCCGACCTCGTGGCCTCGGAACATCTCCGCGCCGCGCAGTCACTGCTGGAGCGCGAGATCGGCCGCACGGATCTGGCGCCGGCGGAGGCGGAGGCATTGCGCGAGCTGCTCTACGCGCTGCGCGAGCGGAACCTGACGCGCGTCGGCAGCATCTACCGCGATGCGTTCTCGGAGCTCAGCGCCCCGAGCGCGACGCTGAAGCAGGCGTTCGAGCAT
>DATELQ010000027.1:0-28757 GCA_035276475.1 Thermoanaerobaculia bacterium | reverse complement strand
GTGCCGCCAGCGCGGCGAAGCCGCCGATCGCGCCGGCGATCACCGCGAGCGCGGCGACGGCGGGCGGGAAGGCCAGGCCGAGGAGTGCGTCGAGCGAGAGGGCGCCCGGACCGGTGAAGGCGAGCGCCACCGCGGCTGCGGCATAGAGGAGGGTGATCTCGATGCCGTTCGACGTGGCGAAGAGGCCGTGGCGCCAGTGCACCGTGACGGCGGCGACGATCATCACCGAGAGCATCAGCGCCGGACCGATCGGCCCGAGCAGGCCGAGAGCGACGAGCAAGCCGCCGGCCAGCTCGCCGAAGCCCGCGGCGAAGGCGAAGAGGCGTCCGGGACGAAAGCCGAGGCCTTCGAAGAAGCCGCCGGTGCCGTTCAGGCCGTAGCCGCCGAACCAGCCGAAGAGCTTCTGGGATCCGTGAGCGGCCATGACGAGACCGAAGACCAAACGGGCGATGAGCAATCCTTCGTTCATACTTTCCTCCAGTTGCTATACTTTCTATAGCGACTATACGATAAGAAGAAACACGAAATTCCCAAGCTGCTTACGCTATTGTTATTGCCGGCATGGCCCGACACGCCAATCATCCGCCGCAGCTCTGCGACCAGTTCCACCGCGCCATCGAGCTCATCGGCCGCCGCTGGACAGGGGCGATCATCTTCCTGCTCCTGAAGTCGCGCAGCCGTTTCGCCACGCTGCGCGACGCCATCCCCGGCATCACCGACCGCATGTTGAGCGAGCGCCTGCAGGAGCTCGAATCGGAGGGGATCGTCGAGCGCATCGTCCTGCCGGAGACGCCGGTGCGCGTGGAGTACGCGCTGACGAAGAAGGGCCGCGCCCTCGCCGCCGCCACCGACGCCATCGCCGACTGGGCCCACGCCTGGGTCGAGCCTCCGGCCGCCGCTAAGCGCCGATCAAAGTGAGGAACTCCTCCTCCGTCAGCACCGGCACGCCGAGCGACTTCGCCTTCTCCAGCTTCGATCCCGCCGCCTCCCCCGCCACGAGATAGGCCGTCTTCGACGACACCGAGGCCGCGGGCTTGCCGCCTTCGCGCTCGATCAGTTTGTGGATCTCGTCGCGCGTGAAGCGGGTCAGCGTGCCGGTCACGACGACCGACTTCCCCGTCAGCTTCGTGCCCGTCGCAGCGGGCGTGTGCTTCGGGTCGACGCCGAGGCGCTGCATCTTCTCGATGCGCTCCCGGTTGGCGGGGACGGAGAAGTAGAACGTCACCGACTCCGCCACCTTCGGCCCGATCTCCGGCACCGCCACGAGCTCCTCGACGGTCGCGCTCATCAGCGCGTCGATCGACGCGAAGCGCTCCGCGAGCAGCTTCGCGGCGCGCTCGCCGACGAAGCGGATGCCCAACGCGAAGATGAAATTCGGCAGCGGCCGCGCCTTCGACCCTTCGATTGAGTCGATCAGCTTCTGCGCCGACTTCTCCCCCATCCGCTCGAGCTGCGCCACGGCGTCGACGCGCAGCTCGTACAGCGACGCGTAGTCGGTCACGAGCCCCTGCGCGAGCATCAGCTTGATCCGCTCGTAGCCGAGGCCTTCGATGTCCATCGCTTTCCTGGAGGCGAAGTGGAAGAGCGACTCGCGCGCGATGGCCGGGCAGCCCTGGTTGATGCAACGCACCGCCACCTCGCCCTCGAACTTGTGCAGCGGCTCGCCGCACTCGGGGCACTGCGTCGGCGGCTGGACGGCGCGGGCACCGCGCGGGCGCTTGTCTTTGAGCACGTCGACGACCTTGGGGATGACGTCGCCGCCCTTCTCGACGAGGATCGTGTCGCCGACGCGCACGTCCTTCCGCGCCACTTCGTCGAAGTTGTGCAGGCTGGCGTTCACGACCGTCGTGCCGGCCAGTTGGACGGGATCGAACTGCGCGACCGGCGTGACCGTGCCGGTGCGTCCGACGTAGAAATTGATCGTCCGCACCACCGTCTGCGCCGCCTCGGGCGGGTATTTGAACGCGATGGCCCAGCGCGGCGCCTTCGACGTGGCGCCGAGCTCGAGCTGCTGCTCGCGCTTGTTGACCTTGACGACGATGCCGTCGATGTCGAACTCGAGGTCATGGCGGTGCTCCTGCCATTTGTTGATGAACTCGATGACTTCGTCGAGGCTCGCGCAGACGCATCGCTGCGGATTCGTCGGGAAGCCGAGCGACTCGAGCATCGCGTACGCCTGCCACTGCGACTCGATCGCGCCGAGGACGTGGTAGACGTAGGCGTAGAGCCGGCGCTGCGCGACAAGCTTCGGATCCTTCTGACGAAGCCCGCCGGCGGCGGCGTTGCGGGGGTTCGCCAACGGCTCCTGCCCCGCTTCCTGCAACTGCTCGTTGAGCTTCGCGAACTCCGCGAGGGGGATGTAGATCTCGCCGCGCACTTCGACGCGGTCGCCGGGTATGCGCAGCGGGAGGTTGCGCACGGTGCGGACGTTCGGCGTGACGTCGTCGCCGCGCACGCCGTCGCCGCGTGTGGCCGCGCGCACGAGCGCGCCGTGCTCGTACAGAAGGTCGATGGAGACGCCGTCGATCTTCAGCTCCGCTTCGTACTCGACCTCCTCGCGCCCGAGGCCGCGCTTGACGCGGGCGTCCCACTCGCGCAGCTCGTCGAGCGTGTAGGCGTTCTCGATCGACAGCATCGGCGGGTCGTGGATGACGGTCTTGAACTCGTCGATCGGCGCGCCGCCGACCCGCTGCGTCGGCGAGTTCGGGTCGAAATGCTCGGGGTGCTTCTCTTCCAGCGCCTGCAGGCGGCGGAGCAGCTGATCGAAGTCGTAGTCGCTGATCTCGGGCTTGGCCTCGAGGTAGTAGAGGCGGTTGTGGCGCTCCAGCTCGTCGCGGAGCTTGTCGATTTCTTGCTTGGGCGTCATTGCGCTGCGTAGCGTACAAGAGCGTATGAGGATCGCGGGCGCTGTCATCGCCATCGTTTTCGCCGCCGTTGCCGCCGACGCCGTCACGATCGTCCCCGGCGACGTGGCCGTGACGATGTTGTCGTGCCGGAACGCCTGCGTCGCCACCCCGCCGCCGCCGACGTCCTATCTCCTCGGCCACGGCCTGATCTCGAAGAGCTTGCGCAGCGGATATTACGCAGCGTTCGGCCCGAACGGCCACCTCTTCGCGTCCAACGGCGCATCGGTGACCGAGTACGACACCACGCTCACGGCCGTGCAGACGTTCACGCGGCCGAACGGATCGACGGCGGCGCTGACGGTCGCGGCGAACGGCAATCTCTTCGTGATGTCTTTCGGCGGCGTATTAACGATCTACTCACCCGCCGGCGCGGTGCTTCAGACGATCTCGCTCCCATTTACCGGGAATGCGGCCGGCAATCTCGACCTCGGCCCCGATCAGTGCACGCTTTTCTACACCGACGGCGCGCGGACGGGACGCCGCTACGACGTCTGCACGCAACAGCCGCTCACGAACCTCGCGCCGGGTCCGTGGAACGCGGTGCGGGCGATGAGCGACGGCGGCTATGCGGCAGCGAGCAACTCGACTCTGTCGATCTTCGACGCGCAGAACCATCTCCTCCGCGCCTACACACCGCCGGTCGACGAGATCCTGGCGCTCGCCTTCGACAGCGATCCGGGCTTCATCCTTCTCGGCACGGTGAGAGGCATCCAGCGCCTCCGTCTCGCCGACGGCGTGATCACCGACAGCTTCCTCAGCATCATCGTTGCGGTCGCCGTCAACGGAGAGCAACGCGCCGCGTCCGCGCCGCTGTCGACCGGTATCCCCACGCTCTCGCCTGCTCTACTTTTCGCCGTCGCCCTCGGACTCACCGCTCTTGGATGGCAGCGTCTGCGCGTATGAGGATCGCGGCTGCTCTCATCGCCGTTCTCGCCGCCGTGGCCGCCGAGGGGGTAACGATCGCGCCGGGAGACATCGCCATCGGCCCGGACTTGTTCTGCGGCATCGCCGCTTGTCCGCCGTTACCGCCCGCTGCTCTCTTCGGCAGCAATCTGGCGCTCAAGCAGACGCTGGGGTTCCCCACGCTTTCTATGGATCGCTACCGGGAGCGCAGTGACATTGAAATATCGCTTCGCCGACGGCGTCATCGCCGGTTCGTTGCACAACTCCGCGCAGAACGTCGCGGTTTACGGTGAGCAGCGTCCCGCGGCTGCGGCTGCCGCCGTCGCTGCACCCGCGCTCTCCCCACCGCTTCTCCTCGCCGTCGCCCTCGGAATCACGGCTCTGGCGTGGCAGCGTCTGCGCGCGTGAGGTAACGCGAGCGCTCCACGATCTTCTCGACGAAGCCCATGGCGCGGAGACGCTCGTCGAGCATCGCGAGGAAGTCGCGGCGGCCCTTCACCAAGTTCAGGTTCAGCGCCACGAAGCGCATGCCGCGCGGCGTGTCGTAGTAGACGATCAGGCGGTCGCCGCCCATCATCTGCTCCGTGCCGCGGAGGCGCGTCCACTCGATCGTTCGCTGCCGCACGTTATGCAGGGGGCGCAAGATCAGTCGCTGCTCGTCGGCCTCGGCGACGGCGCGGAACGTCCCGAGCCACACCTTGAGACCGCCGATCCACAGCAGGACGATGTAGGCCCAGACGGCGCGCTCGCCGATCCAGCCGATCGCCGCCGTCGCCCCGGCCGCCACCAGGACGATCGAGAGCCCGGCGCGGCGGACCCAGGGCCGGAATGGGTACTCAGCCATTGCACACCGCGTAAGAACGCCGTAATGTAAAGCAGCAATCGGGAAGCACACCTGAGGTCGGTACGCTCTTCGCAAAGTCGAAACTGCGATGCCAGTAGGAAAGATCGACGGAAGCGGCAGACGGATCCTCGTCATCGACGACGACTTGGCCATTCGCGTTCTGCTGCAAGCCGTTTTGAAACGAATGAAGTTCGACGTGGAGCTGGCCGAGGATGGGCAGGTCGGCCTCGATAAGCTTCGTCTGGACGGCAACTTCGACCTGATCCTCCTCGACCTGATGATGCCGCGCGTGAACGGCTACGAGTTCATCGAGCGCATCGGCGACGTGCTCCCGGACGGGCGGCCGCACATCATCGTCTTCACCGCCGCCGGCAAGCGCGGTGTCGACAAGATCCCGCCGAACGCCGTGTGCAACGCGATTCTCAAGCCGTTCGACCTCGAGAAGTTCATCGAGATGATCGGCGATTGCCTTGGAAAGGCGCACGCGACGACCGGCTAGCTCCCGAGCTTCCATTCGATCTGCCTGATGATGCCGAGGAGGATGGTGGCCTCGCGTGCGTCGAGGTCGGCGCGGCCGGCGATGGCGCGGAGGTCGTCGTAAATCCGCTCGGGGTTGTTCTCCTGCAGGAATCCGACTTCGAGCAGCAGCGCGGCGGCACGGTCGTGCAATCGTTCAACCACCTCTGCGGGCGCGCGGTCGCGCACGTCCGCGCTTCGCTCCACCGCCGACAACTCGTAGCAGAACACGCAGACCGACTGCGCAAGGTTCATCGTCGGGAAGCGCTCGTTCGTCGGGATCGAGGCGCTGCGCTGGCACTGCACGAGCTCCTCGCGCGTCAGGCCGCTGTCCTCGCGGCCGAAGACGAGGGCGAGGACGTCGTCGTCACCGAGCGTCTGCGCCAGCGACGCGAGCGTGCGCGGCGCGAGGTCGGCCGGCGTCGTGCGGCCGCGCGACGACGTCGTGGCCACGGTGAGCTTCGCGTCGCGCACGGCGTGATGGAGCGAATCGGCGAAGCGCGCGGAGTCGACGACGTCGTCCGCGCCGCTCGCCCACCAGCCGGCCAGGGGCGAGAACGGCGGATGCTCGCCGACGATCCACAGCTCCTCGAAGCCGAAGTTCTTCATCGAGCGCGCCACGGCGCCGACGTTGCCGGCCTCGCGCGGCTCGACGAGGACGATGCGGAGCTTCATCGCGCCGCCGCGCGCCGCACCGCGTCGAGCATGGCGTCGACGTGCTCGCGCTGCGTGCGCGGATTGATCATCGTCACGCGCAGCACGCGCTCTCCTTTCAGCAGCGTCGAGGTGATCCATGCGTCGCCGGAGCGGATCACGTCCTCGCGAATTCGCGCGTTGTCGACGTGGCGGTGGCGGAAGCAGAAGATGTTGAACTCCGGCTCGTGCATGGCTTCAAGGTCATCCGAGTCCAGCACGCGCTCGTAGAGATAGCGCGTGATCTCCGTGACGTGGTCGAGGGCGCGGACGATCGGCTCCGTCCCGGCGATCTGCAGCGTCAGCCACAGCTTGATCGCGTCGGCGCGCTTGGAGCACTGGATCGTCATCTCGCCGATGTTGCCGGTGCCGTGAAACAGATACGGCGCGTCGGCAGCGAAGGCGCGGCGCAGCCAGACGCCTTCGCGCACCAGCACCGCGCCGAGCGAGAGCGGCATCCACATCATCTTGTGCGGGTCCCACGAGAACGAGTCGGCGCGGTCGAGCCCTTCGACGAGGTGTTTCAGCGACGGCGACAACAGCACCGAGGCGCCGTGCGCGGCGTCGACGTGGAGCCAGGTGTCGTGGCGGTCGCGGAGCTCCGCGATGGCGCGCAAGTCGTCGAACGATCCGGTCGCCGTGGACCCCGACGTCGCCACGATCGCCATCGGCTTCGCGCCGCCGAGGTACGCGGAGAGCGCATCGACATCGATCCGGTGCGCCGCGTTCGTCGGCACGCTCACCGCCTCGGCGCCCATGATCGCCGCGGCACGCGCGACGGAGTAGTGCGTGTCGCCGCCGCAGACGACGACGCGGCGGTCCGGGTACTTCGCCCGCGCGGCGAGGAGCGCGGTGAGGTTTGCCGCCGAGCCGCCGGAGACGGCCGTGCCGAGGGCAGCGTCCGGATAGCCGGCGCAGTCGGCGAGCCAGCGGACGATCTCCTGCTCGACCACCGTGCCGATCGGGCTCATCTCCCACACCGCCGTCGACTGATTCAGCGTCGAGATCACCATGTCGGCGATCACCGCGGCGGGAAACGGCGGGCAGACCTGGTGGCCCATGTACGACGGGTGGTGGAGCTGGATGGAGTGGTCGAGGAGCTGGCGCACGCAGTCCATTGCAGTCGTGCCGCCGAGGCGCGCGCGGATGTCGTCGGCGGCGTGCCAGTCGACGACGGGGCGCGACTCGATCTGCTCGACGTGGTCGAAGAGCGCGTCGACGACTTCGTGGGCGAGGGCGCGGCTGGCGGCGTCGAAAAACATCGGGCGGCGATTGTATTCTTCGCCGCATGATCGCAACGCTGCTCGCCTCCGTCATCGCCATCAAAGCCGGGACGCTCATCGACGGGCGCGCCGACGCGCCGCGCCACAACCAGACGATTCTGATCCGCGACAACCGCATCGAGGCGGTCGGCGACAACGTCGCCATCCCCGCGGACGCGCAGGTCATCGACCTCTCCAAGTCGACCGTGCTGCCCGGCCTCATCGACACGCACACGCACATGTTTCTGCAGGGCGAAGATCCGGCCGTGGGCGGCTACGACGTCCAGTTGCTGAAGTACGGCCTCGCCTACCGCGCCGCGCGGGCCACGGTGTCGGCGCGGCGCGCGCTCGAACAGGGCTTCACGACGATCCGCGACGTCGAAACCGAGGGGGCGGGCTACGGCGACGTCGGGATCAAGCAGGCCGTCAACGAAGGGTACATCCCCGGCCCGCGCATCTTCGCCGCCACGCGCGCCATCTCCACGACGGGCGGCTATCCGCTCGAAGGCTACGCGCCGGAGATCGTCGTGCCGAAAGGGGTGCAGATCGTCGACGGCCCGGTCGAAGCCCGCAAGGCCGCGCGCGAGCAGATCGACAACGGCGCCGACTGGATCAAGGTCTACATGACGCACCGCTCGTGGCTCGACAAGCAGGGCAACCTCGTCTCGCAGCCGACGCTCACGGTCGAGGAGCTGCGCGCGATCGTCGACGAGGCGCACGGGCAGCGGCGCAAGGTGGCCTGCCACGCCTACGGCGGCGAGGGGCTGCGGCGCGCGCTCGACGGCGGCTGCGACTCGATCGAGCACGGGCTCGAGCTCGACGACGCCGCGGTGGCGCAGATGGTGCGCCAGGGGACGTGGCTCGTGCCGACGCTCTCGGTCTACTACGACCATAACGATCCGCCGGACACCCCCGCGGGCCGCCGCGACCGCAAGCGCGTGGAGGTGCATGGGCCGTCGTTCCAGAAGGCGATGAAGGCGGGCGTGAAGATCGCGTTCGGCACGGACGTGGGCGGCTTCTCGTGGAGCGAGCCGATCGCGCAGGAGTTCGGGCGGATGGTGTCGTTCGGGATGACGCCGATGGAGGCGATCAAGTCCGCGACGTCGCGCGCCGCGGAGCTCCTCGACATGACCGGCGACCTCGGCGTGATCGCTCCCGGCGCCTACGCCGACGTGGTGGCGGTGAGCGGCGATCCGCTGAAGAACATCGACGTGCTGAAGGACGTGCGCTTCGTGATGAAGGACGGGAAGGTTTTCAAGAAAGACTTGTAACGTCACGATCCCGTCAGCAATTCGTGACGTCCATGGCATGTGTCCATGTTTCGGCACTAGCTTAAGTGCCGAAAGGAATGGACTCATGAAAGTTGCCTTCGCGTTTCTCGCTGTTTTGTTTCTAGCCCTCGCCGTGCCGCACTCCGCCCAGGCCCAGGCCGTATGCACCGCCTCGAACTACGGTTTGTTCGGAAACGACGGGGACCAGGACCTCTTGAACTGCAACACCGGCACGAGCGCCACCGCCTCGGCCACGCTCAGTTACAACGGCTCTCCCGCCTGCGGCAAGCTGACGCTGTGGGACCTCGACGCGAACGTTCTCGTCGACCGGCAGACCGGCTGCGGCGGCTCGCTCTTCGTCAGCGGCTACTCGATCTCCGGCTACAACACGCACTGGCTCTCGGTGCTGACGGACAAGAACGGCACGTCCCAGTGGGTTTCGTTCACGCACGACCTCAACACCTATTGAGCCTGAGCAAGGCATCGTGAGGCCTTGCAGGTTCACATCGCGCGCTGACGATCGAAGAACGAGCGCTTCCATCGTCAGCGCGCACGCTGCATTTCTCACGACGAACGCTGACAAGCTAAGCGCGAACGCTTCCGAATTAAGCGTGCACGCTTCCGATCTAAGCGTGCACCCTTAGATTCTCATCGTGCACGCTTAGATTCTCAGCGTTCGCGCTTAGGATCTAAGCGTGCGCCCTTAGATTCTCACCGTGCACGCTTAGATCGTAAGCGTGCACGCTTAGTTTGCAAGCGTGCGCTCTGAGATCTTCAGCGTGCGTTTTGCGAACTCACTGAGCGTCATCCTCGAAGAGCTCCTCGAGCGACACCGACGGGTTGTACCGCGCGATCAGCGCTTCCCACGCAGCAAAGTACGCGTCGCGTGGGAGGCGGAATGCGCCTTCGTTTTCAAGGACATAGACGAAGCCGTCCTCTTCGAAGATCTCGATGCGCCACCCCTCCTCGGCGTCGACGAAGGGCTCGTCGCGCGAGCCGGTCGGGATGTCCTCGGTGGCAAAGTGGCGAAGGTCGCGGTCGGCGCGCTCCCAGGCCGGGAAGCGCGCCAGCTCGCCGCGCGCGGCGCTCCAGAAAACGACGACGCGGTCGTCGCCGGCAATGAGGACCTCGAAGTCGCGAATCGTCTCGATCACTGTGGCGTGATCACCGTAACATGCTGCGTGGCGTTGTTGGTGATGGTCACGAACGCCCAGGTGCGCCCGCCGTTGATCGGCTGCAGGTCGAGGCGCACGCGCCCCTTCGCCGCGGCCTCGGGGAAGAGCGCCAGCAGATCGACCTGCGCGTAGGCCGGGTCGTCGCTCGCGCACGGCTGGAAGCGCGCGCACGGATTCGCGCTGTGCAGCTGCACGGCCTGGCTCGCCAGCGCCGTGCCGTCGAGCGCGTAGGCGTTGACGATGATTTCGCTGTCGACGGAGTCGGCGTCGTAGATCCGCAGCGTGGCGCGGAAGCGCGCGTCGACCGGAATGTTCAAGAGGCTGAGCTGCGCCGTGCGCAGCTCGCTCTCGCGCACGACGCGCACCTCGGTTCCCCAATCGTCGGCGTTGCGCGACGTATCGCGAACGAGAGAGCCGAAGCGCGGCGCAGGCGAAAAGTCGCGCGGCGGGAAGAAGAGAACGCCGCCGGCGCGCGAGGCGCCGAAGTCGAGCCGGATCGTGGACGTCGCGGCAACGAACGGAAGCGGCGAGCGGCGATACGGCTCGAAGCCGAACGAATTCGGATTCAGCATCGTCACGTCCGTCGTCCAATTCGAGCCGAACGCGCCCGGCCCGGAGAACCACACCGGCACGAGCACGCGCTCGAACATCGACGGCAGCGGCCCGTCGTTCGGATCGTAGTAGCGGAAGACGCGGCCGCTCGTCGTGCCGCCGGAGCCCACCACGACGACGTCGGCGATTCCCTTGGCGCCCGGCGGTGCGGTGACGACGAGCACTCCGCGCGTGCGGAACGCGTCCTCGTCGACCTTCGCGGCCACACCGTTGAAGAGCACCTGCGGCAGCGGGCAATTGACGCCGGCGCAGTTGACCGCGCTGCCGGGGAGGAGCGCGACCTGCGTGCCGCCGGTGGTCGGGCCGAACGACTGCCCGAGCACGAGGATCGTGGCGTCGGCGTCGCGGACGAAGAACGCGGCGTAGTCGCCGCGCTCGACGCCGTTGGAGCTGGGCGATTCGCCGATCACCTCGTAGTCGCCCGGCGCGAGCTTGCCGAGAGCGACGTCGAACGTGACGAGCACGGGCGGCGAGAGACACGGCCCCTGCTTGAGCAGCACGTGAAACGTGTTGCCGATGCGCGTGACCTCGGGCGGCGGCGGACACGACGCGTAGTACTGAAAACGAGCGGTCACCGGCGTGGCCGTGGTGGGCGCTGCGGGTTGGATTTCGACGGCGAGGAGAGGGAGAGCGAGGAGAAAACCGAGGGAAACCAGGAGCGTGCGCATTGTCACCGAGGAGTACGCGCTCGCGGCGCGCGGCGTTTAGTCGTTCGACTCGATCCTGTAGTTCGGCGCTTCCTTCGTGATCACCACGTCGTGCGCGTGCGACTCGCGCAGGCCCGCCGCGGTGATGCGGACGAACTGCGCCTTCGTGCGGAGGTCGTCGATGCTGCGCGAGCCGGTGAGGCCCATCCCGGAGCGAACGCCGCCGATGAGCTGCGGCACCATCGCCCCGAGCGAGCCTTTGTACGGGACCTTCCCTTCGATTCCCTCGGGCACGAGCTTCGACACCTCGTCGGCCTGCTCCTGGAAGTAGCGGTCCTTCGAGCCGGCCTGCATCGCGCCGATCGAGCCCATGCCGCGGTACGCCTTGAACGTGCGGCCCTGGTAGAGGATCGTCTCGCCCGGCGCCTCGTCGGTGCCGGCAAAGAGCGACCCGACCATCACGCAGTGCGCGCCGGCGGCGATGGCCTTGGTGATGTCGCCGGAGAATTTGATCCCGCCGTCGCTGATGATCGGTACGTCGAACTTCTCCGCGGCGCGCGCGCAGTCGAGGATCGCGGTGATCTGCGGCACGCCCGCGCCTGTCACGACGCGCGTCGTGCAGATCGAGCCGGGGCCGATGCCGACTTTCACCGCGTCGACGCCGAGCTCGCAGAGGTCGCGCGCGCCTTCGTACGTGGCCACGTTGCCGGCGATGAGCGGCGTCGACGGAAAGACCTTCTTGAACTGCTTGATCGTCTCCATGACCGCCTCGGAGTGCGCATGCGAGGAGTCGATGACGACGACGTCGACCTTGGCGTCGATGAGCGCGCGGGCGCGGTCGAGGCCGTCGCGGCCGATGCCGATGGCGGCACCGACGCGAAGACGTCCGAGTGGATCTTTCGCGGCTTGGGGATAGCGCCGCGCCTTCTGAATGTCCTTGACGGTGATGAGGCCCTTGAGGTCGCCGTTGGAGTCAACGACGAGGAGCTTCTCGATGCGGTGATGGTGCAGGACTTCGCGCGCCTCGTCGAGCGTCGTGCCGACCGGGACGGTGACGAGGTCTTCCTTCGTCATCCGCTCGGAGATCGGCAGGTCGAAGCGCGTCTCGAAGCGGAGGTCGCGGTTGGTGAGGATGCCGACGAGCTTGCCGTTCGCGTCCGTCACGGGCACGCCGGAGATCTTGTACTTCTCCATCACCTGCAGCGCCTCGGAGATCGACTGCCACGGCCGCATCGTCACCGGGTCGACGATCATGCCGGCCTCGGAGCGCTTCACCTTGTCGACCTCTTCGGCCTGCTGCTCGACCGTCATGTTCTTGTGGATGATGCCGAGCCCGCCCTGCTGGGCCATGGCGATGGCGAGGCGTGCCTCGGTCACGGTGTCCATGGCGGCGGAGATGATGGGGATGTTGAGGCGGATGTCGCGCGTGAGTCGCGTGGAGACGTCGACGAAGTTCGGATGAACCTCGGAACGGGCGGGCCGAAGGAGGACGTCGTCGAAGGTCAGACCGATCTCGATGCCCTCGGCGAAGCGCTGCGCGCCGACCGGTGCCTGATCTCGATCTTCGTGAATGATGATGCCGCTGATCGGCGGGACTTCGTGAAGTAGACGCTCGTCGCTCATCGCCTGCCCCTTTGAGCGAGTATAGAACAGGGGCAAAGTGCACCGAAATTGCACGGACACAGCGCGCAGTCGCAGTCCCGCTTAGCAATGTTGATTAGATTCACCATCGAGCAGCGCCATCTCACGGACCAAGCCGGCAAGCCCGTGCGCGACGATCCCGCGGCCGTGTCGTTCCACACATGCGATGCGGAGAACGTCGACGACGCCGTGCGCCTCTTCGTGACGAACCGCCACGGCGAGGTGATCGGGAACGTGCTGAAGTTCCCCGGATTCCACGCGGTGGCGACGGTGCGCGACGTCGACGGCGTCTACACGCTGCAAGTGAGCCCGAGCAGCAGCCAGAACATTGTGCCGATCAAGGGGTGAGCTTCTCCATCAACGTACACTCCAGCTCCACCCCATCCTCCAACCGCACCGGCGCATCCCCAACCGCGACATAGCCGCACGCCCGGTACATCGCCTCGCCGCTGCGCATCGCCACGAGCTGCAGCTTCCGGAACCCCGCCGAGGCCGCGCGCGCTTCGCAGAGCTCGAGGATGCGCCGCCCGATCCCCCGCCGCGCCCAGCGCGGGTCGGTGAACATCGCCCGGATGCGCGCCGGCTCCGTGGCCGGATCGAGCAGCGCCGAGTCAGCGTCGGACTGCGCGCTGCCGGCGTGCGTCTTTCTGCGCCGGCTCCAGCCGCCGCAGCCGACGATCTCGCCGTCCGCGACGGCGACGAAGTACGTGCCGTCGTCGATCAGGAGCTCATCCGGAACCGCGAGGTGGACGAGCGAGCTCGCGATCTGCGCGTCGTCATACGACAGCCGCCCGATCTCGCGCAGCGACGCGCGCATCACGCGAACGATCCCGTCGGCGTCGGCGCGCGTCGCCTCGCGGATCTCGATCACTTCGATTTCAGCGACTGCACGAGCTGCGCGACCTGCGCGTCGTTCGGGCGCATCGCGCTCAGCTTCGCCGCCACGGCGCGCGCGTCGTCCCAGCGCTGCATCTCGCCGAGCACGAGCGCCTCGTTGTACAGCGACTGCCACTGTTCCGGCGACTCGGATGCCGCGCGCTGGAACGCCGCCAGAGCCTTCTCCAGCTGCCCGTTCTGCTTGTAGCAGATGCCGAGGTCCGCGCGCGTCGTCGGGTCTTCGCGCACGGCCAGGGCGCGCTCGAAGTAGTCGATCGCCTGCGGGAACTTCGCCGCATCCATGTACATGGTGCCGAGCTGCGTCAGCGCCGCCGTGTCCCGCGGATCGCGCTCGATGCGCTGCTTGAGCGCGCTGAGCTGCTCGCGCACCGCGTTCATCTGCGCCATCGGCGGCGCAGAGGTCGTCGTCTCCGGCTCCGCCGCGTTCGCCACGCCGGCCGTCGGCGCGACCTGCGGCTTCGCCAGATGCGGTCCGATGAAGAACGTGCCGATCACGATGCCGAGGGCGAAGCCGCAAATCGTGAAGACGACCGTGTCGCGTTTCATCCCTTGGTGATCAACTCCTTCAGCATCTCGTCCTGCATGTGATACACGGCGTACACGCCGGTGTGATAACGATTAAAGAGAAACGAGAAGGCGTAGATCTTACCGGATGCGCCGTGCACGTACCCCGAGAGGCCGACCACGCCGACGATGTAGCCGGTCTTCGCGAACACCTGCCGCGCGTACGTCGCGCCGCGCAGGCGCCGCCCGAACTTCGCCTCCGGATCGCCGGGATACGGCAGCGAGCTGACGAAGTCGTTGCGGTACGGGCTCTTCCACATGTAGCGCAAGAGGTGCACGAATGCCGACGCCGAAGCGCGGTTGTCGCGCGACATCCCCGAGCCGTCGGCGGGGCTGAACTCCGCTTCCGGCACGCCGACCTTCTCCGTCAGCCACCGCTTCACCTCGCCCGTCCCCCCGGCCCACGAGCCCTCGTGCTTCGTCTCCGCGCCGATGATCTTGACGAGCTGCTCGGCGTAGTGGTTCTGGCTCTTCTTGTTGATGACGAAGATGACGACGTTGAGCGGCGTGCGGTGCTGCGTGACGGCGCGCCAGTCCGGCCGCCCGTCGACCGGCGTGACGACGATCTTCCCCTTCACGCTGAGGCCGTCGCGGACGAGCGCCTCGTAGGTCGCCGAGGCGAAGTATTGGATCGGATTCTCGACCGTGACGAAGACCTCGGTCGCGCCGGAGCGTGACGGCACGCCGCCGCGCACGATGATGGTGTTCGTGTTGCGGACGCGCGTGATGAACGGCAGGCCGCGCCCGGTGACGCACGAGTTCTGCAGCGTCAGGTAATCGGTCGGCGGGTCGAGCTGCACCGTGCACGGCTTGCCCGGCTTCGACGGCAGCACGCGCACCTCCACGCACCCCTCCTGCATCGAGAACGCCGACACCGGCGCCTCGTACCAGTTCACGAGCTGGTTCTCCGGCCACGTCGGATGGATGTATTCGATGTCCATGTAGCCGTACTCGAAGATCAGGTCGCCCTTGATGGTCTTGATGCCGGCGCGCTTGAGGTCCGTGGCCCACTCCTCGATGACGGCGGTGGCGTGGTTGTCGTGGAAGCGGCCGCCGATGGTCGGGTCGCCGTGGCCGACGATCTTGACGTCGCCGTCGAGCGTGCCGGAGGCGTCGACGGCCCCGCGCGCGTAGACGGTCGTCGTCAGCTCGAACTCGGGATGGAGCAGATCCATCGCCGCGGCGGTGGTGAAGAGCTTCATGTTCGACGCCGGCGCCAGCGGCAGGTGCGGGTTGCGCTCGGCGACGACGGTGCCGCTCTCGACCTCGACGATCTGGATGCTGGCGTCGGAGATCTGCGAGACCTTGCCGTTGACGAGCGAGTTGAGACGCTCCTGCAGCGTGGAGCCGGACGCCGTCTCCAGCGGCGCGGCGGGCGCAGCGCGCGCCGGCTTCTTGCGCCGTTTCTTTGCTGCGTCGGATTGTGGAACGAAGAAGAGGGTGAGGACGGCGAACAACGCCACCCACCGCCACCGCGAACCCGTCATCGCCCGCATCATTGCAGATTTCAAACCCGCTGGTACGGCTCGGGTAAGGCCAAACGCAAACGATCGAGCAACACTGCCGGGCAGCGGCGGCGGATCTCGTCGCGGATCTCCGCGCGGGAGTAGCGGCGGCTGAAGTGCGTCAGGACGATGAGCCGGTTCTCGAAGCGCTCGGCGAAGTCGGCGATGTCGTCGAAGTGGATATGCCGGTACTTCGCGGCGCGTTCCTGATGCCCGTCAAAGATGAACGAGCACTCGATCATCAGCACCTCGGCGCGGAACAGGGCGTCGCACGTCTCGAGAATGCCGCGGTCGGTGTCGCCGGTGTAGAAGAGGAGCGGCTGGTGATACTCCTCGATGACTTCGGCGCGGCGGCGGTAGATCTCCTCCTGCGACAGCCCCTCTTCCGTGAGGCGATGGCGGATCTCGACGATCTCGTAGGCGTTGGCGGCGACGCGATGCGTGGCGGCGTGCGCGCGGACTTCGTGCGTGCGGCCGAGGCGCACGACGTCGCCAGGGGCCATGCCGAGGATCTCGACCTCGTCGAAGCGGCTGTTCGTGAGGCGCTCCCACACCTGCATCATTTCGCGGAAGCCGTCCGCCGACGCGGCCGGCACCCAGATGCGGCCGCCGGGCATTTGATGCAGATGCCGCTGCCCGGCGTAGAAGGCGATGCCGGCGGCGTGGTCGAGGTGGGCGTGCGTGACGAAGACGTTCGCGATGCCGATGGCGGCGTCGGCGCCGCGGCCGAGGTCGAGCACCACGCCGAGGTCGCGGATGCGGAACCACGTCTCGTGGCCCGCGCGGGAGCGGCCTTCGATGGTGAAGTGCTCGGTCGTCAAGGTGAAGAGGTCTTTGTCCATTGCGCGTACGGGGCAAGTATGATCCGCGCCGATGCTGATCTCGACGCCGGAAGAGCTCGAGCGGCTGCGCGGGGAGTGGCTGGCGCTGTGGCGGCGGTCGCCGGGCGCGACGCCGTTCCAGTCGCCGATGTGGCTGCTTCCGTGGTGGCGGGCGTTCGGCTCCGACGAGATGTCGACGATCGTGGCGCGCGACGCAGGCGGCGCTCTGACTGCGCTCCTACCTCTCTATATCGTCCGCGACGGCGACGAGTCCCTCGGCATGTTCCTCGGCACGGGCAACAGCGACTATCTCGACTCCGTCGGCAACGGCGACGCCGCGCCGCTCCTCGCCGAGCTCGCTCAGCGCGACTGCGCGCTATGGGATCTGCAGGAGCTGCGGCCGTCGTCGCCGCTCCTCACCGCGCCGCTGCCCGACGGGCTGCAGGATCAGGTGCTCGAACAGGACCGCTGCCCGATCCTCCCGATCGAAGGAGCCGGCGACGAGCTGCAGAACCTGATCTCGACACACTTCCGCAAGAAGATCCGCTACTACCGCCGCGCATTGGCGCGGATCGCTCCGGTGACGACGTCGAGCCCCACGGCCGAAACACTCGACGAGTTTCTCGACGCGCTGTACGCCTTGCACGCGGCGCGGTGGCAGCGGCGCGGCCTTCCCGGCGTGCTCGACGACGACGTCGTGCAGCGCTTCCACCGCGAGGCCGCGCGCGAGTTGCTCGACGAAGGCGCGCTCCGCATGCACGCCATCCGCCTCGGCGAGCGCATCGTGGCGATCTTCTACGGCTTCGCGCACGCCGGCACGGTCTACTACTACCTGAGCGGCTACGACCCCGAGCTGGAGCGGTTGTCGATCGGCACGCTCATCGTGGCGCACGCGATCGAGGAGGCGGTGCACGAAGGGGCGACGACGTTCGACTTCCTCCGCGGCGCCGAGGAGTACAAATACGCGTGGGGCGCGACCGACCGCGTGAGCGCGCGGCGGCAGATCTTCCGCGGATGAAGACGAACGCCGCGCGGCTGCTCGACTCGCTCGGCATCGCGTACGAGGTGCGCGAGTACGAGGTCGATCCCGACGATCTCGCCGCCGAGTCGGTGGCGCGCAAGGTCGGCCTCCCGCCGGAGCAGGTGTTCAAGACGCTCGTCGCGCGCGGCGACCGCCACGGCGTCTGCTTCGCCGTCATCCCCGGCGATCAGCAACTGGACCTCAAGGCGCTCGCAAAGCTGAGCGGCGACCGCTCCATCGACGTCGTGCCGCTCAAGGAAGTGCAGCCGCTGACCGGCTACATCCGCGGCGGCGTGACCGCGCTGGCCGCGAAAAAGGCCTACCCAGTGTTCGCCGACGAGACGATCGAGCTCTTCGACATGATCTCGATCTCCGCGGGCGTGCGCGGGGCGCAGATTTTTCTCGCGCCGGCGGATTACCTGCGCGCGGTTTCGGGGAAGGTTGGGGCGATCGCGAAGGAGAAGGAGTAAATCATGCACGTGGACGTCTCCTCACTCGAAGCCCACCGCGCCTCCCTCACCGGCCACTGCTACCGCATGCTCGGCTCCGCGTCGGACGCCGAGGATGCCGTGCAGGAGACGTTCATTCGGGCGTGGCGGAGTCTCGACCGCTTCGAAGGGCGCGCCTCGGTTCGCACGTGGCTGCACCGCATCGCCACGAACGTCTGCCTCGACGCGCTGTCGAACAGCGCGCGGCGCATGCGCCCGATCGAGGACTTCCCCGCCGGCACGATCGACTCGCCGCTGGAGACGCTCGACCGCACGCACTGGCTCGAGCCGGTGCCGGACGCGCGCGTGCTCCCGTCGGACGCCGATCCGTTCGAGACGACAGCGCTGCGGCAAAGCATCCGTCTCGCCTTCGTCGCGGCGCTGCAACACCTCCCCGCCCGCCAGCGCGCCGCGCTACTCCTGACCGAAGTCCTCGGGTGGTCCGCCGCGGAGGTCGCCGACTGCCTCGATACCTCCGTCGCCTCGGTCAACAGCGCGCTGCAGCGGGCGCGCGCGACGCTCCAGAGCCGCAACGTGCCGGTGCCTTCCGAGCTCACGGCCGAGCAGTGGACCGTCGTCGACCGCTACGTCGACGCGTTCCACAACTACGACGTCGACGCCCTGGTCGGCCTGCTGCGCGACGACGTGACGATGTCGATGCCGCCGTACACGCTGTGGCTGCGCGGCGCCGAGAACATCCGCGGCTGGCTCCTCGGCACCGGCTCCGTCTGCCGCGGCTCGCGCCTCGTGCCGGTGCAGGCCTCGGCGTCGCCGGCGTTCGCGCATTACCACCTCGCGGAGGACGGCAGCTACGCGGCGTGGGCGATCATCGTCCTCGACCTCGACGGCGACCGCATCACCGCGTGGAACGCCTTCCTCGATACCGAGAAGCTCTTCCCGCTGTTCGGCCTGCCGATGTTTTTTCGCGACGACCGATGAGTTTTGCCGCGAGCGCCGGTCTATCCCTTCGAAATCAAATTCGGAGGAGACAGAAATCATGACCACGACAACCTTCCCGAACCTTGTTGAGTCGACCAGCGCGCAGGTGTGGACCGGCCGCGTGCTCAGCGGCGTCGCCGTGCTGTTCCTGGCGATGGACGCGACGATGAAGGTGCTGCAGGTGCCCGCCGCCGTCGAAGGGACGATGAAGCTCGGTTATCCGGCCGGCGTGCTGCTGCCGCTCGGCATCGTGCAGCTCGTCTGCCTCGCCGCGTACGTGATCCCGCGCACCCGCATCCTCGGCGCGATCCTCTGGACCGGCTACCTCGGCGGCGCCGTCGCCACGCACGTCCGCGTCGGCGACCCGCTCTTCAGCCACATCCTCTTTCCCGTCTACGTCGCCGCGCTGCTGTGGGGCGGGCTGGCTCTTCGCGACGCTCGCCTTCGCGCGATTCTGAAAGGGTGATCATGAGCAGAAAGCTATTCGTCAACATCGCCGTGCGCGATCTCCCGAAGTCGATGGAGTTCTTCTCCGCGCTCGGCTTCACCTTCAACAAGCAATTCACCGATGACAAGGCCGCCTGCATGGTCATCAGCGACGACGCCTACTTCATGCTGCTGACCGAGCCGTTCTTCCGCTCGTTCCTCGACCGCGAGCCCGCCGACGCGACGCGCGTGACCGAAGGGATGTTCGCGCTCTCGTGCAACAGCCGGGCGGAGGTCGACGAGATGGTGCGGCGCGCCATCGACGCCGGCGGCACGCACGCCAAGGACCCGATCGACCACGGCTTCATGTACGGCTGGAGCTTCCACGACCTCGACGGCCACCACTGGGAAGTGCTGTGGATGGACCCGAACGCGATTCAATGAGGAGAACGACGATGCAAAAGATCACGACGCACCTTTGGTTCGACAATCAGGCCCGCGAGGCCGGCGACTTCTACACCTCCGTGTTCGACGGCTCGCGCGTGAAGAGCACGACCACGCTGCACGACACGCCCTCGGGCGACGTCGACATCGTCTCCATCGACCTCGCCGGACACGAGTTCACGCTGATCTCGGCCGGGCCGCTCTTCAAGTTCAATCCGTCGATCTCGTTCCTCGTCGCGTGCACGACGAAGGAGGAGGTCGACAGGCTGTGGGGCGCGCTGTCCGACGGCGGCATGGCGCTGATGGAGCTCGGCGAGTACCCGTTCAGCGGCCGGTACGGCTGGCTGCAGGACCGCTACGGGCTGTCGTGGCAGGTGATGCTCGCCGATGTGCACGCGCTAACGCAGAAGATCACGCCGGCGCTGATGTTCACCGGCAAGCAGGCCGGAAACGCGGAGGCGGCGATCCGCTTCTACGCCTCGGTTTTTCACGACTCGAAGGTCGGCGACATGATGCGCTACGGCGCTGGCGAGGAGCCGGACAAGGAAGGGACGGTGAAGTGGGGGCAGTTCCAGCTCGAGGGGCAGCAGTTCTTCGCGATGGACAGCGCGCGGGCGCACGGCTTCGCCTTCAACGAGGCCATCTCGCTGATGGTGAACTGCGCGACGCAGGAGGAGATCGACTACTACTGGGAGCGACTCTCGGCCGACCCGCGGTCCGAGCAGTGCGGGTGGCTGAAGGACAAGTACGGCCTGTCGTGGCAGGTCACCTCGACAGAGATGGAAGAGATGCTGTCGCGCGGCACGCCGCAGCAGATCGCCCGCGTGACGGCAGCGTTCCTGAAGATGAAGAAGTTCGACCTGGCGACGCTGCGGGAGGCGTACGAGGGGTGAGTGGCTGGGGAGGGAGGATTCGAACCTCCGAATGGCGGCTCCAAAGGCCGCTGCCTTACCACTTGGCGACTCCCCACCGAGCGGTGTCAGGTTAAGTCTAGCGGGCGGAGCCTACATTCCCGGCGGCAGCCTGGTCACTATAGGTTACTTCGTGAAAAATGTGCTTGACGATTATCCTTCACGCCCGCTAGACTGCCTGCATTAATGCCCTGAGCGTCGATCAGGGCAGAACACAATGAAGCCGCCGACCGACGACCTCGATCGCGAACTCGCAGAGCTCCTGCGCAGCCCCGACGTGTGGCAGGGGACGCAGGTGGTGCCTTCGCGGGTTCACGAGATGACCGCCCTTTCAAGGCGGCTGGCAAACGAGGACCGCGAAGCCGCGGAGCTCATCGAATCGCTGGCGAGCACGCCGATCACCTGGTGGCGGACGGCGATCGTGAAATCGCCGATTGGAAGAAGCTCCGGCATCGTCCGCAAGCTGCTCGACAGAATGCGCACGGAGCTCAGCAAAGCACCTGCGCGCTCGCTCGAGCTGACAACGTTAGCGGTCGATATCGCAAACGAGATTTCGCTCACCGAGTACCCATGCGATTTCGTGATCTCGCTGCGCGCAGACGCCTGGCGCGATCACGCGTTTGTTCTGCAGTTCCTTGGGCGCTTTCCCGAGGCGGTTGCGGCAGTCAACGAAGCTGAGTCTTTGCTGCGCGAGACTGCTCTTCCCGATTACGGCCTGGCCCGGATCAAGCTCGTTCGCGCCAACATCCTCGCCTGGGACAGACGTCCGGAAGCAGTCACGCTCGCAGACGAAGCGGCCAAGATCTTTCTCGATTTCGGCGACCGTCCGAAGTACGCCGCAGCGCGCATCACTCAGGCAGCGATGCTGCACGAGTCCGGCGCCATCCGCGAAGCTCTCCACGTCTGGGAGTCGATCAAGAACGAGGACTGCCTGGATGAGATGAACCGCATCCTCGTCATCTATAACCTCGGACTGGCTTACCGGGAGATCGGCAATACGGCGAAATCCGTCGAGCACATCACGCTGGCAATCGCCGAATACGAGCTCCTCAGCATGACCACCGAGGCAACTCGCGCGCGCTGGGCACTCGCCACGACACTGGTGAGTGCCGGCAAGTTCACCGCGTCCATCCCGTTATTCGAGCGTGCGTGGAAGGATTTCGAAACGCTCGAAATGGAAGCCGACGCTGCGCTGGTCGCGCTCGAGCTCGCCGAGACACTTCTGGTGATCGGAGACGCGGCTCGCGTCCCACAGATCTGTCGCACCTTACTCGATCGTTTCACACGGGCGGGAATGACGTCCCGAGCGATCACAGCACTCTCCTATCTGCGTGAGGTCGTGGCCATCGGCAAGGCCCAACCGCCTGTGGTCCGCCAAGTCCGTGAGTTTCTTCGCGAACTACCGTCCCAAGGGAGACCAACGCTCTCGTTGCCATTACGCGAACCAGAGCGCTGATACTCCTCCTACCTCGCTGCTATCCCAGCGTGCGCACGCTGAGTTATGCAACATCACAATCGAAGTTCAAGTGTGCCTGATCGCGGCCGATCAAGTACTAGCCAGGCTATAAGCCGACAAATTTGAAAGGAGAACATCCCCATGCGTAAGCTCACCGCCATCACCTTCGCCCTTCTCATCACCACCAGCGCCTTCGCCGCCCCGAACGACTCGTCCGAACGGCGGACCCCCGGCGTCATCACGCGCATCGTTCGTCAGATCAAGAGCATCATTCGCGCGCTCGATGACATTCAGCCGGGCGTGCCGGTGCCCTCGGCGTACCGGTAGTCGTCGCGCCGCCACTCTCCCGCCTCGACCCGTAGCGTCGCGGGTCGAGGCGGGAGCCATGGCGTCAGACCGACAGCGCCTCGACCGGCTGCTCCTGCGCGGATGCGTGCAGCAGCGGCAGCGTCACCGTGAAGCGCGCGCCTTTGCCGAGGCCTTCGCTCTCGGCGGTGATCTCGCCGTGGTGCAGCTCCACGATGTGGCGCGCGATGGCGAGGCCTAGGCCGAGGCCGCTGCGCTTGCCGGCGTCGGCCTGGCGGAGGCGCTCGAACACGTGCGGGAGGAACGTCGGGTCGATCCCTTCGCCCTGGTCCGTCACGCTGATCTTGACGTTGCTGTCCGCACGCGAGAAGCGGAGGTCCACCTGGTTGCCGCCCGGCGTGAACTTGATCGCATTCGAGAGGATGTTGCCGATCACCTGCTGCAGGCGCCCCGAGTCGGCGGCGACGAGGTCTTCCGTCCGCTCGATCTCCGCGGAGAGGCGCACGCCGCGCTCCGCCGCGTCGTGGCGCGCCGTCGTCACCGCCGCTTCCACCACCTCGGCGAGGTGCGTCGGCCGCAAATCCACCTGGAACTTGCCGAGCACGATGCGGGAGACGTCGAGCATGTCGTCGATCAGGCGCTTCTGCAGTTGCGCGCTCGTCTCGATCATGTGCAGCGCCTCGACGAGCTCCTCGGGCGAGAAATCGCCCGTGCGGAGAAACTGCACCCAGCCGATGATCGACGTCATCGGCGTGCGCAGCTCGTGCGAGAGCGTAGCCAGAAAATTGTCCTTGGCGCGGTTCTGCGCTTCCGCTTCGCGGTAGCGGCGCTCGTTCTCCGCGGCCAGCGCAGCGGCGCGCTTCTCCGTCACGTCGCGGAACGTGATGACCACGCCGATCGACGTCCCGTCCTCGTTCTGCATCGGCGCCGTGGAGAGCTCCACCGGGAAGCTCGTCCCGTCGGCGCGGAAAAACGTCTCCGCGACCTCGTCGCGCGTCGACTCGCCGCGCAGCGCGACATTGAGCGCGCAATTCGCGATGTCGCACGTGGCCACGCCGGGGAAGACCGGGTGCAGCAGCGGGTGGATCTCCTCCCCCTTCACCTCGTGCGAGCGGCGGCCGATGATGCGCGCGGCCGCGGGGTTGACGAACGTCGTCACGCCGCGCAGGTCGACGCCGAAGATCCCCTCGGCGGCGGCGCGGAGAATCAGCTCGTTCTGCCGGCTGAGACGGGCCAGCTCGTGGGCCTGCTGCTTGATCGCCTCGGTCTTGCGGAACAGGTCGACGAAGACCCCGACCTTGGCCCGCAGCACCTCGGCGTGGAACGGCTTGAAGATGTAGTCGACTGCGCCGAGCTCGTAGCCGCGGAAGACGTTCTCCTCGCTGCGGGAGAGCGCGGTGAGAAAGATGATCGGCGTGTCGCGCGACTTGTCGCGCTGGCGGATCAGCGTCGCCGTCTCGAAGCCGTCGAGCTCCGGCATCTGCACGTCGAGCAGGATCACCGCGAACTCCTGCTCGAGCAGCGCCTTGAGCGCGGAACGGCCGGAGTCCGCCCTCACCAGATTCTGCTCCATCGGCTCGAGGATCGACTCGAGGGCGAGAAGGTTGTGCGGCTGGTCGTCGACCAGCAGGATGTTGACCTTGTCGGATCCGGCGGCGCTCATGCGGGACTCGCGACCAGACAGCGGTCGACCAAATACGGAGCGATCTGATCGAGAGGCAAAACTTGGTCCACGGGCGCGGCGGCGATGGCCGCGCGCGGCATTTCCGGCGCCTCGGCCTTCTCCGGATCCTGCACGATGACGAGGCCGCCGCGCGCCTTCACCCGCTTCACCCCCAGCGCCCCGTCGTCGTTCGCGCCCGTCAAGACGACGGCGATGACGTGCGCGCCGTACGCGTCGGCGGCCGACTGGAACAGCACGTCGACAGAGGGGCGCGAGTAGCGGACCTTCTCGTCGACGGAGAGGTTGAGCTCGCCCCGCTCGACGAGAAGGTGATAGTTCGCCGGCGCGAGATACACGGTGCCGGGGCGGAGCCACTGCTTGTCCTCCGCGTCGACGACCGGCAGCCGCGAGAAGCGGCGGAAGTACGACGGCAGCGTCTCGTTCGACGCACGGTGGCGATGCTGCACGACCGCGATCGGTAGCGGAAACGCGCGCGGCATGCCGTTGAGGATGACTTCGAGCGCGTGCATGCCGCCGAGGGAGCAGCCGACCACGACGATCTCGTACGTGCGCTGCGGCGCCGTCGACTCCGGGCTGTCGAGGACCGGCAGCCACCAGCGCGACGTCATCGCACCCTCCGGTACAACCGCTCCTCGGCGTCGATCTCGTCGTAGTGATCGGTCACCGACGTGTAGCGAATCGTCTCCTTCTTGCCGAGGCCGAGGATGCCGAACATCTCCAGCGACTGCAGAAACAGCTTGTGCACGCGGTCCTGCAATGCGTTGTTGAAGTAGATGAAGACGTTGCGGCAGATGACCACGTTGAAGTGGTTGAACGACGCGTCGGTGACGAGGTTGTGCTGCGCGAAGACGACGTTCTCGCGCAGCGCCGGGCGGAAGATCGCGTAGTCGTAGCGCGCCGTGTAGTACTCGCTGAACGTCCCTTTGCCGCCGGCGGCGATGTAGTTCGACGTGTTCTCCTGCATCGTGTTCAGCGGGAAAATCCCGTCCTTGGCGCGCTGCAGAACCTGCTCGTTGATGTCCGTTGCGTAGATGCGGCAGCGGTCGTACAGCCCTTCCTCCTGGAGGAGGATGGCCATCGAGTAGACCTCTTCGCCCGTCGAACAGCCGGCGTGCCAGATGCGCACGAACGGGTACGTGCGCAGCATCGGCACGACCTTCTGCCGGAACGCGACGTAGAACGTCGGATCGCGGAACATCGCCGTCGTGTTGATGGAGAGGTCGAGCAGCAGCCGCTGCATCGCCTGCGAATCGTGGAGAACCTTGTCCTGCAGGCCGGAGATCGTGGCGAGCCCTTCAGCGTAGACGCGCTTCCAGATCCGCCGGCGGAGCGAGGGGAGCGAGTAGTCGCGGAAATCAAAGCCGTAGTGGCGATAGATCCCTTCCGTGAGGAGTTGAACTTCCACTTCCTCCAGAGCGAGCTTCTCGGTTTCCTCGACAACCGTCGTCATTTACCTGTACAGCCACACTCGCAATAGCGACACCAACTGCTGGGCGTCGATCGGCTTGGTGATGTAGTCGCTCGCGCCTGCCTCCATGCACTTCTCGCGGTCGCCCTTCATCGCCTTCGCCGTCAGGGCGATGATCGGGAGCGACTTGTACTCGTCCATGGCTCGGATGCGGCGCATGGCCTCGTAGCCGTCCATCTCCGGCATCATCACGTCCATCAGCACGACGTCGACGTCGGGCGTGCGCAGCAGCGCGTCGATCCCCTCGGCGCCGCTCTCCGCGTACGTCACCCGCATCTTGTGCCGCTCCAGGAGCGACGTCAGCGCGTAGATGTTGCGCATGTCGTCGTCGACGATGAGCGCCTTCTTCCCGGCGAGCACCGGGTCGGACTCGTGCAGCTGGTCGAGAATCTGGCGCTTGTTCTCCGGCAGGTTGGCCTCGACGCGGTGCAGGAACAGCGCGGTCTCGTCGAGGAGGCGATCCGGCGAGCGGACGTCCTTGATGATGATGGCCTCGGCCATCCGTTTGAGCTCCGTCTCCTCCTTCTTCGTCAGCTCGCGTCCGGTGTAGACGACCACGGGCGTGTCGTTGATCTGCAGCTCGTCGCGCATGCGGCGGATGAAGTCGAAGCCGCTCATGTCAGGGAGGCCGAGGTCGAGAACCATGCAGTCGAAGTGGCGGTCGCGCAGCATCTGCAGCGCTTCCTCCCCGCTCCCGACCGCGGTGATCTCCACGTCGCCCTCGCCGATCAGCTCGGTGATGGCCTGGCGCTGCGGCTCGTTGTCCTCGATCACCAGGAGCGACTTATTCGGCCGCTCCACGAAGCCGCGGATCTTCGCGAACGCCTCGTCGAGCCCCTCCTTCGTCACCGGCTTGCTGATCTGCGCGAACGCGCCGAGCTTCATGCCGCGCCCGCTCTCCTCGTCCGCGGAGATGATGTGAACGGGGATGTGGCGCGTGACCTTGTCGTGCTTCAGGCGGTCGAGCACCGTCCACCCTTCCATGTCCGGCAGTTGGATGTCGAGCGTGATCGCGTCCGGCTTATAGCGGCGGGCGAGCTGCAGCGCCGCTTCGCCGCGCGTCGTGGCGATGGCCTTGAAGCCTTTCTCGCGGGCCATGTCGAGGAGGATCGACGCGAACCGCACGTCGTCCTCGACGATCATCACCACGCGGTCGCCCTCGGCGATCTTGTCGCGATCGTCCGGGATCTGCTCTTCGACGATGACCTCCGCCGGCGGCTCGGGCAGCGAGACCGGCGTCTCGACCGTGCGCGTCTGAACCGGCGTGCGCGCCTCCATCGAATCGCGGCGCTCCTTCGGCGCCACGTAGCTGACGGGCAGGTAGAGCGTGAACGTCGAGCCGACGTTCTCTTCGCTGGCCACGCGAATCTCGCCTCCGAGGAGCCGGGCGATCTCGCGGCTGATCGAGAGCCCGAGGCCCGTGCCGCCGTACTTGCGCGTCGTCGACGCGTCGGCTTGCTGGAACGCCTCGAAGATCAGCCTCTGCTTCTCCTCGGCGATGCCGATGCCCGTGTCGATCACGCCGAACGCGATCACCCCCGGCGCGCGGTCGAGCGTCTCGTGGCCCGGCGTCCAGCCGCCCGCCGCCGCCTCCATCCGCAGCGTCACGCCGCCGTGCGCGGTGAACTTGAAGGCGTTGCCAAGCAGATTCTTCAGCACCTGCTGCAGCCGCGTCGCGTCCGTGTGGATCGACGACGGCAGGTTCGGCGCGAGGTCGATCGTGAAGTCGAGCCCCTTGTCGACCGCGAGCTGGCGGAAGCTGCGGTCGATCGTGTCGCCGAGCTCGCGGAACGACACGTCGCCGAGCGAAATCGTCATCATCCCGGACTCGATCTTCGACAGATCGAGAATGTCGTTGATCAGCGTCAGCAGATCCTGTCCCGACGAGTAGATCGTCTTGGCGAACTCCGTCTGCTTGTCGCTGAGATTCCCCTCGGGGTTGTCGGACAACAGCTTCGCCAGGATCAGCAGCGAGTTGAGCGGCGTGCGCAGCTCGTGCGACATGTTCGCCAGGAACTCGCTCTTGTACTTCGACGTCAGGGCGAGCTGGCGCGCCTTCTCTTCGAGCTGCTGCTTGGCGCTCTCGACCTCGCGGTTCTTCCGCTCCACCTCTTCGTTCTGCGACTGCAGCAGCCGCGCTTTCTCTTCGAGCTCCTCGTTCGTCTGCTGCAGCTCTTCCTGCTGCTGCTTGAGCAGCTCCTCCGAGGCTTGCAGCGACTTGGCCTGCTGCTCGAGGCGCTTGTTCGTCTCGGTGAGCTCTTCCTGCTGCGACTGCAGCTCCTCGGCGAGCGACTGCGACTGCGAAAGCAGCTCCTCGGTTCGCATGTTCGCCTGGATCGTGTTCAGCACCACGCCGATTGACTCCGTGAGCTGATCGAGCAGCGCGATGTTCGTGTCGCTGAACGCCAGGAACGACGCCAGCTCCATGACAGCGAGCACCTGGCCCTCGAACACGATCGGCAGCACCACGATCTGCATCGGCTTCGACTCGCCGAGGCCGGAGTTGATGGTGATGTAGTCGTCGGGGGCGTTCTGCAGCAGGATGCGCTGCTTCTCGAACGCCGCCTGACCGACCAGGCCCTCGCCGATGTGGAAGTCCTTGTTGAGGTTCTTACGCTCCTTGTACGCGTACGTCGAGGCGAGATGCAGCGTCGGCTCGCCGCCGCCGTTCGACGAATCCATGATGTAGAACACGCCGTGCTTCGCGTTCACCACCGGCGCGAGCTCGGAGAGAATCATCTGCGAGACCGACTGCAGGCTCTTCTGCCCCTGCATCATCCGCGTGAACTTGGCCAGGTTCGTCTTCAGCCAATCCTGCTCGTTGTTGCGCAGCGTCGTGTCGCGCAGCGAGCGGATCATCTCGTTGACGTTGTCCTTCAGCGCGGCCACTTCGCCCTGCGCCTCGACCGTGATCGAGCGCGTGAGATCGCCCTTCGTGACCGCGGTGGCGACATCGGCGATCGCGCGCACCTGCGTCGTCAGATTCGCGGCGAGCTGATTGACGTTGTCCGTCAGATCGCGCCATGTGCCCGAGGCACCGGGGACGTTGGCGCGGCCGCCGAGCTTCCCTTCCACGCCGACCTCGCGGGCGACGGTGGTGACTTGGTCGGCGAACGTCGCCAGCGTGTCGATCATGTCGTTGATCGTGTCGCCGAGCTCCGCGATTTCCCCTCGCGCGTCGACGGTGAGCTTTTGCTTGAGAATCCCGTTCGCGACGGCGGTCACGACCTTGGCGATGCCGCGAACCTGGTTGGTGAGGTTCGCGGCCATCATGTTCACGTTGTCGGTCAAGTCCTTCCACGTCCCGGCCACGCCGCGCACATCGGCCTGCCCGCCGAGCTTCCCTTCCGTGCCGAC
>DATELQ010000026.1:0-99793 GCA_035276475.1 Thermoanaerobaculia bacterium | reverse complement strand
ACGGTCCGCGAGCCGGCCCCGCCGACCGCGCGCGAGCGGCGACTCCTCCGCTTCCTCTCCGTCCCGTCGCTCCCGGCCATGCTCCGCGAACTCGGTCTCCTGCTCCTCGCGCTCCTCCTCGCGCTCGTCGGCCTCCTCACGCTCGCCCTCCATGCCACGCGCCATCGCTGACACGCTCGCGCTCTCCTACCAGACGCGGGCGAGCCGCACGCGCGCGGGCTGGGACGCCTTCTACCTCGCGCGCGACCGGTTCCTCCACGAGCAACTGCGGCGGCAGGGCGCGGGCTTCCCCTTCGGGACGTACCGCGCACCGGACGGCCACACGGTCCCGACCCTCCTCACGCGCGCGGACCTCCGGCAGCACACGCTCGTCCTCGGCGCGACCGGCACGGGGAAATCGACGCTCCTCTCGCTCCTCGCGCGCGCCAACGTCGATCGCGGGCAGCCGTTCGCGCTCCTCGACCTCCACGGCGACCTCTTCGCGCAGGTCTCCAAGCGGCTCGCGGAATTCGGCGTTCCCGGCGTCACGCGCATCGACTTCACGCAACCGGCGACGCTCCCCTCGTGGAACCCGCTCGCCGCGATGCCGGACGTGGACGTCGGCCGGCAGGTGGATCTCCTCGTGGGTGTCCTCAAGCGCCTGTACGCCTCGGAGACGGCCTCCTCGTGGGCGTGGGGCGTGAAGGTGGAAGAGCTCACGCGCTACGCGCTCCGCGCGGCGATCGAGAGTCAGGTGCCGTGCGCGCTCGCGGACCTCCGGGCGTTCTTCCTGAACCCCGCGTACCGCGCGCAGGTACTCGCGAGTGCGTCGATCGAGACGCGCGCGTACTTCCTCGCGCGCTTCGGCGCGCGCGAGCAGATGTACGTCTCGGCGGTCCTCAATAAGCTCGAACCCTTCCTCGGCTCCGCCGCCGTGCAGCGCTTCCTCGGGGCCGGCGGGACGCCCGTCGATCTTCTCGGCGTCATGGATCGGGGCGAGATCCTCCTCGTGAACGGCGCGAAGGGCTACCTCGGTCTTACAGCGGACGTGGTCGGGCGGCTCCTCGTGAACGCGCTCCAAGTAGCCGCCCTCCGCCGCGAGGCGATCCCGTACCTGCGCCGACGCCCGTACGCGCTCCTCCTCGACGAAGCGCACGCGCTCGCGGCGGCGGAGAGCGGCTTAGAGGACTTCCTCGTCGCCGCCCGGAAGTACCGCGTCGCGGTGACGCTCGCGGCGCAGGGCCTCTCGCTCTTCCCGCCGGCGTTCCGGCCGCACCTCCTGGGGAACACCGGCCGGCAGTTCTTCTTCCGGATGCCGTACGGCGAGGCGCGGACGCTCGCGCCCGACCTCTTCGAGCCCTTGGGCGACCAGTGGCGCGACGCCGTGCGGCCGTACGACGACGTCGGTTCCGATCCCCTGCTCGCGCCCGCGGAGGAGCTCGCGGCGCGCACGCGCGAGCTCGCGAACCTCCCGGTCGGCGCGTGTTACTGGCTCCTGAAAGGCCGCCGGTACAAGGCGCGCCGCATTCTCGTGCGTCTACCCGACCTGCGTCCTCTGGCCCGCAACGTGTAATGGCGACGGACGCACGGCGCGGCAGCGGCAATATCCCCGTCGTCCCCTACCGTGGTGTGGTTGATCCGGCGCACTACGCGGTGCTCCAGGTTCCCACACGTCCGTTCCAGTTTCCGTCCCTGCAGCACTTGGACGCAGCGGTCGAGACGACCGTGCAGCGGATGCGGGAGCTGCACGGGATCAGCCCGACGACCGCCGCCTGGGTCCGGGCCTCGTACCGCGCGTTTCGCTCGTTTCTCCACGAACCACGCGAGCAGCGACGGTTCACGAGCGGCGATCTCGCCGAGCAGATCGCGGTGCTGGAGAGCTGGATCGTCGCGATGCGCGGCCGCGGCCTCCGCCGCAGCGCCATCAGTGCGTACTGGCGCGGGCTCGCGACTGCGTGCCGCTGGCTCACGCGCGCGTCTGGCGTCACGAATCCGACGTCCTTCGTGCGGGCTCCGACGGTCGGTCGTCTGCAGCCGCGCTTCCTCCCGCGAGATGCGGCTGAGCGCGTGTTGACGTACGTCCAGCACTTCCAGTGGCGAACGGAGTTCGAACGGCACCGCAACACCGCGGTCGTGGCGCTCATGCTGCTCGCTGGCCTTCGACGCGGGGAGGTCATCCGCCTGCGCGTCGGTGATGTGAACCTCGTGGCCGGCACGTTGCTGGTACGGGAGGCGAAGGGGCCGGACGGAGGCCGTGATCGCGTCGCGTACATGCCACCACAGCTCCGCACGCTCCTCGCGGCGTACAGCGACGCCCGCCGCGCGTACACGCGCACGCGACGCGCACCAGAGTTCATCGTCTCGACGACGGCTGACCGCGGCGTCTCCGCGAACACGATCAACCGCATCTGCGGGCTCGTCTCCGCGCGATCGGGCGTCCACGTCGCGCCGCATATGCTCCGCCACTCCTACGCGACGCTCCTCCGGCAAGCGGGGGTGCCGGATCGCCTCGCGATGGAACTCCTGGGTCACGCGGACCTCCGGATGCTCCTCCGCTACTCGCACGTGGTCGACGGCGAAGCGCAGCAGGCGGCGGATCGGCTGCGGCTCGGCCTCTGACGCTGCGCGCAGCAGCCGTCACTCGAACGAGAGCTTCCGCACGCTGTCGTGCCGGTCCTTCGGGAAGACCTTCGTGTAGATGAGCGTCGTCTCGATGTGGCTGTGGCCCGCGAGGTCGCGCGCCATGTACAGCGGCACGCCGGCCCGCAGCAGGTGCGTCACGAACGAGTGCCGCAGCGCGTGCGGCGAGAACGCCACGCCGGAGCCGCGTACCACCGCGCGGACGATGAGGTGGAGGCCGGACCCTGACAAACCGGCGCGGCTCCGCGTGGACACGAAGAACTCGGGCGCGCCGTCGAGTCCGCGGCGCTCGCGCTCCCGCTGGTACGCGCGCACGAGGCGGAGGAGGTCGGCGTTCATCGGGACGAACCGCGTCTTGCCGCCGAACGCGCCCTTGCCGCGGGCGACGCGGAGCTCGCCGTGCTCGAAGTTCACGTCACCGTTCAGCAGGCCCAGAGCTTCTCCGCGCCGCAGGCCCGCGTACAGCATGACGCCGAGGACCGCGGCTGCGCGGGCGCGCTGGAACGTGTCCCACCGCGGGTAGTTCGCCGCCGTGAGGAGGATGCGCGCGCAGTGCTCGCGCGAGAGCGCCTTCGGCGGCGCGGGGTTGAACCGCGGCGCTCTGTGCGTGCGGTACGGGTTCGGCGCGCCGTCGGTAGCCTCCCAGTCATTGAAGAACGGCCGGAGCGCGCGCCAGTACGTGTTCGTCGCGATGTGCGACACGCCGTTCGTGAGGTTCCAGTCGACCCAGCCGTCGAGGTCGAGTAGCCGCGCGCGGACCGTCGCCGGGGTCGCGCCCGCACCGGCGAGGTACCGCCGGTAGCGCGCGAACGCGGCGCGGTACCAGCGAATCGTGTGGGGACTGCGCCGGACGGCGGCGCGCGCGACGAAGTCATCGAAGCGGCGCGTGAGTGCTGCGAGCATCTCCGCGACGTCCTCGTCGGGGAGCGGCACGCGTGGGAGGTCCATCGGGCGCGTACCCGCGACCGGTGGAGGGATAGGGACCGCGGAGGCTGATCGAGTATGAGAATTGGAGGACCGCATGGGAGTGAAAGGTAAAGGATGGCGTACGGATGCGGTTCGTCGCGTGCATCCGCTTCTGCGACGCGACGAGATCTGCGCGCACGACGCTGATGCACTCCGGCCCCGAGGCGGGAATGGTCAGCGTGCGCGAGGCGCGGCTTACAGACGCCGTTTGCGAGCGGGAGACGGGAATCGAACCCGCGTAGTCAGCTTGGAAGGCACCCCCCGACCCCGAGAAGGGAAAGAAATGGCTTCCAGATGCGGCGTTTTCAGCACGAGGGGCGCGACGACGCAATCAGTGTGCGCGCTTCGTCCAGATCGGAAGGATCGTTTCGAAGATACGCGGCAGATCGTACGATGCAAATCGAATCGCGCGACGTAGATAACCTTCTGAAATTCGATGGCTTTCATGTCGCACCGCGATTCATTAAACGCCCGCTGCAGCGCGTTCCACGGCACGTCGCGTTCGTCCCGTAGTCGCGTGCGCACCGCCTCCTCGAAGCTCGCCAGCCGGTGCCTCCAGACCAGTAGCGTCGAATGGAATGTACTCGCGAAGGTGAGCAGTGGGCGGTGGCCCCGCGGGGCGTCGCAGATGCGGTCGTGCAGCACGCCGAACGGCATCGCCGCGTCCTCCGCGCTTGTGAGGACGAGGAGCGGCGCGATGTACTCGTGGCCTTCCGCGTGACAAGCAGCCTCTCCCTTCGGGGTCCGCCGTCTCAAATCTTACGTCGAGGTCCGCCGTAGGCGTCGCGGTGGTGGCGACGCTGGGATGATGCAGTACGACGCGGCGGGGAGGACGGCGTAGCCGCACCGCGTGCAGATGAGGACGAACATCCTCCCATCGCGGCTCTCGAAGAGGCGCGCGGTTGTTCCGCCGCAAGGACAAAGTCGGCGGCTCTTCGGTGCGGAACGTGTACGGGGCATGGAAGGATGGGGCGGCGTTGGGAGTCTGCGCGCCGTGCGGGCTCCTGGCAACAAAAGTATGTTGATTCGCATCGCAGACCTCCAGGGCCACAACCTGGCGCTCTAACCAGCTGAGCTACACCCACCGCGTCTGGATGCGCTCTCCGACCGTTTCGCGACCCGGATTGGGGCACCAGGTTTGTGCCTTCTCCCCTTCCACGAGGACGGCTGCGAAAGGACGCTCGGGAGCCCTTTCGGTGTACCACACGGGCACGTAGGCCGTCGAGATACGCCTACTCTGCACGCAGGGGAGCAAGGGGGTCGACTCCCCCTCGGCTCCACGGAGTCCCCATCTGAACGCCCCGAACCATGCAGTACCTGCCCTGGCGGTCGGTGCCACTGACCTCCTGCGCACATCCGAAGGTGCGGTCAGCGGGGGTCTGCTGGGAGATCGCACGGAGAAGCCATTTCTGCCCCTCTCATTCGTAGCCGGTCGCGGGATGGTCCGCAAGCGGCGCGCGAGCCCTGGCGGGCGGAGATCGAAGGGCAACGAACGAGCGGCGCACGGTATCGCTGCACGTCGCGCTGTACGTACTGCAACGGACGTTCATGGCGCCCAAGATCTCAACGAGAGTGCTCCAGGAACTTCAGACGGAGGAGCACGTTTTCTCTCCATCCATTTCGAACGAGACGAGCGCCCTGTGGGATGCGGTCAGAAAGGGATGGGTTCTCCCCGCTCGTCCTTTTCCGGTGCGCGGGAAGAGATTCGTCCCGAGGTTCTGGAGCATTACCCCACATGGCGTCAACATGGTTGAGGCGGCGTTCGCAGGCGATTTCGTACGACCAGGAACGTTCACGAGCTGGTGGGACGACGCGGAGATCGACTGGCGCGATGGAGCACGATTCGTCAGATTCGGCGGCCCCGAAGAGCGTCCATAGTCCTCAACGACCATCCTGACGTTCTCCTGCCCGATGCGGGCAACATCTCGCGGGCAGTTGGTCACGAGGAGTTTGAGCAGATCCTCCGTCGTCAACGACATCGTTGTTCGCCTTTCGGTGAAATTCTGGCCGAACTCCGTGAAATCTAGTAAGGATAACGATCCCGCCGGAGCCGACAGCGCTGGCTGGCTGAGTAGGCAGTGCTACTTCAACTCCACGGGTGCTTGCGCCGGCTGGATTTGCGTAAAGTTGTCGGCACCGGCATTGGTTGAATTCCACGCCGGCACGCCTCCGCTGGTGAGGTACCACAGCGTCTTCATGCGATTCGGTGTACCTGACCAGAAGGTGCCGTTCCAGGACGTGGTGGAGGGGCAATCCTTCCCGAAGTCGACGACGAAGCCGACACTGTTACCGTTGTAGAACCCGACCAGCGGCTTCTTCGTCCCCTTCCCGCATCCGACGGACGTGGTGAAGAACCCCGAGAGCTTGCCGCCACCGGCGTTCTCGAGGCGGATCGTCGAGCCCCGCTCATTCGCCCAAAACGTGGTGCCGTGGGGAAACGCCGCATACGGATCGACGGGTCGGACGGTCTGCGCGAGGAGCGCCGCCGTGAGCAGCATCAGAACCGTGGTCATGGCTACATTGCGTCGCATGAGTAACCTCCTGATGGAGGGGTGACTCCGCGACGGACTTTCCTACCCCCCGGGTTCAGAACGGAGCGCGGGTCGGCGGAGCGCTCGTACTCGCCCTCCTCTTCCGGCTGGGTTTCCGTCGTGGCCAGCCGTGCGCTGGATGGCGTTCCGACCCGTTCCGATCCCCGGCGGACGTGTCGGGAGACACTCCCTCCGCGAAGTGAGATTGCACCCGGCGCAGGTCCTCGGGCCCCGCCGGCTCAACGCCGTTCTTTCTCAAATCAGCTACCCCCACCCGCTATGTCTGCATGGATCGTCTCCGCGCACCACATCGACGCGCTCGCGCACGCCGCCACGCGGAGCAGCAACCTTTTCCCGGATGGTCTCTCGTACGTCATCGCCGGTCGATGGAAAACGTGCAGCGACCCGCAGGCGACCGGACGACTCCTCCTCGCCACGTGCGTCGCGAGCGTGGCGTCCCGATACGCGCATAAAGCCGACAAGCTACTGCCGGGTGCACGCGTCCGCCCGCAGATGTACCTGTACCTCCCGCCGGCCGCGTTCTCGCCGGTCGAGCTCCTCAAGGCGATCGACTGCTACGAGTACCAGTCCTGTGAGTACGCGGGGTGGCCGAGGTCCGAAGCCCGTGCGCTCTGCGCGGCGCTCCGGCACCGGCTCATCCGCGAACTCCCCGGGTATCACGCGGCGCCGTGGGGTATTGAGGACGACGCCCGCGCAGGTACCCAGAAACGCGCACAAACCGTAAAGAGGCGCTGAGCGACTGCAATCTCCTTCGCCTCTCCAGCCGCACCCGACGCCATCCAGCGGCCAGCGCTTCGTTCGAGGGCGCTACACAATCGCCGGGCGAACGCATGCATCCTTACGTTACGCCATCCTTCTCACGTTCCGTCATTCTGTGCTAATCTCCGGGCGGGTTCGATCGACAATTCAGCGGAGGCAACGTGAGCGACTTTTCCTATGTCGTGATCGGCGGCGGCGTTGCAGGTTTGTATGCGGCTTGGCGTCTGACGGTGGATACGAACACCGTCGACCCGAAACAGCTGACGGTTCTTGAGGGATCGGCGCGGACCGGCGGACGGCTGTACACCTGGCCGCTCGAGAACTTCGGCGAGTCCGGGCAACTCCCGTCGGACTCGGGCCTGCGCGCCGAGCTCGGCGGGATGCGGTTTCTGAACTTCCACCTCTACGTTGGATGGCTTGCCACGCACCTGAACCTTCCCTACGTCCCGTTTCCGGCCGACAGCCCGTCGAACTGGCACTACCTGCGAACGCAAGCCGTGCAAGCGACGAACTGGGCGCAGCAGACTGTGTACAAGCTCGCGCCGCAAGAGCAGCAGCAGCTCACCGCCGCGAACGCCGGACCGGGCACGCTGATGGACTCCGTCCTGACGAAGGGCGCGCTGCGGGGCGTCACGTTCCCCGACGCCGGCGGAAACGTCACGCTACGGGACATGGTGAATCAGATCCTCGAGATCTCGCCGCTCGATATCCAGGGGTTCTGGAACCTCGTCGTGACGAACGGGCAGTATGCGCCGACCGAACTCTCCAACGAGGGCTACGAACTGTTTACGGATGCGGGCGCCTACGACACGGTGCCCGCGAACTGGAACGCCACCTCCGCCGTGATCGACATGGCGGCGGATTTCGCAACCGATCCGGTCTACTACGCGCTCCAGAGCGGCTACGAAACACTTCCCGACGCACTGGCCGCACAACTCCCACCGGAGATGGTGCAATTCAATTCGTCAGTGATCTCGGTGTCGAAGCTCGGCGGCGGCTACCTCGTCACTGTCTCTACCCCCGACGGCCTCCAAACGATCACGACCGATAACGTCATCTTCGCCGTCACGCCGCGCGTGCTGCAGATGCTTGCCAACGTGCCGCTCGACAACCCGCTCGCTCCGTTCGCCGATCTGCTGTCACAGGCGCAGCCCGTCCCGCTGTTCAAAATCTTTCTCGTCTACCAGGTCACGCCGGCGGATTCCCTCTATCAGGCGCTCACCGCACAAAGCTCGGTCTGGCCGCAATACACGCGCTTCACGACCGATTTCCCCATGCGCCAGATCTACAACTTCGGCATGTATCCGCCCGCCGGCACGTCACCCACTGGCGAGTACTACGTGCTGCTGCAGGCGTCGTACTCCGATGGGCTGAAGGCTGGCTATTGGGCCGGCCTGATGACGCAGGAGCCGAACGCAAACATCGACACCGACCTGTTCTCTGACGTTTCTGCGATTAGCGGAACGGAGAGCCTCGGTACCGGCAACGTCGCGTGGCGCGTCGGAGACGGCACGTCCCTGAACGATCACCCGCTCTTCAGCACCGTCCACCAGCAGTTCGCAACGCTCTACGGCGCGACCGTACAAGGGTCGCTCCCCGATCCGATCGGTGGCGCTGCGATGGACTGGGCGACCTTACCCTACGCGGGCGGTGTGAACTTCTGGAACGTCGGCGTAAAGGTGCGCGACGCGTACCCCCAGATCTGCAATCTCGTCAACGGCAACGACGGAACAGGCGCAATCATGGTCGTCGGCGAAGGCTACTCGTTGTTGCAGGGCTGGGTGGAGGGCGCACTCTGGTCGGTCGAGGACGCGTTCCACGGAGCGATCAGCGGCTGGCAGCCACCCACGTGGTTGCACAGCCAGCCGCTCGAGAATCCCGTTCAGCCGTAAGACCAGCACCCGAAAATTCGACGCTGTCGCGCTGACGAGACGTACGGGGCCGGATCTGTGGCCCGGTTCTCGGCGCTGCTGCACCTGCCACCCGACCCGCGACCGATCGCACGGGACGTGGTTCAGCGCTCCCGCGCGCCGAGCACGAGGTACCAGCGGTCGTCGAGCCGCTGCAGCGCGAGGTGCTCCTCAATGACGGCCCGTGGGTGCGCGCCGTCGCACGTCCCCCGGACGACTGCGCTCGAAGTGTTCGGCGTGAGGAGCAGCGAGTACTCCACACGGGCCGTGCCGTCCGTGAGCGAGCACCCGCCGCTCCGCGCGAGGAGCGCTGCGATCTCCGTGTCCGCGGCGTTGCCCGGTCGCACGAGCGCCTGGAGCGCCGCACCATCGCGCCGCTGGATCGCTCCCACGAAGCGCTCGAGCACCTCGCGCTCCGACGCGCCCCCCCGCGCGCTCGCAGGCGCGCAGCTGAGCGCGATAGGCAAGAGCGCGAGCGCCGCAATGCGGTGTGCGCGCCGCAGCCAGGGACGCGCGCTAGAACGCGTCCGCCAGGTGCCAGCGGTAGTACTTGACGTTCTTGTTCCGGCTCTTCGCTGCGGCATCGAAGTCCCAGAAGGGAATGTCCTTCTTGTTGTAGCTATGGTACGTGAGCCAGATGTTGCCATTACTGTCGCGGCCCGTCACGATCGCCGAGTGGTCGACCCACCCGTCGCCCTCCCAGTCTGCCTGAAGCACGTCGCCGACGCGGAGATCACGGATCGACGACAGGAGCGTGACGCGCGAGGACTGCGCGAAGAACGCCTTGAGTGTATTCGCGATCGACCAGGAATCCGTGTGGATCCGCGGCCACGCCCAGGTGTCGTACCACCACGACGAGGCGAGCCAGTAGAAGCCCTTCACCTGTGGGAACCCGCCCCACGCGATGGACTGTGACGCGAAGTTTGAACAATCGTGCTGGTAGTACGCGACGTAGTTCGGGTTGTAGCCGCTCGTTGACATGCTGTCGATCGTACCGACCCACCGACGCGCGTACCATGCGACGGCGCTGCGGTCATACGTGCGGCCGAGCGCCTGCACGGGCCAACCCGATCGACGCGTCGCGACGCTGGCGTCGTCGTGCATGACGGAATCGTCCACGGCGATCGCCGGCACGACGACGTGGGGGTCGACACTGGGATCCGACGCCGGCGCGAGCGCATCATCGTCTTGGATGGTATCCGCGACGGCGATCCAGCCGTGCGGTGTCCGCGCGCAGTCAATCACGTGCTCGCGTTCGACGATCGTTTCCGGCGGTGCGCCGGCGGCATCGCTGTGGAGCGCGAACGTTGTCCGCTCGAGGACGCGCAGGCGCGCACTGCGCGCGGACCGCTCGGTACTAACGAGCGTGACCTCCGTCTGTGCGGCGGTGTAGGCCAGCCCGTGCGTGGTAAGTGCGTCGCGGCGGGCATCGAGCGTGAGGAGGAGCGGCTCCACGGCGAGGTGCACGTCCGCTCCGATCACGGACGGACCCTGCGGGCCGTTCACGAGCCGCGCGTTCGCCGCCGTCACGACGCGGTTGGCGAGCGCAAAGAGCGCGTCCGGGTCCGTCGGAATGTCGGGGCGTTCGATACGCGCGGCGAGCAACGCCGGGGCAAGACACAAGACGAAGCTCACAGCGAAGAGACAGCGGCGCATGCGTGGGTCCTTTCTTCGGGTGCGTCGGTGGTTGTGTGGCTGGAATTGTTATTTGAACTAATGGCCGGAACTGCCGCTCCCTCTCCGACATTCCCGCAAGTGTCTAACGGCGTCGGCGAGCGATCGGCGAGAAGCGTGGTGCGTAGCTCTAAACCCGTCCCTCTCTAGTGACCGCATTCAGAACCACGTTGTCGACGAGATCCTACGGTGAGGTGTCGATCTCGGACGTGAGCGGGCTTGCGGCGCGTGCTGCGTGAAGTTCGCTGTGAACGTTGCCATCGGCGCCGAGCGTCCGCGTCATCACGAACGCGCGAGACGGCTTTCGGTAGTGGGAATGGGTTCGAGGACTGCGTGCGGAGCAGCTAAACTCCGCCATCCCGACAGCAAACACGCACACCTCCGGGGCATGACGAGACGTGAGTTCCGCTTGACGAAGGCGTGTGCTGTTCTCGCGTTCGCGAGTTGAAATGAGCGTGTTGCATGAAGCAAGTGATGTCGCCGTCGCCTGAAGTCACGAGTTACCGCGGGGGCGAGGCGCGCATTCGTTCGATGAGCGCGTCCCGCTCTGCAGGATTCATCGGGACCGTCACCTTCTGCTGGCGAATGGCAGCTAACAACGCCCACGCATAGTCGCGAACGCGATACTTGTAGCGCGCGTATTCGTTGGAATACTCGCTGCCCCACATCGGCGCTTCGCGCGTGTCGCTCAGCAACTCCACCAGCGGTTTCTCCGCGGCCTGCCCTTCGGCGATGATCGCCTGCGCCGCCTCGAACCATTCCAGATGCGGCATTCCCCAGGTGTTGAAGTACCGCGAGCTGCGCAACGCATCGATGAGGATGGTCACGCGCACAGCCTGCGGCACGCGCTGCGCTGCACCGCGACTCCTGCGCAACGCGAGAAGCGCGAGAAGCGACTTGCGGTCGGGGGTGATGGACTGCGCGAGCGCCGGGACGGCCGCCTCGCCACGCGACACGGTCTCCGCGAATGCGCTCGAGTTAAACGGTTCGCGCCCCTTCGCAGAGTCGGCCACCAATTCCGCCGCAAGCTGCGCGGGCTCCATCGCTTTCAGTCTCGCGTGCCGCTCCGATCGCTTTTTCGCAGCGTTCTCCAGTACTTCCGTGCGTTTTTTCACGATCTCACTTTTCTCTGTCACCTGCATCGGCGCACGGCTCGAAGTTCTCCCTGTCTGGCCGGCGGAGCGCTTCGGACATCCGCACAGTAGCGTCGCCGCAGTGAGAATACCGATCACGAATCGCGTTTTCATAACGGCCTCCGCTAGAGCCGCGTCATCGCCGGCAAGGAGTGCTTGCCAAGGCCAGGCGCGTCGTTGTTCCATTCGATCACTGCCTTGTCGAACGCATCCTGCATCCACGTCACGCCCACTTCGTTGAAGGGATCGCCCGTCGGCGTGCCGGTGGCCGCGGCAATGAATAGCCAGTATTGATAACCGAGCAGCGCGTTATTGCAGGCGGCGGCCGTGTCGATGCAGACGGGCACGCTGACAGCGTCGAACCACGTGCCCTCGTCCCAGCCTCGGGGCCCGTCTTCGAGCCGTGCGTCGGTAGTGTTGCTCCCTGGAACGACGAGCGCAAACGTGCCGTCATTGTTGCGACCGTAGTAGCCCCAGGTTCTTCCATCGATGCGATCGACGGCCCAGCCGTTCTGTGTCGCGTCCGTATCGCCGGTGACGATGCGGTTCTTCTGCTCCGGTCCCGGAGCAAGAAAATCGCCGGTATCGCGATCAATGACGCGAACTATCTGGATATACACCACCGAGTTGCACGTGCAGGTGGCGCCGCACGTCGCTGGGTCAAAGTCGAAATGGACGAAGACGTTTACTCCACCATTGGTGTGGCCAGTGCCCTGAAAGAGGAAGGTGCCGCAGGGAAACGTCGGATTGCCGCATGCCGTGCTGAGAACGATCACGGCCGCCGTGAGGATCGCCACTGTTCTGCGCATGACGCTGACCTCCTGATTAAGGGAGTGATGCAAACCCGCATTTCCCCACCTCGGTTTCGCCCGAAACAAGGAAGTCTGCGGTGGGGAGCATCTGCGATCCCGGAACACGAAGGCACTCCGGATTCTTTGACTTTCCGCCTTCGGCCACCCGGCTGCCGCGCGACATGCGCGGCGCCTGAGCCTGAACGCTATTATTCGGTTTCTCCCGCTTATCGAGCGTTAGTTTTGCCGCGCCGCGTGCGAATTCGCAACCGCCAGCGTCACGGTCGTCGCGTCTGACTCCGCGGTTGCCGTCACGACCATGACGTAGCCGTGATCAATCCGACCGGCGGGCACGCCGGCGGCAACTAGACGATCCTCAAGCGCGCGGCCGCGCTCCACCGCGCGGGCGCGCGCGGCGTCGCCGTCTCCCATCGAGTACTGCACGGTGATCTTTACGTGCAAACATCGGTTGGCGGCCAGCGCCGTGAAGAGCGGGTGAACCGCCTCCGAACCGGCAGACGTCAGCATCTGCTGAGCATCGAATGCCGCTTGCGGCAGCGTGGCTACGAGGGTGGCGTTTGTTGCGCGGACCTGAAGCGCGATGCGCGCCTGATTCGGCAGTTGCTGGGCAAGGCGATCGAGTGCTACGGGCCGCACGCTCGCGCACGGGTCATCCGTCCGTGTCCAGGTTTGGAACACGGTTGAGGAGGCCAGTGGAGCCGGGGCAAACTTCTCGACTGCGCCGCTTCGGGCTTTCTTCTTCTCGTCGTCGTGTTGGGAGGACCATGCCTGGGGCGTCACCATCTTCTTCTTCGCCGCGAGACTCCGCTCGCGGCTCAACGCCGTTTCTTCTGCAGTACTCCTCGACTGCGCCGACGACGAGGCGTACGCCGTGTGCTCCTCGTCGCTTGAGGACAGCATCGGGTGGGATGCGTCGGAACGCGTATCCCCCGGCAGCGGTGTTGTTGCTGTGCCAACCGCACCAACCCACGATCCGAGGTTGTCGCGGGGCGATTGCCCGCGGAACGCAGCGTAGCCAGCAAATGCCTGCTCGGGCATCGATGGGAATCTCGCCTGCTCCGCATACGACCACAGGAGATTCCCAAAGTCCGGCAGCGCAGGCCGCACCATAAAGTTCCCATCCCTGGTTCGGTCGGACAGCACGTCCGCGAGCGACGGGACGCAGAGCGACGGTAGGAACGTGCGGTCGGTGAAGGGCGCGAGCTGCTGCGGTTCCCGCAGCGTGATCGATCGTGCGGTCGCACCGCAATTCCCCGATCCGGCACTCTCCTGCGGCGCTCTCAGCGTGAACGGCGCGCCCGTGCGGCGGTGGACGCTCAAACCTGGCGGCCACGCCATGTCCACGGCACCTGTAGACGCAAAGTGATTCGACTGCGGCGAGGGTGCAGCATCGCGTTTCTGCTCCTTGCGTTCGCGAGGAAAGGTAGCCACCCGCTCCGCTTCCGGAACTGACTGATCGCGGGGCAATCGGTCCACGCGCGCCTCGTGCGCCGACTGGGACACGACGCGGTCATCCCCGATGGGAGCAGGCGGGGTGACCGCCACGCGGATCTCCCTGCCGCTCGCTCCCGGCCCCATCGGGCTCACGGACGTGGGCGTGAGCTCGGCAACTTGCAGGCGCTGCCCGGTCGCGAGTTGGTGATGGATCCGCGCGCGCTCCTGGATCACGACCGTCACGCCGAGGAGCGTCGCGGCGGCAGCCAACGAAATCGTCAGTATCCGGCGTCCGTGGGGAATGGGACGACGCGGGACGAATTGGACCTGCTCGTCGAGTTCCTCGGCGAGCACGTGGATGCCGAGGAATGTCACAGGAATCACCAAGTCGAAAAACACCCCGATCGCCGTGCGGAAAAACCACGTCAACACGATCACGCCTGCGATCGTGATGGCGATGAGACGCGCGCGCTTCCAGCCGTGCGCCCGTAGGAAGATGACGGAGATGCCGAGCGAGAGCAGGATCTCGATCCCGATGCGCCAGCCCTCGCCGAGGGGAAACATCGGCCGCCACAGCAACGACTGGACGTAGTTGGCGTGGGTGATCACGCCGGGCATCCAGCCGCGCGGCGTCAGCCTACCGTCAACGTACCGATCGCTCGCCGGCGGCGGCGCGTCGTGCCAGACGCCGCCGACGAGCACGATGTGGCCACGCAGCCATTTTCGAAGCTGCGGCGGCGTGGCTGTACGGATGGCTTGAGGGGTGAGGAGCGCCACAGGGGCTGCGCCGTTCGAGCGGGGCGCAAATGCTTCGCTGGGCAAGAAGCTCGCGTAGGGCCAGGCGTGGGCGGGGTCATCGTAGGCGGGTGGTACCTCGTCCCGGGTTGTCGCGCGGAACACCGCTAACGCGAACGAATCAAGCAACTCCTTGTTATCTAGCGGCACCCGCGTTGGAATCTGCCGGATGTCTTCCGCCGCGCTCGTGTGTCCGTAGGTCACGTTCTCTTTCTGGGAAAACGGGAACGTGTCATACACGTCATGCAGAGGATGGAACGGTGCACGGGCGTTCGCGATCGTCTTCGGCAACACGACCGGACACCGTGCCGCGATACCGTCGATCGTCGCGAGGAGTACCCGCGTGTCATCGAGGTGCTTCGGGATCTCGATCGCATCAGGGTTCGTCGCTAAACTCAGGAGCCCAACGTCGAGCGCGAGCACGTCCGGATCCGCCGTCGCGATGCGCCGCAGGAGATCCGCGAGATACCGGCGATTCAGCGGTTTCGCCCCCGCTGGGTCGCCGTGCCAGAATTCCGCGTCATCAATCGCGACGACGATGACGCGCTTCTCCGGTCGATAGACCTCCCACTGCAGCCACATGTACACCCGGTCGCGGACGCGTGGGAGGAGCGGCAATTCGGCAATGACCAAGCCGCCGAGCGTCAGGATCGCGACGATGAGCCAGTGGCACGCACCGGCGCCGACGATCAGCGCGCGAAAGCTCTTCGTATCTCGCTCGGACATACCCGAAGGACTACCTCACTAGAGGAGTGACCGGGCGAGCCGATTTCCTACCTCGGCGTAGCCGAGACCAAGGAAGAAAGTTGGCGGCGCGGTTGAGCGGTGTCGTCAGCCGATGGCGAACCTGATCGAGCGACACGCGCAGCAGATCGCCGTGACCCGACAAAAAGACCGGCTGCACCTTTTATGCGCCGCTTGAAGGCGATTGCACCTCCTGGGCGCTGACGGCTGCCCAGCTCTCTCAAAAACGGTTACGTTTCGGGGTGTGAGTACCACCCATGTGGCGCGCCAGCACGAGTCGTGCGGCATGTCGCTCTCGGACGGACGCGGGCAGCGCAGTTCCTGCTGCGTTTCCAGATCGTTCTTAGCGCGAGCGTGCGCAAGAGGAGTAGATTAGCTAGCACACATCAATTCGTCTGCGAGGGAGGTCTTCATGCGACTGCTCCACGTGCGTCTCCTGCTTGGCGTCCTTGCGCTCCTGCTCGCGGTGGGAACCGTTGACGGCCAGGTTCGCTGCGGCAGGGAGCGCTGGCCGGTGAAGACCGGCACCGACGCCGACGCCGGTCAGGTCGACCCCGCGGCGGCGGTTACCAGGACGGTCGCGCAGCTCCGCTCGCTCGCCGAGCCGGCGTCGAAGCCGCGGAACAACCGTGCGAATACCACCGAGAAGACCGTCTTCGACCTCACGGCGACGCTCCGCGAGTTCAAGTGGGAGAACGACCCCGACTCCGGCGACAGCGACTATCACCTCGTCATCAAGGACGCGAGCGGCCGCACGTTCATCGCGGAGATCCCGAACCCCGTGTGCGTCGGGAACGCGAGCCCGTTCCACGACGCGATCCACGACGCGCGGGCGGCGTTCGACGCGAAGTTCACCGCGACCAGTAGCTTCACGCCGGCGAACGTGCCGGTGACGCTCACGGGCGTCGGGTACTTCGATTTCGACCACGGCCAGCGGGGCGCCGCGCCGAACCAGTTCGAGATGCACCCAGTGCTCGCGATCTCGTTCCCGGCAGCGCCCGCGGCGGCGGTGGGGGCTGCCGCCGGGCCGCCGACCGCGACCGTCCTCCGGTCCAGCAACGTGCGACGCTCTCCGTCAGATGCATCGCAGGTCCGCGCGCACGTGCGGCGCGGCGCCGTCGTGACGCTCCTCTCCCCCGACGCGCGGAACAACTACGTCCACGTCGAGACCGCTGCGGGCGTGCAAGGGTGGATCCTCGCGCAGAATCTGCGTGAGAACGACTAGCCGGCACGCCCGCGGGCAGTTCTTTCGACCACGACTCCTCCCCTCCGGCGACCTGCGAATCACACTCGCTCGTTCGGTGTGCTCACTCATGGCGGGAGCTCCTAAAAGGCGCCGGGGCGGACGCCTACTGCCAGATGTCCGTGATGGGCGTCGCCGTCACTGCGCCCGCGAACGGTGGCAGCCCTTCCATATCGAGGATCGTGCGGAGGAGGTCGTGGTGCGTCACCTGCCGCGTGCCGGGGTGGCCGCGGTGGACGTGCGCGCCGACGAAGATCGTCGGGATGCGGTTCGCGGGCGGGTGCGTCGTGATGCCGTTCGCGCAGCTCGAGACGTGCGGGTGCGGCGCGCTGTCCTCGTCCCACGTGACGATGAGGAGGCTGTTGTGATCGCCCGCCCAGCGCGCGTAGCGGTCCATGTGAGTCTTGAGCCACGTATCGCCTTGCTTCACCTCGAGGGGGATTTCCTCCGCGTCCGTGAGCTGCCCGTGATGCGCCGCGAGGATCTGCGCGTTCGCCTGGTCGTTCGGATCGACGCTGTGCATATCGCCGAAGAGATCGGGGATGACGAACGCCACCGCCGGGAGCTGGTCAAAGTTCGTCGGGAAGGCGCTGAAGTCCTTGCTCACGCTTGCGGGCACGTTCGTGAAGTCGCGCCAGGGACAGTGCTTCTGCGCGTACTGGTCGGCAGTCGGCGTGTTCTGGCACTGCGGGTGGAAGTGCTCCGCGTAGCCGACGAACGTGTTGTGCTTCGGGTCCGTACTCGCGCGGAGCTGCGCCGCGAGGTTCGGCGCGGTCTTCTGCGCGAAGCAGGCATCCGTGCAGACGCTGAGCGGTGCGCCGGCGAAGAGTTCGAGGTAGTTCGGCTGGCTCGGGTGGTGGAGCGCGTACGCCTTCGTGAGCACTGTCCCGAGCGGGATGAGCTTCGTGTTGATGTACGGCGCGTTGGGCGAGCCGATGACGTCCGTGTCCTTCTTGTTCTCCATGACGACGACCACGACGTGGTCCGGGTGCGGGAGCTGCTGCGCCGCGGCGACGGTCGCGAACAGGCTGAGGAGCAGAGCGGTGCGAGTGCGCATCAATGACCTCCGGTTGTGTGGCGTGGCGTTACTGGTGGAGTGACACGTGCGGGTGCTTCCCTACCCCCACGTCGACACGTGGGCGGCAACCGCGTGACAACGGAAACGGGATTGGGGTAGCGGTGCGCGGGCCGCGGTGGCCGCCCGAACGACCCTGCGGATCTATCGGTGGAAACGCGTCGGCGAGCGTGGCTGCCTGGATCTGCCCGCGACCGGGGAGCGCGCATGTCTTCATTCCCACGTGGGCGACGCCACGCCGTGCGAAAGCCCATCGCCGTACAATCCTCTTATTCAGCCGCACTGAGGGAGCCGATCGATGGACGTGAAGGAGTTCCTGAACGCCAAGTCGATGCTAACGCCGGGGGTCGCCGGTCTCGTCGCGATGCTCATCACGAATGCGCTGCACGCGCAGTTCGCAATGCCGAGCCGCTGGATCGCGCTCGTGCTGAGTTTCCTCATTGGGTCACTCGTCTTCAGCGACACCGCGACGCGCCTCCTCCAGCGGGTCGTGCTCTACGTCATCAACTCGCTGATCATCTTCTCGATCGCTGTCGGCGCGAACACGGCGGGCGCCGCAGCGACGAAGCCCCAGGGACAGGGCATGTTCCCCCCAGCCGCGCAAGAGCGGCCCTTCTTCTCCGAATGGTTCCCTTCCGAGTAATCCGCGGCGCAGCGCTCGCGCTTCTCCTGCTCGCGATCGCCTGCCGCCGCGACCTCGCGGCAACCGTCCTCGCGCACGCGCGCACCGTGCCGCCCTCCACGGCGCTGCAAGCCGACGTCACACGGTTTGCGCGCGTCGGCATGCACCGGCCCATCGTCTTCAACCGCCGACCGGCCGACGACGAGATTGCGATCATCTTCGTTGATCCGGCCACGGATTGGGAGGCGCTCGCGCGTAACGACGCTGCGGCGCGCTACGTCCACGACAACTGCTACACGAGTGCCGCCGGCCGCACGGTCGTGTGCGACGGGGCCGTTCTCGTGAAGCGGCCGGACGTGCTCCTCGATGTGCCAGCGACCGAGGAGCAGCGACTCGCCTTCGCGCGGTGGATTCTCGGGCACGAGCTCGGCCACATTGCGACCGCCACCGCGGGCTTTCACACGGATCCACGAACCGACCTCCACCGCGCGCGCGACCTCGCGCAGCAGCGGCGCGAGTACGCGGCGGACTGCTGGATGGTCCACACTTTCGAGCGCGCGGTGCCGCTCGCGGAGCAAATCGCGTTCGAGTCGTTCGCGATCGATGTCATCAACGCGCACTTCCGCCGCGCCGAGCCGGATCGCCCCGCCGGCGTGGGCCTCATCTTCGATTACACGAAGACCGATCCGTATGACTTTCGAGGCGGTGGCACGCATCCCGACACCATCCTTCGCTCCATTCGCATCCTGCACGTCGCGGCCGATGCCCGCCACGATAGGAGTCTCCAGCAACTCATCGCGCCGCTCGTGCGGAAACTCGTTCCAGATCCGCTCTGGACGGACCGCGGCCCGTGCGGATTGTCGTGAGCGCATCGACGGGCACTTGGCTTCACCGCCGATGCGCACCACGGCGGCATCCGTGACGCCTATACTGGCCGACTAACGGCCATTCACATTGTGCGGAGGCACGCGGTGACGCTCAACGAACTCTGGCAGCAGGTGGCGTTCGCGATTGCCGGCGGCATCGCCGCCGAGATCCTCCACTGGTACATGCTCACGCGGAAACCCGAGGGGGCGAGCGCGTTCGCGCAGAAGCCCGGATACTGGCTCTGGACGATCGGCATGGTCGCGGTGGGCGGCCTCATGCCCGCGCTCTACATCAACGGCAGCGCCTCCGCGCTGCTCTGCTTCCATCTGGGTGCTGCGACGCCGCTCCTCATCCAGAAGCTCGTGACGACCGTTCCCGCCGTCGCGGCCGCCCAAGGCGGGGCGATGCGCGCCGATGGTCGGTCCGTGCCGCCCCTCCGGGCGTTCTTCACCTGGTGACCGCGTGCCCGCGATCGCACGTCTCGTGCTGGTTGAGCTCGTCGGCGATGCGCCGCCCGCGCTCCATCTGGCCCCGCTCGCGACCATCGCATCGAGCATTGCCACAGTACGTGAAGCGCTCACGCCCTATCTCGCACCGGCAGCGACCGTCGATCACGTCCGCGATCTCGCAGCGTTCGACGCGCTCGCACCGCAGGACGGCATCACCGCGATCTACGCGGTCGGCCATGGCTGGCGCGCGGCGGACGGCCGCTATACCGTCGCCGTCCGCGCGACCGGTGCCGGCGAGACGCGCCTCCTCGACGGTGACGCATTGCTTGCCGCCATCGCCCGGGTCGTCGCCCGTGAACAGCGCGCCGTCTGCTTCGTCGACACCTGCGCCGCCGCCGCCCTCGCGGCGACGCTGCCGGGCGCCGTGGGCGATCGGTGCACGTTCGTCTTCGCGTCGGCCGCCGACGAGAGCGCGCTCGAATACCCGCTCGATCGCGCGACGCGGTTTGCCCTCGCGCTTCGCGACGCGCTCGCGCGCGAACCCGCGGACATCGACGCCGTGGCCCTCGCCCTGGACCTTCGGCGGCGCTTGATCGCGCCGGGCCTCCTCCCGCCGCAACAGGTGAGCTACTGGAGCCTCGGATCGCCCCTCGTCCTCACGCGCGCCGGCAGGTCCGGCACCGCCGCAGGGGCGTGGAAGACCCATCGCGTGCTTCGCGCGGCGCTCCTCACGGGTGGCGCGCTCGCCGCGATCGCCGTGATCGCCGCCGCCGCGTACTACCGCACGCACGAGCGCATCCGCATCACGCTCGGCGATCTCGCAACCATCGCGTCCGATGTGCAGATCGAGGTGGCACGGCTTGAACCTGCGACAAACCAGCGCGTGCCGCTCGAACGCTTCCACGCCGGCGCATCGACGCAGTTCCGCGTGCTGGAACCCGCCGCGGATCTCCTCGTCGTCATCTCCGCGCGCTACACGGACGGCGCACCGCGCGCGCTCCACTTTCACCTGCATCATCAGCCGGGGTGGGCGTGGCGCGCAAAGAACACGGACCTGCGCCTCCCGCCCGCGGAAGAGATCCTCCGCCATCCGACCATGGCCTACATCCCCGCAGGCCCGTGGCTCAAGGACGAAACGCGCACGTTAACCGTCAATCGACAGCCGTACTGGATCGACATCGCCCCGGTCACCGTGCAGCGCTACCTCCCGGTCGCGCTCCGCGCCGCCGCCTCCGGCGCGATCGAGCGCGATCGGTCCGTCCTCCTCCACGATATTCAGAACGCCGCGGGCGTGGAGGCCACCGGCATGACGCAGCTCCCGAAGCTCCTCGGCGATCTCGGCGCCGTCTTCAGCGTCATCGACGCGGCCGAGCGTCCGATCGCACGCACGACACCGGCTGAGGAGGCCGCGGCGCTCCTCCCGCGCGTCCATGTCGCGTGTCCGACCTGCCCCGCGCCCATGAGCCTCGACGAAGCACGGGCGTACTGCGCCGGGCGCGGCATGCGGCTCCCAACGCGCGCGCAGTGGGAGCTCGCCGCCCGTGGGACGGACGGCCGGCGGTTCCCGTGGGGGGACAGATGGAATGACGCGTACGGCAATGCCGGCTTCCCGCCGGATGTCGGGAAACCCATGACGCTTCGGCCGTCCGGCGAATTCGTGGGCGGCGCCAGTCCCTACGGCGTGATCGATCTCGTCGGAAACGCAGGCGATTGGATCGAGCCGGAGGGTGCGTACGAGCACACGTTCATGGGCGGGCTGTACCGCTACAACCGCGACGACTGTACGGTGTTCAGCACGTCTCCGGATACCGGCGAGATTTGGCCGCGCTATGAGGTGACGTGCCGGTGCGTCTCTCGATGAGACATGGATGGTTATGACGGTCGTCGGATGACAGTCGTGGCGTCGACACGTGTACGGTCTCCCCGCGTGTGTTCGGCGTCTGCGGTGGAAACTGGCCAGCTCCGTCCGGCTTAGCCCGGGTCCTTCTCGACTTCAAATTCATCCGCTAGATCGATGAACTCATCAGGCCCGCCGGCGTCCTCCTCCTCCTCCTCCTCCTCTTCGACCTGCTCGTGCATACGCGCGAGTTCGAGCATCTGCCACGCCGTGTTCTCGTCGACGTCGGGAATCGCGGTGAGATCCTCGATCGACGCGTTCACCACCGAGTCGAGGTCGTCGTAGCCGGCATCCTCGAGCTTGTCGGCCCACTCGGCCGGCATGTTCTCGATGTCGTGCACGTTCGTCGCGACGAGCGCCTCGGCCAGCGCTTCCTGCAGCATCGGCGTGAGCGTGTCGGCGACCTCGCCCTTGACCTCTTCCTCCGACTTGATGTCGATCTTCGCGCCGATCAGCTCTGCCGCGAGACGAACGTTCAAGCCGCGCTTGCCGATGGCCAGCGAGAGCTGGTCGTTGTCGACAATGACGTCGAGGTGCGGCCGGTGGGCCGGCTCGTCGCTCGTGACTGACACGCGCGCGATCTTCGCCGGCGCCAGCGCGTTCTGCGCGTACGTGATGATGTCGTCGTTCCAGGGGATGATGTCGATCTTCTCGCCGCGCAGCTCGCGGATGATCGACTGCACGCACGAGCCCTTCATGCCGACGCAGGCGCCAACCGGGTCGACGTCGCGCTCGCGCGACATCACCGCGATCTTGGCGCGCTCGCCCGGCTCGCGCACCGCGCCCTTGATCACGACTGTGCCGTCGTAGATCTCCGGCACTTCCATCTCGAACAGTTTGATCAGGAGCCGCGGGTCGGTGCGCGAGAGCACGACCTGCGGTCCCTTCGGCTGGGTGTGGACGTCGACGATGACGGCCTTGATGCGGTCGCCCTGAGAGTAGCGCTCGGCGCGCGACTGCTGCGAGCGCGGGATGATGCCCTCGGTTTTTCCGTTCAGGTCGATGATCATGTCGCCGCGCTCGAAGCGCTTGACATAGCCGTTCTCCAGCTCCCCGACCTTGTCCTTGAACTCGTTGTAGACCTTCTCGCGCTCGGCCTCGCGCACCTTCTGGTAGAGCACCTGCTTGGCGGACTGCACGGCGATGCGGCCGAATTCCTCGGCGGTCTTTGTCAGCGGGATGTGCACCTCGTCGCCCTGCTCGACCTCGGGGTCGATCTTCTGGGCTTCGTAGGTACGGATCTGCGTGTTCGGATCGCGCACCACGTCGACCACTTCCTTGGTTATGTAGTCGAGGCGGATCGTGCCGCCGACATCGACGTTCGGCTCGACCTTGCGCGCCTGCTCGAGCGTCCACTGCGCCTGCGGATCCTCGATCTGGTCCTCGTTCTCGACGATTTCCTTGACGACGTACATCATCATTTGACCGGTGTTCCGGTCGATCACGGTCTCCATCGGTTCGCACGTCTTGTAGTACTTGCGTGCGGCGGCGGCGAGGGCGTCCTCAAGCGCCGTGAACACCCGCTCGACGCCGATCGAATGTGCCACCGCCGGTTCGAGTATCTGTAGCGCGGCAGCCGCGGCGCCGACGCCTCCGCGGCCATACGCTACGCCCACTGCTCGTGGCGGGCGCGATTCAGCTGCCCGTCCCACACTGACGGCCGGCATCGATGGTGGAATGACGCGCGGTGTGGCGGCGCGCTCGTCGTCTTGCTGCGCTCGAGCTTCGTCCTCCTCGTGCGTTTCTTCATTCGCGGGCTCTGTTTGAGCCTCTGCGAACTCTGCATCTGCATCCTTCACGCGGAGGTGCAGAACACCGTAGACCTCCTCCTCAAGGCGCACGCGGTACACGCTTGACGTGAGTCGCTGGAGTGAGGCTGCGGCAGCGGCCATGTCCGCGTGCGTGCGCGCAAGCGCCTTCGCTTCCGCTGCGTTGGTCGCAGATGATGGAACATACGCGCCCAAGATGTTGATACCTGTTAGGAGCGCGCCCAGCACTTGCCCCCCTAGCTCTTGATACCAGTACCCGTAGTAGTGCCAGAAGCATGAACGAACCAACGGGCTATCGACGTGGCGAAGGAGGTGGTCGAGATCGCGAGAGAAGGAGAGAAACCCGAGAAAGCCCACCACGCCCTCATCGGTCGGCGTCCGGCGATCATCATCGACACTCAGCGCAGCGAGGAAGCGCTTGGGTTGCGCAATCGTACGCACCACGCTACTCAGGTCATGCGTCTCCTCATCAATGACGTACGTGTAGTCGTCCAGAAACCCCAGGAATGTCTCGATATTGTCGTCGTCGCGCGCCGCATCGAGCGCCACGAACTGCAGGAAGTCTTCTGTGCAATCCTCATCCACCGTCAGCGCGCGGTCTCCACTGACACGTGTGCGGAGAAGCTGCGGCAGCAGCTGCGGGTAGTAGCGCTCATAGTACCGGCGGACATACTCATCGCTGAGGTTCCGCAGTGCGATCTCGCGCGTCGCAACGGGAAGCTCCCGGATCGCTCCGGTGATGAATGCCAGCTCAAGCACGCTGTAGTAGCGCAGCAGGTAGTCGAGATCGTCCCGCACACCTTGCGCCTTTTTACTCGGCTCGCGCAGGAGGTGACTCTCCAGCGTTCGCGCACGCTCCGCGGGACTTGCCGAGTCGAGAAACCGCTGAGCCCTGCGTTCGCGAGCAGTTAGGTAATGGTGGTCGATCGCACGAAGATTGTCGTCCTTGATCGTCATAGCTCGCTCAAAACGGCCCGCAGTGCGGCGTGATCGATGCGCCGTGGCTTGCAAACCCCGGTGTGATTAGTGGGAAGCACGTCTTCCGGCGGCACGATGGGGTCGACGCCGAAGCGCGTGTTGTTCACGACAATTTCATCTTCTGCAAGGAGGACACGTGCGCGTACATACGCCGGTGGAGGCACAACGTGGTCAGTGATCTTGGCGGTGTCGTCGGCAAGAGCGCGCAACACCTGTGAACCTTCTTTGAGGTCTGCGAGGAGCGGGCTTTGGAGGCGAGCGTAATACCCCGCCAGCTTCGCGAGGTACCACGGTTGATCGGTTAGTGCTTCGGTAACGAGCCCCGCGGCGTACGCGCCGGTATGCGCTGGCGCAAAGAATACGAGACGGACAGTAGGTAACCACGGCATGGGTTTGCCCGCCGCGTGCAGGGCGTGCGCATCGAGCAACGCGCGTCGCGTGACGACCGCGCCGAGCGAATGCGCGGCGATGACAACGCGGTCGTAGGTGAACAATTTACGCTTCTCCAGCGACGGAATTGTCGCGTTAACGAGTGCCGATGGATCAAGGAGGAAGCGGTGCAGGAAGCCGAGAAACTGCTTCCCACTGTTGGTGGCTTGTTTGCGCAACCCATCGTAGCCAAAGAAGACGTAGTCGAAAGGCGGTGATCCTGCCTTCTGCCGGAGGAGCGTTGGGAAATCTGTCCACGTAGTGTCGGGCTTTCCGCCAAAACCGTGGACGAAGACAATCAGGCGCGATGCCACGCCCGTATTCCAATACGCCAGCGTCTTGCGGCCGTGCGCAGCACCGAGAACTTGAACGACGTGGTGAGTCTGCGTCATGTGTATTCTCGCAAGAGGTAGTCCCTATGTAGGGGGTGTATCGCCCGGCAATTTCCCTACCCCGAGCCAAGACACTCTGCGTTGATGGTTGACGACGCAAGACAATGCTGTGTTCGGGCGGGGAGGTCTCCTTGATCGCGTGACACGACTGTTTCATTAAACAACATTGACGGTTTTGCGGAAAAACGTGCATTCGCGTCGCGATCTCTCACCGGCCCGTCCGCGCGATGCCGCGTGAGCGGTGCATCGCGCGCTGCAGCGCGTCAGAGCGCTTCTCCGTGATGCGGAAGTAGACCATCGTGGAGTTGATGTCGCGGTGACCGAGCCAGTCCTGCACCGCGGCAGGATCCCAGCCGATTTCGGCGAGGTGCACCGCGATCGAGTGCCGTAGCACGTGGACGTGCGAGCGATCAGGCGGAAGGCCGGCAGCAGCGGCGTAGCGGTGGAAGAGGCGGTTGATCTCCGCGCGCGAAATCGGCGTGACCGTGTGTCGCCGTGAGCGGAAGAGGTACGGCGATCCATCGTCACGGCGGATCGCGAGATAGCGGCGGAGGAGCTGTTTACTGCGCGGGTGCAGCCGATACGCGCGTGAGCGGCCGTGCTTGAGCCGCGTGACCCAGATGCGGTCACCGTGAAAATCGTCGAGCGTGAGCCGCGCCGCTTCGCTCCCGCGTAGGCCGTGCCGGTACGTGAGGTCGAGGAGGAGGAGATCGCGTAGGTCGTCGATCTGATCGAAGAGGCGTTCGACCTCGCGTTTCGTGAGGTACTTGATGGGCTCTTGCTCCCATCGCCGAACGTCCATTCCATCGGATCTCCTCGCACGGAAAGCGACTCTAACGGTTTTCCGCAAAAGCGTTCGTGAGGTAGGAGTGGGAACGCTTCTCAGTCTGCATCGCCGCGTCGCAGCAGTAAACGGCTCCTCCATCGCGCGGCCGTTCTTCACGCCACCGCAGAGGTAACGCACGCATGCGCACGCCACGTACGGGCATCGCTCAACCACGGAAGACACCTAAGGGAGCCAGTGACCAGGCGCTCATCCGCGAGCTCTTTGCGGAGCGCACCGCGTCCTACGGCTACAGCGACGTCCTGCGCCTCACGCGGAGCACAGAGGCGGAACTTCTCGCGGCCATCGCCGAGGGCGAACTCGAGCCCGTGCGCGGCGAGACGACGCTCCACTTCGCCTGGGAGGACGTAGCCGTGCTCGCGCTGCGGCGCTGGACGCCGCGCGTGATCGCCCACGCGCTCGGTCCTCTGCGCGCGCACGCGCTGCCGTTCCTCAACGACCTGCAGACAATCGTCGTGCGGCTCCCGCGCTACCAGGTGCAGCTCCTTCAGCTCTTCGCGGCGGAGCAGGGCGCGGGCTACCGGCATCGGCTCACGGTGAGCGATGTCTTGGAGCAGCACCTCCTCGATCTCGCGAGCGGCTTCGACCTCGCAGCGATGGAGCGAGCGATCCCGGGCTTCACCGCGGCGCTGCACTTCCCCGACCGCCGATGGAGCGGACGCCGTGGAAGGAGCGAGCCCACGTGACGGTCAAACGCCCGTGTCCGCACTGGCACGAACGGCAGCGGCCGCCGATCCACCGCGGTCCCGTGTTAGCGCCGGCGCACGACTTCGAGGTCGTGGGGTCGTACGAGGCCTTCCTGCGCGGCGAGGACCGCGGAGCCGCCGTCCGCGTCACCGAGGGCACCATGATGCCGGTCCTCTACCCGGACGACATCGTGCGCGTCGAGAAGCGCGCGCCCGCGGAGGGGGACGTCGTCTGCGCGCACGTGGACGGCCGGCACGTCTTCGGATACCTCGCCGGCGACGCCCTCGAGCAGCTGCACGGCCTCCCGATCCCGCGGCGGGCCATTCAGCGCATCCTCGGCGTCGTCACGGCGGTCATCGACCGCGACATCGACGTACCGCGGAGGCAGCGGTGACGCGCGACGATCGGATCCGGATCGTCTACCGACGGCGGCGCCGATTCGCCCGCGCGTACGCGGCACACGTGCTGGGGCGGTCCGTGCGGTGGGTCGAGGCGAACCGGTTCGAGCCGGAGCGCGGCGGCTTCCTCGCGTGGGAGGAGGTCGTGCTCCTCGCGCAGTACCTCTGGACGCACACGCAGGTGGAGGCCGCGCTCGGGCCGCACGCAGCGAAGATCCTCCCGCCGATGGCGCGGCTCGCGCGCCTGACCGTGCGCCTCCCGCGCCACACGATAGTTGCGCTCCGCTACGTGGCGCGACGGCGGCACCTCGACATGAGTGAGCTCGTCAATGACGAACTCTCGAGCCTCGTGCGCGAGCCGGCTGCCGAGGAGATCGACGCGATGGTGCCCGGGTTCCTCGACGGGTGGGACTTCCCGTATACGATGGAGCGCCGCGCGGAGATTCGTGCCGAGGTGGACGCGGCGCGCCGCGTCTGAGCGGATCAGACGGAGGGGGCCATCGACGGTCCACCATCACTCCACAGATGATGGGACGTCTCCGTTCCCTTGTAAGCGCTGCCGCGCTGCGGCACGCGGCCGACGCGTACCTCGCCGCCTGCTTCGCGCGTGAAACGCCGCCGCGCGCCAGCGAACTCGCCGGGAATCTTGAGGTCAGCGCACACCACCTCTCGCGGACGTTCCGCGAGCGCATCGGCATGCCGCTCTCCCGTTACCTCAAGAATGGTCAGCTCGCGTATGCGAAGCACCTCCTGCGGACGACTGGGCGCTCGATGAACGAGATTGCCTACGCCGCGGGGTTCGGCACACGGATCACCTTCTTCCGCGCCTTCCGGCAGGCCACCGGCGTGACCCCCACGCAGTACCGCGAAATGAAAAACATCAAATAATGTTACTAGACACCTATGGGAGCCTATTCGTACCATCCGCTGCAGGTCCGTCAACCACGGAAAAATCCCACGTCCCCAGGAGATCCCTACCCATCGTGCGTACCGCTCGTTCCTTCGTCTTCTCGCTCCTGCTCCTTCTCCCCGCGCTTCCAACCTTCGCCGGCACCGGCCGCATCCTCCGTGCCGTGAAGCCGGTAGCCAACCAGTACATCGTCGTGCTCAACGCCGCCACGCCTGCTGACGCCGTTGCGTCGATCGCCACGCGCCTCACCCACGCGCACGGCGGCCGCATCGTCACGACGTACACCGTGCTCTTCCGCGGCTTCTGCGTGGCCATGCCGGACGCCGCCGCCACGGCGCTCGCGCGCGATCCCGAGGTCGCCTCCATTGAGGAGGATGCCTACGGGCAGCTCGCCACGACGCAGACGATGCCCGTGACGTATCCACCGCCCTCGGGGACACCGATGGCGGCATCGCTCGCGTCGTTCTGGCACCTCGACCGGCTGGATCAGGCGTCGTCGACGGCGCCGCGGCTCAACGGCTCCTACGCCTACTGCACCACGGGATCGGGCGTGCGCGCGTACATTGTGGATACCGGCGTCCTGCCGACGCACCCTGAGTTCGGCGGCCGCGTCGACACCGCGCCGGATCTCGCGAATTACCTCAATGCTGCCGGTCTCGGCCTCGGCCCGCAGTGCTGGACGTCCGCGGGCGGCAGCCAGTTCTACGCCCTTGCCGGGCACGGCACCGGCGTCGCGTCCATCGTCGGGGGCGCCACGGCGGGCGTCGCGAAGGGCGTCACGATCGTCGATGCGCGCGCGGTCGAGTGCTCGTCCCCCGTCAACCAGACCACGACATCGCGCATTAACAAAGTCCTCGAGTGGATCCCCCAGGATCCGAACCGCGGCACGAAGTCCGTCGTGAACATGAGCCTCTCCTACATCTACACGATGGATCCCGCCTACGGCGGCACCGGCCAGACGTCGATGGCGCAGGCCGTGACCACGCTCGTCGACACCTACCACATCCCCGTGGTCGCCGCCGCCGGGAACGAGAACCTCAACGTGTTCTGGTACATCCCGGGCGACATTGCGCGCGCGATCACCGTCGCGGGGTCGTACATCGACAGCACCGGCGTCGAGGCGAAGTGGCCCTACAGCAACTGGGGGAACACCACCGCCTTCTACGCGCCGGCGCAGTACATCGAGTCGGCGAGCACGCTGCAGTACATCGACCCGTCGCGTCCGTGGCGCAGCCAGTACCCCGAGTGCACGTCGGATTACCCGGACGACACCTGCGTCTCCGGCACCTCGTTCGCCGCGCCGATCGTTACCGGAGTGGTCGCGCGCTACCTCGAGACCCACGCCCCAGGCGCGACGCGCGAGCAGATCGTGAGCGCGCTGCAGGCCAACGCCAAGGCCTACATCGTGGATCCGGGCCTCGGGAACGTGCCGCTCATCAACATGGCGGATTGCCCGTAACCTCGTTCAACCAACACAGGAACCTCTTCCGATGAAACTTCGCCTCTTCTGCATCCTCCTGCTCCTCGGCGCGGCAAGCCTCCACGCCGAGCTCACGAAAGTCCTCGTTCCGATCGCGCTCCCGCAGGAAGTGCCCGGCGCGTTCGGCTCCCTCTGGGCGACGCGCCTCCGCGTGCGCAACAACGGCACGCAGCCGATCACGGTCGCACCGAACCCCGGCGCCACCTGCGGATCGACGGTCTGCCCGTCCTTCCAGGTCGCTGGCCAGACAACGGTAAGCCCGCTCGTTGCGATCGCCTACCCGTACCCCGGCGCGTTCCTCTACGTCACGCCGGGCGCGAACGCGAGCTTCAACACGCGTATCCAGGATCTCTCGCGCCAGAGCCTCACGTGGGGCACCGAGATCCCCGTCGTCCGCGAAGCGGACGTCTTCACCGATACACTCACGCTCATCAACATCCCGACGGACGACCGCTTCCGATCCGCGCTGCGGATCTACGACTTCGACGGCGCGAGCAAGAACAGCGTGCGCGTGCGCGTCTTCGCCGACGACGAGACGACGCCCGTGGCCGACACGGAACTCGTGCTCGCCACGCCGAGCGGCATCAACGACTCGAACATCCCGGGCTTCGCGCAGATCGGCTCCATCGTCGATGCGTATCCCGCGTTGCGATCGGCGACGACGACCCGCGTTGAGATCACGCCCGTTGCGGCGGGCACGCGCATCTGGGCGTTCGTGAGCGTCACGAACAACGAGACGCAGCACGTGACGACGATTACGCCGCAGTAGGTGCGCGTCCGCGGCTATCGCTGGCCTGAGATGACTGCAGGTGCGCAACGGAAATGCAAGTGGATCGGCCGACGGAGGTATGTCGGCCGATCCGTCCTTCCGCACCAGCTGGCGATGGCGGTGTACGCATCATCCGCACGTGCGGGCTGCGCACGATCGTGCATGGTGCAGTCGGTTGCCGTCGCGTGATAGTAACCTATACGCTACGCATTGACAGCATTAGACTTAGCTGTTAGCGTCACTCGCTGTGCAAGCGTACTTGGCGGACTTCGTCGCGCAGTACGACACGCTTAGGAGCGACATTGCCCTCGTCCGCCTCGGCCTGCGCGCGATCGACAGTCCGCCCGCCGACACGCTGACGCGCGCGTCCCGCCATACCGCGAACGGACGGCGGAAAATCCTCCGCGGTGACGCGGCGCGCCAGCTTCGTCGCCTGCGGCGGGAGCTCGAGTTGCTCCGCGCGCGCCAGCGGGAAGCCCACGCGGCGATGGTCGCGTGCGCCGCGACGATCCCGGCGTTCGCGCAGCTGCAACGGACGTTCGGCATCGGCCCAGTCCGTGCGGCGCACTTGTTGATCTCCTGCATCGCGCCCGCGAGTCGCGCGGGTGCCGTGGTCCCAACGCATCGCTGCGGCCGGCGAATTGACGCTTTTGAAGAAAAGCGACAACTCGGTTAGATCGTGGCTGCGATCTCAGGCGACTGAACAATCCGCGCATAGCTCTCCCTCCGCCGCTTCGATGTGATGCGGGCGTACACGAGCGTTGAGGTGATCCTGCGGTGCCCGAGCCAGTCCTGAACGTCGGCAACGTCGAGTCCTTCGTTCATCATGTGCACGGCGATGGAGTGCCGAAGCACGTGGACGTGCTGCCGATCCTCTGACACCCCAGCTTCCGCCGCGTACCGGCGAAAGACCTGGTAGACAAGCGATGGCGAGAGCGGGGTCGCTCGCCGTTGTCGCCCGCACAGCAAGTACGGACTGTCGTCGCGGCGCATCGGTCGGTATTGCTCGATGAGCTCGCGCGTGATTGGGTGTAGTTGATACGGCCCCGAGACGCCGTTCTTCACGCGCGTGATCCAGATCGTCCCGTCGGGCAAGAGGTCGCTCATCCGAATCAGGCCGACCTCTTTGCGGCGTAAGCCATGCCGGTAGGCGAGGTCCAGCATGAGCCGGTCGCGCAGACTCCGCACGCGACGGAAGACCGCTTCCACCTCCTCTTTTGTGAGGTAGAAGATTTCCGATCGCTGCAGCGGGCGGACGTCGAGCCGATTCAGCGCACGCAAGAGCCGCGCGATGTTGTCGCTTTTCTTCAAAGTAGCGAATTAGGTGATGGGCTGGCGACAGTGCGCGGCGGCCGTTCACTTGTAAAGGGCCAGCACTTGGCCATGATTGCTTGCGCGCTCCTGCTTGTGGTCCTGGGCGGATCCTGCAAGCGCGAGGAGCACGCCGTCACCGTGTCCAGCTCTAGTGGCGCCGTGCCGGATGCCGTCGTGCTGAAGGCGATTGCGCTCGATGCGCCGACGTTCCCCTCGAATCTCCAGATGCACGTCACTCCTGATCCTGACGAGCTAAGCCCGGCCGATCGCGCGAACGGCGCGACCGCACGGTTCCGGGTGGAGTGGTCGGGACTCGCGAAGAACGTCGACGGCACCGCGCACGACATCAACGGCACGTTCCGCGCGACGGGTCTGGCCTCGGGCTCGTGGATGGTCGGCGACCTCACGGTGCTCACCGCCGGCGGCGACTTCGCGACCACGGGCGAGGACTTCAGCGGCACGTACGAAGGGACGCCTGGCGGCTGGAGCTACGGCCCGATGCGCCTCAGCCTCAAGCGCGACGGTGCCTCCCACACCGGCACGATCGTCGCGAGTGCCGCGGACGGTCGCGCCGAACAGCTCCGCGTCCTTGCCTTTCATCGTATCCGCGCGACCGATCCCCTCGTCCAGCGGTGGAACGGGAAACTCGTGATGTGGGTGCAAGACGTGAAGAGCGCCGACCGCTCGATTGAACTCGTGGATCCAAGCGACCTCGCGCAGATCGATCGAGGCTTCCTCATGCGGCGTCTGCCGCGGTTCGGACCGCTCAACGCGCGGCTCGAACGTCGCGCGACGTAGCAATCAACGCGAAACGCCACGGCTGTTGTGCCGCATTCACAGGTCCACGCTGCGCGCTTCGAGCGCCCGGAGACGCTGCGCAATGCGTGGCAGGAGTGGCGACTCGATCGGTGTGAGCACGCGCTGGGCGAGTTCAAAGTCGGCGCGGGCATTTCGTGGATCATCCAACAGGAGGAACGCCTCGGCGCGGTAGCAGTACGCGTTGCCGACGGCGCGCAGGTCGTGCATGTGGAGGAAGGGCGTCGTGGCGATCGCGAGGAGGTACTCGCTATCATCTGCCGGCACCGCTGTCATATCTATTCCCTCACTCCGCAGCAGGTCATCGACGCCACGCTCCGCGTAGAGCCCGACGGCGAACGTGAACCAGCCGACCGCGCTCGCCGCGTAGTCGTCGTGGTTTCCTCGGCGCGCGACGTAGAGGAGCAGGCGACCGTAATCCACATAGAGGGCGGGCATGTGGAGTCTAACGGTATTGAGGTGCTCCGCGATGATGTCGCACCGTCGTGCGAGTTTGCGAATGTCGCGCACGAACAGCGTGCGGAGCGTGTACGCAACGAGCGCAGGGTGCAGCTTCGCGTGGTCCGCGTACGCATCACGCAGTCTCGACCACTCAGAGTCAGTCCAATCCTCTCGCGCCAATTCGTCGGTATGCGCGTCGCCCTCACGCGCGCGGAACGCATCGGGATAAAGCGCGAGCGCCGCATCGAACATCTCGCGCGCATCGCCGCGCCGCCTGGCCGCAAGCAGCGCTCGTCCCCACACGATGAGCGCGTTCGCGCGATAGATCGGGTTCTGGATCACGCTCGCGTCCACAACCGCGCTCCGTGCCCACTCGAGCGCCGCGGATAGATCGCCGAGACTTAGGTATGCCTCGGCCATGAGCACGGGGAACGTGTCATGCTCCACTGACTTCACGACGTTGGGCTGCTTGAGACGCTCGAGGCCGAGGGCGGTCACCGTCCGCGCGCGGCCGAGCGCCCGTGCGATCCGCATCCCTTTGTGCGCGATGCGGTCGCGGCGCCGCTCGATGTATTCAGGAAGGTCGCTGACGGCTGCATCATCGTCCTCGGCAACCGGAACAGCGACGAGCGCCTCTTCTGCAGCTCGGAGCGCACGCTCCAGATCAAAGACACGGTAGTACTTGATCTGCCCAATCGCGATGTGGAGGAGGAGTTCGGGATTTGCGAGCGTGCGCACGGCCTCCGCTGCGGCCGTAAGCCACACCTCCGCCGTCGGCGGGTGGGCGTATGCCGCTACGTAGCCGAAATGCGCGATAAGTTCTGCGTCCTGGCACTCGACGGCCGCCCGTTGCGCGGCTTCGAAGTTGGCGACGATGCGCCGTCCCACGCGGTCGAGCCGGAAACCACCACGCATGATTTCTTGCTCGCCGGCCACGACGTAGTAGCTGGCGAAGCGGTGAAGGACCATCGCGCGGTCGGCGTCGGCCGCGAAGCGTCGTTGCCCAAAGAGCCGCAGTGGCGGTGCGAGAACGTACAGGCCGTCTTCTGGTCCGGTCTGCACGAGCCCCACACGGCGGAGTTCAATAAACGCCGCACCGTCTGGATCATCAATAACGCACTTTGCAGCGGCCGCCGAGAACGCATCTGCGAATACCGACAGGGCGCGGAAGGCCCGCTGCTCGTTATCGCCGAGCGGCACGTACGCGGGCCAGAAGGCCGCGTCGCGTGCAGCCGTGGCAGACGATGCCGCACCGTCGCGTGCGGTGAGGCGTTGCTCGTACCAGACGAGGAAGGCGTGCACCCCCATGTCCGGCCGCTCGCGGAGCGCCGTCGCCGCGGTCCGAAGCTCGGCGGGCGTGTAGGCGCATACGTCCGCGAGTTTGCTTGCCGCTGTCGGGTGCGGACGCGGCGTGACTTTCCCAAAGATCCTCCAGCGGTGGTAGTCCTCCTCGTACGTGGGGAACGTCTCGCGGAGCCGCGGCTCGAGGTCGAGGAGGAACCGGATCGCGGCGCTCCTCGCGAGCGGCGCCAGTGGGAACTCCGCTGCCCCTGGGAGTCGTACTGCGTGCAGCGCCGTCAGCAGGACAACCGATCCGCGCGGCGGCTCAAGGCGTTCGAGCGGCCAGCCGTCCGGCATGTCATCAAGAATAATGATCGTGCGGTGCTTCGCGAGGGTCGTGAGGTAGATCTCGCACAGCGTCGCTTCCGCGGGCTGAGGAGCGCCGTTTCGCGCGAAGCCCGTGAGGGACACGAGCACGTCGCGCACGGACGCCGGCTCATCAGCAGGGTCGAACCGGTACAGCACGGCCTCTTCGAAGGTTTCCTCATCGAGCAGTTCGTGCGCGACGGCGACGGCGAGCGCCGTCCGGCCGATGCCGGGCACGCCGAGGAGCGCGATGTACGGCGGTAGCGGATCCGCCATGAGGAGCGCCCGCAGGCGCGCGCGCTCCGCGTCCCGACCGGTGAGCGCGACGGGCGCTGGCAGCCGCCGCGCCGTCCGCGGTGCCTCGAGGAACCCGACGTGGAGAAACAGCCGTCCGCGACGTCCTACCGCTCCTCGCGCCGGGGCGGTCGGTCCTGCGACCGCGGTGATGGGCGGCGGTAGCGGCTCGGCACGCAGGAACGCAGCGAGAGCTTTGGTGAAGTCGACCACCATCTGGTTGAGGCTTTCTCGGCTGCCGGGCGCATCCGTCTTCCGTGCCTTCGCTTCGGCTTCACAGACTTGGAGGAGCAGGTCGCGGCTGAAGCCCGGACGCTTGTTGTCAGGCGCTCCCGAGCCGTAGTGCTGGATCGCCTCGTCGAAGAGCATCCAGACGACGAGGCCTTGCGCTGTCCGGCAATCCCACTGCGTGCAGGAGAAGTACTGATCGCGCAGCGTCTCGACCGCCGCTGCCCGCGCCGCGCGTTCGTCCGGGGATATGAGCAGGTTTCCGCTCCGCGCTACACAAAGTTACATACCGCGAACCGACTCCTTACTGCCAAGTTGAACCAACCGCCTTCCCGCGGTTGGTTCGGCCACAACCGGATGCCCGGTTCGCCGGCTCCTCCGGAACAGAAAGGACCAATCGAAATGTCCCATCGGAGCACTTCTCAATTTGAACCAACCTCTATAAGTCCGTCAAGGTGTGAAGTCCCTCACCAGCCCCCATCGCGCCGGGACACCCGCGGCGATGCTCCTGCAGGCATCTGCGCCCTCACCGCGTCACAGGTGCTCGTCCTCGCGCGTGCCGCGGCGCAGGCGGCGACGACGCCGGCCGCACGCCGGCAGGTACACGCGCGCATCGGAAGGCTCCTCGACGACCTCCTCGCGCGGATCGACGCCTCGCCGGACGCGATGAGCTACGCGCGGGCGTTCGAGGCGCTCGACCTCGGGCTTCCGGTGCCCGCGTGCGACGGCGTGGGCGCGCAGCTCCTCGCGGCGCTCGTGGAGCTCTCCGACGTGCTCCTCGATTGCTGCGAACCGTGCCGCGCCGAGGCGCGCCCGCGACGCCGGCACCGCATCGTGCGGCGCGGTGACGGGTACCCGGTGCGGCGGCCGAGCGTGCCAACGGGGACGCGGCTCTACCGCCTCGTGGACGAGCGGGAGTACCTCGTCCTGCCGTGCACTCGCTACACGATCCACGACTGGACGGGCCTCCCGCACGGGGTCATCGCGCCTGCGGGAGATCGTGGCGATGGCCTGATCTCGCGCGACGTGCTGCGCGCATTCCTCGCCGAGAGCCTGTCGAGCATCTATAAGAAGTGCGAGCGGCTGACCCCACGCGCCCGGCGCGGGCGTTACAGCGTTTGGCCGTACGCAACGCGGATGCCGGGGCTCGTATCTGTCGGGACGAAGGAAGACATTGTCGTCCGGATCGGTGAGCTGCTCCGCGTGCAGCTCTTTGGGCTACCACCGGCCGGCTGCGACGATGACGACGACCCCTGTCCCCCATCCGTCCCTGCGCCGCCGCCGCTGCCACCGCGAATCGTCGTGCGCGCCAACCGCGAGACGCATCGCGACGATCTCGCGGCCGAGGAGCCGCTGGAGATCACGGAACTCATCCTGCCGTCTGGCAATACGGTGCCGGCGGAGGTGGAGCCGTGACGCGGCGCTCGGTGACGTATATCCGCGCGTGTCGCACGCTCGGCGTCGCGGCGACGACGCCGGTCGAGGAGATCGCGCGCGTGTACCGTGCGCTCGTGAAGGAGCTTCACCCCGACACGCACCCGGATGATCCGGCTGCGGCCGCACGGATCGCGGAGGTGAACGCCGCGTGGGCGCGTATCAAGTACGACGTTCAGCGGCGTCAGGCGCGGTTTGCGCTGTGGCGGCGTGACCGAGAGCCGACGCTCACCGCCTGCGCGTGGCCACACCCGACGATCGTGCCGAGCTGCACGTTCGCAGGCTGCGAGCTCCGGCCGACGGAGGGCGGCCGCTGCTACCGCGTCATGCGGGCGGGCGTGCAGTTGCTCGTCCTCCATCGCCATCCACATGACCCACGGTTGCTGTTTGCGCGCGATGCCCGCGGCCGAGTGGTGCACGTGAACGGCGTTGCGTGGTGGACGGACGTTGGCGGCACGATCCAGCCGCTCGTGGAGGAGTAACAAATCAAAGAGCGACAGCTCCTCGTCTCACTCGGCGGCTTCGTGCGCTCCGGGTTTGAACCCAAACAGGCGCTCCAGGATGTCAACGAGACATTCGCTGACCGGCTTCTGATCGACGGTCCAGACGCACAGCCGCTGCTGCTCGAGCGTGGCGCTTGAACAGAAGAACGGCTCGCCCATTTTGAGCGGGCATTCGATCTGTGGAGACATGATCGCCTGCGTCAAAATCGTGTGGACACTGACCGCATCGATCTTGTGCGGGTCGAACGGGTCGGCCTGCCGCGTGTGGAGGTTGTAGAACGAGATCACCGGCAGCACCGTTTCGATCACGTCGAACAGCGGCGCGGTTGTCGGCAGGATGAAGGGGAAGACGGGTCCGCGATCAAGTCGGAACTTCAGGGCATCGCGATGTGCGGTGATCACTCGCCCCAGCAAGACGTCCTTTCCCGTAGCGCGAGCTGCGAGCGTCGCGGCGACATCGTACGTTTTCTGCGCCATCCAATCGGGACTCGGGAGGCCGGCCTCAACGCACACGGCGCGATAGAAGTTTGCGACGCCGTCATAGTCGGCTGTTTGCGCCTGGCCGATCTTTCGAACCGCGTCGCACACCGCGAGAAACGTCTCGCCGACGTAGCGGTCGCTTCTTCCCTGTGGGTCCGCGATGGCCCAAGGAACGTCGAAGAGAACGAAGGGGTCGTACATGAGCGCCGCGTCGATGCAAACGAGCATCGTCGGGATCAAACCGCGCACATCGCACAGACCGGATTCGAGCGCGTACCGTAAGACTGCGTGGTAGCGCATGGCCTGCGGGAGGAGTTCCAAAGCCTCCTCCGCCGTGACGCCGAACGCATTTTGGATGTGATTCAGCTCCGTCAGCGTCGCGTAGGTCTCCATGAGCGCCGCGGCGTTCAAGACGATGCGGTAGTCGGTCGGCGGCTGCAGGAACGCGAGCACGGGTAGGCGCCGGACGAGGAAGCCACCAGCTTCGAGCTGTTTCGCCAACTGCAGGCGGTGATCGAGTTCGGCCGTGCCTGCGTCGAGGAAGAAGTGGGGTGACCATGGCAGGAAGTAGAGCCGAATGCCACCCTGGTCTCCGTCGTGGGGATCGTGCTGCTCATGTAGGCGCATCTGGTCCATGACGTCGAGGAACACAACGGAACCGTTCAGGACGCGCTCCTGTGGTGAGGACGGTGCGATGTTTCCTGTCTCGTCGAAGAGCGTCTGCAAGAGCGGCAACTGCCACGCGTTTCCTTCTCGTAGGCGTTTCAGCAGGATGAGCGTGTAGCGAAGCGTGCGGAGTCCGAACGCCGTTGTGAAGAACTGCGCCGCATGCACTGATTCGTGAATGAGGGTCAGCGAACGCGCGAACTGCGCGAACGTCTCGTCGTCGACAGGCTGCTTCAGCGGATAGTCCTGCCCGGACGCAAAGGCCTCCTGAAAGGAGGACTCCATCCCGACCGTGTAAGTGAAGGGGCTAAACTCGCCTTCCTCTTGAAAATGCCTCGACAGCGCACGCTGGAGACGCTTCATGCCAGTTCGAGTGGCTCCACCAGTTCGCCGAAAAAGAGCGGTTCGTCCGAGGGACGTGTTTCCGACTTGCGGCCAAGCGGCTCAAGCGTTCCTGTCGGTCGGAGTAGCGCACGCTGTATCGCCGATAAGCCCAGCAGCGGCGTCAGCCCCTTCTCGCCTATGAGGTGGTAGCCGACGCGCTCCTCGGACCCCACCGTCAGCTTCACCGATGCATCCGCTAGGTCAATGACCGGCAGATCTTCGGCTGCTTCCAGCACGAGCGACGCCGAATCGCTGCCCGATACGGCGACTGTCGTCGCTTCCGAATGGATCATATCGGTAATAACAGCCCAGCGGCGCTCCCACGCCTTATCGCGGAGCAACTCGAGAATCCTCCGGCCCAGTGCCACTTTATCGGCGATCATCGAGTAGCGACAGTTCGTCGCGTTAAAGAACACCGCATCGGCGGCGCTGAATCGAATTTCCAGCGCCGCCCGGACGTATTCGGCCGATCCCTTCGCGTGCAGTTTCACGGTGGTGCTGCCGGCAGAGGCAAACGAGCGACGATGCGTGTCGCTGCTCCTGCGGACCTCGAACTCAACGCCCATGTCCGCGATGTTGCCGAAGTAGTTGAAGGATCCTTTCGAGAGCGTGCCGTAGTCGCCGAGCTTCAGGGGACGGGCGGGCTCCCAGTTCGCGTAAAGCGGCTTTAGATGATGGTGGACTGACGTGGTGTAAATCTCGGCGACGCGATCCATCGTTCGCTCTCAGTCGAAAAATCTAAGGTTATCTGCTCTGTTAGCTACTCCGAGACCGCAACGTCATTATGGCGCCTGCGACGCCTTTTTGTGCACACCACCGGTAGGGAACTGCGCGGTTCCGTCACTCCTCCAATGGCAATCGGTCGACTGACTGCGAAATCACTTGGTCCTCGCCTGACGGTGAGGACGTTAAGGAGAATCTGTGTCGAAACTCCGTACTCTCGCAGCCATCGTCCTCTTCACGCTCGTCGCGACCACGGCGTCTGCAGCGCGCGTCCCACCCAACGACGATGGGGGGCCGTCAATCCTCGACCGTGTCTGGCGCGCGGTCACGCTGGTCATGCACGTCCTCGACGACTCCAAACTGTCTCCCCCAATCCCCTGATCCTGTCTCGCGGAGGTGCGGCGGTGGCACGCTGCACCTCCCTTGTCATGCCGGTGGTATGAACGGCGTCTCGGGCCGCTGCGCGTAGCGCGTGAAGAACGCGCGCACCGGTGCGAGATCCCGCTGAAGGGCATCCGCTGTCTCGGCGGCACGCGCGCGATCCTCTGCGTACGCGACCGCGGCGGCGACGCTCGCCGGCAGGTCGTAGGCACCGAGACTCGCGCGGAGGCGCGCGCACTCTTCCTGCGCGAACGCCACGTCCTTCGTGAGATCCGCGACCGTATCCGTGATCTCGACGAGCACGCCCGCGGCGGTCGCGGGCATGCCGCGCTCGAGGAATTCGCGGTAGACCACGTGGAGCATCTCGAGCGCTTCCGTGCGCTGGCCTTGCTCGCGCGCCGCGAGCGCGATGCCGCGGATGGTGCGTTGAACTTCGCCGTCCATGTGGAGCGCGTGGAATCCTGTGAACGCTCGACCGAAGTAGCGGCGGGCCGCGGCAATATCTCCGAGCGCGAGGTTGCAGTAGCCGAGCGTGTTATGGATGCGCGCGAGCTCGCGGCCGTCCGGCAAGCGGCGCGCTTCCTCTTCCGCTTCGAGCGCGACCGTACGTGCGCGCTCGTAGTACTCGCGGCGTTCCGGGTGGCGATCGCCGAGGTCGAAGAGGCAGATCGCCTTCATCGCGAGTGCCTGTACCCAGTGCCGCGTGTCGCCGTGCTCGGCGAACGTCGCACGGCACTCGTCGAGAATCCGCATCGCCGCCTTCGTGAGCCCGAGCGCGTGGCAGGCCTGCGCCTCGACGAAGAGCGCCGCCGCATGGTGCACGACGAGCGCCGGCCGCTGCGCGAAGATCGCGGCCGCTTCCTTCGCCGCCGCGACGGCTTCTTTGTTCTTGCCCTGGCGGTAGTCGACGCTCGCGCGGTCCTTCCACGCGGTGCCCCGGAGCCGATCAAGGAGGATCGGTGCGTTCGCCGGTGCCGGCACCGCGTCGAGAAACTCGTGCACGAGGTCGACGATCGCGGCGGCGGTCGTCGCGTTCGTGTCGAGCTCCGTCCGTGCCGCGGCGAGGAGCGCGTTCATCGTGCCAACGCGGAGCCACTCGGGGTGCGTGCGCAGCAGCGCCGCGCGCTCCGCCTCCGGCGCGGCGAGGAGTTCATCAACCGCCGTCGCGCCGACGGTGGCTTCGTCGTTGAGCAGGTCGATGTACGCGGCGTGCATGGTCGTTAGAAGAAGATGAGTTCCGTGGTCTTGCCGTCTTTCTCGATGTAGACCTTCCCGCCGTCGGCGAGCGCCTCGGCGACGAACTTGTCGACGCGTACGGCGCGGCGGACGACCTCGGCGAGCGTCGTGTTGCGCGTCGCGGCGAGCTCTCGCAGCGTGGAGAGCGCGTCCGGGGGTAGGCTCAACGACGTCTTCACCGCGCGTGGCGCGGGCTGCGGTTTCATATCTGCCATGCGGGACTCCTCTTCCGGCTTTATGGAATTTGCGACGAGGCAGTCTACACCTACCGCTTATAGATGGCAAGTAGATAGCAATTAGGTATCCAAACGCGTGGCAATTTACCCTGTTCAGTGGGTTGCTTTGGCGGTATACTCCTCGGTCTCCCGAGGCGGATGCGAGCGGAGGGCCGACGAGTTGTAAGGTAGCAAACCGGGTTCCCCCACGAAGGATGCGTAGCGCGACGAGGCGTCGATGGCACGACCCTACACGGTGAAGGAGCACGAGACGTACAAGCAGCAGCGGCTGCTGATGGTGTCCTCAGTCGCAGAGGACGAGATGGAGCAGCTCTGCCTCGCCGAAATCCAAGATAGGCCGATCCGCGAGGAGTACGTCGACGTCGGCGGCAAGCGCTGGTACCTCTACCTTCTCGGGGAAGTCCGCTACCCGGACGCGCACATCGGTCCGTGGCTCTTCGCGTGGACGCTCCACGAGCGCACGATCCTGATGCTCACGGTGTGCGCGGCGGCGAGCGCGGTGAACGCGCAAGGGCACCTCGACCACGACGCCGTCACGCAGTTGATCCTGCACGCGCTCGACCGCCCCGGCCAGCCCCACTAGCTACTCCTCGTCGAGCACCACCTGCGCAGCGACCGCCGCGATGAGCTCCCGATCGGCGTTCGTGATGCGGCGCAGCGGCGGCATCGGGCGGGGACGGCAGAAGTGCAGGACGTTATCCGGCAGCAACTCCGTCGACTCGTCCTGCTCAATTACGTCATCAGCACGCATGGACCGTTGCTCCTTGCATACGGAGTGACGGCTGGGAGCATTTCCCTACCCTCTACCCCGACACGCCTCGAAAAACAATGACCCCGGCGGCAGCCGGGAGGGATTTCTCGGCAGACGGTTTGGCACACATCATTGTGAATAGTACGCACCTGCAGGTCAGCGTGCCTACGGAGACTAAACCCCGTACTCCCAGGGCGTTGGACTCGTCCGGCGTTCACCCGAAACGCGATTCGCTTCTCAGCCTGATTGCCTATTAGCCAATTAGCTGATAAGCTAACGTCGATTAGGAGGAGATATGAAAGTGGCAACGGAGGTTCCTCATGGCTAAGGCGAAGAAGTTCGGTGTGTTGCTCCGTGAATTCCGCGAGGCGAAGGGCGTAAGCCTCGGCGCGCTCGCGCGGCACCTCGGCGTATCCGTGCCGTACCTCAGCGACGTCGAGCGCGGGCACCGGCCGCCGCTCGTCCAGGAGAAGATGATCAGCGCCGCGCTCTTTCTCGACGCCGACCTGCACCTGCTCGTGCGCGCGGCCGGCGAAATGCGCGGCGCCTTCCAGCTCGAGACGGCCGGCGCGCGGCCGGAGGCGCGCGAGGTCGGCGCGCTCCTCGCGCGCCAGTGGCCCGGGATGTCGTACCAGAAGCTCACCAAACTGAAACAGGTACTCGAAGAGGAGGACTAGTCATGACGGGGTACCGCGTCGCGCCGTTGAGTCACGTTGATATTGAACGGGCAGCAGCGGGTGTTCGTCGCATGTTTGAGCTCGACCCGCTGGTTCCGCTGCCGGGGTTGGAGCTCTTCGAGCGGCTCGACCGGTACCACTTACCCGTCGGCGCGCAGCACCTTCAGCTCACGTACGCCGTGGAGCAGGAGCTCCTCGACGGTGCGCTCGCCTGCGCGCGCTACGAGGAGGCCGACAACGCGATCGCGCTCGTGCTGTCGGCCGACACGTACAACGACCTTGAGCGGCGGAACGGCTACCGCGCCCGGTTCTCTGTCGCGCATGAGATCGGGCATGCGGTGCTCCACGGGTCGCAGCTCGTGGAGCTCACGCAGATCGATCACGTCCAGCGGGCGATGCTCCGCACCGACGCGAGCGACACGCCGATCTACCGCGACAGCGAGTGGCAGGCGAACACGTTCGCGGGCGCCTTGCTCGTCCCCGGCCCCGGCCTCGAGTGGTTGGAACGCCGCGGGCGGCTGCACGCCGACGCAATCCGCGCCGCATACCACGTCTCGTACGCGTGCGCGACCCGCCGCCTGCTCACGTTCAACAAGCACCGGCATGCCGTCGTCCGCGGCTGGGAGTAGCGGGATGGCGACGACCTGCTGCATGCGGAGGTTCTCGGGCGCGCGGGCCAGCGCGGAGCGGGAGGCTCAGCACCTTGACGCACGCGCGTTGAGGACATACGTTACTTCGTCAGCGACTCTCCGATCGCGGTGTGCGATGCGCAACACCGGAGCGCGGACCGTGCAGCGGCCGCGACCCGCCACCGATCAGCGAGCGGGGAGAGGCCGCGAGGGAAGCGTGGGCGTGCAGCGAGCGGTGAGACTCCCCGGTAACCCCCATCAACCCGTGCACGAGCTATGCGAGCTCGGCGCGTTACCTGCTAAGCTAATAGACTAACAGCAGTACGTAGAAGTGACTGGATGGTACCGACAAGAACAACTAAGGAAGGAGACGGCCGATGCGCACCAAAGAAAAAGCCCTCGCCTCGTAGTTAGCGCTACGAGACGAGGGCACCTATTGAGCGACACGAGAGTTATCCGACGATCCAGCTTCCTCTCTGACAAGGAGTTGCATCATGCAGATCTCAGTGCATGCCGCCCAACACCTAGCATACTCTTCCGTACTGCTTCATCAAATAACACTCGCCGTCGCCCAGGGCTTCCACGCTGGGCACGGTACGTCCGTGCCGGATACCGACACGCTCATCCGGTTTCTGGATGCGATCTCGGAGGCGCTCGAGCGCCTGTCCGTCCACATCGCGGTCCTGCTGTTCATCATCGCGAAGGTCGTGGCCGAACTCGCGAAACTCGTACGCCGCGTGTGGCACGCCTGCGCGCGGTTCGGCAGGACGCTGCGGACGTTTGCGCCCGCGGTGGCGGCCGTGGCGCGCCCACTGCGCAGTGCAATGGGCAAACTTCTCCTGCTGACGCCGTCCCGTAGGTCGCTGCTCATCATCGTGGTGATCGTAATCGCTGTGGTTGCGCGGGCGCTCGTGGTGGTCCTAACCCGATAGGCCGAGAGGCGTGTCGGGCTAAGACAACTCGACACGCCCGTCCAGCGGGCGCCGTGAGCAATCTCACAGAATATGGGCTGCTTACGGGAACCTGTCAAGACGTTGACGTAAAGAAGCATGGCGGTTCCTGTTAAGCGCGCTGCGCGCGTTCCGGCGCGTTCAGCGCTGCGCGCACACGCTCGAACGCGCGCAGCTGCAACCGTACGTACCGCTGGGTCGTCGCGAGATTTTTGTGGGCCATGACGCGGGAGATGTCGAGAATCTCTACCCCCTCCGTCGCGAGTCTGCTCCCGAACGTATGCCGCAGGTCGTGGATGCGGAACGGTCGGTCGATGCGCGCGAGCACCTTCGCGATTGTGAACGCGCGCCGGATGCGCGTGAGCGAGAGCGGCTTCCCTGCCTCATCGACGAAAACGTCCTGCGCGAATCGTGCGCGTGTACGGCAGCGATCGAGCGCCGCCGCGCACCGATCGCTGATGGGGATGGCGGTCGGCGTCTTCGTCTTCCGCGTGAGTACGAAGATGAACGTCCGGTCGAAATCAACCTGCGTCCAGGTAAGCGCGCGGAGGTCGGAAAGCCGGAGCCCTGTCTCGAGCGCGATCTCGAAGAACGGCTGCAGGTACTGGAAGCGCTGGAAGGCGGCCGTCGTCGCCGCGCTCGCGGGCTTCCTTCCACCGCCGAACGAGCGCGGCCCGCGGAAGCGCGCACTCGCCGCGACGGTGCCCGGCGAACGGCGGGCTGCGACCATCGCGCGGAAGCCGACTTCATCATCGAACGCAGCGAGGAAGCGCAGGCGCTCCTCATCCGAGAGCTCGTTCTCGGGTTTGTGCTCCTTGTAGCGAATGACACGCTTCCGGAGCGGGAACTCCTCGAGGAAGTCGTGGTCGACCGCTTTGCGGAGGAGGATGAGGAGCACGGCGATGTACCCGTTGATCGTGGCGCCGGCGAGCCCTTGGGCCTTCAGGTCCGCCGCGAGCGCGTTCACCTCGCGCGGCCGAATCTCGTTCATCGGGATTGCGCCGAACGCCGGAAGGAGGAGCCGCTTCGTGACGAGGACGTACTCGTGCTTCGTCTTCGGCGCGAGCTCGGCGCAGACCTCGTCGAAATGGTCGGCGAAGAAGTCGCCGAAGGTCATGGCTGGCGTTGCCGCGGGCTCCGTCCGGCCGTTGATCTCATCGCAGAACTTCGCCCACTGCCGCTTCGCCTCCTGCGCGTTCGGAGCGCTCACCGTCCGGCGGCGGCGGATGCGGCCCTTCCCGCCGTCGACGTAGATGTCGAAGTGCGCGACCTTCGTCCGCGCGTCGTACGCGAAGCCCGGCAGCCGGTTTGCGACCGAACGCGCGGCGCGCGAAGAAGGCACCGCCGTCACGCCGGTTGCTGCGTCGGCGCGATCTGTCGCGCGGTGCGCGCCGCGCGTCTGGCGAGCGCCGTCTGCACCGCCGCGCGCTCGTAGAGGATCACGCGATCCGAGATCCGCTGGGTCGGCTCCGGGAACCAGCCGAGCCGCGTCCACTTCGCGATCGTCGCCGGCCGGACGTGGAGCGCCGCCGCGAGTGCCGTTCGGGAGATGAGTTCGTCGTGCATGCCGCACCTCCGCGGCCATCGTGGCCGGCGAGAACGCGGACGCATCGGAATGCGTCGGCGCGGCGATGCCACCGTCGGGCGGCGGCGCACTAGACGCCGCACTAGACACTTTTCCCCTGCGCCGGCGCGTGGCGCCAGGGGGTGGGTCAGCTAAGTTGTTGTAGGTGGGGGTGGTTCTGTTGGTCGGGCAGGGGGGATTTGAACCCCCGACCACCTGAACCCCATTCAGGTACGCTACCAGGCTGCGCTACTGCCCGACGGGTGGCGATGCTAGCACGGGAACAGCGGCTGCCCTCACAGCAATCCCGCGCCCCACAAAATCAGGTAGCGCGTGATCTCGATGTTCTTTCCGGCCGGCGAGACGATGATCTCCTCGATCTCGTTCGCCTTCGCCTCGAGGTCTTCGCGGATGGCGTCGAGCTCGCGGTCCCATGCCTTTTGGATCATGGCGATCTTTTCCATGTAGTCGACTTCGCGCACGGACTGCTTGGCGTCGGCCACGGCGGCGGGCTTGCCGCTGGTGATGTTGTAGAGCATCGGGCCCCAGGCGAGGTTCACGTCTTTCGACATGTCCTTCGGGAGCGTCTCGTCCTTGTCGATCTCGCGCTGGTCGCGCTCGGAGCGCTCCTTCACCTGGTCGAGGCGGCGGCGGAACGTCCCCTCCAGGCGCTCGGATTCGTCGTTGATGCGGCGCTTCGCCTCCTCGAGGCAGCGTGCCAGGAACGACTCGTGCGACTCGTTCGGCTCCGAGTAGAGCGCGAACTCCGCGTTGTGGAAGAGGCGGAGCTTCTCCGTTGAGGCGAGGAACTGCCGGAACGTCTCCTCTGACTGCGCGGCCTCCTGCGTCAGCGTCTCGGGCGAGACCGTGGCGGCCGTGCCGCGGCCGGGGTCGGGGACGGCGCGGATGTCGAGGCGCTCGGGGTCGAGCGGGCGGGCGTTCGTCCACGTCACGCTGCCGTCGGCTGGATTGATCGGAGCGACGTACGAGCGAAGGATCGACAGGTGCGCGCCGCTGCGCGGCTCGCTGTGCGTCACGATCGCCTCGGCGAGGAGATACGGCCGATAGTCTCCGTTGCCGCCGTAGACCCAGAGCTGTTCGAGCGACTCGCTCTGCCGCGCGCGGCGGGCGCGGGCGAACGAGAACGTCGCCTGCGACGTGTCGTCGCTGCGCTCCACCGTGAGGCCATGCGCCACCGGCACCGCGTCGAGCACGCGTCCCGGCATCTTCGCCAGCGCGCGGCGCACCGCCTCGCGCTGCTCGCGCGGCGCGAGGAACACGATGCATCCGCCGCCGCCCGCGCCGCAGACCTTGCCGCCCCACGCGCCGGCGTCCGTCGCCGCCTCGATTGCGGCGTCGATCTCCGGCGTCGAGATCCCCTCGATCAGCGCCTTGCGGTTCTTCCACTCGTGCGCGAGCGCGGCGCCGGCCGCTTCGAGGTTGCCGGTCTCCAGCGCCCTCTCCATCTCCACGGCGCTCTCGGCGATGCGGTCGAAGCCCTGCTTCACCTTCTTCTTCCCGCTGATGTGCGCTTTGTAGAGCTGCCAGTTGTTCGTGCCGGAGAAGTGGGCGATGCCGGTGTAGTGCAGCAACATGTGCTCGGCGAGCTCGCCGACCGGCAGCGAGATCGGGTGGCGGATGATCGCGCCGGGGTTGAGGTGCAGTGCCGCGAGGCCGCCAAAGACGGCGGGGTAGTAGTCCTGGATGCCGGCGGGGACGCCGAGGAGGCGCGTCTCGAGGTCGCGCACGAGCTCGACGAGGCGCTCGCCTTCCACCGGCTCGCCGGCAATCTCCGTCAGCGCGCGGACGAGCGTGATCGTCAGCGCCGAGGAGCCGCCGAGGCCGGAGCCGCGCGGCGCGTCGGTGCGCGTCGTGATGCGGACGCCGCTCACGTGGTGGAAATGCTCGATCACGCGGTGGATCAGCGCCGCCTTCGGGTCTCGGGCGAGCTGCTGCAGTGACTCGTAGCGCTGCTCGTACTGCTGGTCGCTGAGATGGATCTCGATGGCGTTGTCGCCGGTCTCGATGATTTCCGATTCCGCGTAGTACGAGATTCCGACGTTGACCGTGCGGGCGCCGGGGTGGAAGAGGTAGAGGGGCCAGAGGTCGAGAGTTCCGCCGGCCAGGTCCGCGCGCACCGGCGCGCGAGCGATCACCTTTTTCATGGGTACGAGTCCGTGGGTGCTGCTAGAACAGTGCCCGCCGCCTCGCGCTCACCTCGGCCACCTGCGGCATCGGCGCGCTGTCGAGCTTCGGCGAGACGCGGCCGACGCTCAGGCGGAACTGCTCGAGCGAGGCGCCGCGCAGCGGGTCAGGCGTGATCGATTTCAGTTGGAGCGGATTGAGCCACGTGCCGTTGTCCGAGACGCGGTAGTCGAGGTGCGGCCCCGTAGCCAGGCCGGTCGCGCCGACGTATCCGATCACCTCGCCCTGCACCACCTTCTTGCCGGGGCGCATGCCCTTGGCGAAGCGCGACAGGTGGAGGTACGACGTCTCGATCCGGGAGCTGTGGCGGATGCGGACGAAGTTCCCTTCGCCGCCTTTGTAGCGGGCCTCGACCACGACGCCGTCGGCCGTCGTCATCACCGGCGTGCCGGTCGGCGCGCCGTAGTCGACGCCGTGATGCGGCCGGAAGGCGTGCAGGATCGGATGGAACCGGCTCTTCGAGAAGCCGGAAGTGATGCGCGTGAACTGCAGCGGCGCGCGGAGGAACTGTTTGCGGAGCGGCGTTCCGCTGCGCGCGTAGTAGCCGGCGCCGGAGGATGTTTCCTGGCGGAAGGCTTCGTACGTCTGCCCGTTGTGCGTGAAGCGCGCGGCGACGATGGGGCCGTATCCGAGGATGTCGCTGCCGCCGAAGCGCTTCTTGACGATCACGCTGAAGGAGTCGCCGCGCTGCAGCGCGAAGAAGTCGATGTCCCACTGGAAGACGTCGACGAGCTGCTGCACGAGCTGCGGCCCCTCGCCGGCTTGGCGCAGCGCCTCGTACAGCGACGAGTCGATGCGCGCCGCGACCGCCGTCTCGACCTCGGTGACCTGCACTTGGCGCTGCGAGACGTCGAAGCCGCCGCGGCCGTTGCGGACGGCGTCGAGCTCGCCCCAGCCAATCACCTTCATCTCCACGCTGTCGATCGCGCCCTCGGGGGCGTGATGAAAGCGGACGATGTTGCCGGGGCGGAGGCGGCGGAGGTCGAGGACCTTGCCGAATTCGTTGTTGAGGATGGCGCTCTCGCCGCGGGTCAGGCCGCCGGCGACCAGGATGGAGTCGAGCGTGTCGCCGTCTTCGACGGTGAGGATTACGGAGTGCTGCGGCAGGCTGTCGGGCGTCGGCGCGGCGAGCTGGTCGTAGCGGACCCGCGGCACGGGCGTAGTCAGCGCCGACGCGCGGACGGACTGTTGGGCCGGTCCGGCACCGTTGGTCACGACCAGGAGGAGCGGGACGACGATGGGGAGAACCGCGAAGTACGCTCGCGGCCGCCTCACATACCCACCCAGTCGATCGCCGATGGCGAGCAGCTTCTTCATTGCGAGAACGTCAGAACCGGGGACGAGAAACTTCGGGGGAGGATAGCACGGAGCCGGACGCTACTGCTTTTCCGGCTCCATCGACAGCACATGCACCGGCGCCTTCTGCGTGTCGTCGCGCAGCGGATCCGCTTTATGGAATCCCGCCGGAATCTGGAACAGCGTCGCCGCCACCTCGGGCTTCGACTCGATCGCCGTGATCGTCATGTCCTTCGTCTGCGTGTGGACCTGCTTGAGCGGGATCTGGCTCCCGGCGTTGCGCGGCGTGGCGTTCACCGTCGTTACCTCGATCGTCTGGCGCAGCGGGAAGCCTTTGATCTTCGTGTTCTCCGCGGCCACGAGATCGTCGATATCGGGGTTGCCGGTGCGGATTCCGCCGTCCGCGAGGAAGCCGTCGGCGGCGCCGGCGTAGGCCATGGTCGTCCACTTATCGATCAGCGTCGTGACCGACTGCTTGAGCTGCAGCTGGCCGAACGGCACGGCGATGTCGTAGCTCATGACCATGCGGTAGTGGTCGGTGGGGAGGCCGGCGATGGTCGGGTGGTCCTGCATCGCCGTGACGTCGATCTTCTTGTTGCTGATCGTGATGCGGCTCGCGCCCAAGGCGTTGGCGACGCCGGCGGCGTTCACCTCGACGTAGGACTTCTTCGTCGGGTCGATCCAGATCTGCTGCTTGGATCCGTTCGTGGTGAACATGTAACTGCCGGGAGGGAAGGCCGTTCCGGAGAGGAACTCGACGCGGTAGCGGTCGCCGTCGATGACCGCGCGGCCGGTCATGTCGTTCGGCGGCATCGTCTCCACGTCGGAGCGGAACGTCTGACGGAACTCGTACTGCACTGCTCCCTGCACGCCCGTCACTGCCAGCAGGAGCGAGATCGCCAGCAAAATCGTCTTCATAAATAACCTCGATTTTCACTGAGTATAACCCGCTCAACTGGAAATAGGACCAGGGGTTGGCCGGGTTGGCTGGCATCATGTCGATTCGGAAGGCCGCAGCGGCAGCGCTGTGCACGCTCATCGTCGTCCTCCCCGCGGCCGCGCGCTCCGCGGATCCCAACTCGCTCGACGAGGTGATCAAGCGGGTCCAGGAGCAGCAGAAAAAGACCAACTCCCTCGAGGCGGAGTTCCGCCAGGAGAAGACGCTGGCCCTCCTGGCCAAGCCGGAAGTCTCCACTGGGCACTTCGTCTACCAGAAGCCGAACAATGTCCTCTGGACCTACGACGCGCCGAAGCGCGTGACCATGCTGATCGCCGACGGCACGCTCACGACGTACTACCCCGACCTGCGCAAGGCCGAGAAGATCGAAGTCAAGCGCTTCCAGGACCGCATCTTCAAGTACATGGGAGCGAGCGGAGCGATCGACGAGCTCGGCGCCTACTTCAACTTCACCTTCGTCAACCGCGCCGACCAGCCGACGTACCTGCTCGACCTGGCGCCGAAGTCGAAGCAGATCGCCAAGAAAGTGCAGCACCTCAAGATCTGGATCGACAAGAAGTCCTACCTGACGACAAAGTTCGAGTACACCGAGTCCGACGGCGACGTCACCCGCTACGAGTTCACGAACATCAAGGTGAACCAGCCGGTCTCCTCCAGCCGCTTCACGCTCAACCTGCCGGCGGGCGTGCGGGTCGAGCAGATGAAAATCCAGTAGTGCTGAGTTCTGAGTGCTGAGTGCTGAGTCGCGCCTGAAGTTCGAGCTCCTGCGTCAGGACGGTGCCGCGCGACTTGGCCGCATTCAGACACCGCACGGCGACATCGATACGCCCGTTTTCATGCCGGTCGGCACCGCGGCCAGCGTGAAAGCGCTGACGATCGATCAGCTGAAACAACTCAGCACTCAGCACACAGCACTCAGCACTTCGCCGCAAATCATCCTCAACAACACCTACCACCTGATGCTCCGCCCGGGCATCGATCTGATCGACCGCCTCGGCGGCGTCCACAAGCTCATGAACTGGGACCGGGCCGTCCTCTCCGACTCGGGCGGTTTCCAGGTCTGGTCGCTCGCCTCGATGCGCAAGGTGCGCGAGGAGGGGGTCGAGTTCCGCAGCCACCTCGACGGCTCGCTGCAGTTCCTCTCCCCCGAGGTCTCCGTCGACATCCAGAGCCGCATGGGCGTCGACATCGCCATGGCCTTCGACGAGTGTCCGGCGTACGGGCTCTCGCACGCCGAGGTCGAAGAGTCGATGGAGCGGACGCACCGGTGGGCGCGGCGGTCGCTTGCGGCGCGGCGGCAGACGGCGCTCTTTGGCATCGTGCAGGGCGGCGTCTACCCCGACCTTCGCGCGCGCAGCGCCGAGGCCATTTCTTCGATGGACTTCGACGGCGTGGCCATCGGCGGCGTCTCCGTCGGCGAGACCAAGGCCGAGATGCTCGACGTCATGCGCCACACCGCTCCGCTGCTTCCCGAGGACAAGCCGCGGTACCTCATGGGCGTCGGCACGCCGCAGGACCTCCTCGACGGCGTCGCCGCGGGCATCGACATGTTCGACTGCGTCATGCCGACGCGAAACGCGCGCAACGGCACCCTCTTCACCTCCGAGGGGAAGATCGCCATCAAGAACGCCCGCTTCGCGGCGGACGAGGGACCGCTCGATCCGCGCTGCGCCTGCGTCACCTGCCGCACCGTTTCGCGGGCCTATCTGCGGCACCTTTACGTCACCGGCGAGATCGCCGCCCTCGTCTACAACACCATCCACAACGTCTTCTTTTACCTTGACTTGATGCGGTCGGTTCGGCAAGCTATTGCGCTCGATTCATTCGGGGCCTTCCGCGAAACCTTCCTCTCGGCTCCGACTAACGAAGGGTCTTGATGATCACGATTGCTCTGCTTCAAACGAAGGATGCCGGCGGCGCCATGGGCCTGCTTCTGCAAGTCCTGCCGATCGCGGCGATCTTTCTCGTTTTCTACTTCCTCGTCATCGCGCCGGCCAGCAAGCAGCGGAAGAAGACGCAGGAGATGTTGGGCTCGCTGAAGAAGGGCGATCGCGTCGTCACCTCGGGTGGGATTTACGGGACCATCCAGGGTGTTGAAGCCGACGTCGTCTATCTCAAAATTGCTGAGAATGTGAAGGTCAAGGTTGCGCGTTCTGGCATCACCGGCGTTCTGTCGGGTGAGGCGGGAACCGAGTCGTGACCAGAGCCGCCTGTTCCTGGAGGAAATCTTGACTAGAGGAATTGCCTGGAAAATCGTGCTGATCCTCGCTGTGTTGGTCGGCTTTACCGTGCCGATCATTCCTACGGCGAGCAACCCTGAGCCGATTCGCCGCGGCCTCGATCTCAAAGGAGGCACGCACCTGGTCATGCGGGTGAACGTCGGCGACGCCACGCGCCTCGAGGTCGATCAGGCCATGGAGGCGGTCAAGGCGCAGTCGACGAAGCAGAACGTGCCGATGCCGAGCGTCCGCCGCGTGAACGACTCGTCGTTCGTCGTGGCGCCGCCGAACGGCGTCAGCACGGCCGACTACGAGCGCATCGCCAAGGACTACACGCCGTCGTTCGACCTGAGCCGCACCGCCGAGGGGGCGCTGCTGTTCAAGATGAAGCCGTCGGCGCTCAGCGCGCTCGAGCGCGACACCATCGAGCACTCCGTCGAGACCATCCGCAACCGCGTGGACGCCCTCGGCGTCACCGAGCCGATCATCGCGCCGGAGAGCGGCAACCGCATCGTCATCCAGCTCCCCGGCGTCGACGACCCGGCCCGCGTCAAGGACATCATCAAGACCACGGCCGTGCTGCAGTTCCGCCTCGTCGAGGGGGAGCCGAGCACCGACGCGAAGACGATCATGCAGAGCGTTCCGCCCAACATGCAGGGCGACGTCGACGTCATCCCCGGCAACGACGAAAACGCCCTCGGCCAAACCACCGGCATCAAGTTCTTCGCCGTGCGCAAGAGCGTGCCGGTCACCGGCACGGACCTCAAGAATGCGCGCGTGCAGAAGGGCCGCTTGGGCGAGCCGACCGTTGGTTTCTCCCTCACGCCCGACGGCGGGCGCAAGTTCGGCGAGCTCACCGGCGCGAACGTCAAGCGCCGCCTGGCCATCGTCCTCGACAACAAAGTCGTCTCCGCCCCGGTCATCAACTCGCAGATCAACGACCAGGGCGTCATCGAAGGCTCGTTCACCACGCAGCAGGCCGCGGATCTCGCGCTCGTCCTGCGCAGCGGCTCGCTGCCGGCGTCGCTGACGACGCTCGAGGAGCGCACCGTCGGCCCGTCGCTCGGCCGCGACTCCATCCGCCAGGGCGTGCTCGCCTCGGTCATCGGCTTCGTCGCCCTGATCCTCGCCGTCGTCCTCTACTACCGCGGCGCGGGCATCAACGCCGTGCTGGCGCTGCTGCTCAACCTCGTCATCATTCTCGGCATGATGGCCATCTTCAAGGCCACGCTGACGCTGCCCGGCATCGCCGGCATCATCCTGACCCTCGGCATGGCCGTCGACTCGAACGTGCTCGTCTTCGAGCGCATCCGTGAGGAGCTGCGCGACGGCAAGACCGTGCGCGCGGCCATCGAGAACGGCTTCTCCCGCGCCTTCGGCACGATCATCGACACGCACATGACGACGATCATCTCGGCGCTCTTCCTGTTCCAGTTCGGCACCGGTCCGATCAAGGGCTTCGCCGTGACGCTGCTCATCGGTCTGTTCGCGTCGGTCTTCACCGCATTCTTCGTGTCGCGCGTGATCTTCGACATTCACTACCGGGCCGAGAGCCGCCCCACGTCGATCAGCATTTAGCGAGGACTCCCATGCAGATTTTCGTCAACAGCAATTACGACTTCATCAAGTGGCGCTTCCACGCCATCGCCTTCTCGCTGATCTTCATGGTCATCGGCGCGGCGTTCTACATGAAGAACGGCATCAACTGGGGCATCGACTTCGCCGGTGGCGCGAACATCACCCTGAAGTTCCAGGGCCAGGTTCCGGTCGACCAGCTGCGCAGCCTGCTCCGCGACGCCTCCATCCAGCAGTACGGCAAGGCTGAGGACAACGCCGCGCTGATCCGCCTGCCGGAACAGAAGAAGGAGTCCGACTACGCCGGCCAGGTCGTGTCGCGCCTCCAGACCGCGCTCAATCCGGCCGCGGACGCCTCGAAGCTCGACATCAACTTCTACGGCGCCGGCCGCATCGCGGACCTTCTCTTCGGCGCCGATCCCGATCACAAAGGGACGAACGCGGACGCCCGCCAGTACTACAACGGCGTGGCGCAGAACATCATCAGCAAGCGCTCGGAGCTCGGCCTCTTCCGCAACATGCAGCAGGTCCTGAGCGCTCCCGGCGTCACCACCGGCATCGCCGGCGTGCTCAACGCCAAGACGTTCCTCGGCACGTTCACCGTGCTCAATCAGGAGACGGTCGGCCCGCAGGTCGGCCGCGAGCTCCAGCAGAAGGCCATCTGGGCGATCGTTCTCTCCACGCTGGCCATGGGCGCCTACCTCTGGATCCGCTTCGACGTCATGTTCGGCGCCGCCGCGGTCGTCTGCATCATCCACGACGTCTGCATGTCGCTGGCGTTCCTCGGCATGATCAACGGCGAGGCCTCGCTCAACATCGTCGCCGCGCTCCTGCTCATCGTCGGCTTCTCCATCAACGACACCGTCGTCATGTACGACCGCGTCCGCGAGAACAAGCGCAAGATGAAGACGCGCATGTCGTTCGAGGAGCAGCTGAATCTGGCCATGAACCAGACGCTGTCGCGGACGATCCTGACTTCCGGCTCCGTCGTCGTCGTCCTCATCGCCCTGATCCTCTTCGGCGGCAAGGTCATCCACGAGTTCGCCTGGATCCTTCTCATCGGCGTTCTCGCCGGCACCTACTCGACGATCACGATCGTCCCGGCTGTGGCCGTCGCCTGGAACAACATGACCGGGCGGAAGCACGACCTCGCCGGTCCGGTCGCGCGCCGCACCGAGGCAGCACCGCGCGAGGAGACGACGCGGCCGCCGCAGCGGAAGCGCAAGGCGGGTTAGTGAAGAAGCTCGTCGTTGCCATCGTCGTCATCGCTGCGGTCGGCTTCTGCTTCAAGAAGTTCGCCCCCAGCAGCGACAAGCCGTCGACGGAAGGAAAGCTCGCGGGCGTGTTCGGCCGCTACGGCGGCTCGGGCAGTAAGCCCGAGGTCAAGGCGCGCAAGCGGCTCGACGCGTTCCTGGAGTCATGGAAGGCCGGCGGCACCACGGGGAACGACGCCGAACAGGCCGCCGCCTGCCTCTGGGCGCGCGGCGTCCGCTTCACCGGCGGCGAGGAGTTCCGCGACGCCATGGACGGCTTCGACCGCTTCCGCCGCTCGAAGGACCTCTACGGCGAGATCTCCTCATACTCCGTCGACGGCGGTCCGACGCACGGCAGCGTCGAGGGCCGCGGCGCCTACAACGAGTTCGCGGTGACGATCAACGGCGCGCAGCACAAGATCGGCGTGCCCGAGAAAGAAAACCCGCTCTTCTGGCTCGACTGACGGCCCGGCGTTAAACTCGCGGCCCTCATGGCCGATATCGACAACGAAGCGCTCGATTACCATCAGACCGGACGTCCCGGCAAAATCGAGGTCGTACCCACCAAGCCGACCGCCACGCAGCGCGACCTCGCGCTCGCCTACACCCCCGGCGTCGCCAAGCCGTGCCTCGAGATCGCGCGCAATCCCGAGGATGTCTACAAGTACACCGCGAAGGGCAACCTCGTCGCCGTCATCACCAACGGCACCGCCGTCCTAGGCCTCGGCGCGATCGGCGCCGCCGCCGGCAAGCCGGTCATGGAAGGCAAAGGCGTCCTCTTCAAGCGCTTCGCCGACATCGACGTCTTCGACCTCGAGCTCGACACGCGCGACACCGAGGCCTTCATCCAGGCCGTGAAGCTCCTCGAGCCAACGTTTGGAGGCATCAACCTCGAGGACATCGCCGCGCCGGAGTGCTTCGAGATTGAGGAGCGCCTCAAGGCCGAGATGAAGATCCCGGTCTTCCACGACGACCAGCACGGCACGGCCATCATCTCCGCCGCCGCGCTCATCAACGCGCTCGAAGTCGCGCGCAAGGACATCGACAAGGTGAAGGTCATCATCTCCGGGGCCGGCGCCGCCGCGATGGCCTGCCTGCGCCTCTACATCAAGCTCGGCCTGAGCAAAGAGAACGTGATCCTCACCGACTCGAAGGGCGTGATCTACAAGGGTCGCACGGTGGCGATGACGCCGTACAAAGAGGAGTTCGCGCAGGACACCGAGGCGCGCACGCTCGCCGACGCCATGAACGGCGCCGACGTCTTCATCGGCCTCTCCGTCGGCGGCACCGTGACGCCCGACATGGTCCGCAGCATGGCCGAGAACCCGATCGTCTTCGCCATGGCCAATCCCGATCCCGAGATCATGTACGACGACGCCGTCGCCGCGCGGCACGACGTCATCATGGCCACGGGCCGCTCCGACTTTCCGAACCAGGTCAACAACGTCCTCGGCTTCCCGTTCATCTTCCGCGGCGCCCTCGACTGCCGCGCCACGACCATCAACGACGAGATGAAGCTTGCCGCGTCGCACGCGCTGGCCTGCCTGGCGAAGGAGGAAGTGCCCGACTCCGTGCTGCGGGCGTACGGTTCGGAGCGGTTCACATTCGGGCGCGAGTACCTGATCCCGAAGCCGTTCGACTACCGCGTGCTGCTGAACGTGCCGGTCGCGGTGGCGCGCGCCGCCGCGGAGACCGGCGTGGCGCAGGAGCCGATCGCCGACTACGACGCCTACCGCCGCCGCCTCGAGAATCTCCTTGGCCGTTCGCGCGGCCTGATGCACAACGTCTACGACCTCGCCAAGCGCAACCCGAAACGCATCGTCTTCCCCGAGGGGGATCAGGAGAAGATCGTGCGTGCGGCGAAGATCCTCGTCGACGAAGGGATGGCTCACCCGATCCTCCTCGTGAAGCAGGAGACGGTCGCGCCGCTCTTGAAGAAGTTCAACGTCGACCCGGCGACGATCACCGTGTGCGACGTCCCGCGCGATCCGCATTTCGAGCAGTACGCGCAGCGCCTCGCGGAGCTGCGCGCGCGCCGCGGCATCACGCTCACCGACGCGCGGCGGATTCTGAACAGCCGCAACTACTTCGCCATGATGATGCTCGAGCAGGGCGACGCCGACGGCGTCATCGCCGGCCTGCACGCGTATTACCCCGCCACGATCCGCCCGGCGCTGCAGATCCTGAAGCCCAAGCCGGGCGTGAAGCACGTGTCGGGCGCGTATCTCTTGATGTTCAAGAACCGCGTGATCTTCCTCGCCGACACCACGGTGAACATCGATCCCGACGCCGAGCAGCTCGCCGAGATCGCCGTGCAGACGGCGGAGACGGCGAAGCGCTTCAACCTCGAGCCGCGCATCGCCATGATCTCGTTCTCGAACTTCGGCTCGACCATCGACAAGGCCTCACAAAAGGTCGTCGACGCCGTGCAGATCCTCAAGCGCCGCCGGCCCGATCTCATCGTCGAGGGAGAGATGCAGGCCGACACCGCGGTCGTCCCGTACATCGCCAAGACCGACTATCCGTGGAGCGCGATTCAGGGCGACGCGAACGTCCTCGTCTTCGCCAACCTCGACGCCGCCAACTCGGCCTACAAGCTGCTCTGGCGCCTCGGCAACGCCGAAGCGATCGGCCCGATCCTGCAAGGCATGGCCAAGCCGGTGCACGTGCTGCAACGCGGCGTCGACGTGAACGACATCGTGAACATGGCCGCGATTGCCGTTGTTGATGCCCAGGAAGCGGAGCGCGTGGCGTTCTAGGCTTCGGCCGTTGGTGGTAAACAGCTCCGTACGAGCGCGCTCAACGCCGCGATGTCGAACGGCTTCGGCAAAAAGGCGCAGATGCCCTTGTCGACGGCGCTGGCGATCTCCGGCGCGCGCGTGGCGCTGACGATGATGACCGGGATCTGGCGGAGCTCGGGGTCTTGCTCGCGCTCCTGCAGCACTTCCCACCCGGAGACGATCGGCATCATCAGGTCGAGCACGACGACGGAGGGGTGCTGGGCGCGCATCAGCTCGAGCGCTTCCTTGCCGTTCGGCGCCTCCGCGAACTGATACCCCTCGCGGCGCAGGGCAGCGATGATCATCCTGCGGATGTTCGGGTCGTCGTCAACGACCAGGACGGACTGGACCACTGTGGATTTCGGGCATGCACAACCGATACCGGGTGTTAGGAGGTCACAGGGAACAGGTGACGGGTGACAGGTGGTGCGTCCGCGAGTACACCACCTGTGACCCGTTCCCTGTGACCCGTGACCTGTCCTCCATGAAGATCGCAGTTGCCATGTCGGGCGGCGTCGACTCCTCGACGGCCGCGTACATTCTCAAGGCCGCCGGCCACGACGTGGTCGGTCTGTCGATGCAGATGTACGACAACCTCGCCGCGGCCGACAGCACCTACGGCGGCTGCTGCACGCTCGACGATCTCGCCGACGCGAAGCGCGTGGCCTGGAAGCTCGAGATCCCGCACTTCACGCTGAACCTCGAGCGCAACTTTCACGAGAAGGTCATCACGCCGTTCGTGCAGTCGTACCTCTCCGGCACGACGCCGAGTCCTTGCGTCCTCTGCAACACGCACGTGAAGTTCGACCTCTTCCATCAGAAGGCGCAGGCTATCGGCGCGGAGAAGATCGCCACCGGCCACTACGCGCGGATCACGCATGCCTCGGACGGCACGCTCGAGCTGCGCAAAGCGATCGATCGCGCCAAGGACCAGTCGTACTTTCTCTTCGAGCTCTCGCAGGAGCAGCTCCGCGACGCGCTCTTCCCCCTCGGCGATATGACCAAGCCGGAGGTGCGCGACGTCGCCTCGTCCGCGGGCCTCTCGGTCGCGCGCAAGAAGGAGTCGTACGAGATCTGCTTCGTGCCGCAGAAGGACGGCTACGGCGCCGTCGTCGAGCGCGAGGCCGGCATCGCCCCGGGCGAGGGGGCGGGCGAGATCGTCGACGTCGACGGCAACGTCGTCGGCCGTCACGACGGCTACTACCACTTCACCATCGGCCAGCGCCGCGGCCTCGACGTCGGCGGCAGCGCGGAGCGAACGTACGTCGTCGACGTGAATCCCTTCACGAAGCGCGTGACCATCGGCCCCGCCTCGGCGCTCGAGCGCGAGGAGCTCACCGCGGAGCGCGTGCACTGGATCTCGGGCACGGCGCCCGCCCACCCGATCGAGGTGCAGGCGCGCGTCCGCTCGCGCATGGCCGACGTCGCCGCGACGGTGACGCCGCTGGAGGGCGACCGCGCCCGCGTGCAGTTCGCGCAGAAGCTTCGCGCCATCGCGCCGGGACAGGCGGTCGTGTTCTACGACGGCGATCTGTGCCTCGGCGGCGGTTGGATCGCCCGCTAGCGTTGAAACGCTCCTGATCCCGCTGCCACTACTTGGTGAAGGGGGACTTATGAAGCGAGCGCGCAGGTGGATCGCTTTTTTCTTAATGGTCGTTGTTCCGCTCACGCCCGTCTTCGGAGCGGAAGATCTCTACATTCGCGACGATCTAGCCGACACTGGAGTCCAGCCGAATCCAAGTGTCAACCCCATGTGGCTCTCGCCCGATATCTGGGTGCGCAATGATCCGATGCCGAATTGGAGTCCGGCGCCGTATCCGATCGCATCGCCGCCATCGTGGCTCGACACCATGCACTTCGATCCCGACTACCGCAGCCCTCTCTCGGGCCGCCCGAATTGGGTGTACGTGCGCATCCGCAACCGCGGTACCGCATCGACCGGCAACGAAGTGCTCCGGCTCTACTGGGCCAGCGCCTCGACCGGCCTGGTGTGGGACCCGGCGAAGGTCGCCGGTTCGTTCATCGACAACATGATCGGCAATGTCTTGTTCGGCGCGGAGATTACGAAGGAGCGCAAGAATGCCGCGACTGCCACACAGGCAGAGCGCGACGCCTACATTGCCGCGATTCAGCAGCTCGCCACGAATCCGGCACTGGCGTTCACGAACGGCGACTCGTATTGGCACACGCAGCAGGAGATCCATCGCTTCGGGCCGACCTGGCGCCACGGCTCCGGAAGTCCATTCGTGCCTTCAGTGGGCTTTCTGCCATGGCATCGCGAGTTCGTGAATCGTTATGAGGGACTGCTGCAGGAAGCGAATCCGACCGTGAAGCTCCTGTACTGGAACTGGACGCAAAATCCGTCGAATCTCTACACGAATACATTCATGGGTGCGGGTGGCGCCGGCCAGCCCGCGGGCGTGGCGATCGGCGCGCCGCTGTCGCCCTCGATCGACCCACTCTATGCCCACTTTTGGAGCGGTTCTCTGCAGGTCGTTCGGCGGCAGGAAACCACTATTCCGGCCGAACCCGACGCCACGGTCGTCGGCCGTACGCAATATGACTCTGCGACAACGGCCCTGAACTTTTCCGGGCAACTCGAGCGCATCAGCCACAACGGCTCGCATCGGTACATCGCCGGTTACTGGGGTCCGGCAAGCCCTGTCGATCGGTCAAAGGGCGGCGATCAGTTATTCCAGCCGCTCGCCGCGCGCGATCCTTTCTTTTTCCTGCTCCATGCGAAAGTCGATGAGCTGTGGGCGCGCTGGCAGCGGAAGTCGATCGCGAACCTCGACCCCCAGACGACGTACGGCAGCGCGCAGAATCACCAGAACATTGCCATCAGTACGATGGGCCCCTGGGACGGCCTGGCCTTCAACGACGGTCTCCCGAACGGGACCTCCGGGCAAATCGAGCCGTGGACGGCGCCGGGTCAACAGATTCTTGTGAAGAACGCCCTCGACCGCTCGGTGACCTCGCCTCCGTTCTACGACACGGCGCCGTTGCGCATTCCGGTGCTGCAGCCGAACGAAGAAGCCATCATGGAGATCCCCTGGTACCCGCCCGACCCGGCAAAGTTCGGCAACGTCACCGATCCGAACCACGTCTGCCTCATCGCCCGCATCGAGACGAGCACCACCTCGCCATTCGGCATGAGCACACCGGAGACGAGCGACATCAATTTCAACACCAGGCAGAACAACAACATCGCGTGGCGCAACGTGTCGATCATTGACACGTTTCCGGGACCGCTCAAGATCACAAAGACTCTCGTTCGGAACATCTTCAAGGAGCCGGTCAACGCTGGTCTTCGCCTTGGCCCGAATCTCGCGGGCGCCAACCCGGGCGCCTTCTTCGAGGGAGGCGGTGCGATTCGCCTGCAACTGCCCGAAAAGATCCTTCAGCGCTGGATCGCAAACGGCCAGAAAGGCCGCGGCTTCGAGCTGCCTCCTCCGCATACACAGCTCCTCGTTCGGCAGCCTGACGCATCGATCGAAGGGATCGCCCTCGCGCCCGGCGAGCTGTTTACCGCGCGCCTGACCTATGAGCTCCAACGCGATTATCGGCCGACGAAGCGCGGCGAGCCGCTCATTTACGACATCGTACAGACCGGTGCGCCCGCCGCGCCGGATGCCGTGGTCGGCGGGCAGCGCTACGCTATCGATCTGGAAAAGCTCACGCCGGTGAAGCGCGGCGCCACGTGGCGCTTCCTCCCGGGCCCAAACGAGCCGCAGCGATGGACCAGTCCCGAGTTCCCCGACTCTGCGTGGCTTCAGCGCCGCCTCGATTTCGGCGTGACCGTTCCGACAGGATGCGAGCCGGCGCCGACGACGCTCTACCTCCGCAACGCATTCAACGTCGACGATCCATCGTTCTTCCGAAATCTCCTGATGCGTGTCAAGCGAAGCGACGCCGTACGCATCTTTCTCAACGGCACGGAGGTTTATCGATTCAATCTTCCCGATGGGCCCGTGAACGCGAGAACACTCGCCCGGACGCCGGTACGTGGCTCTGCACGCAATGCGTACTTTCCGGTCAGGATCGATCCGGTGCTTCTCAAGCAAGGACGCAACGTTCTCGCGGCGGAGGTCCATCGGGCCGCAGACAATCGCGGGCCCGTGACGTTCGACGTGGAGCTCAATGGCAACTGGCAGTCTCCTCAACTCCCGCCGGACGCGGAGTTCGTCGGCGTTCTGCCCGGACAACTACTCACTGTCGGCAAGACGGCGTCGATCGAGCTTGACGCCCTCGACGTTGACGGCAGCGTGCGCGGTGTGACGTTCCTGCTCGACGACAAGCGCGCGCAGGCTTCAGAGCGGGCGCCGTTCCGCTTCAACTGGAAGGTCGAGCCCGGGCCTCATCGCCTGACCGCCGTCGTGACTGACGACGCCGGCCTCCAGTCGAAGTCGTTCATCACCCTGACCGGAGTCTCGAACGTGCCGCCGGCGGTCGAGCTCACGCAGCCGTCACAGCACGCCGAGTTTCTGGCCAGCGACCCGATCGTCGCCGTCGCGCGCGCGAGCGATCCCGACGGCAGCATTAAGCGCGTGGAGTTCTACGTCATGGATAGTGTGGTCTTCGGCGATCCGGCACGGCTCCTCGGCACCGCCACGGCCCCGCCGTGGGCGCTAACTCTTCGAGGTCTTAAGCCCGGACATAACATGCTCATCGCCGTGGCGTGGGACGACGGCGGCGCGCGCTCGGCGTCGACGCCGGTGATGGTCATGGTCAACGGCAACACGCAACCGACGACGCTTCCGGTGCCCGTGCCGGTGCCGGTGGCCTTGCACCATCACTGAGAGATCCGTGGAGCGGCGGCGTCACGACGAAGACCGCGCCGGCGGCGGCACCGAGAACAGCGTAGGCGACTCCAGCGCCAGCAGCCACCGCTTCGTCTCGATCCCGCCGCCGAAGCCGGTGAGAGCCCCGTTGCTGCCGACGACGCGGTGGCAGGGGATGACGATCGGGATCGGGTTCGCGCCGTTGGCGGCGCCGACGGCACGCACTGCGGCGGGGCGGCCGATCTCGCGGGCGATGTCGCTGTACGAGCGCGTCTCGCCGTAGGGGATGCGCTGCAACGCGCTCCAGCAGAGCTGTTGAAAGTCGGTGCCGCGCGGCGCGAGCTCGAGGTCGAACGATTGGCGCTCGCCGCGGAAGTATTCGTGCAGTTGCGCGGCGACGTCGGCGACGGCGTCGTCGTCGCGAACGCCGTCGACGTCGCGCGGCCGGAAGTGAATCTCAACCACCGCGCCGTCTTCCTTCGCAACGAGGAGCTCGCCGAACGGCGCGGGAACGATCCCGAAGACGATCATGGAATTGGAGGATACATCGCCGTGTGCACGAGCCCTGCGTGGCGCTTGCCGTAGCGCGCCGGCACGTCCTGCGTCCAGTCGCTCGGGATGATCAGCGGGAAGATGAGAAGAAATACGAGGACGATGCGTTGCCAGACGGCGGGAGGAGGGCGCACGCCGTGCGCCCCTACCGCGGGCTTCACGTGCACGAACAACAGCACGAGGCCAACGATCGACAGCACGATGTTCAGCACCTGGCCCGTGGCCAGGCCGAGGAGCGTCGTCGGGTACTCGCGGAAAAGATCGACGAAGATCCGCAGGAAGGCGTAGAGGAAGAGAAACGTCCCGGTCAGCACGCCCGGCCGCGGCTTCCGCTTCGCGACGAGAATCAGAATCGGGATGATCAGCAGGTTCTTGAGGCCGTCGTAGAGCACGACCGGATGGCGGAAGCCGGCGGCGTCCGGGAACTTCACCGCCCACGGCACGCTGGTGATGCTGCCGACGATCTGTCCGTCGATGAAATTGCCGATCCGTCCGACGCCGAGGATGAACGCCGCGGGGATCGCCAGCATGTCGGTCGTGACGAGAAACGGCCGGTGCTCGACGAGACAGAAGAGCCAAACTCCGAGCAGGCCGCCGAAGAGGAGGCCGTGCGTGGCCATCCCGCCGAGCCACACCGCTGGGATCAATTGCGGGTGCGCGCTGTAGAAGGGCCACTCGTAAAAGACGACTTCGACGACGCGCCCGCCGAGGAGCACGCCGGCGAACATCAGCATGCAGAGGTTGTAGAGAGAGCGCGGCGGGAGCCGTCGCCGCAGGTAGAGAAAGGCCTCCGTGAAGCCGAGCGTGTAACTCAGCCCGTACCACCACGTGTGGACGCCGAAGACCGACCCGATGATCGGATCGATGCGGTGGACGTACATCAGCCTCGCCAGAGTAGCATCGCCGCGTACGCCCGCCACGGCCGCCAGGCCTCGGCGCGGGCCAGGATCTCGCGCTCCGGCGCCATGCCGAACGCCTTGCGCACGCCGAGGTCCGTGTGCGGGAAGGCGTCGGCATCGCGGAAGACGCGCATGGCGATGTAGCTCGCCGTCCACGGGCCGATGCCGCGCAGCGTGCGGATGCGCTCGAGGGTCAGGTCGCCCTCGGCCGCCGCGCGCGCGACGCCGCGGATCGTCTCCCACCGCGCCGCCGGCATGCCGATGTTCGTCCCGCGGGCGCGGGCGATCCGCTCCGGCGACGTGCCGTAGCGCGTGAGGATGCGCGTCATGATCGTCGTCGCGCCGGCGACGCTCACTTGCTGCCCGACGATCGCCCGCACGCACGTCTCGAACGGATCCCACGCGCCCGGCACGCGAAGCCCGGGGTGCCGCGCCAGGAGCGGAGAGAGCATCTTGTCGTTCGCGAAATGCGAAGCGATCGCAGAAACATCCGCATCGACATCGAACAGCCGGTGCACGCGCGCCAGCACGTCGGGATCATCGGAGTTGACGACTAGCTTGCGCCCGTCGAAGCGCACCTCGACGTCGCCGCGGCGATATACGTCATCGACGATCGACTCCCCCGGCACGAGCCGCGCCCTCAGAAAATCGAGCAGCGCCGGGAAGTTGAACGGAAGCCTCACTCCACCGTCACGCTCTTCGCCAGATTCCGCGGCTGATCGACATCGCACCCGCGGCGCAGGGCGATGTAGTACGCCAGGAGCTGCGTCGGCACGACCGAGAGAATCGGCTGCAGCGGCTCGACGCTCCAGGGGATCTCGATCACGTCGTCGGCGAGCTTCTTCACCGCGTCGTCGCCCTCGTCGCAGATCACGATCAGCTTCCCGTCGCGCGCCTTCGCCTCCTGCAGGTTCGACACGACCTTGTCGTACACGGGCGTGTGCGTGGCGATCGCCACCACCGGCATGTTCTCGTCGATGAGCGCGATCGGCCCGTGCTTCATCTCCCCCGCCGGATATCCCTCGGCGTGGATGTACGAGATCTCCTTCAGCTTCAGCGCCCCTTCGAGCGCGATCGGGTAGTGCACCCCGCGGCCGAGGAAGAGAAAATCCTGCGCCTTCGAATACTTGTGCGCGAGCTCCTCGATGTGCTTCTCCTGCGACTTCAGGATCGTCTCGATCTTGTGCGGGATCACGCGCATCTCGTGCATGGCGTAGCGGCGGTCGTCGACGTTCTCGCCGCGCAGTTGGCGGATGTACAGCGCGAGGAGATAGAACGCCGTCAGCTGCGTCGTGAACGCCTTCGTCGAGGCCACGCCGATCTCCGGCCCGGCATTCGTGTAGATCGTGCCGTCGGCCATGCGCGTCGCGGCCGAGCCGATCACGTTGCAGATCGTGATCAGCTTCGCGCCCTTCGCCTTCGCCTCCTGCATGCCGGCGATCGTGTCCGCTGTCTCGCCCGACTGCGTCACGCCGATGACGAGCGTCGTCTCGTCGACGATCGGGTTGCGATAGCGGTACTCGGAGCCATAGTCGACCTCGATGGGGATGCGCGCCGCGTCCTCGAGCAGGAACTTGCCGACGAGCCCCGAGTGCCACGACGTGCCGCAGGCGATGACGTGCACCTTCTTGAACTTCGACCACTCCTCGGCCGTGAGCTGCAGGTCGTTGAAGAAGATCTCGCCCGACTCCTCGAACATCCGCCCGTTGAACGTGTCGCGCACGGCGCGCGGCTGCTCGTGGATCTCCTTGAGCATGTAGTGCCGGTAGCCTTCCTTCTCGGCCATCACGGCGTCCCACATGATCTTTTTCGGCGGGCGCTCGACCGGCGCGTCGTCGTGGTCGAAGACCTTGACGGCCTTCTGATCGGCGACGGCGTACTCGCCGTCCTCGAGATAGATGATGTTGCGCGTGTAGGCGAGGAGCGGGGCGACGTCGGAGGCGACGATGTTCTCGTTCTCGCCCAGGCCGATGACGAGCGGCGGGCCGTGCTTCGCGGCGACGATCGTGCCCGGCTCGCTGCCGTCGATCATCACCAGCGCGTAGTGTCCGTCGAGCTCCTTGAGCGTCTTCTTCACCGCCTCGGTGAACTTCGTCCCGTCCTTCAGGTTCTCTTCGATGAGGTGCGCCACGACCTCGGTGTCGGTCTCCGTCTTGAACTCGTGCCCGGCTTTCTGCAGGCGCTGCTTGAGCGGGAGGAAGTTCTCGATGATGCCGTTGTGGATGACGACGACCTTGCCGCTGCAGTCGCGGTGGGGGTGGGCGTTGTTCTCGTTCGGCTTGCCGTGCGTGGCCCAGCGCGTGTGGCCCATGCCGAAGGTGCCGCGCAGCGGCTTCTCGCCGAGCTTCGACTCGAGATTGCTGAGCTTCCCCTCGGCGCGCACGACCTCGACGCCGTTGCCGTCGACGACGGCGATGCCGGCGCTGTCGTAGCCGCGGTACTCCAGTTTTTTCAGTCCGCCGATCAGCACCGGCACGACGTCACGCTCGCCTACGTAACCAATGATTCCGCACATGTTTGTTGTCCGTTAGAATCCGCGCGGGTGAAAAAGTTCCTCGCGCTGTCGTTTGCCGTGCTGGCCGCCTGTGGGAAGCGCGGCGACCCGCATCCGCCGGTGCCGATCATCCCCCAGGCCACCAGCGATTTGGTTGTATCACAGCGTGGTCCCAATGTCGTCCTCGCATGGAGCTATCCGTCCCTGACCACTGCAGGGAAGAAGCTCGAATCCGTTCACCGCGTTGTCGTGTACCGCTACTCGGAAGAACTGCCGGCTACGCAGCCGCCGCGCGACGTGAAGACGATCATGCCCGGCGACGTCGATCCAACGAAGCCGCTGGCCATCTCGCTCTTTTCCAAAGTTCCGGGCGTCACGCCGGCGCAGTTCAACCGACTCAAGGAACGGATTGACAGCATCGAGAGTGCCAAATTGCCGGAGGCGACCGCGGGCGCCAAGCTGATCTACACCGACACGCCGGCGTTCCACACGAAGGACGGCCGGCCGGTGCGGCTCAACTACGCGGTCGTGACCGAGGGGGGGACGACGCACAGCGACGTCTCCAACGTCATCACCATCGTGCCGGTCGACGTGCCGCTGCCGCCGGCGAACGTCGTCGCCGCGCCCAAGTCCGAAGGCGTCGTTTTGACGTGGACGGCGCCTGCGAAAGCGGCGACCGGCGACGCCAAGCCCTTCATCGCCGGCTACAACGTCTACCGCGTCGGCAAGGGCGAGACGCCGGGCGAGCTCACGCCGCCGATCAACGCCGCGCCGGTGACGGCGACGACGTACACCGACATCCCGTCGTACGGCGAGTTCGACTACCGCGTGACCGCGGTGGCGGCGACGTCGCCGCGCATCGAGAGCGATCCGTCGCCTGTCGTCACCGCGACGTTCAAGGACCTCACCCCGCCCGCCGCGCCGGCCTCGCTCACCGCGCTCGTGGAGCCGAAGGCGGTGCGCCTGGTGTGGGACCCGGTCGACGCGCCCGACCTGGCCAACTACGTCATCTATCGCACCGAGGGGCAGGGCCACGGCAACGACATCAAGGAAGCGGGGACGTTCGCGCTCATCATCCTGCCAGCCGGCACGACGTCGGCGATCGACAGCGGCCCCGATCCCGGCATCGAGTACAAGTATTCGGTGTCGGCGAAAGACAAGAGCGGCAACGAGAGCAAGCGTACGAGCACGGGGTGGGTGCTAGTGCCGAAGGCGCCGTGAGGCGCGGCTTACTCCTGTCGGTTGTCGCTGTCGCGGCGTTCCTCCGCTTCGACAAGCTCGGCGCCCCCAGCTACTGGCTCGACGAGATCCTCGGCGACATGCTGACGACCCACCACGCGCACGGGCCGTGGTGGCACTGGATCACGGGCCTGGAGCGCGAGCACGGCCCGCTCTACTACGCCGCGCAGCTCGCTGCGCGCGCCCTCGGCCGCGACGAATTCGCCGGGCGGCTCCCCGCCGCGCTCTTCGGCCTCGCCGCGATCCCGCTCATCTTTCTCGCGGCGCGCGCGCTGGGCGGGTGGGCGGCGGGGATCGCCGCGGCGATCGTGCTGGCCGTGTCGCCGCTGCACGTCTACTACAGCCGCGAGGCCCGGCCATACGCGCTGTTGATGCTGTTGACGGCGGTGCTGCTGTGGGCGCTCTTGCACAATCGCCTCTGGATCGCGGTCGCGGTGATGATCGCCATGCTCTACACCTCCGCCGTCGCGGGCCCGCTGCTGCTGGCCATCGCCATCACCTGCTTCATCCGGCGCCTCTGGACATTCGGCGCCGCCGCAACGATCGCCGCCGCGCTCGTGCCGCTGCTCTACCGCGGCGAGGCCCAGCCGTCGCCGTCGCACTTTGACGAGTCGGTCCTCTCGCGCATCGCCGGAGCGATGACCGTGTCGGCGCGCGGCCTCGAAGGGCACGAGCTGACCATTGCGTTCCTCTTCCTTTTCGCCGCGATCGGCGCGGTCTTGTTGTGGCGTCGCGACAAACGCGCCGCCACGATCGTCTTGGGCGTGACGCTGCTGCCGATCGTCTGCGCGCTCGTCTCGCTCGCCGTCATCAACCACTGGTTCGCCATCCGCTACGTCTCGCCGGCGCTCATCGGGTTCGTCGTCCTTGCCGCCGTCGGGATGACATCGATCCGCCTGCCGTGGATCGGCGTGCTCGTCGCCGCCGTCATCGCCGCCGACACCTGGACCGCCGCGCGGCGCGAGCCCTTCGAGAAGCTCGACTGGCGCGCCATCGGCGCCGCGCTCGAGCGCCACGTGCAGCCGGGCGATGCCATCGTCACCGCCGAGCAGTGGTCCGACGTCTGCCTCCGCTACTACCTCCGCCACCTCCCGCCCCGCGTGCGCGTCGTCAGCGTCAACAGCGTCATGCTCGCGGAGATGTTCGCGAACGCCCAGCCGACGTGGTTTGTCACTGCCGGCGAGGCCGATCCGACGCCCGTGCGCGACGCCATCTGCCGCTATCCGCTCCTCGCCGCCGGCGAGCTCGAAGGCTTCCGCCTCCACTACGCGCCCTCGCTGCAGCACTTCGTGCAGCACCGCGCTGCGCCCGAAGACTTGCGCGCACTCGCCACGGCCCTAGGCCCGAACGTGGCGTTGCACAGCGGCCGCGACGAGGAGCTCTTCCGCGGCGACGGCTGGCAGGGCCCCGAGGGCGCGAAGGGACAGGAGTTCCGCTGGGCCACGGCGAAGGAGGCGTCGCTCCGAATCCCACGCCTCGCCCCGCGCGACCGCCGCGTCGTCGTGACCGCGTTGCCGCTTGCCCACCGCACCCTGGCGCCGCAGACGATGACGCTCTCGGTCAACGGCACGCCGGTGAGCACCGTGACGATGCCATTCGAGTGGCGCGACTACGCCTTCGACGCGCCGGCCAAACTCTGGCGCGAGGGCTTGAACACGCTGACGTTCACCTTCGGCCGCGTGACGATTCCAGCGACGCTCGGCCCGCCGCTCTCCGATCCGCGTCCCCTCGCCGTCTGCTTCGAGTCCGTTTCGATCACCGAATCTGCCGCCGCGCAACCGCCACCTCCGGTCATCGACATCCGCTTCGCATCCAACACCCTCTTCCGCACCCGCTGCGCCCTCGTGCGTAAGCACGCCGAGGTGCACTGGCGCGAGGATGCCGTGAAGGCGCTTTATGCTCGTCTCGGCTTCGATCCCCCCAATGAGCTTCACCCCGAGGAGGCGGTCACCACGATTGCCATCGAGAGCGCCTGCGAGAGCGATCGTGCCTTTCTCGACCGCGCCTTCTACGTCATCGCCGAGCGCAATCCGAACACCGGCGAGCTCGCCGACCTCGTCCCCCGGCTGCAGCGCGGCGCGGAGCGCGTAGAGATCGTTGGCCGCGTATTGAAGGCGATCGATGTGCGCAAAAAATTAACGAAGTAACGCCCGCAGCCGCTCCGGATCGCTCGTCGGCTCCAGGCACGCGTAGGCTTCGCAGACGTAGGCGCGGTCAGGATCGCGGTTCTGCATCAGGGGCAGATCCGCCGACCCCTCGCCCGCCACGATCACCCGGTGCGGCAAATACGTCTCGCCGGCGGCGCGGCGCAGCGCGCGGAACGTCTCGCCGCTGCCGGTGATGGCGATCTCCTTCGGCGCGCCGGCGCGCCACTCGGCCACGCCGAGGAGGAAGCCGAAGCCGCTCGGGTAGCGCTGCGTCAGCGGAAACAGCGCTTCGAGCGTCTTCGTCGCCGCGTCGGCGTAGCGCGGCTCGCCGTACAGAATGGCCAGGCGCAGCAGCACGTCGCAGGCGAGCGAGTTCCCCGAGGGCGTGGCGTTGTCGAAGAGATCCTTCGGCCGCGTCAGGAGCGGCTCGTGATCGACCGGCGTGTCGAAGAAGCCTGCGTCATCCGAAAACCGTTCGAGGATCTGCTCGACGAGCCCGCGCGCCGCGTCGAGGTAGCGGCGCTCGTGCGTCGCCTCGTACGCCAGCGTCAGTCCCCAGGCCACGCCGGCGTAGTCCTCGAGCAGACCGTTGATGGTGTGGTGGCGGACGAGACGCCCGTCCTTGATGCGCGTCAAGAGGAAGTCGGCGTTGCGGCGGCAGACGTCGCGGTAGTCGTCGCGGTCGAACGCCATCGCCGCCTCGGCGAAGGCTGCGAGCATCCAGCCGTTCCATCCCGCGAGGATCTTCTCGTCGCGTCCGGGCCAGACGCGCTTCGCGCGGATTTCGTAAAGCTTGGATTTGCTGTGCGCGGTGTCGGTGTCGGGCGCGCGCGTCAGGTTCAGGATGTTGTGCCCCTCCCAGTTCCCTCCCTCGGTGATGTCGTACAAATCGCAGAAGACGCGGCCGTCGTCCGCACCGAGGACGTCGATCACCTCGCGGCGCGACCAGACGTAGAACTTCCCCTCTTCGCCTTCGCTGTCGGCATCGAGTGTCGCGTAGAAGCCCCCCTCGGGCGACGTCATCTCGCGCTGCACCCATCCGAGGATCTCGTGGGCGATGCGCGCGGACTCGGGGTCGCGCTTCCACTGCCAGGCGCGCGTGTAGAGCCGGGCCAGGAGGGCGTTGTCGTAGAGCATCTTCTCGAAGTGCGGCACGAGCCACCGCTCGTCGACCGAGTAGCGGTGGAAGCCGCCGCCGATCTGGTCGTACATCCCGCCGCGGGCCATCTTCGTCAGCGTGGTCGTGATGATCTCTTCGAGCGTGCGGTCGTTCGTCCGCCACGCCACCTGCATGAGGAAGTCGAGCGTCATCGACGGCGGGAACTTCGGCGCGGAGCCGAAGCCGCCATTCACGCGGTCGTACGTCTGGGCGATGCGCATCGCCGCGCTGTCGAGTGCGCGATGCTCGATCGCCGCGCCGCCGCCCGTGTCCAGCTGCCGCGCGATCGCGTTTCGCACCTCATCCGCCGCCTGCCGCACGTCTTCCTTCCGCGACCGGTACGCCTCCGCCACGTGCAGCAGCACGCGCTTGAATCCCGGCATCCCATGCCGATCCTCGGGCGGAAAGTACGTTCCGGCGTAGAACGGCGCGCCCTCGGGCGTGAGGAACATCGACATCGGCCAGCCGCCGTGCCCCGTCATCATCTGCACCGCGGTCATGTAAATCGAGTCGATGTCGGGCCGCTCCTCGCGGTCGACTTTGATCGACACGAAGTGCTCGTTGAGGATGCCGGCCACGCTCTCGTCCTCGAACGACTCCCGCTCCATGACGTGGCACCAGTGGCACGCCGAGTAGCCGATGGAGAGAAAGATCGGCCGGTCCTCGGCGCGCGCCTTCGCCAGCGCCTCCTCGCCCCACGGGTACCAGTCGACCGGGTTGTGCGCGTGCTGCTGCAGGTACGGCGAGACTTCGTGCGCGAGGCGGTTCGTCATGCAAGTCAGTGACCGGCGGCGCGCCGCCGAGGAGGGCTTGGGCCGATCTGCGCGGAGGCGATCACCGTGCCGCTCATCGTGGCGACGAGCGTCGCTTGCGGCGCTGCAAAGTCCGGCGGTACGGGGTTCGGCAACGTCAACGTCCAACGCCTGACCGTGCGCAAAACGGCGAGTGCGTCGAACGGCGTCAGCGATCCCGCGGTCGTCGACAGCTGAACGTCGAGCTCCTGAAAGGAAGCAAACGTGATGGGCGTGCCGGAAGCGTCGCGAAACGTCAGGGCCACGTCATACACCCGCGGCGACGTCTCTGTCACCGTCAACGTCGTCTTTTCGAACGCCAGGGGGAAATCGTACATGCGCAACAGCTGTCCGGTGAGACTCAACCGGGAGTGATTCTCGTCTCCGCTGTAGACCGTGGCGATGTGGTAGTCGCCGCTCTCGGGAAGCGTCGTCGTGAGCTCGATCACCGGCGCTGCCGGAAACGTCCACGTGTTCACGACCGCCGTCTTCCCGTCGAGGATGACCGTAACTGTGCCGCCGTAGCCGCCGAACCAGCTGCCATTGACGAGATCCGAGAGGTGGACGCGGATCGTGACCGGCATGCGGACGTAATTGCCGATCATTTCCGTCTGCATCGACACTCCGCGTTTTCCGACGACGTTGACGGTCTCGGCCGATGCCGGCGCGAAAACCGCGTCGCCGCTGTAGCTCGCGGTCAGGCGATGGCTGCCGGCTTCGAACGGCGACGGAGCGAACGGGTTCGGCAACTCCATTCCCGACTCGCCCTTCACCGCGGCGTAGCCGATGACTGTGTCGCCGTCGCGAAGAGTGATCGCGCCCGACGGAGCTCCGGACGTTGCGGAGACGTACGCGACGCAACACGGCGGATTGCTGAGCTTCAGCGCCGCTTGTTGCGAGCCGGGCTGCGACGGCCGGTTGAGCGCGATCACGCCACCGTTACCGTGACGGACGAGGAGGTCGGCGCGTCCGTCGCCGTCGAAGTCGGCCACCGCGAGAAATCCATTCGGCAGCGTCTCCGTCGCCTCGAAGCTGCCGTCGCCGCGGTTGACGTAGACGATGCCGGGATCCGAAGCGGTGCTGTCGCTCAGGAGGTCGAGCCGGCCATCGGCGTCGACATCGGCGACGGCGGTGGGTGCGAAGGGAGTGATGAATCGTTGCGGCGCTTCGAACGTGCGGTCGCGGCGGCTCCGCTCGACGAGCGCTTTCGCGTTGAACGGATCGTGGGCGACGGTGCCGATGAAGTCGGCCGTACCGTCGCCGTCGATGTCGAGGAACGAGCCGGCCGCCGGGTGCGGCACGTACGTGAACGTCGGCCACTCGTTGAATGCCACCGCCTCGGCCGGGGCGCTTTCGATCAAGTCCGTGCGGCCGTCGCCGTCGACGTCCGCCGCCGCCGAGACGCGAATGGGGATGGCGAACAACGTCGTGACGCGGCCATCGCGCTCCGGCTGCACGATGATCGTCTGCGATGTTTTCTCGGAGGAGAAAACGATCTGCTTCCTGCGGTCGCCCGTGAACGAGCCGACGCCGACGGCGACGAGACCGTCCGACACGAATCGCGAGGCCGTCAATCCGCCTTTGCCGTCGCCGAAGAGGACGATGGTGGATACCGGGCCGCTCACGACGAGGTCGACGTTTCCGTCGCCGTCGAAATCGGCCGCGCGCGGCGGTGCCGCCGGCAGCGAGTCGAGCGCCGCCGTGCCCCGGCTGATGAAATGCCGCCCATCGACGTTCTCGAACACCGCCGCTTCCAGCAGCGCTGAGATCAGCACCACGTCCGGCCGTCCGTCGTTCGTCATGTCGGCTGCCACCGCCGCCACGGTTTGCCCTGATTTGCCGTGGGCGTCTCTCGACAGCAGCAGCGCGGGCGCGCGAAACGTGCCGTCGCCGTTTCCGGCGAAGAAGCCATCGGTGGCGGCCAGATCGACCTTGCCGTCGCCGTTGAAATCGCCGGCTGCGAATCCCGCATAGAAAAGTCCGTTGTAGACGTTCGGTCCCGCCAGCGGCGGAAGCGGTTCGAAGTTGCCGTCGCCGCGTCCTCGATAGACCTGAATGCCGCTCGACGCGTGAACGCTGACGCAGTCGACGATCCCGTCGCCGGTGACGTCGAGGAACACAGCTCCCGGCGCTCCTTCTCCGATCGCGGTCGGCAGGAGCGGTGTGCTCCCGCCCGACTGGCTGAGAATCGCCGTTTTTATCTCCGTCTCGCCTCGCAAAACGACGTCGGGCATGTGGTCGCCGTTGAGATCGATGAGATCGGACGCCTCGAGGTCGGCGAGGGGCGTGGCTGCGTCGTCGAGCGTCCCGTTGCTGCGGCCGGCGTAGTAGCGGACCGATTGCATCCGGTTCCACGTGCCGGCGACGACCAGATCGACCTTGCCGTCGCCGTTGACGTCGGCCAGAGCGGCCGCACGCGGCCCGATCGATGGATAGTCTTTCCACGGCGAGAATGACGTCCCGCCGTTCACGAGAATCCGCAGGCGCGTTGGCGAGTACGTCCAGCACAACGTCACGATGTCCGGCGGGCCGTCGCCGTTCACGTCGCCGACCGTCACCGCGTCGATGCGCTCCGTGAATGCGATGCTCTCCGGCTGCGACAAAGTCCCGTCGCCGCGGCCTCGGAAAACGAGCAACGTCACCGGTGATTCTTCCTGCTCGGCGATGACGTCCGCGATTCCGTCGCCGTTGACGTCGGCGATCGCGAGAATCTTCGACACAATCGGATCGCTCATCGGGTGGCAAATGCCGTCAAACGTGCCGTCGCCGTTGCCGAAGACCGCCGCGAGTTTGGCGGCGCCGATCACTCCGCCTCCCATCGTGATCAGGTCGAGCTTCCCGTCGCCATTCACATCGGCGAAAAACGACGATGTCCCGCAGGGAAGCGACGGCTGCGGCGTTTCGGCGAAATGCAGCTCATTCGCGAGCGCGAGGAGAGGGAGAAATGCCGCGGCCAGTGCGGCGCAGAGGCGAGGGATCATGGTGGTGGACCGGCCGTCAGAGTACCACGCCTGCACTCACGGCTTTTGAATCACATCCAACAATTGCGCCGGAAACGCACGCATCTCGAAATACTCGCTCTCCAGCTCCTCGATCTGGAAGCGGTCGAGGCCGGAGTTGGAGAGGAAGTCATTGCGCAGCCGCCCGTCCTGCTCGTCGATGATCTTCGGCAGGAGCTGGTTGATGTAGAAGGCCTCGAGGCGGATCTTGGTGATGACCTCCTCGAGCAGCGACTCCGTCACCTCGTGCTGCAGGTCGGCCATCTCCGGGTCGTGCGCCATCTCCGCCTTGATCTCCCGCCGGAACGTCTCCCGCCCCTCGGGCGTGTTGAGCTCGAGGTAGAAGTTCGACATGCGCCGCCGCGCCAGGTTGTAGATCGCGAAGTAGGCGCGCTCGGTGCGGTTCATCGCCGAGATCGACTGCGTCACGTCGGCGAGCGAGGCCTCGTTGTTCTGGATCTCGATGAGGCCGAGCGTCAGCGCGTACAGCTTCTTCTTGCCGTACGAGAGCGCGTAGTCGTTCGTCACGATCGGATTGATGAAGAGCGCCTGAAAGAGACCGCGCTGCAGTGCCTCGAAGACCTGCATGTTGCCGATGAGCGAGCGCACCTGCTCGAGCGAGAGCTCGACGTCGTCCATGAAGGCGAGGCGGTTGATGAGCGTGGTGGTGTGGTCGATGCGGTCGAAGAGCGTGATCAGCTCGCCGAACGACTCCAGCCGCTCGAAGTCCTCCTCCTCACGGCCGATCTCGTCGATGAGCTTCCCGGTCTCGAGCAGCACCTCCTCGAAGGTCTGATCGCGGTTCGCCGCGGCGCGCTGCTTGTTCTCCATGAGCTGGATCATGTCGAGCGACGAGAGCTTCCGGCTGATGGTCTTGCCGAGGAGGAAGCCGCCGAGGATCTCGCGCGTGGAGGAGATGTAGTCGGGCTCCTCCTCGCCGGCGCCGGCCACGTGGTGCTCCTGCAGCACGATCTCCTCGAGCGTGTCGAAGATCGACAGCGGCACTTCGTTGCGCAGCGAAAGCGTGCGCAGGCGCATGAGCCGCGCGCGCGCCGAGGAGCTGATGGCCGAGCCGGCGCAGGAGGCGAGGATGCGCTTGTACTCGTCGATGAGCTGCTGGTTGTCGGGGTGGTGGTAGATGACGTCGATCTGGATGCGCTCGCGCTGGTAGGTGTCGACGCCGTCCGCGTCGCCGACGTCGTCCATCGACTGCTGCGCGGCGTAGGCCTCGCGGCAGCGCTCGTAGAAGCGCTGGTTGTCGCGCTGCACGACGCGCACGATGACGATCGTCGACTCCGGCTCGTTCAGAGCCTCGAGTACTTCGTGCGCGAGAGCGAGGAACTGCCCGACGCCGACGCGGCGGGAGCGCTTGAGCAGCTTGCCGATGACGCGCAACGTCCGCTCCTGCCGCTCCTCGACGTACTCATAGCGTTTGCGGTCGTCGACGAAGAAGAAGTAGTTGGCGACGGCGTTCCCCTGCAGGAAGAGGTTGTCGAAGGTCTCGAAGCCCTCGGTGTTGTCGGTGAAGCGGAGCTCGTGCGAGCGCGGGTCGCTCGTGGCGCCGTACATGACCAGGCGGTTGACCACTTCGTCGTTCAACAGGTCGCCGACGGGGAGGTGCCCGCCGAACATGTACTCGCCGAAGATGCCGCCGTTGCCGCGGAACCGCACCCCCTCAGGGTTGAGGACGATCTCCGACGGCCCGCCGAAGTAGCGCACGACGTCCCCGCGCGCCGTGCCGATCTGCTCGAAAAAGTAACGGCGATCGACGTCCGGCCCGGCGATCGCCGCGAAGTATTCGATGGAAGTGCCGATGAATCCCTGATGGACGATCGCGCGGATCACGGGGGGATTCTAGTTGTTAGTTGTTGGTTCTTAGTTCTTGGTTCTTAGGTTGTTAGGTTCTTAAGTTTCGCCGCTTCGAAAACCTAAGAACCTAAGAACTTAACAACTTAAAAACCAACAACTAAGAACCAAGAACTAAGAACCTACTTCGTCAGCTCGACTCCGCTGGCGACAAACGCCACTTCCGTCACCGTCCCGTCCGGATTGCGCTTCAGCGTCGCCCCGTCCTCGTGCTCCAGGTGGTCCGCTTCCTTCTTCGACAGCGTCTTCACCGTCGTCACGCCTTCGGCGCGCGCCTTCATCCCTTTCGAGTCGGTCGGAACGAAGAAGCCGTAGTCCTTGAACGTGACGCGGATCCCCGCCTTCCCGGCCTCGGGCGTGAGCTGCATCCAGCAGCCCTTCATCTGGCAGACGTTCTCGATCACCCCTTCGACGAGCACCGCATCCTTCGAATACTTCTCGGGCGAGGCGAGGACGTCGGCCAACGTCGCGGGCTTCGCGTCCTTGGAGATCGGCGCGCCGCGCTTGACGGTGTCGGCGAGCAGTGTGGTGGCAATGAGGAGAAGCAGGAGCACGAAAAGCTTTTTCATCACGCCCTAGGATGCGCCTTCCGGTACACCTTCATCAACTCCCAGTCATTGAGGTGCGTGTACTTCTGCGTCGTGGAGAGCGACGCATGCCCGAGGAGCTCCTGGATCGCGCGCAAATCTGCGCCGGCGTTGAGGAGGTGCGTGGCGAACGAGTGGCGCATCGTGTGGGGGGAGATGCCGGCGCGCAGCGACGCGGCGCGGACGTAGCCGTCGAAGAGGCGGCGCACGCTGCGCTGCGTGATCCGCTGGCCGCGGTAGTTGACGAAGAGCGCTTCCTCCTCCGGCGGCGCCTCGCGCACGGCCAGCCAGGCGCGGAGCGCCTCCTCCGCCTTCGAGCCGAACGGCACGATCCGCTCCTTTGCGCCTTTGCCGCGCACCTTCACCAGGCGCGCGCGCAGCTCGACGTCGTCGATGTTGATCCCGACCAGCTCCGCGATGCGCAGCCCTGAGGCGTAGAGCAACTCGAGATAGGCGCGGTCGCGCGTGCCGAGCGGCGTCGACGTATCGGGCTGCTCCAGCAGCAGCGCGACGTCCGAGGGCTGCATCACCGAGGGGAGGTGTTTCTCGCGCTTCGGCGTCGCCACCGTGCGCGCGGGATTCGCGTCCACCACCGCCTCGCGCATCAGGTACTTGAAGAACGAGCGCAGCGCCGAGAGCTCCCGCGCGATCGACGCGCGGCTCAGCTTGCGCCGCCCCTGGTGCGCGAGATACGCGCGCACCGCCAAGTGATCGACGCGGCGCAGATCGAGCTGGTCGCGCGCCATGGTGAAGTAGTCGTTGCAGAGGAAACCGAGGAACGATTCGAGGTCGTCGCGGTAGGCCCTGACGGTGTTGGGAGAGACGTTGCGCTCGATTGCCAGGTAATCGAGAAAATCGCCAACCTCGCCCGTCACCCTTTCATGTTAGCGTACGCCTCCTTCGGAGAGCGCCCATGGACCTGAAAAAAACTCCCCTCAACTCCCTCGAGCACGACCTGGGCGGCAAGATGATCGACTTCGGCGGCTGGGAGCTGCCCGTCCAATTCTCCGGCATCCTCGAGGAGCACGAGGCGGTGCGCACGGGCGCCGGCCTCTTCGACGTCTCGCACATGGGCGAGATCACCGTCAAAGGCGCCGAGGCGCTGGCGCTCTTGCAGAAATCAACGTGCAACGACGTCTCGAAGCTCGAGGACGGCCGCGCCCAGTACAACGGCCTCCTCTACCCCACCGCCGGCTTCGTCGACGACATCGTCATCTACCGCATGGGCGCGGACGACTACTTCGTCGTCGTCAACGCCTCCAATCAGGACAAAGACTTCGAGTGGATCGCCGACGCCGCGAAGGGAATGGACGTCGAGGTCAAAAACGTCGGCGCCGACTACGCGCAGCTCGCCCTGCAGGGCCCGAACGCGCAGAAAGTCCTCCAGGCGCTCGTCGACGTCGACCTCTCCACCATCAAGTACTACCGCTTCGCGCGCGGGAACGTCGACGGCGTGCCGGCCATCATCTCCCGCACCGGCTACACCGGCGAGGACGGCTTCGAGCTCTACGTCGCGCCGGCGGAGTCGCAGCGCGTCTTCCGCAAGCTCATCGAAAACGGCGACGTCAAGCCCTGCGGCCTCGGCGCGCGCGACACGCTCCGCCTCGAGGCCAAGATGGCCCTCTACGGCAACGACATCGACGAGACCACCACCCCGCTCGAAGCCGAGCTGGGATGGATCGTCAAGCTCGACAAGGGCGACTTCTACGGCCGCGACGTCCTGCAGCGCGAGAACGCCGAGGGGCCGCGGCGGAAGTTGGTGGGATTCGAGATGGTCGACCGCGGCATCGCCCGGCACGGCTACCCCATCGTCGACGGCAAGGAGGAGATCGGCGTCGTCACCAGCGGTACCCATTCTCCGACGTTGAAAAAACCGATCGGCCTCGCGTATCTTCCGCCTGAGAAATCGGCGCCCGGCACAGAATTCATGGTCCTGATCCGCGGCAGAGAGACCCGGGCCCGCGTCGTCCCCACGCCGTTCTACAAACGCGCGAAATAAAGGAGTCACGCCATGACGCCTGAAGACAGCAGATACGCCAAGAGCCATGAGTACGTGCACTTGGACGGCGACGTCGGCACCATCGGCATCACCGACTATGCCCAGAAGGAGCTCGGCGACGTCGTCTTCGTCGAGCTGCCGCAGCCGGGCACGCAACTCGAAGCGGACAACGAGATGGGGAGCATCGAGTCGGTCAAGGCCGTCTCCGAGCTCTTCGCGCCCGTCAGCGGCGAGGTCGTCGAGGTCAACGAGCTGTTGCGCGACAAGCCCGAGCTCGTCAACACCGACCCTTACGGCGACGGCTGGATGATCAAAATTCGCATCGGCGACCAGAGCGAGTACGACGAGCTGATGGATGCGAGCGAGTACGAGGACTACATTCAAACGGAATCGCATTGATGGAAGCTCTCCCGAATCCCCTCGACGACAGCAACACCCATCGCTACATCCCCAACGCCTCCGCCGACATCGCCGAGATGCTTGCCACGATCGGGGTCGACTCGATCGAGCGGCTCTTCGACACGATTCCCGCTGACGTCCAGCTCGACCGCCTCCTCGACATCCCCGGCCCCTGGTCGGAGATCGAGTCGCGGCGCTGGTTTCGCGAGCTCGCCGCGAAGAACAAGAGCGCCGCGGACCACCTCTCCTTCCTCGGCGCCGGCGCATACCTCCACTACCAGCCCGCGTGCATCGACCAGCTCCTCACCCGCGCCGAGTTCCTCACCTCCTACACGCCGTACCAGCCCGAGGTCTCGCAGGGGACGCTGCAGTCCATCTTCGAATACCAGACCCACCAATGTCTTCTGACGGGGCTCGACGTCGCCAACGCCTCCCTCTATGACGGCTCGACCGCGCTCTGCGAAGCGGTCCTGCTCGCGCAGCGCGTCGCCAAGAACCGCAAGAAAGTCATCGTCGCCAAGTCCGTGCACCCGCAGTACGTCGAGACGCTGCGCACCTACGTGCAGAACCTCGGCATCGAGATCGTGCAGGTCGGTTGGACGAAGGACGGCCGCGTCGACACCGCGGCGCTGCGCGAGGCGTGCACCAGCGACGTCTTCGCCGTGGCCGTGCAGTCGCCGAACTTCCTCGGCGTCCTCGAGGACTACGACGCCGTCGTCGACGTCGCCACCGGCGCCGGCGCGGTCAAGATCGCCGTCGTCTGCGAGGCCACGTCCCTCGGCATCGTCACGCCGCCCGGCGCGCACGGCTTCGACATCTGCGTCGGCGAAGGACAGGCCTGGGGCGTCCCCACGCAGTACGGCGGCCCGTACGTCGGCTTCATGGTCGTGAAGGATGAGCTCAAGCGCCACATGCCCGGACGCCTCGTCGGCGAGACCGTCGACGTCGACGGCAAGCGCGCCTACGTCCTCACGCTGGCCACGCGCGAGCAGCACATCCGCCGCGCCAAGGCGACGTCGAACATCTGCACGAACGAGGCGCTCATCGCTCTCGCGGCCAACATGTACCTCTCGCTCATGGGCAAGAGCGGCCTGCGCGAAGTGGGCGTGCAATGCGTGCAGAAGGCGGCCTATCTGCGCAAGCAGCTATCTGCGATCGCCGCCGTCACGCTGCCGTTCAACGGCCCGGTCTACAACGAGCTCGTCGTCCGCACGCCGTATCCCGCCAAGGAGATTCTGATGGACCTCGAGCACGAGAAGATCCTCGGCGGCATTCCGCTGTCCGACTTCTTCCTCGGCCACGACAACGATTTCCTCGTCGCCGTGACCGAGCTCCACACGAAGGAACAGATCGACCGCTACGCCGCCGCGCTGACGGCGGCGGTGGCGAGGGAGCGGCGATGAGCACGGTGCTGGAGAACGAAGCCACTCCCGCCGCCGCGGCGAAGTCGTCGTCGCGCGAAGGGTTGCTCTTCGAGCATTCGAAGCGCGGCCGCTGCGGCCATCAGTTGCCGCCGCTCGACGTCCCCGAGGACGCCGAGGCGCTGCCGCCGTCGCTCATGCGCGGCGTCATCGAGGATGAGCTGGAGGTCTCGGAGGTCGGCGTCATCCGCCACTTCACGCGCCTCTCGAAGCTCAACGTCTCGATCGACGAAGGGATGTATCCGCTCGGCTCGTGCACGATGAAGCACAACCCCCGGCTCAACGAGGAGATCGCGCGCGTCCCCGGCTTCGCGCTGTCGCATCCGCTGCAGGCCGATCATCAAGTGCAGGGGAACCTCGAGCTGCTCTGGCACCTCGAGCAGACGCTGCGCGAGATCCTCGGCATGCCCGCCGTGACGCTGCAACCGGTGGCCGGCGCGCACGGCGAGCTCACGGGCGTGCTGCTGATCCACAAGGCGCTGTCGCGCGGCGGCAACGCGCGCAAGTACATCCTCATCCCCGACTCCGCGCACGGCACGAACCCGGCCTCGGCGGCGTTCGCCGGCTACGAGACGAAGGAGATCAAGTCGAACGCGCGCGGGACGATCGAGGTCGACACGCTCGCCAATGCGGTGACGGACGATGTGGCCGCGCTGATGATCACCGTCCCGAACACCCTCGGCGTGTTCGAGTCCGACATCCGCAAGTTCGCGGAGATCCTGCACAGCAAGGGCGCGTATCTCTACTGCGACGGCGCGAATCTCAACTCGTTCGTCGGCGTGGCCCGGCCCGGCGACATGGGCATCGACGTCATTCACTCGAATCTGCACAAGACTTTCTCGACGCCGCACGGCGGCGGCGGCCCCGGCGCCGGCCCGGTCGGCGTGAGCGCCGGCCTCGTGCCGTATTTGCCGACGCCGCGCGTGGAGCGCCGCGCCGACGGTGAGTTCTACCTCGAGCATCACTACCCCGACTCGATCGGCCGCATGCGCGCCTTCAACGGAAACTTCGGCGTGCTCGTGCGCGCGCTGACGTACATGCGCTCCCTTGGTCCCACCGGTCTGCGGCGCATCGCCCAGCTGGCCGTGCTGAACGCGAATTACATCCGCGCCCGCCTGCGCGGTGTCTATCACCTGCCGTACGACGCGCCGACGCTGCACGAAGTCGTGTTCAACGACAAGAAGCAGCAGGAGCACCACGTGGCGACGCTCGACATCGCCAAGCGCCTGATGGACTACGGCTTCCACCCGCCGACGATCTACTTCCCGCTGATCGTCGCCGGCGCGCTCATGATCGAGCCGACGGAGAGCGAGCCGAAGGAGGAGCTCGACGCCTTCTGCGACGCGATGATCGCCATCGCGCGCGAGGCGGAGGAGCGGCCGGAGCTGGTGCGCACAGCGCCGCATACGACGCCGGTGCGGAGGCTCGACGAGGCGCGCGCGGCAAGGCAGCCGGTGCTCCGGTGGCGGAAGTAGAGATCGGCGGCGTTTCGCCGCTCTTCATCGTGAAGAACGTCCCAGCCGCGCTGGCGTTTTACCGCGACCGCCTCGGGTTCGAGATCACGTTCGAAGCCGAGCCCGACGACGTCTTCTTCGGGATCGTCCGCCGCGGCCCTGCCATGATCATGTTCAAAGACGTCGGCGTCGATCCGGTGCCGAATCACACGCGCGACGTCAAGCAAGGCATCGCCCGCTGGGACGCGTACGTCTATGTGCCCGATCCCGACGCGTTGGCGGCAGAATTCTCTTCGCGCGGCGTCGCCTTTTCTGAACCGCTAAAGGATACCCATGATGGCCTGCGTGGATTCGAGCTCCAGGACGCGGACGGCTACGTGCTGTTTTTTGGTCGCCCTGTTTCTTAGCGTATGCGCTGAGGCCTCCTGCGACGACCTCCGGCGATTGCATCTCGCAAATACGACGCTCGACGCGCGCATTGTCGAAGCCGGCCAATTTCGTCTTCCGCCCGGCGGCCGCCGGCCGAGCATCGAGTTCTTCACAGCCTTCGATCGGCTTCCGCCGTTCTGCCGCGTGCAAGCGGTGCTGACGCCGTCGCCTGATTCGCACATCGAGGTGGAGGTCTGGCTCCCCGCGTCCGGCTGGAACGGGAAATACCTCGGCGTCGGTAATGGAGGATTCGGCGGCTCGTTCAATTACTTTCGCCTCGGCGACGCAATCAATAACGGCTATGCGGTGGCGTCGACGGATACGGGACACAAAGGAAGCGACCGCGACTCACAATGGGCGGCCGGTCACCCTGAAAAGCAGACGGACTTTGATTACCGCTCCATCCATGAGATGACGGTCATGGCTAAGTCATTGATCCGCGCGTTCTATGGAAAGCCGCCCGAGCATTCGTACTTTCACAGTTGCTCGAACGGAGGCCGGCAAGCACTGATGGAAGCGCAACGCTATCCCGCCGATTACGACGGTGTAATGGCCGGAGCGCCGGCGCTCCATTGGGGCTTCAAAACGTTTGTGTCGGACCGGCTCGAAGCATTTCGCAATCGCGGAGGAAAGCTCGTCATTTATCAGGGAGGCGCCGACAATCCCAAGCCCATCATCGCGTATTACAAACGCGTCGTCGCCCGTATGGGTGAGAAACGCGTCGAGCGGTTCATGCAGCTGTATGTCATTGACGGGATGGGCCACTGCGGCAGCGGCCCTGTGCCGAACGACTTCGGCGAGTGGCTGACGCCCGTTACCGACGTCCACCATAGCCTGTTCAAAGCGCTCGAGCGCTGGGTCGAGAACGGCATCCCGCCGCATAATGTGATCGCGACGCAGTACAAGACGGACGGCGACCGAGCATCAGGCGTTCTTAGAACGCGTCCGCTCTGCCGCTTTACGACTTCGGGCGCCCGGTGTAGCGGTCCAGACGAGTAACCGCTCCAGCCTCGGACCGCGAGATGAAAAAGGTGCGAACCGCCGGGACTTGCTCCTTGCAATTCTTCATCACGAACGTCGCCACGTCATCGGCGCGCTTCTGCTTCTCCTCGGTCGACGCAGCGTTGAGCGGTGAGTTGATGAACGAGACGACGACCGTCCCCTTGCCGATGACGTTGACCTGGACGCGCTCCTCATGAAACTGCGCCGCGATCTGGCCGCGCAGGGCCATCATGTCCCGAAACAACCGCTGCCCTTCGGCAAACTTCTGGCACGACGCGCAGAGAGCTAGGCAGGCGAGAAACCACAGCGCCCGTTTGGACATACTCTTACAAGAATGCGACCTCTTCGATACTCCGTCAACATCACATTGGACGGCTGCTGCGATCATCGCGCAGGCTCCGCTGCCGAAGGCCTGCATCGCCACGCAGTCGAGAACCTCGAGCGGGCCGATGCCCTCCTCTTTGGCCGGATCACTTACGAAATGATGGAGACGGCCTGGCGGCCGCCGGCGGGGACGGGAGCGAGGCCCGATTGGATGGAGCCCTTTGCCCGGACGATCGACGCGGCAAAGAAATACGTCGTGTCGAGCACTCTGGACCGGGTCGATTGGAACGCGGAGCTCTTGCGCGGCGATCTCGGCGAGGCCGTTCAGCAGCTCAAGCGCGAGCCGGGTAAGGGACTATTCACGGGAGGCGTGAAGCTCCCGCAGGCGTTGGCGGAGCTGGGATTGATCGATGAGTATGAGTTCGTGGTGCATCCCAGGGTCGTAGGCCATGGCCCGACGTTGTTCGCGGGGCTATCGAAGCCGATCGACTTGAAGCTCGTGGGCCGGCTGGATCTCGGCTCGGGGGTCGTGGCGATGCAATATGAGCCGAGACGGTAGCTGCGTTTACGCCGAATTTGTCCGATTTCGTCCCTGCTGTTTCGCTTCATACAGCGCATTGTCGGCGCGTTGAATGACCGGATCGATGGAGTCGTCATTCGGTGCCAGCTCGGCGACGCCGCTGCTGATCGTTACCAATGCAGTGCTATGCAATTCTTGGCGAATCCGCTCGGCGACCGCCACCGCCTGCGCTGCGGTTGTACTAGGCAGAAGCAGAATGAACTCTTCGCCTCCATAGCGGGCGAATAAATCGGCATCTCTGAGGTGGCGCCGTACGAGGTCCGCCACTTGACGGAGCACGTCGTCCCCGGCGATGTGCCCGGCGGTATCGTTGATCCGCTTGAAATGGTCGATATCGAAGAGCACGACGGCCAATGACTGCCCGTAACGCTTTGTCACTGCATACTCGTGAATCGCCAGCTCGAAAAACTGCCGCCGGTTCAATGCACCCGTCAAGTCGTCGGTGCGCGCGAGCGTCCGTTCCCGCTCAAGAATCTGCTCCAGTTCTCTTTCGATTTTCTTACGAGCAGTGATGTCCTCATGCGAGAGAACGAAGACATTCTCCGGACCCGATGCGCGCGTGGCCCGAAGACAAAACCAGCGTTCCTCCGTAGGAGAGTCGCACGGATATTCGAGCGAGAACGATTCGATTGCGCCGCTGAGCAACGCCTGCAGATTCTTGAACGCTTCTTCGGTCGTCGCGTCGTGGTTGCAGTCGAGCGAGTGCTTGCACACCGCCAGGTAGTTGACGCCGATGAACGCGCTGGCCGGTCCCCCATTTTCGTTCGCGAAGCGCGTCCACGCCTCGTTGACCAGCACGATGGCGCCGTCGCCATCGAGCACGACGATATGCGCGGTCAGCGCATTCAGTACGTCGCCGGCCGAGGGCTGCGAGGGCATAAAGTTTCCATAGCTAATACCACAGCCCATGACCCAGTACGACGCCATCGCCCTCGACTATCAGAAGATCTCCGCCGCGGTGCCGCTCCGCGACGCGGAGTGGTACTCGCTCCGCGTCCGGCTCGGCGACCTCACGGGCCTCTCCGTGCTCGACCTGGCCTGCGGCGACGGAATGGGGACGCGCCTGCTGAAGCGGTGGGGCGCCGACCGCGTCGTCGGCGTCGACATCTCGCCGCAGATGATCGCGCTGGCGCGGCAACAGGAAGAGGCGCAGCCGCTCGGCATCGAATACCGAATCGCGGACGCCGCGACGCTGGGCAAGATCGGCGATTTCGACCGCGTTGCGGCCGCATACCTCCTGCACTACGCGGAGAACCGGGAGCAGCTGCGCCGGATGGCCCAGACGGTCTACGACAACCTCGAGCCGGGGCAGCAATTCGTGGCCAGCATCGCCAACGTCCTCCAGCCGCCGCAGCCCGTCGTCGATCACCGGAAGTACGGCTTCAGCTTCCGCCTGCTCGACGAGACTCTCCACGAGGGGGCGCGGCTCCGCGGCACGCTCTACCTCGGCGAGCGAACCGTCGATTTCGACTTCCACTGGCTCCCCTGGGAAGCCTATGAGGAGGCCTTCCGGGCGGCGGGGTTCCGCTCGTGGACGATCGAGCCGTTCCTGATCCCTCCCGATTCCGACCGGACGCGCGGCGCGGGCTTCTGGGAAGAGTACACCGCCGCTCCGTCGGCGATGCACATCACCTGTCGCAAGTAGGCCGCTAAAACGTCATCATCAACTTTCTCGACGACGACGTCGACGTTTTTGAGGAGGACGTCAATATTCTCGACGACGACGTCAACGTTTTTGACGACGACATCAAAGTTCTCGACGACGACATTAAACTTTTTGACGACGACGTCAACGTTCTCGACGACGACGTCCAAGTTTTCGACGATGTCCTCGAGGTTTTCGACGAAAGCCTGAAAAGTTCACATCGTTTCAGTGACCCCCGCCGAGGCCGCCGCGTCCAAGCGTTCGTGAGAAACCGTCACCGGCACGCCTTAAGAAAAAACGCGGCAATGCCGCGGCGGGGTTGGATTCGCCCGCTGCGCAGCATGCGGCGGGCGACCGGTGCGTCACTTCGTAACATCGACTGTTCCCTCCGCGCGATCGAGGCGACGAGCCGCTTCGCGGCGCAGCGTCCGTTTTACGCGACGGTCAAATTGGTGCGCGTGGGCCGGTGGATCGCCAGAGCCACGGCCCAACTCGGGCGCGCGCGGTCTCGCCTTCATGACACGCTGGAGAGCATCGAGCGGGCGCCGCACGAGGGGTGGGGAGCGCCGGGACCAATGTTCGAGGCCACGCAGCAATGGATCGTCGCAGCATCGCGGCTCGCCGTCACCTCGGAGCTCCTCGAAGCCTTGATGGCCGAGGTGCTGCGGTATGCGAAGGAAGGCGTCGTCGATCCCCGTCCGGTCGTCGCCACTCCGCGGCCGGCGGCAGCGCGCTGGTTCCTGCGTTACTGCCCGCCTCTGCCGAGCGGCCGCATTCAGATTCTCTTACAGCGCCGGCGCCGCCCGGCGCGTACGGCTCCCGCGGATGCGCCGCGGCGCGTCTCGCGCGGACGCGCCCCTCCTTTCCTTTCGACCTGCCCGCTCTAGTCCACAAGCAAGTCGAAAAAAGAAAGGAATTCGTATGTCTACTGAAAACACCAACCATAGTGAAAACGCGCAGGCGCGGATCGAGGAGATCCGTGCCATGCGGCAGAAAATCCCGAACTTCGTCTTTCCGACCGTGAAGGGCGAACGCCGGCGTCTGACCAAGGCCGCCACGGTTCCGCCCGAGCTCATCGAGCTGACCACGGTGGCCGTGAAGAACAACCAGGCACTCGTCCGCGGCGGAAGACTGGATCCGGATGCGCTCCGCGACCTGGTGGCGTACGCCGACGCCTACGGTCCGGTGGCCGACGAGCTCGAGGCGCTGGTCTCCTTCGTCCGCCACAGCGTCACGTCGGCGCGGAACAAAGTGGGAAGCGATGCGCTCAACACGTACGCGCTGACCCGCCGCCTCGCCAAACAGCGGGATACGGCCGACCTGGCGCCGCTGGCCGACGCCATGTCCCGCATCCTCGGACGCCGTAACCGGAAGGCGAAAGCCACGCCGGCTCCGGCGCCGGGAACGCCGGCACCGACGACGAAGCAGTGATCGCAGTCGAGCAGTAAACGTCGTGTGGGCGCGCCGCGAGGCGCGCCCACACCTTCAACGTCCTTCTCTCATGGCACGTATCTCGCCGTAACATGCGCAGAGTGCGTCCCTTCGACGAAGACGATACCGATGATCTCGATCGCACGCTGTCCATGCGGCGCGCGCCCGATCCGGCCACGTTTACCGACAAGCGCGCCACGCAGGAGCGGCGCCAGTCCTCGAACTGGCGAATCCTGGCCGTCACCATCGTCGCCATCGCCGTCTTGTACCTGGCCAAGCCGGTCGTCGTGCCGGTGGCGCTGGCCATCCTCTTCGCCTTCCTCCTGAGCCCCATCGTCTCCATCCTCGAGCGCACCTTCCTCCGCCGCACCGGCGCGATCGTGCTCTCCCTCGGCATCGCCGTCGCCGGCCTCGGGTTGGGCGGGTGGTGGATCTACCAGCAGTTCAACGCCGTGGGCAAAGAGTTCACCGAGAGCGCGGCCATGCACCGCGTCGAGCAGCGGCTGCGCTTCCTCCGCCGCAGCTCCGGCGGCCTGGCCATCTTCGAGCGCTTCCAGCGCACCCTGCAGCGCGTCACCGAGCCGCCGCAGCCGGCGGAGAAGCCGCTCTCCGTGCGCGTCATCGAAGAGACGAACATGCGCCAGCGCTACAAAGAGCTGGCGCCGACGATCGAGGGCGTCGCCTCCATCTTCCTCGTCATCGTTCTCGTCTTCTTCCTCCTGCAGGACCGCGAGCAGTTGCGCGACAAAATGTTGCGTCTCGCCGGGCGTGCGCACTTGACCGTGACGACGCAGGCCATCGGCGAGACCTCGGATCGCATCAGCAGATATCTGCTGACCTTCGCGCTGCTCAACCTCGGTTTCGGCACGCTCATCACCCTCGGCTTGTTGCTCCTCGGCGTCCCGCACGCGCTGCTGTGGGGCGTCATCGCGGGACTCATGCGCTTCGTCCCGTACGTCGGCGCGATCCTGAGCGCGGCGATGCCGACGTTCCTCTCCCTCGCCGTCTTTCCGAACTGGTACGTCCCCCTCGCAGTCCTCGGCCTCTTCGTATTGAGCGATCAGCTCATCGGCGGCTTCGTCGAGCCGATCGTCGTCGGCCATCGCGTCGGCGTCTCGCCGATCGCTCTCCTCGTTTCGGCGATCTTCTGGGGCTGGCTGTGGGGTCCGGTCGGCCTGCTCCTGGCCACGCCGATCTCCGTCTGCCTCACCGTCGGCGGCGAGTTCATCCCGGCGCTGCGCATCTTCTCGATCATGTTCGGCGCCGAGGATCCGCTGGAAGGGTACCTCAGCTTCTACAACCGGCTGCTCCTGCGCGACCGCACCGGCGCCATCGCCATCGCCGACCGCCACGCCGAGACCGACACGATGGAAGAGATGTTCACCGATCTCTTCATCCCGACATTGACGTTCGCGCAGGAGGAGCTCGACCGCAAGCGCATCACCCCCGCGCACGACCACTTCATCAAGGACGTCATCCGCGAGCTCATCATCCGCTTCGGCGACCGCAACGCCGGTACGCCCGATCCGGAGCGCCACATCGTGGCCGTCTCCGTCGCCGGCGAGCGCCTCTCCCTCGGCACGCTGATGCTGACGCAGCTCCTGCGCGAAGAGGCCTTCTCCATCGACTACTTCACCGACCTGCCGGACCAGGAGCTCATCGCCTTCATCAACGAAGTGCGCCCCGAGGCCGTGTTCGTGTCGTGCACGAACGGGGATCACCTCGAGGCCGGGTACATGCTCCTGCAGCTCATCGCCGGCAACTTCCCCGACCTCATGATCGTCGCCGGCGGCTCCGCGTTCGCGCGCGAGCGGCAGAAGACCCTCGCGGCCGGCGCGACGTACGTGCCGTCGTCGCTCGCCGAAGCGAAGGAAGACTTCCTGACGCGGCGCAAAGCGGCCCGGAAGCGGACGGGCCGCTCGATCACCTTCAGCGGGACACGCTTCCGCGTGCCGCCGCCGGCCTAACCCGGCGGCCAGCCGAAGTTGCGTCCGCCCAGCAAGTGAAAATGGATGTGGAAGACCGTCTGCCCGGCGGCCTCGCCGTTGTTGGCGACGACGCGGTAGCCGTCCGATTCGAGGTGCAGGTTGCGCGCGATCTGGGCGACGCGGTGCAGGGTCATGCCGACTACCGGCGCCTCGCTCTCGTCGAGCGTATCGAGTGAAGCGATGTGCCGGCGCGGGATCACGAGGACGTGCGTCGGCGCCTGCGGGTTGATGTCGTGAAAGGCGACGGCGACGTCGTCCTCGAACACCTTCTTCGCGGGGATCTCGCCGGCGACGATGCGGCAGAAGAGGCAACGGTCATTTCCTGCCATGGCGCGCGGATGATACGACGACGCGCGGGATGCCGGCGAGGTCGGGGACGACCTCGTCGACGTGCAGTTGCGCGGCCTGCCCGTAGCCGACTTCGAGGATGCACGGGATACCGCTGGCCAGCAGCCGCTCGATGACTTCGGTGCCGCGCGGCCCCGGCGTCAGCGCGGTGCGCGGCTCGTGGTCTCGGACCTCGATCTGCAGCGTCTCGATGTCGTCCGCGGGGATGTACGGCGGATTGGAGACGATGAAGTCGACGCTCTTCACCGCCGCCAGCAGATCGCTCGCGGCGAGATCGACGCGCGCGCCGAGGCGGTCGCGGTTGCGCTTTGCGACGGCGAGCGCGGCGACGGAGACGTCGACGGCGACGACGCGCAAGTCCAGCCGTTCCAGCGCCAACGTCACGGCGATGCAGCCGCTGCCGGTGCCAACGTCGACGACGCGCGCGCCGTGCGGCACGCGCGCGATGGCCTGCTCGACCAGGATCTCCGTCTCCGGCCTTGGGATCAGCACGCGATCGTCGACGAGGAACTCGCGGCCGTAGAAGTCGCAGCGGCCGCGGATGTACTGCAGCGGCTCGCCCGCCCGCCGCCGCCGCAGTTGCTCGTCGATGATGTCGTCGTCGACCTCGGCGTCGCCGTGCGCGAAGAGCCACGCGACCGAGCGTCCGAGGGCGTCGGCGAGGAGGACGTCGACGTCGCGGGCGTCGACGCCGTGCGGTTTCGCGCGAAGCTCAGCCAGTCTCGTACGTCAACTCCAGAAACACGTCCTCCAACGCCCGGTCGCTCTTCAGCGCCGCCGTCGTCCCCGTCGCGACGATCCTTCCGCGGTTGATGATCGCGATGCGGTCGCACACCGCCTCGGCCACCGACATCGTGTGCGTCGTCAGGAACACCGTCTTGCCTTCGTCCGCAAGGCGGCGCATCAGCAGCTTCACTTGCTTCTGCGCCAGCGCGTCGAGGCCGACCATCGGCTCGTCGATGATCAGCACCTCCGGGTCGTGCACCAGCGCCGACACGATCACGAGCTTCTGCTTCATCCCGTGCGAGAGGTTCTCGATGCGCGCGTCGATCCAGTCGCCGAGGTCGAAGTAGCGCAGCATCTCGACCCCGCGTGTTTCGCACGAACGCCAATCTTTTCGATACAGATCGGCGACGAAGTGCAAGAGCTCGCGCCCGGTCAATTTCTCGTACAGGTATGGGCGGTCGGGGACGTAGCCGGTGATCGCCTTCGCCTCGACGCCGACGTCGTGGCCGCCGATCCGCACCACGCCCGCGCTCGGCACGGATAGGCCGGCCAGGATGCGGATCGTTGTCGTCTTCCCGGCGCCGTTCGGCCCGAGGAAGCCGAAGACCTCGCCGCGGGCGACGTCAAGCGAGACATCGTCGACCGCGGTGAAGTCGCCGTAGCGCTTGGTCAGGTGCTGTATCTCGATCACGCGCAGGCTATGATCGCATCCGGTCGCCCGCCTCGCCGAGGCGGGGCGGGCGACCGCCCTTAAAACCTTCTCGTTGTGGGATTCGTACACGACCATGGCTGAACGTGAGCAGCTCGACGACCGCGCGCTGGTGGCGCGGATCCTCGAGGGCGACCGGGACCGATTCACGGAGCTGGTGAGACGCTACGAGAAGCGCCTCGTCAACTACGTGTATCGGATCACCCATCGCTACGAAGAAGCTCACGACCTGGCCCAGGAAATCTTCGTGAAGGTCTATCTGGCGCTGGATCGATACGATCCGAAGTATCAGTTTTCGACGTGGCTGTTCCGCATCGCGCAGAACGCCTCGATCGACGCACTGCGCAAGAAATCGATCTCCGAAGTATCGATGGCCAGGACCGTCGGCGACGAGGAGGGGAAAGAGCGCGAATTCGCCGACGGCGGCGTGTCGCCGTACCGGGCCATGAAGAACAAGCAGCTCAGCGCGGCCATCGATCAGGCGGTCGTCAACCTGCCGCCCGACTATCGCGAGCTCATTCAGCTCCGCCACTTCGCGGAGCTGTCGTACGAAGAGATCGCCACGATGAAGAAGCTCCCCCTCGGCACCGTGAAAAACAAGCTCTTCCGGGCGCGAAACCTGCTGAAGGATGCGCTCGGCGAATTCGTGGAACCGCTATGAACGACGCCTGTCAGCGTTACCTGGAAAATCCGGAGGCGAATCCGGAGCACGTGAGCGAGTGCGCCGCATGCCGCGCGCTCTTCGACGCGCTCGGCGTCTCCGTCGACGATCGCCTTTCCATCGGCGAGCTCCCGCTCGCGCCGTGGGAAGAAGCGAAGCATCGTCCGTGGGGCCTCATCGCCGCCGCGGCGATCTCCGTCGCCGCGCTCTCCATCCTCTTCTTCGTCTACGCCGGCGCCTCGCCGCTCAGCGTCATCTCCTCGGAGATGTCGCGCCTGGAGATGATGCGCGAGATCTTCCGCCTCGGCTCGACCGCCGTGCGCAACGCGCCGCTGACGTGGCAGCTCACGATCGGCGTGCTCTTCGTCGTCGTCAACACCATCCTCGTGCTGCTGCTGCGGCGCGCCCCACGGGGGATCGATGCGTAGCCGCCGCGTCCTCGTGCTGTTAACTGCGATCGCGGCGACGCTCGTCACCGCGCTGCTGGCCGCGCCGAGCGCCGCGCCGCACCACGCAGGCGGCGGCAACGTCGTTGTCTTCGGCCGCAACGCCACGATCGACCATCCGGTGAACGGCGACGTGCAGGTCTACCGCGGCACGGCCACTGTGCGTGACACGATCGACGGAGACCTCCTCGTCTTCGGCGACGGCGTCACGTTCGAAGGCAACGGCCGCGTCCTCGGCGACGTGATTCTCGCCGGCGGCGCGGTGAAGAACGGCGACGGCCGCATCGGCGGACGCCTCTACACGCCGGGGACGATCGAAGGGGCGATGGCGATGATGACGCGCACCGCGGTGATCGTCTCGCTGCTCCTGGCGTGGATGATCGTGGCGATCGTGGTGACGCTGATGAACGGCCGCGAGATCCGCTTTTCCTCGGTCGAGGTCCGAACCAGCCCGCTGCACTGCTTCGCCCTCGGTCTCGTAGCCGTGACGAGCTTCGTCCTGACGGCGATCGTCTTCAGCTATCTCGTCCCGTACCTGATCGGTATTCCGCTGCTGTTCGCGCTCGCAGTGTTTGCAGTGCTGACGAAGATCTACGGCACGGTGGCGCTGTTCCACGCCGTCGGCACGCTCGTGGCCGGAGCGCGCACGCGCGAACAACTCGCGCAGCGCCGCTGGCTCCGCGGCGACCTGGCCATGGTCGTGGTGGGCGTGCTGGTCCTCGGCGCGCTGCGCCTGATCCCGGTCGTCGGCCCGCTGATCTGGGCCTTCGCGAGCGTCTTCGGCATCGGCGTCGCGCTGGCGACGAAGTTCGGCCGTCGCGAGCCGTGGTTCCTGGCGTGGACCCCGGCAGAGGCGCGGGCGCGGTAGGCGTATAAGACAACTAAAAGAGTCTAAACTGGGCGTATGCGCCCAGTCGAAATTGAGGCGCTGGGTCTCTGCGCCCAATTCGGAGCCGTCCGTAAGTGCGCCATCGCCAGTAGGTTGGACCGGTGATGGAGATCGGCCCCCTTCTGGCGCGCGCCGCGGATCGCAAGGGAAAGACGAAGGCAGATCTCTCCCGAGCCACGCACATCGACGCCGGCACGATCGGCGCGATCTTCAAGGGCGACGTCGCCAACCCGGAGTGGCTGACGGTCTTCAAGTTGGTCACGGCAATCGAGACGACGTGGGGCGATCTCTTTGAAGAGACGCGCTTGCCGCTCTCCGAGGATGACCTGGCCGTGGCCGAGGAGTCACGCGACCTCCTCAACCGCCTGATCGCGAATACGGCCGCGGCCAATGAGCTGACCGGCCGGAAAGCCCAACCGAAGAAGCGAGTGCCGCGGAAGACGAAGTCGTTCGAGGACATTCGCGATCCCGTGGAGTTGAAGGGCGGTGTCGACGAAGTCGAGCACCTGCCGCACGAGGAGATCCCCGGCCGCTATGTCTTCAGCGGCGCGGCTCGCGCGTACCTGGTCCTGACGGATGCGATGGTGCGCGCGAAGATCGCCCAGCGCTCGATCGTGTACACCCAGCGCCCGACGCAGGACATCGACTCCGCCGACGGCAAGGTCGCGATCGTCGATGTGAACGGCACGCTGCTGATCAAGCGGGTCGACAGGCGCGGCAAGGAAATATGGCTGATCAGCGAGCACCTGCGCTACAAGGAGATCCACTTGAGGTACCGGAGGAGCATCCGGTCGGTGGCGATCGTCGTCAACGTCGCCTAAATATTCTCCACAATCGCCCGCGCGAACTCGCTCGTCTTCAGCTTCGTCGCCCCTTCCATCTGCCGCTCCAGGTCGTACGTCACCTTCTTCTGGCGGATCGTCGCGGCGATGCCGCGCTCGATGGCGTCGGCGGCGTCCCACCACTTCAGATGCCGCAGCATCATCACCGCGGAGAGGATCAGCGACCCGGGGTTGATCACGTCCTTGTTCGCGTACTTTGGCGCGGTGCCGTGCGTCGCTTCGAAGATCGCGAACTCGTCGGACTCGTTTGAGCCCGGAGCCATGCCGAGGCCGCCGACCTGCGCGGCGAGGGCGTCGGAGATGTAGTCGCCGTTCAGGTTCGTCGTGGCGATCACCGAGTACTCGGACGGCCGTAGCAGCACCTGCTGGAACATTGAGTCGGCGATGCGGTCCTTGATCACGATCTTTCCGGCGGGGACGTCGCCGGCGATCTCGGACTCGGGGATCGTCACGTCGCCGAATTCATCCTTCGCGAGCTGATAGCCCCAGTCCTTGAACCCGCCTTCCGTGAACTTCTGGATGTTCCCCTTGTGCACGAGCGTGACGGAGTCGCGCTTCGCCGCGATGGCGTACTGGATGGCCTTGCGCACGAGGCGCTTCGAGCCGAACTCCGACACGGGCTTGATGCCGATGGCCGAGCCGGGGCGGATCTTCGCGCCGGCGCGGCGCTCGATGACGTTGATCGCCTCGATCAGTTGGTTCGCCCCCTCGCTCCCCGCCGGCCACTCGATCCCCGCGTACACGTCCTCGGTGTTCTCGCGGAAGATGATCATGTCGACCTTCTCGGGGTGCCGGACCGGGGAGGGCACGCCGTCGAAGTAGCGCACCGGGCGCACGCAGGCGTAGAGGTCGAGGACCTGGCGCAGCGTGACGTTCAGGGACCGGATGCCGCCGCCGACCGGCGTAGACAACGGACCTTTGATGGCCACGCGATAGTGCTTGATCGACTCGAGCGTCTCCTCGGGGAGGTAATCGCCGGTCGCTTCCTTCGCCTTGTCGCCGGCGAGCACTTCGAGCCAATGGATCTTCTTCCCCGACCCGTACACCTTCTCGAGCGCGCCGTCGATGACGTGCTGCGTGGCGCGCCAGATGTCGGGGCCGGTGCCGTCGCCTTCGATGTACGGGATGATGGGGTCGTCGGGGACGACGATTTGGTTGTTCTCGTAGCCGATGCGCGTGCCCTGCATAGTGGGCGGAGGTTATCAGAGCAGTGCGCGCAGCGTTGCCAGGTTTTTCCGGTCCGACTCGTGCTCGATCGTTTTCGGCGTCTCCAGCAGCTTGGGGATGCGCCGGAAGCGGGCGTCGCTGACGACGTGGCGGAAGGCCTCGACGCCGATCTGCCCCTCGCCGATGTTCTCGTGGCGGTCGACGCGGGAGCCGAGCGGCTTCTTGGAGTCGTTGAGGTGGAAGGCGCCGACTTTGTCGATGCCGACGTGCTCTTCGATCTCGTCGACGGTGCGCTCCCACCCGTCGCGCGTGCGGATGTCGTAGCCGGCGGCGAAGATGTGGCAGGTGTCGACGCAGATGCCGACGCGTTTCCTGTCGTCGACGAGGTCGATGATCCGCCCCAGCTCCTCGAACGTGCATCCGAGGCACGAGCCCTGCCCCGCCGCGGTCTCGAGGAGCGTGACGACCTTGTGCTTCGGCAGGAGCGCGTGGACCTGGTCGAGCGAGCGGGCGATCTGGTCGACGCCTTTGTCGACGCCGGAGCCGATGTGCGCGCCGGGATGGAGGACGACGGCGTGGATGCCGAGCCGCTCGGCGCGGTCGAGCTCGTCGGCCATCGCCTCGGTCGACTTGCGGTGGAACTCCGGGTTCGTGGTGGCGAGGTTGATGAGGTACGACGCGTGGGTGAGGATCGGCTTGACGGTGCGCAGCTTGGCGAAGAGCGCGACGTCATCGTCCGTCATCGTCTTCCCCTTCCACTGATTCGAGTTCTTGGCGAAGAGGGCGATGGCCGAGGCGTTGATGAGCGACGCGCGCTCGAAGACGGTGTGCAGGCCGCCCTGGGTGGAGATGTGCGCGCCGATGAGATCGCCGTGTTTTTCGTGGAAGCGGAAACGGGGCATGAGAGAATTCGCCGGTCCAAAACCCGGAGACCCTCGTGAACATTCGCGTCCGCAGTGCGCTGTTCGTTTCTCTTTTTGTCGCAACCGCAACTCTCGCCGCGCCCGTCTCGCTGCGTGTCGGCGCCGCCACGATCGAGCTGACCGACGGAACTGTCTTTCCGCAAACACCGACGGAGGCTGTGTTCATCGGCCACGGCGTCATCCGCGTCAAGCCCGACGATCCGATCGAGGCGGGGCAGTTGGAGCTCTTCACGGCGAAGCGCGAGCTCGACGAACCGTTCACCGAGGCGATCTTCGTCGCGGCGAGCGCGGAGACGATGGCGACGCTGACGAAGGGCGCGCCGGCCTCCTCCTCTCCACAGGCTCAAAAGATTTACGACGTGTGGAAGGGCGGTACCGAGCGGAAGCTGCTCAGCGTCGACTCGCGCCTCCTCGCGGCGGCGAGCGCCGACGCGGATGCGGACAAGTTCTTCGCCGCCCGCCTTCACGGCACGCACCTCGGCGACTTCGACTACGTCGTCGATCCGGTCGACCGCGTGACCGTGCTCGGGCAGTGGGTCGCGGAGAAGCTGACCGAGCGCGAGAAGCGCCGCGCCGCCGGCCGTCTCGAAAAGGAGCACCGCCGCGGCCGCTCCCTCGGCACGGAAATCTCGGATCTCGGCACGTTCAACATCTGGAGCCAGTTCGCGGCCGCTCCGCAATCCGATCAGGGCGACTTCGAGCCGGAGCTCTACCACATCGACGTCACCGTCGCCGCCGGCGCAGAGCGCCTCGGCGGCCGCACGACGATCGACCTCAAGGCCGTCCGCGGACACCGCCGAGTTCTGGTATCCGCACGCCGGCTCCATCGACCGCGCGCGCTACGACGTCACGCTGCACTGGCCCGCCGACCTCGACCTCCTCGCGCCCGGCAAGCGCGTCGACGGAGGCGATCACTGGGAGAAGCGCGCGCTCGACATCGCGGCGATCGGGTACACGTTCGAGATCGGCCACTTCGCGATCGAGACGATTCAGGCCGGGCACGTGAACGTCCGCCTGGCGTTCGATCCCGAGTCGGAGGACCGCCGGCAGGTCGCGAAAAGCCTGCAGAGCGACAGCGGCCGTCGCAACCGGCAGATCGACTTCCGCGCTCGCGGCATCACCAAGCAGGGACGCGACGAGATCCGCCAGCAACTGCGCGACACGCTCGTTTTCTACGAGCAGCTTTTCGGGCCGTATCCGCTCGACGAGCTCACCGTCGTGACCGTGCCGCGCAATTTTTCGCAGGGGCTTCCGGGATTCCTCAGCCTCTCCACGCTGATGATGACCGACCCGGGAACGGAGTGGCGCGATCTGTTCACCGCGGAGATCGACCGGCGGCTGGTCGTGGCGCACGAAGTGGCGCATCAGTGGTGGGGCGGTCTGCTCCGGACGGCGAACCGGCGCGACCGCTGGATCGACGAGGCCATGGCCAGCTACGCGGCGACGGTGTACTCGCGGCAGAAGCTCGATTGGCGCGGCCGCTTCCAAATCGGCTTCACCACGCGCTGGCCGCCGGAGCTGCTGCATCTCGAGCACGGCACGCGCCCGGTCGAGTCCCTCGGCCCGCTCGTGCTTGGTGAGCGCCTCGACTCGAGCCGCGCGCCGTATGCGTACGCGTTCATCACCTACGGCAAAGGCGCGCTGGTCATCGACATGCTCGCCCAGACCGTCGGCGAGCAGAAGTTCATCGCCATCCTCCGCGATCTCTTCGCGCACGAGACGTTCATCTCCACGGAGTCGCTCCTCGGCTACGTGTCGCGCGGAGCGAGCCGCGACCTGCAGCCGTTCTCGAAGTACTTCGTCTACGGCACGGGCGTGCCGGAGATCGAATACCAGGTCGACGTGCGCGGCGGCGCCGGGAAATGGACGATCCACCTGACCGGCGAGCGCGTCGACCCGTGGCGCTATCGCATCCGCGTGGCCAAGCGCGACGACGGCGCGCTCGACGTCGTGCGCGAAACGGTGCCGGTCGCGTCGGCGCCGCTGCCGACGCTGCTCGTGCCGATGCAGGTCGCGCTCGAGAACCGCACCAAGACCGATGAAGGTCTCAAGTATGCGAAGCGGATGATCGATCTCTCCGCGCCGAAGTTCGCGCTCGACTTCGACATTCCCTGGGAGCCGAAGGACGTCGCGCTCGACCGCGATCGCGAAGTGCTGGCGCTGGTTTACACGAAAGGGCGCAACGCCAAGGAAGTCCTGCTGAAGCGCGGCGTCAACCTCGCCGCCGCCGGCAAGACGTCCGAGGCGGAAGCGGCGTTCAAGGAGGCGCTCGCGGCGAAGGCGTCGACGGAGCTGCAGTCGGCGCTCAACCACCTCGCCCCGATCGGGCTGTCGTTGCCGGCCGGCGTCGACATCGGCAGCAGCTACAAGTCGATCCTTCTCGACGTGCAGAACCAGATCACGAATGCGGCGCTGCACCTGTCGCTCGCGCGGCTCTACATCGATCAGGGGAAAACCGCGCCGGCAGCCGATGAGGTGAAGCAGGCCAACCGCGCGCTCGACAGCGACTATCACCCGTGGATCGACGACGAGGTGGCGTTGCTCGAGGCGCGCCTCGACATGCGCCGCGGCGAGTACAAGTCGGCGTTCGACCGGCTGTCGAAGAGCATGAAGGAGAACGGCGGCGACAGCGCCGAGGCGTACGCGCTGCTCGCCATCGCGGCGAAGCAGAGCGGCCAGACGGCGGAGCTGCAGCGCGCCATCGACGGCGCGCGCGAGCTCGGCGTCGACGTCACTGCAATCGGAAATTGACCGTGACGGTGTAGTACACGTCGATCGGCTCGCCGCGGTACGTGGCCGGCTGGAAGCGCCAGCGGCGCACGGCGTCCGCGGCGGCGTCGCCCAAGCCGTAGGGGAGGTCCTTGATCACCTCGACGTTGTCGATCGTGCCGTCGCGGCGGACGATGCCGCGCACCACGACCGGGCCCTGGATGCCGGCGCGGCGCGCCATCGGCGGGTAGCGCGGGATCACGCGGTCGGTCTCCTCGGGCTGCGTGCCGCCGGCCGGCACCGCGGCGTAGACGCCCGTGCGGTCCGCGCTCGCCGGCAC
>DATELQ010000025.1:0-35701 GCA_035276475.1 Thermoanaerobaculia bacterium | reverse complement strand
GCCGCGCGCCTCCTCCACGATCCGCAACGCGCTCACGCCGTCGGGCGGGCGGCGCTCCGCTTCGACGGCCGCGCCGTCGAAGCCGCGCTCTCCGCGACCGGCACGGTCAGCGCGCCGTTCGCGGCGATCACCGTCACGCTGTCGGGAAACGGCGGGCGCAGGAGGTCGCGCGCGAAGGCCTCGACCTCGGTGATCGGGAGAGCCGACACGGTCGGCTCCTTGCCGAGGAACGCGTACTCGGCGTGGCCGAGGGAGCGGAGCTCGATCTCCGTCCAGCCGCTCTTCGACACCGTCCCCTTCGCGCGGACGTTCAGCTCCGTCCCCTCGCGGATCGCCTCCACCGCCTTCACCTCGTCGATCAGCGACTTGTCCGTCGGCACCTCGGACGGGTGCAGGCGGCACGTCACCTGATTCGTCTCGGCGACGATTTGCAGCGTCTCCGGATACGGCGGCATCAGCGGTCCGAGCTCCAGCGACGCCTCGATCGTGCCGAGGGTGTCGGGGCCGCCGGGCACGCCGACGAGCTCGAACGCGAAGGCGTCCTGCACGTGGATCGGGCGCAGCTCGGCGTGCGTCCAATTGAACGTCCGCGTCGTCCCCGTCGCCTCGACGTGCAGCGTGTTCCCCTCCCAGCGTGTCAGCACGCGGTCCACCGTCATGGCGCGCTCCTTCGACGGAATCGGCCGCGTCAGCGAATTCGTGGCCGCGTCGACGCGCACGAACTTCGGGAAGATCGGCATCAGCGGCAGCTCGAACGTGATCTCCGGCGTGTCGGTGATGACCGTCGCTGTCGGCTCGCTCGGAGGCACGCCGAGGAAGTCGAAGTGCAGCGTGCCGTCGGACTCGCCCGTCAACGCCAGCTCGAAGTCAGTCCAGCCGGCGCGGTTGTTCTGCCCCTGCGCGCGGACGATCAGGCGATAACCGTCCTCCACCGCCGCGTCGACGAACGTGACGGTGTCGATCAACTGCTTCACCGGCTGCGCCTTCACCGGCACCGTCTTGCCGTTCGTCGCCGCGACGACCGTCATCGTCTCCGGCAGCGGCGGCAGGTACGGCCCGAACGTCTTCGGCGGCGCCTCGATCGGCGTCAGGACCGGAATCACAATCGCGTCCGGCCCGGGCGGCAGCGCCAGGAACTCGACCTTGTCGTCTTCGATCCGCCGCAGCTCCGGCTCGCTCCATCCGGTCGTGGTGACCATCCCCTTCGCCGCGACGGTGATCTCGTTGACGTCGGACGTCGCCTCGGCGCCGGTGACTTCGTAGATGCGCACCTTGCCGCCGTACTCGACCGGGCGCCGGATCTTGCCGGTCGCGGCGACGACGGTGACGTACTTCGGCCCGAACGGCGGCAGCAGCGGGTGCTCGACCGTCGCGGAGACGTCGGTCAGCACCTCGTTCGCGTTTTCCGGCCGCTTGCCGACGAACTCGAACTCGATCTCGTCCTCAGTCACGCAGCTCAGCCGCAGCTCGAGCTCGGTCCAGCCGTTCGTGTTGGTCTGACCCTCCGCCGTGACGCGCAACATGTCGCCGATCTTTCCCTCGGCGATGACATCGGTGACTGCATGAATCAGCTCTTTCATCTTGCCCTCCATCTCGTCTGCTTTTTTTCTGACGACGTCGTCGCCGGAATTAGTCAGACGAGGAGGGCCGGTTTTCCGCGCCTACAGCAATTTGTCGCAGGTGATCGGCAAATCGCGAATGCGCTTCCCCGTCGCGTGATACACCGCGTTCGCGATGGCCGGGGCCACGCCGACGATGCCGACCTCGCCGATGCCCTTCGCGCCGATCGGGTTGACGTGCGGGTCGTCCTCCTCGACCAGGATCACGTCGAGCGTGCGGATGTCGGCGTTCACCGGCATCAGGTACTCGCCGAGGTTGATGCTCGTGAACGAGCCGAAGCGCTTGTCGAAGTACGTCGCCTCGAGGAGGGCCATGCCGATGCCTTGGATGATCCCGCCGAGGTATTGGCTGCGCGCGGTCTTGGCGTTGAGGATGCGGCCGCCGGCGAAGGCACTGACCATCCGCCTCAGGCGCACTAGCCCCAGGTCGGCGTCGACGCTCACCTCGGCGAAGTGCGCGCCGAAGGCGTGCGACGAGTATTGCTGTTCGGACGGATCGGGCTTCGCGTCGACCTGCACTTCGACGTACGGCAGGTAGTGCGCGTGCAGCAGCGCCGCGTAGTCGTCGCCGGGGCCGAGCTCCACGAGCTTCTTCTTCAGCGCCGTCGTCACCTGGAACACCGCCGAGCCGACGCTCGCCACGGTCATCGAGCCGGCGGAGATCGGCGCCTGCGGCAACTCCGTCGAGCCGTACTCGAAGCGGACGCGCTCGAACGGAAGGCCGAGCGTCTCCGCGGCCAGCTGCGCCAGCACCGTGGCCGTGCCCATCCCCATCTCGTGCGTGCCGGACTGCACGACCGCCGTGCCGTCGGCGTTCATCCGCGCGCGCGCCGACGCGGGCGACCGGTGCGACGGGTAGGTCGCGCTGGCCATGCCGTAGCCGATGAGGAGATGCCCGTCGCGCATCGAGCGCGGCTCCGCGTTGCGCTTCGACCAGCCGAAGAACTCCGCGCCGCGCGTGTAGCACTCCTTGAGCGACTTGCTCGACCACGGCTTGCCGTCCGAGGGATCGACGTCCGCGTGATTCACGAGGCGGAGCTGCAGCGGATCCATCTTCAGCGCCGCGGCCAGCTCGTCCATCGCCGACTCGATGGCGAACATGCCGGGGTTCTCCCCCGGCGCGCGCATGTACGTCGGCGTCGAGACATTCAGCTCGACGACTTTGTTCGACGCGAGGATGTTCGGCGACGCATAGATCGTCCGCGTCGGCCGCGTGAAGCGCTCGTTGTAGTCGGAGATCTTGTTGCCCTGGCTGATGCCTTCGTGAATGAGCGACACGAGCTTGCCGTCCGCGGTGGCGCCGAGGGCCACGCGCTGCTCGGTCTCGGGGCGATGGCCGTTCGTGAAGAAGAGCTGCTTGCGCGGGAGCCACAGCTTCACCGGCCGCTTGACGACGCGCGCGGCCAGCGCGCCGATCAGCACGTGCGGCCACGTCGAGCCTTTGCTGCCGAACGCGCCGCCGACGAACGGCGACTTCACCGTCACGTTCTCGCGCGGGATGCCGAACGACTGCGCCAGCGTCTGGCGGACGGCGAAGATGTTCTGCGACGAGTCCCACAGCGTGACCTTGTCGCCGTCCCACGCCACGACGATGGAGTGCGCCTCGATGGGGTTGTGGTGCTCGTGCGGCGTGCGGTAGACGTGGTCGACCTTCACCGGCGCCGTGGCGAAGGCGCCGAGGGGGTCGCCCTTCGTGAACGGCGGCGCCTGCTGCGAGCCCTTCTCCGTCGCCTCGGCGCGGAGCGCGTTCATGTCCGTGCGCGCCGGCGCGGCGTCGTAGGCGATCTTCACGAGCTCCGCGCCGTGCGTCGCGTGCTCGATCGTGTCGGCGACGACCACGGCGATCTGCTGCCCGACGTAGTGCACCGTCCCGTCGCTGAGAGGGGCGAAGTGCTCGGGAAAATTACCCTGCGACGGCGCAGTCAATTTCGGCGCATTCAGATGAGAGAGAACGGCGATGACGCCGGGAGCTTTCTTCGCCGCGGTGGCGTCGATCGACTTGATCGTGCCGCTCGGAATCGTTGCGGCGATGACGACGGCGTGCACGACGTCGTTGACGTTGTGCTCCGCGGCGTAGCGCGCGCCGCCGGTGACCTTGGCGCGTCCGTCAACGCGGTCGCGAGCCTCGCCGATCATGCCGCACCTGCCAGATCGCCGAGGGCGCGAACGAGCGTCCGCTTGGCCAGCTCGATCTTGTAGTCGTTCATGCCGTGGCCTTTCGCATCCTTCATCTCCGCCTCCGCCGCCGCACGGAACACCTGATCGGACGGCGCTTGCCCCACGAGTGCCGCCTCGGCGAAGCGCGACCGCCACGGCTTCGTCCCGACGCCGCCCAAGGCGACGCGGGCGGCGCGGATGACGCCGCCGTCGATCTGCAGGCCGACCGCGGCCGAGGCCAGCGCGAACTCGTACGACGTCCGGTCGCGCACCTTTAGATAGGCGGAGCGCTGCGCGTGCGGCGCGTCGGGGAGGAAGAGCGAGACGATCAACTCGCCGGGCTTGAGGTTGTGCTCGAGCTGCGGCGTCTTGCCGGGCAAGAGGTGAAAGTCGACGGCGTTGACTTTGCGCTCGCCGTTCGGACCGCGCAGGGTGAGCACGCCGTCGAGCGCGGCGACGGCCACGGCGAGGTCGGACTGGTGCAGGGCGATGCAGTGGTCCGACGTGCCGAGGACCGCCTGCATGCGGTTGTCGCCGTCGAGCGCGGAGCAGCCGCTGCCGGGATCGCGCTTGTTGCACGGCGTCCAAATGAGCTCGCGGAAGTAGGGACAGCGCGTCCGCTGCATGAGGTTCCCGCCGATCGACGCAGCGTTGCGGAGCTGCGGCGACGCGCTGAGAAGGAGCGCCTGCGAGATGGCCGGGAAGCGCTTCTGCACTTGGGCGTGCGCGGCGACGTCGGCCATGCGCGCCAGCGCACCGATGCGCAGGCCGCCGGCGACGTCGTCGATGCCGGCGAGCGGGAGGGCGTTGATGTCGACGAGGTGCGCGGGGCGCTCGACACCAGCCTTCATCAGGTCGACGAGGTTCGTGCCGCCAGCGATGAACTTCGTCGCGGCGTGGACGTGCGCGGCGTCGGCGATGGTGGTGGCGCGGCGGTAATCAAACGGATGCACGCGCAGCCTCCTTGATCGCGGCGACGATGCCGACGTAGCAGCCGCAGCGGCAGATGTTGCCGCTCATCCACTCGCGGATCTCGTCGTCGCTGGCGGTGTGTCCTTCGCGCAGCAGCGCCGAGGCGGAGCAGAGCTGCCCCGAGGTGCAGTAGCCGCACTGGAAGCCGTCGTTGCGGATGAACGCGGCCTGAAGGGCGCTCAACCGGTCGTTGGGCGCGAGCCCTTCGATGGTGACGATCTTCTGCCCGCCGTGCATGACCGCGAGGGTCAGACACGAGTTGTAGCGCCGCCCGTCGATCAGCACGGTGCAGGCGCCGCACGCGCCCTGATCGCAGCCTTTCTTCGTCCCGGTGAGGTCGAGGTGTTCGCGCAGCGCGTCGAGGAGCGTGGTGCGCGGGTCGAGGCGCAGCCGGTGGTCCCGGCCGTTGACGTTGAGGGTGACGGGGATGACGTTCGGGTCGGCCGCGACGGCCGGCTCCTCCGCTACGAGCGGGAGAACGAAGGCCCCGGCGGTGGCGACGGCGGAGCCGATGAGAAAGGTGCGGCGGGAGGGATCGGGCGGGTCGTCGTCAGGGGGAGTCCAGCAAGGCGGAAGCGTCATGGCGGGAGGGGCGTGCAGCGCGCGTTCCAAAAAAGCGAGCGGGAATGCGGAGGCCGTCTCGTTGACTTTGCTGGGAGTTATCCCGTAGATTTGCTCACTTTTTCAGACAACCAGGAGGACGTTCGTATTTACCCGCCACGCCGATTCTCGCGATTTGACCGGAAACCAGCAGAACCAGAATCACGCATCAACGACATGATCCGCGGCATCGCGGAAGTCCGGCTGATCGACGCCGAAGGGAAGCAGGTCGGCATCGTCCCGCTGCAGCAGGCGCAGGACATGGCGCGCGAGAAGGACCTCGACCTGGTCGAGATCTCTCCCACCGCGAACCCGCCGGTCTGCAAGATCATGGACTACGGGAAGTACGTCTTCCAGCAGAAGAAGAAGCAGTCCGAGGCGAAGAAGAAGCAGAAGGTGATCGTGGTGAAGGAGGTGCAGTTCCGCCCCCGCATCGACGAGCACGACTTCGACTTCAAGAAGAACAACGTGATCCGATTCCTGCAGCACGGCGACAAGGTCAAGGCGGCCATCCGCTTCCGCGGCCGCGAGATGACGCACATGGAGCTCGGCCGCGCCGTGCTCGACCGGCTGCTCTCCGACGTCAAGGACTACGGCGCGGCCGAGAGCGCCGTGCCGGACGTGCAGGGGAACCGGATGACGATCGTGATCGCCCCGGCGAAGGCCCACTGACGGGCAGGAATGCACCACAGATCAAGTCGGTTTGAGGACGAGCTATGCCGAAAATGAAGACGCACCGCGGCGCCGCCAAACGCTTCAAGAAGAGCGGCACCGGGAAGATTCAGCGGAATCACGCCTTCCATTCGCACATTCTGACGAAGAAGTCGCCGGGCCGGAAAGCCACGCTGGCGAACGAGACCGAGGTCTCGGCTGCGAATAAGAAGACCGTGAAGAAGATGCTTCCTTACCTGTAGGAAGCATGACGAGCGCGCACCGGGCACCTTTCCTGGCCCGGCCGCTCCTGAAGAAAATCAACGAGGAGAGATCATGCCGAGAGTCAAACGAGGTCCCAAGAGAAAGAACCGCCGCGCGAAGATCCTGAAGCTGGCCAAGGGCTACTACGGGATGAAGTCGCGCGGGCACCGCATCGCGAAGGAGCAGGTCGAGCGCGGCCTCAACTTCGCCTTCGCCGGCCGCAAAGATCGCAAGGGTGAGTTCCGGAAGCTCTGGATCGCCCGCATCAACGCCGCCGCGCGCCTGAACGGCATCAGCTATTCGAAGCTCATGGCCGGCCTCAAGGCCGCCGGCAGCACGCTCGACCGCAAGGTCCTCGCCGACCTGGCCGTGCGCGACGCCGCTGCGTTCAGCGCGCTGGCCACGAGCGCGAAGAACGCACTCGCCAAGTAGGGGCGCACGGCGTGCGCCCTGACGACGTCGAACAGGTCCGCCGCGAATTCGATGACGCCCTCGGTGCGGCCGGCGACAGCCGCGCCCTCGACGAGCTCCGCATCCGCTTCCTCGGACGTAAGGGCGGGCTCGTGCACGCTCTCTTCGCGCGCCTCAAGGAAGTCCCGAAAGAAGAGAAGAAGGACGTCGGCGACGCGCTGAACAAGCTGCGCGACCACGTCGAGCAGACCCTCGAGGCGCGCATCGCCGCCGTCGCCGCCGAGGACGCTGCGCGGCGCGAAGCGCGCGAGATCATCGACGTCACCCTGCCGGCGAGGCCGCCGGTGCTCGGTCACCTCCACCCCGTCACCATCGTCCGCCGCGAGATGGAGCAGATCTTCGCCGAGATGGGCTACTCGCTCGATCCCGGCCCGGAGATCGAGAGCGACTGGTACAACTTCGAGGCCCTCAACTTCACCCCCGACCACCCCGCGCGCGACACGCAGGACACGTTCTTCGTCGACGTCAACCGCCTGCTGCTGCGCACGCACACGTCGAACGTGCAGATCCGCTCGATGGAGCGCATGACGCCGCCGGTCAAAGTGCTGTCGTGCGGCCGCGTCTACCGCCGCGACGAGATCACCATGCGCCGCTCGCCGATGTTCCATCAGGCCGAGGGGCTGCTCGTCGACAAAGGGATCCACATCGGACACCTGCGCGCCACGCTCGAGCACTTCATCCACCGCATCTTCGGCCCCGACCTGCAGATGCGCATGCGTCCGAGCTTCTTCCCGTTCACCGAGCCGTCGGCCGAAGTGGACATGTCGTGCGTCTTCTGCCGCGGCGCCGGCTGCGGCACCTGTTCGCAGACGGGCTGGATGGAGATCCTCGGATGCGGGATGGTGCACCCGCAGGTGCTGCGCAACGTCGGCATCGACCCCGAGGAGTGGAGCGGCTTTGCCTTCGGCCTCGGCCTCGACCGCATGGCCATGATCAAGTTCAACATCCCGAACATCCGGACGCTCTTCGAGAACGACCTGCGCGTGCTACAACAGTTCTGATGCGAACCGTTGTCGCCCTTTTCCTTCTCGCCGCCACCGCGCAGGCCGAGCCGATCGCCTTGCGCGCTGCGCGCCTCCTCGACGTGCGCGCCGGAACGATCGTCGAGAACGCGGTCGTCGTCGTCGACGGAAACAAGATCGCCGAGGTGCGGCGCGACGTGCCCGCAGGCGCAAAGGTCGTCGACCTCGGCGACGTCACGCTGCTGCCGGGCCTCTTCGACATGCACGTGCACCTCGACGTCGGCCGCGGCGAGCACGGCGGGCGTCTCGACGCCATGACGGCAGGACCGGCCGACAACACGATCCAGGCGGTCGAGAACGCCCGCACCACGCTCATGGCCGGCTTCACCTCGGTGCGCTCGTGCGGCGCGAACGACTTCATCGACGTCGCGGTGAAGAACGCCGTCGAGCGCGGCGCGATCGTGGGGCCGCGCATCACGCCGTCGGGCTACCAGATCAGCATGACCGGCGGGCACGGCGACAACGTCGGCTTCCCCGAGGGGGTGTTCGAGCTCACGCCGAAGCAGGGCGTCGCCGACGGGCCGCCGAACCTCCTCTTCGCCGTCCGCTACCAACTGAAGCACGGCGCCGAGGTGATCAAGCTGACGGCGACGGCGGGCGTGCTCGGCGCCGAGCGCACCGCCACGGCGCGGCAGTTCTCCGACGAAGAGCTGCGCACGATCGTCGAGGAGGCGCGGCGCAACGGTGTGAAGGTCGCGGCGCACGCGCATGGGCGCGAGGGGATCATCGCCGCGGCGCGCGCCGGCGTCGACTCCATCGAGCACGGCTCGCAGCTCGACGACGAAGGGCTGGCGCTGATGAAAGCGCGCGGCACCTACCTCGTGCCGACGCTCTACGCGCAGCTCCCGCAGAAAGACAGGCAGATGTCCGCGCTGATCCAGTCGAAAGGGGCGGCGATGCGGGCGGCGTCGAACGAGATGTTCCCAAAGGCTCTGCGCAGCGGGATCAAGATCGCCTACGGCACGGACGCCGGCGTCTTCCCGCACGGACAGAACGCCAAAGACTTCGCGCTGATGGTGGGCTTCGGGATGAAGCCGCTCGACGCAATCCGCAGCGCCACGGTCGCCGCGGCCGACCTCCTCGGAGTATCGGACCGCGGCGCCATCGCGCCCGGGCTCCTCGCCGACATCATCGCCGTGCGCGGCAACCCGCTCGACGATGTCACGACGCTGGAGCGCGTGGTGTTCGTGATGAAGGACGGCGCGATCGTCAAGAACTGAGCGGGTTCCACCGCGTCAGCTCCCCCTCCTGATTCACGAAATAGCCGTTCGGGTTCTGCGGCTGCGGACGCGGATCGGCCGACCAGAATTCGCTCCACAGCGGAAGCGCGTCGCCGTTGTGCGCGACGACTTTGCCGGTGTTGGCGTCGTACAGATCGAGCGACTTCTTCCCGCTCATGACCAGCACCTTGCCCGGCGCGATCTCACCGACGTAGCGGCCCGGCACGTCGACCAGGCGCCCGTCGAGGAGGAACCGCGACGACCACGTGGCCGGCCCGATCGGCTGCAGCGTCTGCGCGTCGCAGAGAAAGGCCTTTCCGCCGCGCTGCGTGACGACGACGCGCGTGCCGTCCGGGGAGACACGCAGGCCGATCGCGGGCTGGCCGAGCGTGCCGAGCTTCCGCATGCTGCGCGTGCTGACGTCGTACTCCGTCGCCTCGACCGCCGCCGGCCGCTGCACGTAGACGCGGAGGACGTTCGGCGTGGCGAAGAACATCGAGCGGAAATCGTTGTCCCCGATCCGCCAGGAGCCGAGGGCGCGGCTCGCGGCGACGTCGTAGATCGTGAGAATCCCGCCGTCGATGGCGGCGAAGCGCGAGAGATCGTCGCTGGCCACCGTCGGCCCGACCCACCGCCGGAACCCGATCTTCGTCGGCGTCGCGCTCCAGCCGCTCGCGGCGTCGCGCGTGACCAATTCCACCCCCGGCGAATACGGAGAGATCATCTCCATCGCCACGAGGCGCTGGCCGTCGCGCGAGAACTTCGCCCACGGCGTGATGTTGATGCGGTGCCCGCCGAGGAACGTCGGGCGGTAGTCGAAGCGGTGCTTCGCCTGGCCGGTGAGGATCGCGGCGTCGCCCTGCGGCGCCTGAATCGCGTTGAGGCCGCCGTGCAGATCCGCCGGCGTGGCCGAGATGATCCATCCGACGAAGACCGCGGCGCCGAGGAACGCCACGCCGACGAGCGCCCAGAACGCGGTCGAGAACGCGCGATGGCTGCGGCGGCGGTCGCTGCGTCCGTCGATGAGCTGCCATGCGCCCGCGGCGACCGCGGCGACGAGCAGCGCCCACGCCAGCGCTTTGCCGAGGACGATGATCGCGTTGATGGCGTGGCCCCACAGCAGCGGCCGCACGAGCAGCCAGGCGGCGCCGACGACGATCGCGGCCGCGGCGAAGTCGGCGGCGATGAGCGCAGAGCGGGAGCGGATCATCGTCCCGATCGCGTGCGCGAAGAAGAAGAGGACGAGCGCGGCGACGCCGATCAACCCCATCACCTGGAGCACGCTGCCGCTCCAGACGCGCTTGACGGTCATCGGCCCGGCGATGAGCGCCGGCACCATGGCGATCGCGAAGGAGACGATGACGAGCACCGCCGCGGCGCCGAGCTTGCCGAACCAGATCGCCGCGCCGCCGACGGGGCGCGCGAAGTAGAACGACATGCGGCCCGCGCCGATGTCGCGCCCGACGATTGTCGCGCCGAGAATCGCGGCGAGGCCCGCGGCGAACGCGGTGGCAAGGATCGTCGCCGTGATGGCGACCGCCTCGGCACCGTCGTGAATGCCCGGCACCAGCGGCATGATCGCGGCGATCAGCGCGAACGCCGCGGCGGCGAGGAAGACAAAGCGTTTTTCGGCCAGCTCGCGGCCGGCGATGGCAAGTGTGTGATTCATGACTGGGCTCCTTCGCCGGCAACGGCGATGAAGATTTCTTCGAGCGACATCGATGTGACCTCGGCGTCGGCCGGCGCTTCGACCTGGTCGAAGTTCGACACGACCGCGCGGGCCACGGCGGCGGGATAGCGGATGCGGCGGAAGCGCGACTTCAGCGCCTCCATCTCTTCTTCGAGGATCAGCGCCCCGTCCTTGAGGATGCCGACGCGGTCGGCCAGCGTCTCGATGCCGCCGAGGTCGTGCGTGGTGACGAGGACGGTGATGCCGCGGTCGGCGAGCTCGGTGATCACTTCCTCGAAGAGCGACTTGCGCGCGACGACGTCGAGGCCGAGGGTCGGGTCGTCGAGGACGAGGAGGTCGGGCGACATCGCCAGCGCCAGCGCCAGCGAGACCTGCTTCTTCTGCCCTTTCGAGAGATCGCCGAAGCGCGTGCGCGGGGCGATGCCGAAGCGGCGCAGGCGGTCGGTGACGAGCTTGTCGTCCCAGCGCGCGTAGAGCCGCGAGCAGAAGCCGGACAGCGAGCCGACCGGCATCTCCGGCGGGGCGTCCGCGTCTTCGCTGACCACGCCGACGCGCTCCATGAGCGTGGCGCGGCGGCGCCAGACGTCGTCGCCGAAGAGCTGGATCGCCCCGGCGGCGGGCTTTTGCTGCCCGAGGAGGCAGCGGACCAGCGACGACTTGCCGGCGCCGTTGCGGCCGAGCAGCGCGTAGACCGAGCCGCGCGGCACGGCAATGGTGACGTTGTCGACGGCGGTCTTGCGGCCGTAGCGGACCGTGAGGCCGTCGATGTTGACAATGTTCTCGGAGCTCATGCTCTCCTCCTGTGCTCGCGCTCGAGGCGCATGTACGCGGCCTCGAGCTCGCCGGCGGCTTCGTCGAAGTCGACGCCGGCGGAGATCGCGGCGCTGGCGTAGCGCGAGGCGGCGTCGCGCACGATCTCGTGTCGTTCCGATTTCTTCAGTTGCACCGGCTCGTCGGCGACGTACGTTCCGTCGCCGCGCTTGACGCTCAGCACCCCCGCCTCGGTAAGCCTCTGGTAGGCGCGCGAGACGGTGGCGGGGTTGACGCGCAAGTCGCGGGCGAGATCGCGCACCGACGGTACGGCCGCGCCCGGCGCGAGCGTGCCGACGGTGATGAGCCGCCGCATGCCTTCTTCGATTTGCCGCCAGATGGGGGCGGCATCCGCTGGTTTGATGTCGAACATTCTTGGACCGTCCTACTGTATCGATGCATTAATACAGTCAACCGTCGCGGTTGTCAAGGGGGCGAGCCATGAAGTACGATCCGGCATCCGTTCAAAAGTCCGGAAGTCCATCGTAGGGGAACCCTTATGCGCCACATTTCCCGAGCAGCAATCGGGCTGCTGGTCGTGCTGCTTACCGGCAGCGCGCTGGCCGCGCCGCGTCCCATCTCCGAGGCCGAGCGCGCCGCCGTTCAGATCGCCGTTGATTACCTGAACCGCGGGCCGCAGGCCGTCGCCGATCAACTCGCCGCGACGTCGCCGCTGCGGCGCCTCCCGCCCGCCGCCCAGCTCGAAGAGATCGAGGTCCGCCTCGGTCCGCCTGCCGGCGCCGCGTGGGAGCTGCAGACGGCCGTGCCCTCGGTCGCCGACCGCATGGCCATCTTCGCCGTCGAGTTCCCGTCCGGCATCGACGACGCCGCGATCTTCGACCTCACGAAGGAAGGGAACGCCTACAAAGTCGAGAACGTCCACATGCTCGGCGAGAAGTCGGCGAAGAAGCCGATCTTCCCGCCGCTGCCGCCCGAGCCGGCCCTGAAAGCCGACGCCGCCAGCGGCTTCTCCCCCGCGGCCATCATCCTGACGCTGGCGATCCTCGCGGCGGCGCTCGCCGGCGCGGGCGCGTTCACGAGCGACGGGCTGTCGCGCATCCTCATCCCCGCGGCGCTCCTCATCGCTGTCGGCGCGGCGGCGATGGCGGTCCTCAAGGATCCGCGCTTCGGCGTCGCGCCGAAGAAAGTCGAGGAAGTAAAGGCGCCGGTGAAGCGCGACGACAACGCGCACCTGGCCGCGCTGCTGCCGCTGCGCCGCGCCATTGCGGCGGGCGGCTCCGAGGCCGACGCGCTCTTCGCCAAGGCGCCGAAGAACGACGTCGTGAACGTCTGGCGCGCGCAGTGGGAGCTGCAGCAGACGCGCACGGAGAACGCCACGAAGTCGCTGGCCGCCTTCCCCTCCCCCTCGGACATCCCACTCGCCGAGATGGTCCGCGCACGCCTGGCGCTGCTCAACGGCAGCGACGCCAATGCGGTGCTCGCGTACGAGCGCGCCATCAACCTCGGGCCCGGCCGCGACGGCCTCTGGATGGAGACGGCGCAGGCGCTGATGGCCCTCGGCTTCGACGACCGCGCCACCGAATACCTCAAGCGCACCGAGGAGATCGGCTCGCGCTCCGCCGACGTCTACTACATCCAGGCCATGCTGCTGGCGCAGAAGAACAAGCAGCAGGACGCCGAGGCGAAGCTGAAAACAGCGTGGGCGATGCGCCCGGTGGAGCGCGCGCGCCTCGTCGAGGCGGCAGTGCTCTGGTCGGTGCTGCGCAGCTCGACGATGGCGCAGACCGTCAGCCTGGCCACGCCGGCCGAGGCGTCGTTCGCGGCGCCGGAGCTCGGCTCGCGCACCATCGGCCTGCCGGCGAATGCGTGGCCGTCGCTCTCCGGCAGTTTCCTGCATCTGCAGTTGGGCGAGCAGGAGCTCGACGTGCCGGGCGGCGCGGCGCTGGCGCCGGCCTTCGCACTGGCCGTCGACGCCTCCGCGTGGCAGCGCGAGGAAGACGTCCGCGCCATGAAGCAGGTCCCGCAGCTCCTCGCCAGCGCCAATGCCGGCGCGTACGCGTCGCCGTCGCTGCGGCGGCGCATGGTCCGCGCCGCGCGCGCGCTCGCCGCGCACAACCGTTGGGACGATCTCGTCACGCTGACGAACGGCGTCACGCCGGCGGCCGAGCACATGCCGGCGGAGCTGTTTTTCCTCCGCAGCTCCGCGCTCGAGCACACCGAGCACACAGCCGAGGCGAAGCAGGTGATGGTTTCGCTGGCGGCGTCGCGCGTGCTGCAGCGGAAGAACGACGCCCAGGCGCTCGCGGACCTCGGCAATCGCCTGGCCTCGTTCGACGAGTACGACGCGGCCATGAAGCTCCTCGAGCGCGCCCAGAACATCCGCCAGCGCGGCTCGCTCGACGACCGCCTCCGCCAGCTCGACATGAACAAGCGCCTGGCGAACGCGTTCCTCACGTACAAGACGCCGCACTTCGAGATCCATTACCCGCAGGACAGCGGCATCCGCTTCGCCGAGGCCATGGGGACGATCCTGGAGAAGGAGCTGGCGCGGCTGCAGCAGTGGGTGCCGACGCCGAACTTCAAGCCGGTGATCATCAACGTTCTCGAGTGGCGCGACTTCCGTTCGACCTACACCGGCAGCGATTTCATCCTCGGGTTTTACGAAGGGAAGATCACGCTGCCGTTCGCCGGCGTCGATCATTTCAGCCCGCCGGTCGTGACGATCCTGAGCCACGAGCTGCTGCACGCGATGCTGGCGCAGGCGACGCACGGGCAGGCCCCGCACTGGTTCCAGGAAGGGCTGGCGCAGCGGATCGAGATGAAGCAGTACAGCCCGAACGCGTTCAACATGTACATGGATGACAAGCTCCTGGCGCTCACGCTGCTCGACGCGGTGCTGCGCGGCTCGCCCGATCCGGAGATGATCGAGCAGGCCTACATCGAGTCGCAGACGACGATCCGCTACGTGGAGGCGAAGTACGGCCCGGCCGGCGTGACGAAGCTGATCGCCGCGTTCCGCGACGGCGCCACGACGGAGGACGCCATCGAGCGCCTGAGCGGCGGGTCGCTGGCGAAGTTCGACGCCGACATGCGCGCCTGGGGCCGCAGCGCGGCGCACGTGTTCGACAACCCGCCGATCGTCGACTACGAGCCGGACGACTCCGGCATCCACTTCACCCGGAGGGACTCATGACGATCATCGCCATCATCGCGCTCGTCGCGCTCTTGCAGTGGATCGCCTTCGCGGTGCTGCATCTCCGCTCGCCCAAGCCGCTGTTCCTCGGCGTCAGCACCGGCGTCTTCGCCATCGCCTGGATCGTGATCTTCGCCATGGCCCTGCCGTCGAAGGCGACGGCGAAGGTCACGGCGTCGGCAACCGGCAGCAGCAACGGGTTCGGCTGTCTGGCGGTCGAGAAAGGGATGACCGGCGACGCCGTGCAGCAGAAGGCCGGCAAGCCCGACGAGAAGCGCTCCGACGAAGACACGCGCGGCCCCGGCGCCAGCATCTGGATCTATCGCGACGCGCGCTGCTCGGTGCATCTGTTGGGCGACCGCGTGGAATTCGTGGAGTGACGCTTTAGCCGCGCGCCCGCATCGCTATCCAACCGATCGCCGCGAGAGCGAGAGCCATCGAGAAAAGGCCGGCCATCGAGATCGTCGGAATCGGCGCGCCCTGGACCGGCGCGACGAAGACCCTCGCCGCTCCATGGATGTTTCCCCCTGGTGAGGAGGTCACGGTACCGGGGCTGCCGACGAGAGCGGTGCCGCCGTCGCCGGAGAGGGAGACGGCCCACCCTTGTTGCTCGCCCGGGGGCGGCGCCGTGTCGACTCCGACCAGTTTGTCGACTTGAGTCCAGACTCCGCCCTGCCGCGTGAACACCCACGCGGCGCCGTTGTTGTTGTTGTCGCCATAGCCGCCGATGAGGGCGATGTTGCCGTCGGACGAAAGCGACGCCGAGAAGCCTTGGAGCGCAGCGCCCACGGCGCCGGCCCCCACGAGCTTGTTGCCCTGTTGCGTCCATGTCCCGCCGCTGCGCGTGAAGATCCACGCCGCTCCGGTATTGCCGTTGTCGCCGGGCCCGCCGACGATCGCCGTGTTGCCGTCTGCCGAGAGCGCGACCGATCGGCCTTGCAAGGCGTTCCCTACGGCGCCCGTTCCAACCAGCTTACCGCCTTGCTGGGACCAGACGCCGCCGCTGCGCGTGAAGATCCACGCCGCTCCGGTATTGGCGTTGTCGCCCGGCCCGCCGACGATCGCAGTGTTCCCGTCCGCCGAGATCGACACCGAGATCCCCTGCATCACGCTTCCGATGCTGACCGTCCCCACGAGTTTGCCGCCCTGTTGGGTCCACACACCGCCGCTGCGCACGAAGATCCACGCCGCTCCCAGATTGGCGTTGTCGGCAGGTCCGCCCACGATGAGCGTGTTTCCGTCAGCCGAGAGCGCGACGGCACTCCCTTGCTGCGGGTTGCCGATTCCTCCCGTGCCGACGAGCGGCGGTCCCTGCCGCGTCCACACAGCTCCGCTCCTCGTGAAAACCGTCGCCGTTCCTGTGGGTACCGGCGGACCGCCCACGACGGCTGTGCCGCCGTCGCCCGAAATTGCCACGGAGACTGCTTGGAACGGCGTGAAGGGTACGGGAGCGATGGTGGCAAACAGAGACGCTTGCTGGGTCCAGACTCCGCCGCTGCGCGTAAAGACCCGCCCGATCGCCTCCTGCCCAAAGTCGAAGGCGTTGTCCGATTCACCGACGATCGCGGTGTTGCCGTCCGCGGACAGCGAGACCGACAAGCCCTGATCGTTGCTTCCGAGGGACGGTGGGATCACCGGCATCCCGACGAGCTTCGGCCCCTGTTGGACGTATTGGGCCGTCAGCGGCAGCGATGCGGTCATGATGAACGCCAAGCAGACGACAGTACGCAAACGCAAGGGCCACCTCCGAGCGGTCCGAAGTGCACGAATTATGCGACTAGAATCCGTGGAGTGATCTCCCTCCTGCATCGCGCCCTCGCCGGCGCAATCGTCGTGCTCGCCATCGCCGGCGCCGTGCGCGCGGACGAGAAGGACCAGATCGTCGAGCTGGAGATGTCCATCGGGAAGGAGCGCGCGCGCATCCCGAACGACGTGGCCACGTTCGAGCAGTACCTCCGGCCGAAGGCGCAGAGGATGAAGGTGGCGTACGCGCTGACGCCCGCACCGCCGGAGACGGCGACGCGCGTGCCGCTGCCGGACGGGAAGCCGTCGCCCGTCGAGCTGGTGCGGCTCGACCTCCGCGGCGCCGAGCAGCTCGGCGACGTGCAGCTCTTCTTCGCCGTGATGAGCAACTCGAATCTCTACGACCTCGAGTCGCTGCGCCTCACGCCGCGCTCCGACGGCCGCGTGGCATTCGAGGCGCGCATCGCCCTGGCGCGGTGGGCGGGCGAGGCGCCGTACGTGCTCGGCACGTATCGCGATCCGGCGTCGATGATGCGCGGACGGCTGGAGGAGCTGCGCGCAATCCTGGCCACGATCGAGTCGCTCGAGGAGCGTTTCCGTCCGCGCCGCGTGCTGAATGCAATCGGCGCGTTCGAGGAGGCGATGCGGAAAAAGGCGATGGCGGTGACGGAGATCCGCGCCGGCGCCGAGACCCACATAGACGGCGTGCTCCTCGGCGGCGCCGCTCGTGCGGCGCTGAAGCCGGCGCTGGAGACGAGCGGCTTCGAGGTGCTGCGCCTCGACTTCACGCCGCGCGGCGACTGCCAGGCCTTCACCGCGGCGCTGCGCGTGAAGCCGCACGACGAGGAGGAGATGAACTTCGCCTCGGGGAGGATGTTCGGCGACGACAGACCCTGCACGGCGAAGCCGGTGCCGGCAACGCATGTCGCCGCGCGCGGCAACGGCGGCAACGTGACGATGCACCTGCGCGGCGTCGACGCCGCCGACGTCTTCCTGGCGCTGAACGCGGCGACGAAGGAGCCGTTCATTCTCGACGGCAGCGTGCGCGGGCGCATCGACGCCGACTTCGAGAACGCTACGCTCGCCGAGGCGCTCTCGGCGCTGAAGTCGGCCGGCTTCGCACCAATCGCCGTGCCGGCCGGCAACTACACCGGCGAGCCGATCTCGATCTCCGTGCACGGCGCCGACGCGCGCGACGTCGTGGCCATGCTCGCGCAGGTCACCGGCCGGAAGCTATCGCCGCCGCCGGCCGCGCGCGTCTCGGTCTTCGCCAGCGATGAGCCGTGGGACCGGCTGCTCGCGGGCATCCTGGCGGTGCCGGCCTCGAAAGAGGCCGCAACGGGAAATCCCTCGTGGTGGACGATCGAGCCCAACGACCTCACCGCCGGCGACCTGACCCCCGCCGGCGTCGCCAGAACCGCCGAGGGTTGGATCGGCTTCGCCTACGCGCCGGGGCGGCGGCTGCACGTGCTCACGCCGAACACGACGCTCGGCGGCGTGCAGATCGGCGCGATCGATGCGGGCGGCGTCGCGCTCAAGTAAGCGTTCGCCATGCACCGCTCCGGCGGAGGCTAAGGTCTTGTCAATGCAGGGCTTTTCATGAAGAGCGCCGTCTGATATCGGAAGCAAACCCGCTGAGAATCTCACTTAATTTGCTGAGAATCTCTGTTAGTTAAGTGAGATTCTCTGTTAGTTAAGTGCGATTCTCTGTTAGTTAAGTGAGATTCCCAGCTAGTTAAGTGAGATTGTCGGCCCGCGCCGTGAGGTTGCCTACGCTGGCTCCGGCTCCGCCTCGACCATCGCAGCCGTAGCCTTCCGCGCCCGCGCCCTCTCCTGAATATCATCGAACAGCGAGTACGCCACCGGCGTCGCCAGCAACGTCAAGAGCAGCGCCAGCGTCTGCCCGCCGATGATCACCGAGCCAATCGCGCGGTTCGTCGCGGCGCCGGTGCCGCTCGACGCCACCAGGGGCAGCATGCCCGCCACGAACGCCAGCGTCGTCATCAGAATCGGCCGCAGGCGGTCGCGGTTGGCCTCGCGGATCGCCTGCGGGCGCGGCATCCCCTCGGCGCGCAAACCGTTCGTGTGGTCGATCTGCAGAATCCCGTTCTTCTTCACGATGCCGAAGAGCACCAGCACGCCGAGCATCGAGAAGATGTTCAGCGACTGATTCAAAACGAGAATCGAGAAGAGCGCGAACGGCACCGTCAGCGGCAGCGCGAGCAGGATCGTGATCGGATGGATCCAGCTCTCGAACTGCGCCGCCAGGATCAGGTACATGAAGATGATCGACAGCAGGAATGCGAACATGAAATTCGTGAACGCGCGCCCCTGCTCGCGCGAGCGGCCGGTGAAGCCGGTCTGGTACTCCGGCGGCATGTTCAGCGCCTTCGTCTCCGCGACCAGCCTGTCCATGACCGCCTGCGCCGAGTACCCCGGCTTGATGTTCGCGGTCAGCAGCACCTGCCGCCGCCGCGCGTAACGGTTGATCGACGCCGGGCCGGAGCCGCCGGTCATGTTCACCACGTCGCGCAGTTGCACGCTGCGCCCCTGCGCCGGCACCTCGGCCTGGCTGATCCCCTGCGGGTCTTTGCGGTACTCGTGTTGCGCGCGCACGTGTACCTCGTACTGCTCGCCGCCTTCGTAGTAGTCGGTGACTTTGAGGCCGCCGACGAGCACGTTGAGCGTCGAGGCGATGTCCTGCACGCGCACGCCCATGTCCGACGCTTTCTGCCGGTCGATGCGCACGGCCAGCTCCGGCTTGCCGGTGATGAGGTTCGTGTCGGGATCGAGGACGCCGATGGAGCGCATCTCCTTCAGCTTGCCGACGAGCACCGAGGAGTACTTCTCGATCTGCTTCAGATCGGGACCGCCGATCCAATACATGATGTCGGTGTTGACGCCGCCGCCAAAGACGTTGACCTGTCCGACGAGCGTGCGGAGATTCAGCCGCGCGTACTGCGGCAGGATGTTGTCGCGCACGTCGGCCATGACCGCGAACTGGTTGCGCTTGCGGTTCTTCACCGGCACGAGCTTGACGTAGATCGCGCCGAGGTTCTGCGTGACCTGCGGGTCGTCGCCGATCGTCACCACCGTCGTCTGCACCTCGGGAAGCTGCCGCGCGCGCGAGGCGATCGACTCCATGATCGTCTGCGTCGTCTGCAGGCTCGAGCCCTCCGGCGCGCGCGCCGTGATCTGGAACTGCGACTCGTCGTCCTGCGGCAGGAAGTTCTTGTTCACGGCCATGCCGAGCGGCACGATCGAGACGAGGGCGATGAGCATGCAGACGACGATCACCCAGCGGTGCGCCAGCGACCAGTCGAGCATGCGCAGGTACAGCCGCTCGATCGCGCCGTAGAAGCCGTGCTCGCGCGTGGCCGTCCCGTGTTGCAGGTCCTCGGCGCGCAGCCAGCGCGACGACATCATCGGCGTCAGCGTGAACGAGACGAGGAGCGACACGGCGATGGCGATGGCCATCGTCACGCCGAACGAGTGCATGAAGCGGCCGACGATGCCGGCCATGAACGCGACCGGGAGAAACACCGCGATGAGCGACAGCGACGTGGCCATGACCGCCAGGCCGACTTCCTTCGTCCCCTCCACGGCGGCGTCGCGCGGCGCGCGTTTCTTCTCTTCCATGAAGCGGAAGATGTTCTCGAGCACGACGACGGCGTCGTCGATGACGATGCCGACCGCCAGCGTCAGCGCCAATAGCGTGATGACGTTGAGCGTGAAGCTCTCGTAGCGCATCGCCGCGAACGTGGCGATGATCGAGCTCGGGATGGCCACGGCGGAGATGACGGTCGGACGCGAGCGGCGGAAGAAGTAGAGCAGCATGCCGAAGGCGACGAGCACGCCGAGGAGGCGCACCGGGCTGACGGCGAGCGCGCCGCCCGGCACCGCCGCGGCGACGAGCAGCGCCACGATCGCGATCGCAACGCGCGCGGCCATGCGCATGCGCCACTTCGCCGCGAGGAACATCCCGACCGCGAACAACAGCAGAAACGCCAGCACGCTGACGTGAAGCACCGGCAGACGCGCCACGAGCTCCTCGAAGCCGAAGAGGAGGAAGTAGACGGCCATCGTCGCCGCCACGAGCGCCGCGGCCTCGCTGATTTTCGGCGAGGAGAGGAAGAACCAGACGATGAGCGCCGCGAAGAGCGAGCCGAGGATGAGGTGCTCCTTCACCGCGTTCACGGCCGCGAGGATGTAGTCCGACTGGTCGCGGACGATCTGCATCTGCCAGCCCTTCGGCAGGTCTTTCTGCACTTCGGCGAGCCGCGTCTTGAGCCGCTCCACGACCTCGATCGTGTTCGTCCCCGACTGCTTGCGGATGTTCATGACCACGGCGGGCTTGCCGTCGACGCTGGCGATCGACTCGGCGTCGCGCACGCTGTCCTCGATGCGCGCCACGTCGCCGATCTTGATCGGGTAGCCGTTCTTCGTGGTGATGGCGATGTTGGCGAAGTCCTGCGGATCGGTCACGCGGCCGTACGTCCGCAATGTCAGGTCGTGCAGCCCCTGCTCGACTTTGCCGCCCGGGATCTGCACGTTCTGCGACTGCAGCGCCTGCACGAGCTGCGCGGTGGTCACGCCGACGGCGGCGAGCTTCCCCGTGTCGGCGACAACGTTGATCTGCCGCGGCCGCCCACCGACGATGAGCGCCTGTCCGACGCCGTTGATCGACTCCAACCGCCGGCGCAGCTTCTTGTCCGCGAACTCGGTGACTTCGCGGATCGGCGCCGGACCGGAGATGGCGATGCCGAGAATCGGCACGGCGTCGGGGTCGATCTTCTGGATGATCGGCGGGTCGGCGTCCTTCGGCAGATCGCGCAGGACGGTGTTGACCTTGTCGCGCACTTCCTGCGCGGCGATGTCGATGTCCTTCTCCAGCACGAACGTGACGATGACCTGCGATGTCCCCTCGGACGAGATCGACTGCAGCTCGTCCACGCCGCTGATCGTGTTGACCGCTTCCTCGATCTTGTCGCTGATGTCGGTCTCGATCTCCTCGGGCGCCGCGCCGATGAGGCGCGTCGTGATCGTGATCGTCGGAATGTCGACCTTCGGAAAGCGGTCGACGCCGAGCTGCTGGTAGGCGAACCAGCCGACGACGACGAGCGAGAGGATCAGCACCGTCGCGAAGACGGGCCGCTTGACGCAAAGCTCCGCGAGTTTATGCATGGGGCGACATCTCCACTCGGGCAAATAGCCCCGGCCGCAACTTTCCGTCGCGATTCGCAAACTCCGTTTCGACGGTGAACGAGCGCGTGGCCGGATCGATGACTCCTCCAACCACGGTCACGCGGCCGGCGAAGACCTGGCCGGGATACGGATCGACGGACGCCTTTACGTCCTGCCCGCGGTGCACCTGCGCGAGGTACTTCTCCGGAACGCGGAAGCGCAATTTCAGCGGCGACGTCTGCACGACGACGAGGGCCACGGTGTTGTCGCCGAGGCGCTGGCCGATGTCCGTGCGCTTCTCGGCGACGACGCCGTCGATCGGCGCGCGGAGCACCGAGTCGGTCAACTGCTGGCGGTACATCGACGCCTGCGCCACCGCCGCGGCGTGCGCGGCCTTGGCCTGGTCGTACGCGGAGGCGCTGCGGTCGTACGTCGCGCGCGGAATCGAGTCCTTGGCGATCAGTTCCTTCTTGCGGTTGAGATCGCGCTCCGCGTCTGCCTCCGCCGCGGCGGCGCGCTGCACGTCGGCGTCGGCGCGCTGCAGGTTGATGCGCGTGTAGTCGGTCTCGAGCTCGAGCAGCGGCTGCCCCTTCGTCACGAGCGAGCCTTCGTCGACGTACATCTTCCCGACGCGGCCCGGCAGCTTCGCCGAGAGCTCGGAGCGCACCGGCGACACGAACTCGCCCGTAGCCACGATGGCGCCGCCGGCCTCGCTGGCGATGCCGCTCGGCGCGGTCTCGGTTGCCGTGGTCGTAGCGGTTGTCGTCGTCACCGCATCAGAGACTTTGGCGACGTCGGCCGGCAGCGGCGGCGGCGTCTTCGGCTGCACCGGCGCCGCTTCTTTTTTCGCGCACGCCAGCGCCGCAATGGTGATGGTGATCAGAAGGAAGGATCGCTTCATTGTTTCTTTGCCCCCACGGCGTCTTTCAACGCACCCGCGGCGTACCAGACGCGCAGCTGCGACAGATCGCGGTTCAAGGTTTCGGATGCGACGGCGCGGCGCGCGTCGGCGAGCGAGGCTTCCGAGGAGGCGAGATCGAGCGACGTCGCCTCCTGGGCGCGGTAGCGCTCGAACGTCTCCGCGTACTCCGCCTCGGCCGCGGTGAGCTGCTCGCGCGCGAGCTGCAGCGACGTCTCCGCCGCGCGCAGGTCGACGATGGCCTGGCGCACGTCCTCGCGCGCCGTCGTCTTCGCCTCCTCGAGCGTCAGCTTGGCCTGCTCCTCGCGGTCCTTCGCCTGCGCCACGCGCGCTTCCACTTCGCCCGACTGCCAGATCGGCACGGAGAAGCGGAACGCGCCGTAGCCGTAGCGCGACGCCGGGAACGCCGACTTCTGATTGATGAAGCCGGCGTCGAACGTGACGGTCGGCAGCCAGAAGCCGCGCTGCTTGCGCACTTCGAGCCCGGCGGACTTGACGTTGTTCTGCGCGACCATGACGTCGGGCCGCGCGTCGACGGCGCGCGTGACGAGGCTCTGCTCGTCCGGCAGCGCCGGGGCGGCGCTGGCGGGTCGGTCGACGACGATATCGCCCTCGAGGTCGAGGTCCGCCCGCAGGCGGCTCACGGCGTTCTCGCGGTTCTGCTGCGCCGCGGCGAGCTGCCGCTGCTCTCCCTTGAGCGCAGTCTCGGCGCGGAGGATGTCGACCTTCGTGACCTCGCCGGCGTTGTAAAACGCCTCGGCCTGCGCGCGCCGCTTCTGCGCGAGCTCGATGTTCTTGTTCTCGACGCCGATGAGCGCGTCGGCGTTGACGACGTTCAAGTAGTTCGAGGCCACGCGCAGCAGCACGGCGTCCTCGGTTCCGGCGACGCCCTGCTGCGCGTTGGCGATGCCGAGCTTGGCCTGCTCGTACGCGCGGCGCTCGCGGTTGCCGGCGTAGACCGGCTGCGAGAGGACGACGCGGTAGTTCCAGTCGTTGCCCGGCAGGATGACGCGCGCGTCGCTGCCGCTGCCGAACGACACTTCTTCGCTGTTGCGGATGGTGCTGCCGGTGGCGGTGACGTGCGGCAGGACCTGCGACAGGAGGTAGCGCCGGTTCTGGTCCTGCACGCCCACCTCGACGCGCGAGCGCTCGATGGCGTTGTTGACCTCGAGGGCGCGGCCGAGCGCTTCCTGCAGCGTCAGGTGCGTCTGCGCCGAGGCGGTCGTGGCCGCCGCCAGGGCGACAATCAAGAGGATTCGCTTCACTTTTTGATTCCGCCGAGGATCGTGGCGGTGAGGAAGTCGACGTCGTCGTCCACGGACGAAGGCGCCTCCGACATCACCCGGTCGATGATCACGGCATTGCTCCCTTCGATGATGAATAACGCCAGGCGGCGCGGATCGGTCACGCCGATCTCGCCGCGGTCCATGGCCTGCTGCAGTTCCTCGGCGACGCGCTGCACGCGCGTCTGGTACTGCGGCTGGCAGGTCCGCTTCTGGCGGCGCTGCTGCTGCGCGTTCCCCTCCGGGAAACGCATGGAGATGTACAGGCGGAAAAACTCGCGGTTCTCGCGGAAGAAGGTGCTGACGGCGCCGAGCATGCCGCGCAGCTTCTGGTCGAACGGCACGTCGAGCTCGATGGCCGCGTCGACGCGCGCGTGCAGCTGCGACATGGCGCTCTCGAACGTCTTCTCCACCAGCTCGTCGCGGTCGCGGAAGTAGAGGTAGATCGTCCCCTTCGCCACTCCGGCCTCGTCCGCAATCTCCTGCATCGTCGCCGCAGCCATTCCTTTGCGAGCTATGACCCGCATGGTGGCCTCTTGGATCGATTGGATGCGGAACTCCTGGACGACTTCTTCTTTGGAACGCATGTTCACCGCGCTGAACGCGCGGTCAGTGAATCAGAATTTCCGGTCAGAGGCAAGGGGCAGGGTCAGCGCAACGGCGCTGACCGCTTCTCAATCCCCTCACCCCGCTTCGCCAATCCCGGAATCGTCACCGGCAACTTCCCCGTCACCGCCGCCTCGCCGAAGATCGCGTGCGTCGCCGCGACCTGCATGACCGGCTGGACGCCGTACGCGCAGAGGTACGTGCCGACGGAGGGAATCTCGCGGAGGAGGTAGGGCGAGCCGAAGGCGATGGCCACGGCCGGCTTACGGAGCTGCGCCACGAGCTTGCGCGCGGCATCCGGCACGGCGATGTGCCCGGCGCCGGAGCGCGCGCGGACGGCCAGCGCGAGGATGACGACGTCGTTCTTCTCGATGTCAGCGAGAAGCTGCGGCAACTCGTGCTCGTGCGTGCGCGCATCGACGAGCGTCACCTGCGGCGGCGTCTTCAGTCTTCGGCGCAGCTCCAGCGCGAAGTCGGACAGCGGGTTCCCCGTCTCCGGAAACTCGCTGACGACGACGAGGCTCACCGTCGAATCTTTGTTGATCGGCAGTGCGCCGGGGGCCTCGCGCACGAGCGTGATGGCGCGCTTGGCGATCGTGGCGGCGAGCTCGCGGTGCTCCTGTGTGTCGACGGAGCGGAAGACGTCGCCCGGCGGCGCGGCCGCGCCGGCGACGACCGCCTTCGCCGCGAGAATGCGCCGCACCGACTCGTCGATGCGCGCTTCGGTCAGGCGCCCGCTCTTGACTGCTGCCTTCACCGCGGCGACCGCGGCGTCGGTGTCCGGCGAAATCAGGATCTGGTCCTCCCCCGCCTCGATCGCCCGCACCGCCGCCTCGCCGGCGTCGAAGTGCTCGGTGAGGCCGCCCATGTCGAACGCGTCGGTGATGACAAGGCCGCGGAATCCGAGCTCATGGCGCAAAAGGCCGTCGAGCATCCGCTTCGAGATCGTCGCCGGCAGCGTCCCGTTCTGCGTCACCTCGGAGGCCGGCGCGCCGTACTTGTTCTGCGCGACGCCGGCGCGCACCGGTACGGGCGTCGGATCGAGCGCCGGCACGGCCAGGTGCCCGGGCATGATCGAGTCGACGCCGGCGGCGATGGCGGCGCGGAACGGCACGAGCTCGACGCGGTCGAGGCGCTCGCGCGTCACGTCGAGCACCGGCAGCGAGCGGTGCGAGTCGATGTGCGTGTCGCCGTGCCCCGGAAAGTGCTTCGCGCAGGCAAGGACGTGCTCCGATCGCACGCCGCGGATGAACGCCGTGCCGAAGCGGCTGACGTCCTGCGGGTCCTCGCCGAAGCTCCTGGTGTTGATGACCGGATTGTCCGGATCGATGTTGACGTCGACGACGGGCGCGAGGATGTGGTTGACGCCGACGGCGCGCGCTTCTTTCGCCGCGACGCGCCCCTCGGCCTCGGCCAGCGACGGATCGCCTGTCGCGGCGACGGCCATCGCCCATGGCCAGAAGGTCGTGTCGGCGAAGCGCATGCCGATGCCCGACTCGAGGTCGGCGCTGATCAGCAGCGGCACGCGCGACTCCGCCTGCATCCGCTCGTTCATCGTGGCCGTCTCGTAGACGTTCGAGACGTGCCACATGAAGCCGCCGACGTGGTTGTCGTGGATGTGGTGGAGCAGCCGCTTGTACCCGGGCGATGACTCGCTCATGAAGACGCCCCAGGCGTCGGGGACGAAGAGCTGCCCGATCTTTTCGTCGAGCGTGAGGTCTTCGAGACGCGGGACGCGTTGGGTGTGCGGGACCGTCGCGCACATCGTGGCGAAGGCTAGCACGCACGCGGCGAGCGCATGTCTACTTGACGACCGCACGTACCCCGATCGTCCCAAACACGGCGGTGCCCTTCTTCTCCTTCACCGAGATCTGCTCGTCGACCGCGCCGGGCTTGGCCTTCGCGCCGTCGACCGTGATGGTGACGGTCTCCTTCCCGTGCGGCGCGACCGGCGAGTGGAAGGCGTAGAAGAGGCAGTGGCAACTGGAGCGCGAGAGATCGTACGGGACCTCCGCGGCGCCGCTGTTCGTCACCTCGAATTGCCGCACCGCGCGCGTGCCCTTGCGCACGATGCCGTAGTCTGCCAGCGCGGGCGTGATCTTGAGCGAGCCGGAACTCGCGGGCGTCGTCGCCGGGACGATCGTCGCGGTCTGCGGCGATGCAGTCGCAGGCGCGATCGTGTCGGCGGTGGCCGGCGTCACGGGCTGCTCGACGACGGTGCTCGTCGCCGTGGCCGCGCCGGGGCGCCGGTCGCGGCTGGCGCGCCAGATCAGGTAGACGATCGCGCCGATGACCAGGAAGCCGATGACGATGATCAGCAGCGTGCGCGCGCCGCCGCCGCCGGGCGCCGGCTCCTCGACGTACTTTTGCGGCTCCGTGACCGGCTCCGACGAGAGCGGGCGCATCCCCGGCGACGTCGAGCCCGGCACAGGGCGCGTGCCCGGCTGCGTGGCCGGGCGCCCTTCGAGCTCGTCGAGCTTGCGCAGCGACTCGTCGATCGAGGCGATCATCCGGTGGTACTCCGCGGCGAGCTGCTCGGTGGGCGCGTCAGCGGCGAGGCGGGCCAGCGCGTCGCGGTGGCCGCGGTAGTGTTGCCTCAGAACTTCGATCTCCCGCGCGCGGTCGCCGCGGCGAACATTGACTGTTCCGAAATCGTCGGACATGGCGAGGCAATGGTAGTGCATAGTTCTGTTACGAGATGAAAATCCACATCGGCCAGATCAACCCGACCGTCGGCGCGTTGCGCGCGAATGCGGAGCTCATCCGTCGCGCCTACGACGACGGCGTGCGCGGGGGCGCCGACGTCGTGCTCGTGCCCGAGCTCTCCGTGACCGGCTACCCGCCGCGCGACCTCCTCGACCGCCAGGTCTTCGTGCAGACGGCGACGGAAGTGAAGGAGTCGCTCATCGCCATGACCGGCGACGTCGCGCTGATCTTCGGCTGCATCACGAGGAACCAGAGCTGGTGCGGCAAGCCGCTGCACAACGCCGCGATCGTGGCCCAAAACGGCAAGCAGCTCCTCGAGCAGCACAAGATGCTCCTGCCGACGTACGACGTCTTCGACGAGCTGCGCTACTTCGAGCCCGGCAAGAGCCAGCAGACGATCGAGCTCAAGGGGATGCGCGCCGGCGTCTCGATCTGCGAGGACTTCTGGTTCGACGACGAGATCCTCGGCACGAAGCTCTACTGCGACAACCCGGTCGACCAGCTCGCGCGCCAGGGCGCGGAGGTCTTCCTCAACATCTCCGCATCGCCGTTCAACGCGGGAAAGCGCCAGTCGCGCTACGAGCTCTTCTCGCGCATCGCCCGCCGCTACGGCGCGCCGCTCGTCTACGTCAATCAGATCGGCGGCAACGACGAGCTGCTCTTCGACGGCTCGTCGATCGTGATCGATGCAAACGGCGAGACGATCTTCTGCGCGCCGGCGTTCGCGGAGCACAGCTCGCTGGTGACGCTGACGGGCGAGCGCTGCGAGTCCGTTCACGCCTTGGGCGACGAGGAAGAGATCGGCCTCGCGCTCATCCTCGGATTGCGCGACTACATCCGCAAATGCGGCTTCGCCGACGTCGTGGTCGGGCTCTCCGGCGGCATCGACTCCGCCGTGACGGCAGCGATCGCCGTGGAGGCGCTGGGGAAGGAGCACGTCACCGGCATCGCCATGCCGTCGGAGTTCTCGTCGCAGGGATCGGTCGACGACGCCCGAGCCCTCGCGGAGAACCTCGGCATCGCCTTTCACACCGTCCAGATTTCGGACATCTACAATCCCTATTCGAACGCGTTCAAAACTCTCTTCGGCGAAGACAAATTTGACATCACGAACGAGAACGTGCAGGCGCGCATCCGCGGCAACATCCTCATGGCCTGGTCGAACCGCACCGGGGCGATGGTGGTGTCGACCGGGAACAAGTCGGAGCTCGCCGTCGGCTACTGCACCCTCTACGGCGACATGGCCGGCGGCCTGGCGCTGCTCGGCGACGTCTACAAGACGATGGTCTACCGCGTCGCGAACTGGCTGAACCGCAACGGCAACGCCATCCCGCAGTCGTCGATCACGAAGCCTCCCTCAGCCGAGCTCCGCCCGAATCAGACCGACCAGGACTCGCTGCCGCCGTACGACACGCTCGACGCGATCCTCAAGCTGTACATCGAGGAGTGGAAGGAGCTCGACGAGATCGCCGCCGCCGGCTTCGACCGCGAGCTCGTCGCGCGGATCCTCAAGCTCGTCGACACGAACGAGTTCAAGCGGATGCAGGCCGCGCCGACGATCCGCGTGTCGTCGAAGGCGTTCGGCAACGGGCGGCAGATGCCGATCGCGCAGCGCTGGCGGCGGGAGCCGGCAAAGGACGTGCGGTAAGCTGCGCGCCGCATGCTCGCTCCCCATCCTCCGCTCAACGACTACTACGGCGAGGCCTCGCGGCGCGAAGGCTTCGTCCGCACGATCTTCGACGACACCGCGCCGTGGTACGACCAGACCATCTCGTTCATGTCCTTCGGCTCCGGCGACCGCTACCGCCGCGAGGCCGTGACCCGCAACGGCCTGAAGCCGGGGATGAAGATGCTCGACGTCGCCAGCGGCACGGGAGTCGTCGCCCGCGCGGCGCTGGAGGCGACGAAGAACGAGGTCGACATCGTCGCGCTCGATCCGTCGATCGGGATGATGCTGGCGGGGCGCGCGAAGCTCGATCGCGTGCAGGCGAAGGCGGAGTCGCTGCCGGTCGTCTCCGAAAAATTCGACTTCCTCACCATCGGCTTCGCGCTGCGCCACTTCGCCGATTTGCGCGGCGTTTTCGAAGAGTGCCGGCGCGTGCTGAAGCCGGGTGGACGTCTACTGGTTTTAGAGCTCACTGCCCCAAAGTCCGCGCCGGCGAGAGCCTTCCTCGGCCTCTACCTCGGCCGCGTCGTTCCGTTCGTCGCCCGCGTGCGCAGCGGCAACCGCGAAGCCGGCACGCTGATGCGCTACTACTGGGACACGATCCGCACGTGCGTCCGCCCCGAGGCGATCTTGCAGGCGATGAAAGAGGCGGGATTCGAGGACGTGAAGCGCCACGTCGAGCTTGGGGTCTTCAGCGAGTATTCGGCCCGCCGGCCGTAGCCGCCGCGGCCTGGTGCTGGCGCAGCCGGTCGATCTGGATCAGCAGGAACTCGTGCAGCGGCTGCTCCTGCTCCGGCGCCATCTCCGCGAACGAGATCGCGGAGCGGAAGACGTACTCCGGTCCCTTGTCGCCGCGCCGCACCTGCACGACCGAGCGGATGACTTCGCACGGGATGTAGATCCCGCCGTAGCTCGGGAAGATCAGCGTGCACGCCGTGCCGGCTTTGATCGGCGAGCGGTGAACGACCGCGGCGCCGGTGAGGCTGAGATCGATGAGCTCACCGTTGATGTCGGAGAGCTGCACGGGGATCGACGCGGTAGGGACGCGCTCGGCGCGGCGGCGTTCACGACCGGTTGCCATCACGTTGATTATAGGGGGCAGGTCGCAGGGCGCGGGGCGCAGGTGATTGTCTTGCCGAGGGACGTGCGCTCTCTGCGCCCTGCGCCCTGCGCCCTCATTGCAAACGCGGGCGAATCGCCTCCAAAAAATCATGCGCGATCTTCGCCCCGGCGATCTCCGCCGGCCCCGCATCCTCGGCGATCACGGCAAAGGCGATCTTCGGCTGCTCGACCGGCGCGAAGGCCATGATCAGCGCCTCCAGGCCGCTAGTGCGCTCGCCGGCGGTGCCGGTTTTCATCGCCATCGTCAGGCCCGGAACGGCCGTGCGGCGGCCCGTGCCGCGGGGGTTCGTCACCACCGCCTGCATCGCCTGAATCATCGTCTCCGCGGCGGCGCGCGAGCCGAGCTGCACGTGACCCTGTGCGGGCGGCTGCGCGATCACGTCGCCGAGGAGCGAGCGGCGGGCGCGGAGGAGCCGGGGCGGGGTGAGGATGCCGCGGTTCGCCATCGCCGAGGCCAGCATCGCCAGGTGGAACGCGTTGATCGACTCGTGCTTCAGGCCGATGGCCAGGAACGCCGTCTCGAAATTGTTGAACGGCGTCTCGAGCAGCTTGCCGAGCGGCACCTGCATCACCCCCGTGTTCGTCTGCCCGTCGAAGCCGGCCGACTTCATGAACTGCTGCAGCCGGTCGCGGCCGAGGCGGAGACCGACGTCCGCGAAGAAGACGTTGCAGGAAACGGCGAGAGCGTCGTCAACGCTGCCCAACGTCCCGTGGCCGGTCGGCACCCAGTCGCCGAAGCGGCGGCCGTCGATGCGCAGCTCCCCCGTGCAGACGTACGGGAACTTCATCTCCACGCCGTTCGACAGCGCGTTCAACCCCGTCAGAATCTTGATCACGGAGCCGGGCTCGTACTGCCGCTCGATGGCGAGGTTCTCCTTCGCGCTCGACGCGATCGCCAAGAGCTCGTTCGTGCGCGGATCGATGGCCACGATCGCGCCGCGATAGTTGCCGAGGGCTTGGAGCGCGGCGCGCTGGACGGCGGGATCGAGCGTCGTCTCGACAATCGAGGTGCCGCGCGGCAGCGACGCGGCGAGCGGCGCGAAGTCGGCGCCGAGCGGCTGATCGTTGCGGTCGAGGAGGCGCTCCGGCTGGGCGATGGCGTGCTTGAAGAATGCGAGCTTCTTCGGATCCGCGTTGTGAATCGGTACGGCCATCGCCTCGGACGCGCGATTCGTCGCCGCCAGCGCGGCGGCGCGGTAAAGCGCAGCGCGGTCGTCGCGCGCGGCGGCGTCGTAGACGAGGAAGTCGTCGTAGCGCTCGCGCGCGAAGAGGCGCCGTGCGACTTCCTCTTCGTCGATCAGCGATCCGCTCATGTGCTGGAGATGCGGTTGCGCGGCGGCGCGGTTGCCCGCCGTCAGGTACGCGGCGGCGAGGAGCTGGTGATAACGCGCCGGCCAGAGGCGGAGCTGCGACCAGCGCTCGGCGATGTCGATGGCATCGGCGTCGTGCCCGGCGCGCCACGCGTCGCGCGCCTGCCGCAGCGGCAGCCAGGCCACGAGGAAAAGAAGCGCGATGAGGACTGCCAGCGCGGCGAAGAGCGGCGCGAGGAACCGGCGCAGTTTCACTTCGGTGTGATCGAAACCTTCTCGCCGCGCCCGAGCTGCAAGAGCTCTGCCGCGCTCCCGTTCGCCACCGACAACTCGATGCAGCCGGTCGAGCCGGCGATGAGGAACGGGCCGTCCTTCGCGTCGCCGTAGTTGCGCTCCAGGCGGTCAACGACGTGTCCGCCGGAGCGAAGCACCGGCTCGAAGCCGATCTTCGCGACTTCGATGTCCGTAATCAGGTTGCCGTAGCGGTCGACGGCGACGATCGTCCCTTCGATCTTGCCGTGCGCGTACGACGGCGGCGTGTAGTCGACGCGGACGAAGTCGTCGACGCGCGGCCCGAGCTCCTCGAGGCGCGCGCCGTTCGCGATGGCCGCGGCGACGGGGGCGAAGCGGTCGCGCCCGTGGAAGGTGTTGCTGCCGTTCGGGAGAAAGAAGGAGTCGTTCTCGACGGCGTGAACTCCGCCGGCGATGAACGTCAACACTCCATTGTCCGGAGCCAGCAGCGTCTTCCCATCGCGATCCGCAGCAAGAATCCGCCGCGTAGTCCCGACGCCCGGGTCGACGACCACGACGAAGATCGTCCCCTCGGGCCAGTACTCGAAGACTGACCGCAGAAACCACGCCGCCCCGAACACGTCGAACGGCGCAATCTCGTGCGTGAGGTCCTCGATACGCGCATCGCAGCGCGCGGCGATCACTCCCTTCACCGCCGCGACGTACGGATCGCGCGTGCCAAAGTCCGTGAGCAGCGCGATCGTTGTCATGGCCTCCAGCATAAACTGACGAAACGATGTTCGAGACCATCCCGCCGCCGCCGAACCGGCTGCTCGTCTTCGCGCGTCTGCCGGAGCGTGGCAAGGTCAAGACGCGCCTCGCCCGCGACCTCGGCGACGACCGCACGCTCGCCCTCTACGACGCCATGCTGCGCGACCTCTTCGCCAACCTCGGCGCGTCGTCGAACGATCTCGAAATCGAAGTGGTGTGGGCACCGACAGAAAACGCGAACGGCGACGCACTGGCCGAGGCCTTCCACGGCTACGCCCTGGCCATGCAGACCGGCGAGACCCTCGGCGACCGCCTCTGCATGGCCTTCTCCGAGCGCTTTTTCTTTCACTGGACGCAGAAAGTCGTCGCCATCGGCGTCGACGAGCCGTCGCTCACGCGCGCGCTAATCGACCACGCCGTCGGCCTCCTCGACTCGTGCGACTGGGTCGTCGGCCCCGCCGCGGACGGCGGCTACTACCTCATCGGCTGCCGCGCCGCCTCGTTCAGCAGTGCCATCTTCCGCGACGTCGAGTGGGGCACCGAGCGCGTCTTCGCCGAGACGATGGCGAAGATCCGCACGTGGCAGACGACGGTCGCGGTCTTGCCGACGCGCCGCGATCTTGATGGAATCGACGACCTGCGCGCGTACGGCGGCGGCGGCGCGCTGGCCGAACTGCTGCACGCGTGGGAGCTGCGATGAAGATCGTGACCTCGGAACAGATGAAGAACATCGACCGCCGCGCCACGGAGCGCTTCGGCATCCCGTCGCTGCTGCTGATGGAGAACGCCGCCGTCGCCGTGGTCGACGCGATCTTCGAGCGCTTCCCCGACACGGAGCGCGCCGCCATCGTCTGCGGCACCGGCGCGAACGGCGGCGACGGCCTCGCGGTCGCGCGGCACCTCGAGAACCGCGGCGTCGTGCCCGTCGTCATCGTCGCCGGCGACCGCGCCAAGTACTCGGGCGACGCGAAGGTCAACCTCACGATCTGCGAGCGGCTCAACATCCCGATGCTCGACGTCGTCGACGGCGATTCCCTCTCCGAGGCCCTCGTGCGGGCCAGCGACGCGGACGTCGTCGTCGACGCGCTCTTCGGCACCGGACTCAATCGCGCGCCCGACGGCCTCTATGCCGAGATCATCAGCTCGATCAACGAGCTGGCCCTGCCGATCGTCGCCGTCGACCTGCCGAGCGGCGCGAACGCGTCGAGCGCGTTTCCGTTCGAGCCGTGCGTGCAGGCCGCTGTCACCGTCACGTTCGCCGCGCCGAAGATCTGCCACGTCTTCGAGCCGGCGGCGATGCAATGCGGCGAGGTGATCGTCGCCGACATCTCCATTCCGAGCGCGGCGGTCGGCGACGAGAACGTGACGCTGTCGCTGACGACGCCGGCGGACGTGCGGCCGCACCTCGCGCCGCGGTTCGCCGACACGCACAAAGGGACGTACGGCCACGTCGCCATCGTCGCCGGATCCCTCGGACGCAGCGGAGCGGCGGTGATGTGCGCGCGCGGCGCGATCCGCAGCGGCGCGGGGCTCGTCACCGTCGTCACGGACGTCGACGCGGCCACGCTCGTGAACGCCGGCTCGATCGAGTCGATGACGTTCCCGGTCGTGGCGATGGAGCGCACCGTCATCCCGCAGGTGCTGGAGTTCTTGAAGAAGAAGGATGCGGTGCTCGTCGGCCCCGGCCTCCGCGACACCGACGACAGCTACGCGTTCGTCCGCGAGCTTACGGCGCAGATCGACTTGCCGCTCGTGATCGACGCCTCGGGCTTGAACGCGTTCGCCGGCCGCGCCGCGGAGATCAAGGCGGGCGTGATCACGCCGCATCCCGGCGAGCTCGCGCGTCTGCTGGGGCACCCGGTCAATGAGGACCGCATTGGCGCCGCACGCGAGGCCGCGCGCACGTGCAACTGCGTGGTCGTGCTGAAGGGTCACCACACTCTGATCGCCGACCCCGAGGGGCACGTGAACGTGAACCCGACCGGCAACCCCGGCATGGCCAGCGGCGGCATGGGCGACGTCCTCGGCGGCATGATCGCGGCGCTCCTGGCGCGCGGCGTCGACGCCTTCGACGCGGCCTGCACCGGCGTCTACCTGCACGGCTTCGCCGGCGATCTGCTCGCCGAGGAGATGGGAGATACGGGATTGGCGGCGATGGATCTGGCCGAGCGGATTCCGTCGGCCATTCAGAAACTGCGATGACGACCTACCTCTGCTCCGACGAAGCCGCCACGACCGCGGCCGGCCGCGAGATCGCCCGCGCGCTGCCGCGCGACGCGGTCGTGCACCTCGTCGGCGACCTCGGCGCCGGTAAGACCTTTCTCGCGCGCGCCATCGCCACGGAGCTCGGGGCCGATCCGCGCGAGGTGTCGTCGCCGTCGTTCGCCATCGTGCACGAGTACCCGGTCGCGGGCGGCGCGCCGATCATCCACATCGACGGCTATCGCTTGAGCGAGAACCGCCGCGAGTGGCTGGAGATCGGCATCCCGGAGATGCTCGCCGGGCCGGGCGTGAAGTTGATCGAGTGGCCGAAAGAGGAGTTCGCGGCGTTCGAGGACTCGCACGTGGAGATTGCGATCGAGGTGCTCGACGACGGCGCGCGCAAGATCACGGTCAGCCCATGAACTTGTAGCCCAGCCCGTGCACCGTCACGAAGTGCTGCGGCCGCGACGGGTTCGCCTCCAGCTTCTGCCGCAGTGAGGCCACGTGCACGTCGACCGTGCGCGTCACCGGCATGGCCTCGTAGCCCCACACCTTCTCCAGCAGCTCGTCGCGCGTGAGGAGCGCGCCGCGGTGCTCGACGAAGTAACGCAGCAGCTTGAGCTCGAGGCCGGAGAGCTCGACCGGCTGCCCCTCGCGAAGCACGACGGCGCTGCGGAAGTCGGCGTGCACGCTGCCGAAGACGACGGCGTCGGCGCTCGCGGCGGCGCTGCGCGCGCGGCGGAGCAGCGCCTCGATGCGCGCCAGAAGCTCGCTCATGTCGAACGGCTTCGTCAGGTAGTCGTCGGCGCCGAGCTTGAGTCCGACGACGCGGTCGACGACCTGCCCGCGCGCGGTGAGCATCAGCACCGGAGTCTGCACGCGCCGCGCGCGCAGGTCGCGGCAGACGTCGAAGCCATTTTTGCGCGGCAGGGCGACGTCGAGGAGGATCAGGTCGAAGCGCGGCTGCGACCCGAGGTCGACCGCGGCGTCGCCGTCGAACGCGACCTCGACGTCGTAGCCTTCGCTCTGCAACCGGTCGCGCAGCGTGACGACGAGGCTGTCCTCATCCTCCACGATGAGAATCCGCCGACGCAGCTCAGGCATGCTGCACCTCGGGGATGCGCAGCGTGAACGCAGCGCCGCGCTGCCGCGGCCGCGCGACTTCGATCGTGCCGCCATGCGCGGCAGCGATGCGCTGCACGATGGCCAGTCCCAGGCCGCTGCCGCGCGTCCGCTCGGCGCCGCGGCCGCGGTAGAACGGCTCGAAGAGGTGCCTGACGTCGCGCGCGGCCACGCCGGGGCCGCGGTCCTCGACGGTGATGGCCACG
>DATELQ010000024.1:0-5457 GCA_035276475.1 Thermoanaerobaculia bacterium | reverse complement strand
GCGCGCCTGCCGGAGCGCTGGCGCGGCGCCGGCTTCGCGGCGTGCATCGCCGTCATCGTGCTGAGCGGCGTCGTGCATGCGAAGCCGGCGTCGTACCTGTCGATCGATCTCAAGCAGTGGACGCAGCACGAGATCGCGGCGCACGGCGTCATCCCGGCGACGTTCGACACGTTCGAGCCGCGCTGGGTGAGCGAGCGGCCGGTCTATCGCGGCGACGCGCCGCTCGTCACGCGCGGCGCCGCAGCGGCGAGCGTGGTGCGCCGCGATCCGACGCGCTACGTCGCCAGCATCCGCGCGCAGTCGGAGTGCGACGTCGAGCTGCCGGTCGCCTACTTCCCCGGATGGCACCTCCGCCTCGACGGTGTGGAGCAGCCGGCCGACAACGTCTCGCCGATGGGGCGGATGCGCCTGACCGTCGGCGCCGGCGCGCACACGGTCGAGGCGACGTTCGCGCGGACGCCGCTGCGCTGGACGGCGGACATTCTCAGCATCGCCGCGCTGCTGCTTACCGCGCTCTTCGCCGGCACGAGTAAACTCCGCGCGCCATGAAGCGCGCCCTGTTGATCCTCCTTCTTTCCGCCACCGCCTCCGCGCAGGTTCCGGCGCCGTCGAAGTTCCTCGGGTTCGACGTCGGCGCCGACCGCAAGCTCGCCGACTACCGGCAGATCGTCTCGTACTTCCGCGCCGTCGCCGCGGCGTCGCCGCGCGTGAAGATCGAGTCGATGGGAAAGACGACGCTCGGCGAGGACTTCGTCATGGCCGTCGTGTCGTCGGAGGCGAACATCCGGAACCTCGAGCGCATCAAGGAGATCTCGGCGAGGCTCGCCGATCCGCGCGCGCTGTCCGATGCGGAGCCGTTGATTCGCGAAGGCAAGGCCATCGCCCTCGTCACGTGCAACATCCACTCGAGCGAGATCGCCTCGTCGCAGATGGCCATGGAGTGGCTCTACGCGCTGGCCACCGCGAACGACGCGGAGACGAAGCGCCGCCTCGACAACGTCGTGCTGCTCCTTGTGCCGTCGCTCAATCCCGACGGCCAGATCATGATCACCGACTACTACCGCAAGTACCTCGGCACGCAGTACGAGGGCGGGCGGCTGCCGTGGCTCTACCACCACTACGTCGGCCACGACAACAATCGCGACTGGTTCATGCTCACGCAAAAAGAGACGAAGGCAATGAGCCACGCCATCTATCACGAGTGGCATCCGCAGCTCTTCGTCGACGAGCATCAGATGGGGATGGACGGCCCGCGCATGTTCATCCCGCCGTTCTCCGATCCGCTCGACCCCGACGTCCATCCGCTGATCTGGCGCGAGGCGAACCTGATCGGGACGAACATGGCGTTCCGGCTCGAGCAGGCGAACAAGGCGGGGCTGATCTACGGCTACTCGTTCGATGCGTATTGGCTCGGCGGCACGCGCAACACGGGATGGTGGAAAAACATCACCGGGCTGCTCCTGGAGACGGCGTCGGCGCGCATCGCCACGCCGGTGCGCATCGAGCCGACGGAGCTTCGCGGCGGGACGAAGGGGCTCGTCGACTACAAGGCGACGGTGAATCATCCGCACCCATGGGCGGGCGGCGTCTGGCGGATGCGCGACATCATGGACTACGAGCGCATCGCCTCGGACGCGTTGCTCGAGACGGCGGCGGACCGGCGCGAGGACGTGCTGCGCGACCTCGTCGTCCGCGCGCGGGCCGCGGTGGCGATGGCGAAGCCCGGCGAGGCGTACCGCATCCCGCACCAGCAGCGCGATTGGCCAACGGCGCAGTGCCTCGCGGCTCTCTTGCTCGAGCATGGATGCGAGGTGCTGCAGGCGGACAACGGCGACTACTGGATCCCGCTGGCGCAGCCGTACTCGAAGTTCCTCGTGGAGATGCTCGAGCCGCAGCGCTACCCCGAGGTGCGGCTGCAGCCGGGGAAGGAAATCCTGCGGCCGTACGACGTCGCCACGTGGACCCTGCCGCTGGCGATGGGCGTGACCGTGGAGCGAACAACGCTCGCGGGCTCGCCGCATCGCGTCACGTCCATCACGCCCGAGCCGAAGTCGTTCGTCAAAGCACACGAAGGGCAGACGAAGCCGCGCGTGGCGATTTACAACCCGTGGGGCGGCGCGCTCGACGAAGGATGGACGCGCTGGCTGCTCGACCAGTACGGCTACGCGCCGAAGTCGCTGCACGCGACTGAAGTGAAGGCGGGGCTGAAGGAGACGGACGTCTTCATCCTCCCCGACGTCCCCGCCGAGCAGATCGCCACGGGTCGCGGCGGCCGCGGCGGCGAAGAGGGCGCGGCCGGCATGCGCTATAGCGAGGAGCTGCCGGCCGAGTACCGCGGCGCGCTGGAGAAGGAGGGCGCGCAGGCGCTGCGTACGTTCGTCGAGAATGGCGGAACGCTGCTGGCCTTCAGCAGCGCGTGCGACTACGTCATCGAGAACTTCAACGTCCCGGCGCGCAACGCGCTGGCGCGGACCACAGCGTCAGAGTTCTCGGTTCCGGGATCGCTCGTGCGCGTGCACGTGAACGAGCACCCCGTCACGGCCACGTTGCCGTCCGAGATGGCGATCTACATCGACCGCAACGTCGCCTTCGAGACGACGCTGCCCGGCAACGAGATGCAGCGCTGGGTGCTGATGTCGTACCCCGAGGAGCCGCGCGACATTCTGTTGTCTGGCTGGATCAACGGCGAGGAGCGCCTCACGCGCAAGGCCGCGGCGGTGGCGATGACGTACGGCAAGGGCCGCATCGTCCTGTTCGGCTTCCGCCCACAGCATCGCGGCCAGACGCACGCAACGTTCCCGATGGTGTTCAATGCGATTTGGTGGAAGTAGCGCGGTCGCCGCACTGCTGATGCTCGCCTGCGCGTCGCATCCGAACGCCGGCCTGCAGCAGCAGGTCGAGACGATCGACGCGCGTCTCCGCGCCAAGTACGGCATCGCCGCGGAGCAGACGGACGTCGGCCTCCTCGACCTGCACGAACCGACGCGCGTGGCCATGATCCATCCCGACCACGAGGAGTACGCCGCCAGCGTGGCGAAGGTCGGCATCCTCTATGCCTGGTTCGCCCTCGGGCACAACGCCGACGACGCCGAAACGCAGCACGAGCTCGGCCTCATGATCAAGGCCTCGAGCAACGAGATGGCCGCGAAGTATTCGCGCATCATGGGCCTGACGACGATCCAGCAGACGCTGAACGCCGCCGGCTTTTACGACGCGTCGAAGGGCGGCGGCATCTGGGTCGGCAAGCACTACGGCGCCGGCGGCGAGCGGATCGGCGACCCGGTCGCCGACCACTCGCATGCCGTGACGGTGCGCCAGCTCCTCCGCTTCTACCAGCTCCTCGACCGCGGCGAGCTCGTGTCGCCCGCGGCGTCAAAGAAGATGCGCGAGATCTTCCTCTCCCCCGACATCCCGCACGACGACCACAAATTCGTGAAGGGCCTTTCCGGCCGCGGCCTGACCATCCTGCGCAAATGGGGAACGTGGGAAGACTGGCTCCACGACAGTGCCATCATCGAAGGGCACGGACGGCGCTACATCCTCGTCGGACTCACGCACCATCCGAAGGGCGACGCCTACCTCGAGGAGCTCGCCGCCGAAGTCGACGACTTGATGCGCACCAATCGCTCGAACAATCCCTGAAGCGCCGCCTCGAGGTCGTGATGCACGCCCGAGTGCACGGGCGAGGTCTGGAGGATCGTGCTGCGCGGCGCGACGAGCCAGTGGAAGCGCTGGCGCTGCGCGAGGCTGCCGATCGGCCCCGCGTCCGCGCCGCCTTCGCAAACCTTCGGGATGACGGCGAGGTGACCTTCGACGAGCGCGAGGTCGATGTCCGGCGCGAGCGCCAGGAGCCGCGCGCGATCGAGCTCGATCCGCGCGCCGAGGTACGCCGCCGTCGACGAGAAGAGGATCACGCCGGCGTTGAGGAACTCGCCGCGCTCCACGCGCGGGACGACGCGCACCACGGCGTAGTCAAACGGATAGCGCTTGCGCATCGGCAGCATTCTCCATCCACGCCCGCGGCGGTTCCAGGCGGCTGAGCAGGTAATCGCGATATGCGGCCGGCTCCTTCGCCAGCCAATCCTCAGGGACGAGCGCCAGAATCGCGTCGAGCACCTCGGGCGTCAGCTTCGCGGCGAGCTCCTCGTCAACGTCGCGGATCTTCGTCGCCCACGGCAAGAGCACGTGCTCTTTGCTCTGCGCAAACGGCTTCCGCGCCCGCTTCATCACGTCGTCGGTCCAGTTGTGATGAAAGATCAGCGTCGCGCCGTGGTCGATCATCCAGAGCTCGCGGTGCCAGATGAGGAGGTTCGTGTTCTTCGGCGAGCGGTCGACGTTCGTGACCAGGGCGTCGAACCAGACGATCGCCGACGCCAGCCGCTCCTTCCCTTTCAACCCGCGGTCGACGAGCGGATCGAACGCGATCGACCCCGGCAGAAAGTCGAGCCCGACGTTCACTCCTTCGCTCTTCTGCAGCAGCTCCTGGATCTCCGGATCGGGCTCCGTGCGCGCCATCCGCCCGTCGAGCTGCACGAGCACGATCTCCGGCACCGGCAAGCCCAGCGCCCGCGCGATCTCGCCGGAGATCACCTCCGCCGCGAGCGCCCGCACCCCCTGCCCCGCCCCGCGCCATTTGACGACGTACGTGCCGTCGTCGTCCGCGCCGACGATCGCGGGCAGCGACCCGCCCTCGCGCAGCGGCGTGACGTACTCCGTGGCGGTGACGGTGCGGAGCATGGCGCCGCTATGCTAACCGCTCGATCCGCGCAACCTCGTCCCCAGAAAGCTCGAAGTCCTCGATCGCCAGATCCTCCCGCATGTGCACCGGATCCGTCGTCCCCGTCAGCGGCACCATCCCGACCTGCCGGGCGAAGCGGAAGACGACCTGGGCGGGCGTGCGGCGGGTGCGCTGCACGATGGCGCGGAAGGGGCGGCTGCGCAGCTCCTGCTCGTTCGCGGTCAGGAGCGAGAAGCCTTGATAGACGATGCCGCGCTCGTGGCAGAGCGCGCGCACCTCGGCGTCCCACGCGGTGGCGGCGAAGCAGCGGTTCTGCACGAACGCCGGCTGCACCTGCGCCAGATTGCAAATCGCCTCGAGCTGATCGAGCGTGACGTTGCTGACGCCGAGGGTGCGGACCGGGAGCGATTCCATGGCGCGCCAGACGGCGACGTCCTCCTTCGACAGCCCGCGCCGCCGGGAGGGGCCGTGCAGCACGTACGAGTCGATCGTATCGACGCCGAGATGCTCGAGCGAGCTCGCGAACGACTGCCGCACCTGTGTCGCCGGATCGGCGTCGGGATCGTACGGCAGGCGGTGATCCTGGCCTCCCGCGGACGTGAACTTCGTCTGCAGAAAGAGCTCGTCGCGACGCACGATCCCGTCGCGGATCGCCCCCGCCACCGCCGCCCCCACCCCCGCCTCGAAGTAGTGCCGCCGCTGGTTGGCCGTGTCGATGG
>DATELQ010000023.1:0-15641 GCA_035276475.1 Thermoanaerobaculia bacterium | reverse complement strand
CAGGAAGATGACGCCGAGACGCAGGCCGGCGCCGAAGATCGTCTGCACCAGGTTCGCGGTGATGAACGTCTGCCACTGCTGCGTGGTCTGGTATTCGAACAGCGACAGCGGCCAGCGCGCCACGGCGGTGGCGATGGGGATGATGGCCAGGACGAGCGTCCAGCGCAGCGCGCGCCGCCACGGGAAGTGCCCGCGCCGCGCGGCGATAACGAAGCCGGCGATGATGAAGGCGAGGGCGAAGAGCGCCGCGCCGAGACGCACCAAGCCGAGGGCGACGTTGAGCAGCGTCTCCTTCGCTTCGTCGCGGTAGACGCTGTCGGGGATCTTGATCGTCGTCGTGAACTGCGTGACCTCCGCGCCGGCCACGCGCACGCTGATGCGGCGGTGGCCTTGGGCGGCGAGCGGCTGCCGCTCCTCGAAGTGGAAGAGCCAGTCGCGGCGGTTCGGCTGCTGGAAGGCCAGCGCTTCCTTGACGTCGAAGGCCTTCGCGTCGACGCCGTAGCGCGCGAACGTGGCGGTTGCGATCGCCTGCGCTTGCGGTTGATCGAGGCGCGCGCCGGGATTCGTCTCGCTCTGGTACTTGTGGTAGCCGATCGTCCGGTCCGTGCGCGGATCGACTTCGACGAAGTGCTCTTCCTTCTGCTGCGGCTTGTACGCGCGCACCATCCACGTCGCGGCCGGAATGCGCGCGCGCATGACGTCGACGAGCGTCTGCATCGGGAGGCCGTGGCGCACGAGGTACTCGGCGGCGGTGGTGTCGAAGCCGTTGGGCGAGCCGCCTTCCTCGCGCGGCGAGTCGCGCGCCCAGGAGCGGAACCCTTCCTGCGGCTGGACGTGGACGTGCCAGCCGGGCGCGGTGAAGTGCGCCTTCGCCTGCGCGACGGTGGTGCGGTAGTCGATGACGTCGTCGATGCTCGGCGGCTTGAACCACAGCAGCACGGCGGCGATGGCGATCGCGCCGAGGCAGAGCAGCGCGCGCGCCGGCGTCACGCGCAACGGCTCCGGCAGCGGCAATTCTGTTCGCGCAGGCTCGACGCGCGCCGGCGGCGGCGTCACCGGCAGCGTGGCGTTGGAGAGATCGTCGTCGGGGACGAAGCCGCGGTTCCTGATGTAGAGCGCGATCGACGCCAGCATCGGAACGGCGAAGACGAGCGCCGACAGCGCGCCCGACACGACGTAGTAGTGGTTGCCGGAGCGCAGCAGCAGGAGCGCGGTGTAGAGCGCGTCGACGGTGTAGTGCCAGATCAAGAGCGGCAGCACGCCGAAGCGATAGAACAGCACGCCGAGGATGCAGCCGGCGATGCCGACCTCGAGGCCGCGGATGAAGAACGGCTGGTTCGGATAGGTCGAGTGGCCGAAGCCCCAGATGAACGCGGCAACGATGACTGCGGCGACACGAGCGAAGCGAGCAGCGAGCGGCGAGCGGCGGGCAGGGAACGTCTCGGACTGCTCGCTGCTCGCTGCTCGCCGCCCGCCAAAGATCCGCTCAAGGAAGGGAATCGAAAATGCCCTCGACATGAACTCTTCGCTGAGCGCGGGGAAGAATCCGGCGAAGAGGACCGCCACCCAAGGGAACGCGGTGTTGAGCATCGAGTCGTACGGCACCTCGGCCGGCGACCACGCCCCGAACTTGTCGGCGATGAGGTAGAACGCGACCTGGTACCCGAGGAAGAGCGCCACGAGCGTGTAGCCGAGGACGAGCGAGCGGAAGACGCGGCGCGAGGCCAGCGCGCGCGGCGTCCAGAGCTTCGGAAGGGCGAGGTGTTGCGGCAGGCGCTCGCGGTAGAGCACTTCGCCGGTGCCGGCCACGACGACGAGGAGCATGCCGTAGCCGATGGCCGGCACCAGCACGCCAAGGGCGACGAAGCGCGCCAGAAACGCGCTATAGGACGACGTGGTCGAGTAGCCGGCCAGGACGCTCGGGAAGGAGTTCAGCGCCACGCCGGCGACGAGAACGATCGTGACTCCGAGGATGGCGACGATGAACCAGACGCGCACGTCGCCGCGCAGCAGGCGGACGACGAAGACCGCCACGATGCAGATCATCGTGATGGCCAGAAAGACGAAGTCGATCGTCCCGGCCAGCGCGTTCTTCGAGCGCAGCTCCTCGTACGAGCGCGCCCAGGCGTCGGGCACGCGCAGGCGCTGGCGATAGCTGCCGACGCGGTCGCCGTCGACCGTGACGACGTGGCGGTACTGCGTCCCCGCCGGATGGACCGACTGCGATTCCCAGGTGAAGATGCGCTGCATGCGCTGTGGGAGGCGGCGCTCGCTCTGCGCGACGAGGTTGAGGCTGGCGACGTTGACGCGCGCTTTCGCCAGGAACGCCTCGGCGATGCGCCTCGCGCCCGCGACGTCCGGCGACGGCAGCGCCCGCGCCTCGGGGACGGTATCGTCGTAGCCGACGATCTCGCCGGTCGGCGCGACGTCGACGGCGAACTCCTCCTCCTGCAGCGGCCGGAACCAGCGGTGATGCCACCACCACAGCCGTACTTCGTTTTTCATGATCGGCGTGGCGCGCGCGAGCCCCAAGGTGCGCTCGAGGAAGATCTTGGCCTGGTCGTCGCCGTCGAAGACCGCAGTGTGCTTCATCCCCCGCACCTGCGCCGCGACGAGCGGCTCAGCGATGGCGCGTGAGGAGTCGCGGTCGTACCGGAAGTCGATGGACGCCTCGGGGAAGACGCGCGTGAAGAAGGTGAGGACGACGAAGACCGAGAGCGCCGCGACCGCGACGCAGAGGGCGATGAAGAGCCAGTCGGAACGGGTGAGGCGGATCATGGTTCGGACGAGGGCGCAGAGCGCAGGGCGCGGGGCGCAGATGGCTGCTGCCGCGGTGTCACGATCTGTCCCCGCTTGATTACGTAGACGATGCTGCGCGTGTTCTGAATGTCCTCGAGCGGGTTCTTCGCCAGCAGGACGAGGTCGGCCCGCGCGCCCGGCACAATCGCCTGCGCCCCGCCCCCTGCGCCCTGCCCCCTCGCTGTGGCGATCCTCAACACCTCCATGGCCGGGATTCCGGCATCGTGCAGCAGGCGCATCTCGTCGTGCAGGCTCGCACCGGGCACGATCCACGGCGTCGGCGTGTCGGTGCCGGCCACGAGCGGTATGCCGGCGTCGAAGAGCTTCTTCGTAATGCGCAACACCATCGGCCACGTCGCGCGCGCGGCGCGGTACTGCTCGGGCGTCCACTCCTTCGTGTAGGTGAAGGCGCGCCAGCCGCGCACGATCAGCGGCGGCGCCAGGGCGTTGTCGGGGTTCTCGGTCCAGCGCGGGTCGTCGCCGAACCACTTCGTGTGGATGGCCATGAGCGTGGGGTCGACGACGACGTGGTGTTTGACCAGGTCGGCCACCATCTCGTCGATGGCCTTCTCGTCGAGGTGCTCGAGCCAGTAGATCCGGCCGAGGAGCGACTCCACGTACGCGCCGCGGTCGGCCACGGCTACGTACTGGCGCGACCACGGCGCGGGATGCTCCACGCCGTCGATACCGAGGCGCGCGGCCTGCGTCCACGACGTCCGCTGCAGATGCCCGGTGACGGGGAGCCCGTTCTTGTGCGCCTCGTCGATCGCCACACCGACGAGGTCGGGCGGCAGGTCGGCGTAGAGCTTGATGCAATCGACGCCGACGGCTTTCTGCCAGCGGATCTCGCGCCGCACGTCGGCGGCGCTGTTGACGATGGCGAACGGCTCGGGATCGAACGTGCCGCTCTCGAGGATTCGCCCGCACGTGGTGATCTCCGGCCCTTCGAGCGTGCCGTTCTGCACCATCGTCCGAAACATGACTGCCGCTTCGCTCTCCGAGCCGACGTCGCGCACGCTCGTCACGCCGAAGTCGAGGAACGCCCGCAGCATTTGCTCGACGGTGCCGCGGTCGTAGCGGTTCTTGAGATACCCCTGCTCCGTCCACGGATGCGCGAGGAGGTGGACGTGCATGTCGACGAGGCCGGGAATGAGGTACTTGCCGCTGCCGTCGATGACGGTGGCGCCGTCGCAGGAACCGGCGATGCGCTCGCCGGCCACGCAGACGTCGGCATTCGCCCGCACCGCGCGCGACGCGGGGTCGATCACCGTCACGTTGTGAATGAGGAGGGCCGCGGCCGCGAGGAACACGCTCACGCCATCTGCTGCAAGGCGGTTTCCATCCGCCGGATCCCTTCCGCCGCCTCATCCATCGAGAGGTTCAGCGGCGGGCGGAAGCGCAGCGAGTGGTGGCCGGAGGCGAGCACCATCACGTCGTTGGCCATAAGCGCCCGGATCGTGGCGTCGCGGACCTCGCCGTTCGGCAGATCGAGCGCGGCCATGAGACCGCGTCCGCGCACGTTCGAGACGAGCTGCGGGAAGTCTTGCGCGAAGCGTTCGAGCTCGCCGAGGAAGTAGGCGCCGACCGTGGCGGCGTTGTCGACCAGGCGCTCCTCGTCGATCACTTCGAAGTAGCGCTGCGAGCGCACCATGTCCGTGAGATTCCCGCCCCACGTCGAGTTGATGCGCGAGCCCTCGACGAAGACGTTCTTCTCCACTTCCATGATCCGGTCGTTCGACGTGAAGCCGCACACCTGCGTCTTCTTGCCGAAGCAGAACATGTCCGGCTCGACGCCGTAGTGCTGGAAGGCCCACATCTTTCCGGTGATGCCGACGCCCGACTGCACCTCGTCGAAGATCAGCATCATGTTGTTCTCGTCGCAGAGCTGGCGCAGGGCCCGGAAGAACTCGGGGCGGAAATGGTTGTCGCCCCCCTCGCCCTGGATCGGCTCCATGATGAACGCGGCAATGTCGTCCTTGCGGTCGGCGAGGAACTGCTTGGCCTGATCGAGGGCGGCGCGCTCGCGGCGCTCGGCGTCGGCCAGCGCTTCGTCGGTCGCGGGGAAGTGGATCTTCGGGTTGTCGATGCGCGGCCAGTCGAACTTTGGGAAGTACTGGGTCTTGCGCGGGTCGGCGGTGTTCGTCAGCGACAGCGTGTAGCCGCTGCGGCCGTGGAAGGCCTCGCGCAGGTGCATGACCTGCGTGCCGCGCTCGCTGCCGGCGCCGTACTTCGACCAGTTCTTGCGAACCTTCCAGTCGAACGCGGCCTTGATGGCGTTCTCGATCGCCAGCGAGCCGCCCTCGACGAAGAATAGGTGCTTGGTGAACGCCGGCGGCATGGCCACGCGTGAGAAGGTCTCGACGAACTCGGCCATGTAGGTGGTGTAGATGTCGGAGTTGGCCGGCTTGTTGAGTGCGACCTCGGCGAGCTTGTCGCGGAACTCGGGGTTGTCGAGCCGCGGGTGGTTGTAGCCGATGGGGCAGGAGGCGAAGTTGGTGAAGAAGTCGAGGACTTTGCGGCCGCGCTTCGAGTCGAAAACCCACGACCCGCGCGACTTCTGCAGGTCCATGACGATTTCGTAGCCATCCGCGAGCATGTGCCGGGCAAGAACGTTGTGGACCTCGGCCGGCTGGACGTGCAGACGGCGATCCGTGATCGTCGAGGGGGACATCAATGACTCCTGTTTTCTGTTGACACACCGCGGGGTGCGGATGTCAGATTCTCGGGCTGCGAATCTTATCGCAGTCCCACAAAGGAGCAATCTTCCATGAAAGAAATCGTGATCCTGGGCGGCGCGCGCACGCCCATCGGCTCGTTCCTCGGCGCGCTCTCCTCGTTCTCCGCGCCGAAGCTCGGCTCCGTGGCCATCAAGTGCGCGCTGGAGAACTCGGGGGTCCGGCCGGAGCAGATCCAGCAGGTTCTGATGGGCAACGTGCTGCAGGCCGCGGTCGGCCAGGCGCCGGCCCGGCAGGCGGGCATCGGGGCGGGGATTCCGGTCGAGGCGGGCGCAGTGACGATCAACAAGGTCTGCGGCTCGGGCCTCAAGGCGGTGATGTACGCGGCGAACGACATCCGCTGCGGCGAGTACGACCTCGCGGTGGCAGGCGGGATGGAGTCGATGTCGAACGCGCCGTACGCGCTGCCGCAGGCGCGCACCGGCTACCGCATGGGCAACGGCAAGATCGTCGACGTGATGGTCCACGACGGCCTGTGGGACCCGTACGGCGACAAGCACATGGGCAACTGCGCGGAGACGTGCGTGGCGAAGTACCAGTTCACCCGCGAGGCGCAGGACGACTTCGCGCGCGAGTCGTACCGCCGCGCGCAGGACGCGGTGAAGGGCGGGAAGTTCAAGAAGGAGATCGCCGTCGTCGAGATCGAGTCGAGGAAAGGGAAGTCGGTCGTCGTCGACGACGAGGAGCCGTTCGCCGCCCCGCTGGAGAAGATGGGGACGCTGAAGCCGGCATTTCAGAAGGACGGCGGCACGGTGACGGCGGCGAACGCGTCGAAGATCAATGACGGCGCGGCCGCGCTGGTGGTGACGTCGGCGGAGTACGCGGAGCAGAACGGGCTGAAGCCGATGGCGAGGATCGTGGCGCAGGCGACGGCGGCGCAGGAGCCGGAGTGGTTCACGACGGCGCCGGCGAAGGCGATCGACATCGTGCTCCGCCGCGCCGGGATGACGGTGGACGACATCGATCTGTTTGAGATCAACGAGGCCTTCGCGGCGGTGGCGCTGGCGGCGATGGTCGACGCGAAGATCCCGCACGAGAAGATGAACGTGCACGGCGGCGCCGTGGCCTTAGGACACCCGATCGGCGCGAGCGGCGCGCGCATTCTCGTGACGCTGATGCACGCGCTGGAGGACCGGAATCTCAAGCGCGGCATGGCCGCGATCTGCATCGGCGGCGGCGAGGCTGCGGCCATGATCATCGAACGCGGATGAACTGGTGGGCGCAGCCGCTGCTCTATCCGAAGAACAGCGGCGCGTCCTCCGTCCGCGAGAACGTCGCCGTCGGTGACGTTCTCGCAGACGTCTACCTCCCCGCGGCGACGCCCGCGCCGATCGTGTTCCTGATTCACGGCGGCCCGATCCCCGCCGGCGCGCAGATGAAGAACATCGCGCTGTTTCGCGATTACGGGCAGCTCCTGGCCGGGGAAGGCTTCATGGCGGTGACGTTCAATCATCGCTATCACGCGCCGAACGACTTCGCGCAATCGGAGGCCGACGTCAGCGCGGTGATCGACCACTTCCGCGGTGACTCGAACGACGTGGTGCTGTGGGCGTTCTCGGGCGGCGGCCCGCTGCTGGCGTTGGGCTTCGACAAGCCCTACGTCCGCGCGCTCGTTGACTTCTACGCCGTGCTCGAGGGAGAGCCGATCGCGCGCGTGTCCGAGGTGCGCGTGCCGATGCTGATCGCCCGCGCCGGCAGGGATATGCCGGAGGTGAACGAGCCGCTGTCGCGCTTCCTTGACGCCGCGCTCGCGCACGGTGTCGAGCTCGATCTGCTGAACCACGCCGAGGGCGAGCACGCGTTCGACATCGTCACGGACGACGCGCGCACGCGGCAGATCATCGGGCGCACGCTGGCGTTCTTGCGGGAGCTTCGCGGGCGCTGACATTCTCAGGGTACGCGCCGACATTCTCAGCGCGGGCGCCGACATTCTCAGGGTACGCGCCGACATTCTCAGGGTACGCGCCGACATTTTCAGGGTACGGGCCGACATTTTCAGGGTACGCGCCGACATTTTCAGGGTACGCCCCGACATTCTCAGCGTACGCGCTGACATTCTCAGCGTTCGCGATGAGTTTTTCGGGCGCTCGCGATGAGTTTCTCGGCGTTCGCGATGAGTTTCTCAGCGCTCGCAATGAGTTTCTCAACGTGCACGCTGGCGTTTTCGGCGTGCGCGATGGCCATTTCACTCTGTGAGCAGGCCATTTCGCGTGAGATTGCGGAAACTCCGCAGGCGCTGAATCGTCCTACCATAACCCATGCGCAAGATCGTCGAATTCGCCGTCATCGCGCTCGTCTGCAGCGCGGCGTACGCACAAGAGATGCAGACGCTCTCGCTCTTCCGCAGCGGCGTCGATGAGCGGGCCGGCTACGGCATCTCGTACGAGAAGATGTTCGCGCCGCGCTGGTCCGTGCAGGCGGCGGTGGCGGTGGAACGGCATTACAGCTACGGCTACGTCGTCGAGGACAACGGCGCGATCGCGATGGTCGAGCCCGAGCGGCTGCGAACGGTGCCGATCGATCTGACGGCGCGCTATCACTGGCCGAACGACACGCGCTGGAAACCGTTCCTCGGGATCGGCGCGCATTACGTCGCCGCGCCGGATGCCGATCCCCGCTTCCACTATCGCAACCATCTCCAGACTGCGTTCAACGGCGGAACGCTCTTCATGCTGACGCACAACCTCGGGCTGATGCTCGACGGGCGCATCTACCTCGGCGGCCACGAGCCGTACGACGACAATTTGAAAACGTCGATCGGGTTGAGCTGGCGCTTCTGATCAGGCGATCGCGTCCGCCAGCGCGCGGAGGTCGTGGAACTCGCCGAGGGTCGGCGCGCCACCGGGGAGCATCGGCGCGCGCCGGCGGTTGATCCATGCGTTCTCGATGCCGAGGGCGTTCGCCGGCACGATGTCGTGGAAGTTGCTCTCGGCGGCGTGCAGCCAGCGCGCGCCGCCGATGGCCTCCCGCGCGGCGAGAAAGTGCGCGTGCCCCGGCTTGTAGGAGCGCACCTGCTGCGCGGTGATGATCAGATCGAAGTCGACGGTGAAGTGCCGCCGCGTGGCGGCGAGAAGGTCGTCGTCGACATTCGACAGAATGCCGAGGCGAAGGCCGGCGGCGCGGAGGCGCTCGAGCGCTCCGTTCGTGTCGGGGAACGGCGTCCACGACGGGACGCTGTCGGCGAGGAAGCTCGTGTCCCCGACCGCCCATCCCAGCGCCTGAGCGACGCGCCGCGCCGTATCGGCGAGGACTTCGCGGTACGGGCGGAACGGCGGCTGCTCCGCCAGCGGCTCGTGCTCCGCGTATGCGCGCAGCACGGCGCTGCGGTCGGCGGTGACGCCGGCCTCGCGGAAGGCCCGGGCGATGCCGCTCTCCCAATCGATGAGTGTGCCGTAGCAGTCGAAGGTGACGATGTCGAAGTGCGTGATTCCGCTCACAAACGGTTCCCGCGGCGTACTATAACTTTTCGAGTTTCCGGGTCACTCCAATGCACGAGGCAGCCGCACGCACTCTTCGCACGGCCGAGCGCTATCTGCTGCAGCCGCCGCTCGCCGCGCAGTTCGACGGCGCGCCGGTATCGGTGTGCGATATATCCGCAAAGGGGGCGCGCTTCACGCACGGGCACTCGCTGCAGATGGGGCAGAAGGCGCTGCTGCGCCTCCCGCTCGACGGCCGCCCCGCGCCGCTGCAGCTCGAGGCGGTCGTGGTCTGGACGCAGATCGATCCGATCTCGCCGAGCCGCTTCGTCTCCGGCGTCCGGACGTATGGCGCCCCCGAGGTGATGGAGGGGATGCTCGAGCATCTCCGGAAATCGAAGCGGACCACGCGCATCGAAGAGCTGCGCGGCGGTGACCGCTTCGCCATGCAGCAGCCGCTCGCCGGCACGTTCGGCGGCGCGCCCGTGACGATCGAGAATCTCTCCGTGCGCGGCGCGCGCATCGTGACCGCCGCCACGCTCGCGCCGGCCAGGCAGGCGGCGTTTTCGTTCCTCAATGTCGAGGTGATCGCGCAGGTGGCGTGGTGCGCGATCAAGTCGCTCGACCCGACGACGTACCGCGCCGGCCTGGCCATCGCGGAGAAGGCGGAGCTGATGCGCCTGGCCATCGGCCAGCTCTGCGAGAGCGGCCACGCCATTCTCGACACGCAGTCGCTCGCCTTGAAGCTGAAGATCATCCGCGCCCGCGCCCGGCAGCTCGCGCCGTCGTTCCGCATCGTGGAGAGCGCCGGCGTGCCGGCCGAGCAGTACCTCTTGATCCAAGGCGTGCGCGAGGAGCTCCGCCTCAACCCCGAGGAGGCGATGCACTGGTACCGCCGGGCGCGCCTGACGATCAACGACCCCGCCACCCGCCGCGCCGCGCCGTCGATCGCCGATCACCCCGACGCGCTGGCGGTGTGGGAGTACCTCGACCGCTCGATCGATCCGTCGCTGATTGGACGGACATTCAATCTGCCGAGCAATTGATCGCATGCCGAACGCGATCTTCGCTGCGCCGATCCTCTCGGAAAACGCCGCGCGCATCGTCGGCGCCGCGGCGCGGCTCGAGGGCGTGCGCCTCGGCGTGGTCACGCAGGATCCGATCGAGGCGCTGCCGGAGCCGTTGCGCGGCGCCGTCGCGCAGCACTGGCGCATCGGCGACGTGCTCGATCTCGAACAACTGACCGGCGCCGTGGCCGCAGTGGCGGAGAGGCTCGGCGGGGTCGATCGTCTCTTCGCGGCGTACGAGCAGCTTCAGGTGCCGATCGCGCTCGTGCGCGAGCGATTTCACATCGAAGGAATGAGCGCCGAGGCGGCGCGGAACTTCCGCGACAAAGCGCGGATGAAGGAGCTGTTCGACGCCGCGGGACTGCCGTGCGCGCGGCATGCGCGGGTGACGAGCGCGGAGGAAGCGTGGCGCTTTGTCGAGGCGAACGGCTACCCGGTCGTGGTCAAGCCGCTCGAAGGGGCGGGGGCGCGCTCGACGTTCCGCGTCGACACCGCGGAGCAGCTCGCGGAGGCGCTGCGGATCGCGCCACCGCCCTTTCTCATCGAGGAGCACATCGTCGGCGAGGAGCATTCGTTCGAAGGAGTGATGGTCGATGGGAAGCTGGTCTGGCACTCGCTGACGCACTACCGTCCGACGCCGCTCGAAGTGCTGCGCAACGGCTGGATCCAGTGGTGCATCCACCTGCCGCGCGAGACGGACGCGCCGCGCTACGACGACATCCGCGCCGCCGCCGCCCGCGCGCTCGCGGTGCTGGGGATGACGACGGGGCTGTGCCACCTCGAATGGTTCCGCCGCCGCGACGGATCGATTGCGATCTCCGAGGTGGCGGCGCGGCCGCCGGGAGCGCAAATCATGGATCTGGTGTCGCACGCGCACGAGATCGACTTCGATGCCGCCTGGGTGCGCCTCATGATCCTCGGCACGTTCACGCCGGCGGCGCCGCAGTGGTCGGCCGGCATCGCCTTTCTGCGCGGGCAGGGCGAGGGCCGCGTCAAGGCCGTCCATGGCGTCTCCGAGGCCGCCGCCGCGGTCGGGCCGCTCGTCGTGGCGTCGCGGCTGCCGTCGATCGGGCAAACGCCGAGTGGAAGTTACGAGGGCGAAGGGTTCATCATCGTCCGCGACCGCGACACCGCGGCCGTGGGCCGAGCCTTGGAAACGATCATCAACGTGATTCGCGTGGAGCTGGGATGAACAACGTGCTTCTCATCGGCTGCGCATGGCCGGCCGAGCTTTCGTACTTCGCCCGTGGCCTGGCCCGCGTCGGCGCCCGCGTGTTCGCCGTCGACGGGGTGCCGGAGAGTGCTCTGCCGCCGCACGTGCGCGAGAGCGTGAGCGGGTATCTGCAGGTGAGCTCGTTGTCCGACGAGCGGGCGGCGTTCGACGAGGTGCGCCGCTGGCCGGCGCTCGCGCGCGTCGATCGCGTGGAGACGCTGTGGGAGCCGACGGTGCTCCTCGCGGCGCGTCTCCGAGAGGCCTTCGGCGCGCCGGGCCTGAGCTACGACGAGGCGCTCTGTTTCCGCGACAAGGACCGGATGAAGCAGGCCGTGAGCGCGGCGGGGCTGCGCACGCCGCGGCATCGGCGCGCGTCGTCGGGGAGGGAGGGGGCGGAGGCCGCGGAGGGCGTCGGGTTTCCGGTCTGCCTCAAGCCGGTGGCGGGCGCGGGCTCGGAGAATACGTTCCGCGTCGAGTCGCTCCGCGAGCTCGACGCCGCGCTCGATAAGGCCGGCTGGGACCGCGAGTACAACGTCGAGGAGTTCATCGACGGCGAGGAGTACACGTTCGACACGATCTCGGTGGACGGCCGCATCGTCTACGAGAGCCTCTCCTGGTACCGTCCGCGCCCACTGATCGGCCGGAGCGTGGAGTGGATCAGCCCGCAGACGGTGACGTTGCGCGAGATCGACGCGCCGCACCTCGCGGAGGGGCGCGAGCTGGGACGCAACGTGCTGCGCGCGCTGAATCACCGGAGCGGCTTCACGCACATGGAGTGGTACCGCAAGAGCGACGGCGAGGTGGTGTTCGGCGAGATCGCCGCCCGCCCTCCCGGTGCGCACACGGTGGACACGATGAATTTCGCCAGCGACATCGATCTCTTCACCGGATGGGCGGAGGCGATGGTGCACGGGACGTTCAACGTCCCGTTCGAGCGGCTGTACAACTGCGCGATCGTGTTCAAACGCGCGTCGGGGCAGGGAAGGATCCAACGCGTCGAGGGGCTCGAGCGGATCCTGGCGTCGTTCGGCGAGCACATCCCCTGCATCGAGATCCTCCCCATTGGCGCGCATCGCCGCGACTGGGTGAAGACGTTGCTCTCGGACGGCTACGTGTTCGTGCGCCATCCCGATCTCGACACGACGTGCGAGATGGCCGACCGGATCGGGACGGATCTGCAGTTGTACGCGGGGTGAGCCGCCGCGGCGCTAGGGCCGAGGAATCCCCATCGGGAAGTCGAAGATGCCTCGCGGGTCCCACGATTGTTTGAGGGCGATCAGTGCGTCGAGGTTCTCCCTGTAGTACGGCCGCATCAGCTCCTTCTGGTTTGTCGCCGGGACGAGGTCGCGGTCGGGGAAGTTGATGAACGCCCCCTCGGTGGTTTCGCGCCTGTGCATGTCGTCGCGGAAGTCGCTGACCCAGTCGAGGCACTGTTCGTCGAGCTCGCATTTCTGCCACCAGGCCTGGTACTGGATGAGGAAGGGTTTGTCGCGGTAGGCGAAGCAGCTCCGATCGTTGGGTTTGGTTACGCGGAGTCCGAGGGAGTGCAGGCTGATGTAGCGGCGCGCGCCGGAGAGAGGAGCCACGTTGATGTGGTCGAGGATGCCTTGCACGCCGCCGGTATCGAAGGCCTTGGTCGGATAGGTCGACGACACCTTGTGCCGGAAAAAGGCGTCTTTCGCGCACGTTTCGCTCAGTTTCGCTCCCGGGGGCCCGGGCTGGTAGTGCGGCGTCGTGAAGTTCGCCGTCAGCGGGGCAGGCGCAGGCGGCCATACGGGGTCGTACCTGACGCAGAAGCCTTCCGGCAACAGGCGGTTCAGGATCGTATCCAGCTCGCTCGAGTCGCCAAGGAAGTTCCCCACGATGAGCGAGGGCTCGTCACCCTCCGACTCGGTTCCGGGAGCGATCAGCCGGCAGAATGTGGTCAGCCGGTCGTCCCCGAATCCGAGAACGTTCTTCCTCCAGCCGTCGATCACATTGCGCATGAGGTTGCGGTCTTTCCAGGTGGCGGTGAACTGGGTGATGATCTTCTCGCCGGGGATCGGCTCGAGGTTGAAGACGAACTCGGTGGCGACGCCGAAGTTTCCGCCGCCGCCGCCGCTCACTCCCCAGAACAGCCGATGGTTCGGGTCCTCGGAGCCGCGGACTTCGATCTCTTGGAATTCGCGCCGCTGCGCGTGCCAGATCACGATCTTGATGGAATCCAGCGCGTCGCAGGTGAGGCCCATCCTGCGCGCGGTGAGACCCCACCCGCCCCCCTGCACGAGCCCTCCGACGTGGACGTCACCGCACGCGCCGCCGGGAAACAGCAGGCCTTTCTCGTAGACCTTGTTGTAGATGTCGCCGAGCTTCGCGCCCGGCCCCACCCGGACGGTCCGTTTGGTGTGATCGACGACGACCTGGTTCATGTTCGAGACGTCGATGACGAGCACGTTATCGCCGGAACACATGCCTTCATGGTGATGGCCGCCGGCCCGCACGCGGACGCCGCCGGGCGTCGCCTTACCCAGCGCTTGAATGACGTCGTCCGCGTTGGAGCAGTAGCAGATCTCGCTCGGGTTGGAGTAGATCCGCGCATTGCGAATGCGGCGGGCGTCGCTGAAGCCGTCGCCTCCCCTGAGAACACACTTCATGATTCCTCCTTACCGGAATGCTGATGGGAAGGAGTGAAGGATACACTGCAGGCGATGTGGGCAATCGGTGATCTTTCGCCACAGCAACGTGCGCTCGCCGAACGGATGAGCGACATCTCCGAAGACGCGTACTGCGCGGGCTGGATGATCGGTCTCGAATACGACTTGTGGCGGATCGTCGTCGCCGGTGGCGGTCACTATGGTGCTGTTTCTCTTGGCGACGAAGAGGTCCAGGAGCTCCGCGACCTCTCGGCGGCATGCGGTGGATGGATCATGTATGAACGGGACAAGGGTGAGGTCTTCGTGCCGCTCGTGAAGTGGCAAGAGTTGTTCGATCAGCGACGGTCGTGACGGCACAGAGGGCGCACGCCGTGCGCCCCTACCGATCGCGGAATGAGAGGCGAGCAGTTAGCCGCCGAGGACGCGGAACCCGACGCGGCGGGCGGCGTCGGCGAGATCGCCGTCGTGAGTTGCGAAGACGAGACCCTGCTGATTACGCCGTCTTCAGTCGATTGCAGTGGCAAGGTGAATTGCATCGAGCGAGCGGAGTGAGAACGGCAACGGTTGTGCGGCTTCCAGGATGACTTCGTCCGTGAGACGAACAAACTCGATGCGCTCGAACGCTCTGTTCAGCAGTTTTCGATAGAGAAGGACTCTGTGCACATGACGTGGCCTGAACCGCATCCGATCCACTGCGCGGCGGCACTCAATGTGTGAGAGAACGCTGGAAACGACGTGCGTAACCTTCGACCACTCGGCCAGAGGATTCTCCTCGGCGAAGACTCTGCGGAGAACAACCGAAGAATCGAAGTAGGCGATCACCGCTGGTCTTCGCGGTCCGGCCTCAGGAGCTCATCGATCTCTTCTTCCGTCAGGCGAGGCCGGTCCGGCGGCAGGACGAGATCACTCCAGTTGCCTTTGGCCGGCCGAACCCACATGCCGTTCCGCTCGACCCACTCCCAATGCGCCGGCTCGACTTCGAATGCGACTTCATCGCCGTCCATGACGCGCAGCGTGACGTCGTCGTTCTGCACCTCGTGGAGGTATTCGCCGAGGCGCGTCTCGTATTCTTCCAGCGAGATTTCCTTCGTCACGCTCCCATCGTCCCTCGGCCATCCCCCTCTGTCAACGCCGCCACATTTCTCCTCATCCCCTCCAGCTTCGCGCGCTTGATCGCGCTCTTGCTAAAGAGCGATGAAAAGTCCGCCTGCTCGTACCGCAGCAGATCCGACACTGGCGTCGCGCGGTATGACTCGCGCGGCGCGAAGGCGGGGTGGGTGGCGGCGGGCTCGCCGTTCCAGGGGCAGACCTCCTGGCAGATGTCGCAGCCGAAGGCGTTGCCGGCGAGGGGGAGGGCGGGCGGGAGGGGGCCGCGGTGCTCGATGGTCGCGTAGCTGATGCACACCTCCGAGGCCACCGTGCGGTTGGGGAGGATGGCGTGGGTGGGGCAGGCGTCGAGGCAGCGGGTGCAGGTGCCGCAGCGGTCGGCCACCGTGGCGGGCGCGATGTCGTTTTCCAGCGACGTTAATAAAGTCCCGATGAACGTGTACGAGCCGAGCTGCTCGCTGATCAGCATGCTGTTCTTGGCGATCCATCCGAGGGCGGCTTGGGCGGCGGCGGCGCGGTCGGAGAGCGGTCCGGTGTCGACGTAGCGCCATGTCTTCGCGCGGTCGCCGATCGCGGCCTCGAAGCGGCGCAGGATCCGGTCGAGCACGTCGTGGTAGTCGTCGCCGAGCGCATAGCGCGCCACGAAGTTCGACAGCGCGTCGGGCGGGGCG